>NZ_JBHUHY010000007.1:0-272292 GCF_042682765.1 Aquimarina celericrescens | reverse complement strand
TAACTACTATCAACTAACAACTTTTATGAAATCAAAAGCTTCAAAATAGAAAATAGCTCAAATAAAAAAGACTGCCTAAATGTTTTTAGACAGCCTCTTTTTTTTACATTTGTATTATAACGTATTGTAGTAGTCGATAATTTTAACTAGATCTTCCTCGTTTTTGAAACTTAATTTCTCAGAAGTAGCATACTGTTCTAGCTCAGTTTTTTTATCTAGCAGTGCTAATATGTCTTTTTTCTTAAGTTTCTTTATATTTTTCACCTCTCCTTTTTCGTTGATTATGAAATATTTACGTTTTGTTACGTATTTTGAAGGCGTATCTTTTTCATAACCTGAAGTAGCTACTTTCCCCAATTTTACACTTTTCTCTACTCGTTTTGCAAAAGACACTTTTCCTTTGTTACGTAGAATAAAAAATCGCTTTCCTTCTTCAGAATCAAATATTTTATAAAAGTATTCATCATCTTCGAGAACAATCTTAATATCATCTAACTTAAGTATATTAAAAACCTTATCGTTTTCGGTTATTTCGATTTCATCATTAAATGCATTATACCTAATTAGGCACCTACGTGCTCTTTTATCATTTATATAAACTACCGCCAGTTTATTTCTTTCTTCATAATATCTATGCCCCTGTACCGGATCTTCAGAGGGGTCTGTAACAAAAATTTGTGTTGTTCCATAAGGACTGGCCATGGACATTTCGCCCGGTCCAATCCCCGAACCAGTAGCTACTTGCGCAGAAATAAAAAAATGGCTTACTACAACGATACAAAAGACAAAAAGTTTTTTCATTATTTTCTAAGTATTTATTTACTATTGACTATTTAATTTAAATTTCAAGAAATATTCATATTAATTACTCAAATTAGTATTAAAACAACATTAAATATTGATCTTCCTACTATTTTAAGATTATTATCTTTGGTTTACTTGTGCAAAAAAAGACTACAGCTTATTGTAATAACTAATAATCTTTATCAAATCACTTTCTTTCTTATAGCTTAGTTTTTTTGAAGTTACATACTTCTCGATTTCGTCTTTTTTATCGCCCAAAGCTCGAAGTATGTCTTTCTTCTTTAACTTAATACTAAGTAAATCATCACCATCTCTTTTTATAAAATAAGAGCGTTTTTCTACATACTTAGTAGGAGTTGTTTGTTCATAGCCGGTAACTATACCTTTTCCATTTTTTATTATCTTTTCTACTTTCATCACCAAAGAAATTTTTCCTTCCTTCAGAAAAATGAAAAATTGTTTAGTTCCATTAAAATCCAATATTTTGTACATATAACCCTCATCCAAAACAATTTCAATATCTTCTCTTTTTAAGATGTTAAACACCTCTGTAACCTCTATTTCATCGGTCATGGCATTATATCTTACATAAGATCTGCGTGTTTTTTTTCCATCTACATATATGGAAGCAAGTCTGTTTTTACTTTCATAATATTGATCCCCTTGAATATGGTCTTTTCCAGATTTCCTTAAAACCACTCGAGTTCCATAAGCACTTAATTCTGAAACTTCTGTGATATTATAGGTATCACTTTCTACTTTTTGACCTGCCAAATTAGAGATATATAATAGCAGTAAAAAAATTGTAAGTTCTTTCATTAATTCAAAGATTTATTTATGACTATCGTATAAAAATACTTAAAAAAAAAGTGAATGATAATATTTTGATAATTATAAAAAAATTTTACCTAAAGTTTTTAGTTGCTAAACTCATCCATATCTTCAAGAGCGCTAATTAACATATTAACATGATTTAAAGTACAACTCTCTCCCATAATTCCAATTCTCCATATTTTTCCGGCAAAAGCACCGAGCCCTCCTCCTACTTCAATATTATAATCATTTAGCAATTTACTTCTTATTAAAGCTTCATCATTTCCATCTGGTAAAAACACAGAATTTAAATTAGGCAGTCTATATTGCTCCTCTACCAAATACTTAAATCCTAAAGTTTCTAGTTTTGTTTTCAAGACCTGATGTATTTCTTGATGTCTCTTCCAACGATTTTCTAATCCTTCTTCTAATACAATTCGTAAAGATTCTCGTAAAGCATATATTGAAGATACCGGGGCAGTATGATGGTAAGCGCGCTTAGCTCCGCCCCAATAGTTTTTAACCAAACTTAAATCTAAAAACCAGCTTTGCACTTTAGTTTTTCTATTTTCTAATGCTTTTATTGCTCTATCAGAAAAACTTACAGGTGATAACCCTGGAGGCGCACTAAGGCATTTCTGAGTTCCTGTATAGATAGCATCAATACCCCATTCGTCTACTTTTAATTCTACACCGCAATAAGAGGTCACCGCATCAACCATGAATAACCCACCAGCATTATGCACCAAATCACTAATATCCTTAAGTGGTTGTAAAGCTCCTGTAGAAGTCTCAGCATGTACAAGAGCTAATAATTTTGGTTTAGGACAAATATCCAATACTTTCTTTACGTCTTGTGCAGTTACTACACTTCCCCAGTTTTTTTCAATTTTATGAACCGATGCACCACAACGCTCTGCAATCTCTGCCATTCTAGCCCCAAAAACACCGTTTATACAAATGATCACCTCATCACCAGGCTCTAGCAGGTTAACCAGGCAGGTTTCCATTCCTGCACTACCAGGAGCCGATACGACAAAAGTTAGATGATTTTTTGTGATGAATGTTTTTTGTACCATTGTCTTTACTTCATCCATAATGGTTACAAACTCAGGATCAAGGTGGCCTATTAAAGGCGTAGCCATTGCTTTTAATACTCTTGGATGGGCATCAGACGGACCTGGCCCCATTAAAATTCTATTACTGGTATTCAGTTCACTGTACATAGCATATGTTTTGTTCGTTGTCAACTATAACGTTTTCGTAGATAAACAAATAAAAGTTTTAAAATTAATCAATTTTGAAGGTATAGAATTTCAATACGAACATAGTTTTAGTGAAAAAACAGAAGATAATTAACAATCTTATAATTCTTACAAAAAATCAGTCCTATAGATTATGATATTTGAAAAAGAACCCTTGAATTTTTATTAAAAAAATATGCTCCCGACCAAAAAGAACACCCTGCCCATTCGATTAAATTGATGGGATACTTCAAAGATATTCCATTACTTTATATGTTCCGTTTTTCTCTGTAGAAGGTTTTTCAAATAACGAAAAAGAAGGCCTCACTTTATTTATGTTGAAATAGTCGTTGAATATTCATAACCGTGCAAAAACAAAATTATGTTTTTTGCTTTTTCTTTTTGGCAGCCGGAAAAAGAACATTATTAAGAATCAAGCGATACCCAGGCGAATTAGGATGAAGTTCTAATTCGGTTTTTGGATCACCCACTCTGTGGGTATAATCTTCAGGATCATGCCCTCCATAAAAAGTAAAGAAACCCTTGCCTTTTATACCATGTATATAACGAGCTTCTCCATTGGTTCTATTTTCACCAAGAACAAGTACATTGGATTTAATTTCATTAGGATTGTAAGCCGTTGTTTGCCCCATAAAGCCTTTTACCAAAGCTGTATGATTTTGGCAAAGCATTGTTGGTATAGGATCCCATTTCGCTGAAAAATCCATTAACGTAAAATAATCAGTTGTTTTAGAAATGCGACGAATACGGGTCATATCAATTGAAGAAAACTCATACACATTTGGACTACGCTCAAGTGTAAAATTCTTGAATGCAAAGGTTTTATTATAGTCTATCTTAGATTGATATCCAGGCTCACTAGGATCTCCATCAAACATAGGTTCACATATATCAACTCCTTCTGCAGATAAGGCAATCTCAAAACTATCGGTAGCACTGCACATGGCAAACATAAATCCGCCTCCAATGACATAATCTCTAATTTTTAACGCTACTGCCAATTTTTGTTGAGAAACCTTAGAATATCCCAAATCATTAGCTAATTTTTCTGCTGCAGCCTTTTCTCTTATATACCAGGGAGCGGCTCGATAAGAAGCATAAAACTTACCATATTGACCTGTAAAATCCTCGTGATGTAAGTGCAACCAATCGTATAAAATAAGATTATCTTCCAACACTTCTTTATCATATACTGTTTCGTATGGAATTTCGGCAAAAGTCAAAACCATAGTAACGGCATCATCCCAAGGTTGATTTCCTTTTGGAGAATACACTGCAATTTTAGGAGCTTTTTCAAGAATAACAGCTTCCATATTTTGAGAAGGACTGCTAATTTCTTCTAAAATCTCTGCTGTTTCAGAATCACTGATAACTTCATAAGAAACACCCCGAATGGTACATTCTTTTCGAATATCCTCTGTATCAGGCAAAAGAAAAGAACCACCTCTATAGTTTAATAACCATTTCACTTTTAGGTCGTTACTTAAGGTCCAGTAGGTAATCCCATAAGCTTTTAAATGATTTTGTTGCCCTTCTGCATCCATTGGTATTAAAACGTAAGACGCATAGGATTGAAATGTAATGGCCAAAAAAAGAATACCAAATATTGAAAATTTTAGTATTCTATTGTTTAGTATACTGTCCAAAAAAGATGGTATTTTAAAAAGGAACTTCGTCATCATCACTAGTGTCATTTATGCTACTCCCGAAAGCTTCATCTGCACTAGGAAGATGACCAGTACTGAAGGGTTCTTCTTCATTACCATCATTCATTTTCGAATGAAACTCAAAAGGAGTACTAAAATCATCTAAGTTATCAAATTTACCTAAGTGACCAATAAATTTTAACCTAATATTCTCGAGACCACCATTACGGTGTTTGGCAACAATGAATTCTCCTTGTCCTTGTGTAGGTGATCTTTCTTCATCGTCCCACTCATCAATTTTATAGTATTCGGGTCTATAAATGAACGAAACAATATCGGCATCCTGCTCAATTGCGCCAGATTCACGAAGGTCACTTAGCAAGGGCCTTTTACTACCTCCACGCGTCTCTACGGCACGAGAAAGCTGAGATAAAGCAATTACCGGTACGTTTAATTCTTTTGCCAAGGCTTTTAAGTTACGGGATATGGTAGATATCTCCTGCTCACGATTACCATTTTTCCCTGTTCCTCCAGCAGTCATTAATTGCAAATAATCAATAACAATCATCTTGATACCATGTTGAGATGATAACCGACGCGCTTTGGCTCTAAGGTCAAAAATTGACAATGAAGGGGTATCATCAATAAACAGAGGAGCTTTTTCAAGGTCTTTTACTTTCACATTAAGTTGCTCCCATTCATGTTTTTCCAGTTTACCGGTACGTAATTTCTCTGATGAAAGTCCTGTTTCAGAAGATATCAATCGAGTAATTAATTGCACTGATGACATCTCTAATGAAAAGAAAGCCACAGGAATATTTTGTCCAACTGCCATATTTCTCGCCATAGATAAGGTTAAAGCTGTTTTACCCATACCCGGACGAGCAGCCACAATGATTAAGTCACTTGGCTGCCAGCCCGAAGTTAATTTATCCAGCTTATCAAAACCAGATGGGATTCCACTTAAACCTTCTTTGTTTGAGATTTCTTGTATTTTCTTTTTTGCCTGAATAACTAAATTCTGAGCAGTTTCTGTTGATCTTTTAATATTACCTTGGGTAACTTCATACAGCCTTGATTCTGCCATATCAAGTAAATCAAAAACGTCGGTTGTCTCATCGTAAGATTCTTCTATAATCTCGTTCGATATTTTAATCAAACTGCGTTGAATATATTTCTGAAGAATAATACGAGCGTGAAACTCAATATGTGCCGAAGAGGAAACTTTTTGCGTTAATTGTATCAAATAATAGTCTCCACCTGCCAACTCTAACCTTGAGTCCTTCTTAAGCTGGCTAGAAACCGTTAATAAGTCTATAGGTTCGGAGTTTTCGAAGAGTTTATATATCGCTTCAAAAATGTATTGATGAGCTTCCCGATAAAAAACATCAGGATTAAGAATATCAATGATTTCATCGACTCCTTTCTTATCGATCATCATTGCCCCAAGTACAACTTCCTCTAAATCAACTGCTTGAGGAGGTATTTTTCCTTTTTCCAGCGATATCACGTTCCCCCGACCGTAATTTTTTTGCTGTGCTTGCTGTACTTTTTCCATGACTACGAATGTAAAAAAATTGTAAAGAGATACCCCTACTTACAAAGATACGAATGTCCACCGTTCTTTAACAAATGAACTGTTAATAAGTAATTTTTATTGTTAATAAGCATAAAAAAATCTGAAGTTCTCAACTTCAGATTTAGGCACTAAGTGATTTTTTAGGGGTTAGTCCTTAAAGACTCCCATATTTGAATATTTATCCATTCGTTTTTCTACTAATTCTTCTGGTGATAAGTTTTTAAATTCATCATAGGACGAAGAAATTTTATCTCGAACGGTTTTGAAAATTTTTTCACGATCACTATGAGCTCCCCCTAATGGTTCTTTCACAATTTCATCAATAAGCTTTTGCTTTTTCATGTCTGTTGCAGTTAACTTTAGTGCCTCAGCTGCTTGTTCTTTATATTCCCAGCTTCTCCATAAAATTGATGAGCAAGATTCTGGAGAAATAACAGAATACCACGTATTCTCGAGCATCAATACTTTATCTCCTACTCCAATACCTAATGCACCTCCACTGGCTCCTTCACCAATAATCACTACAATAATTGGTACTTTAAGTCGAGTCATTTCGAGAATATTTCTTGCAATTGCTTCACCTTGTCCTCGCTCTTCTGCTTCTAATCCAGGATAAGCTCCTGGGGTATCTACAAAACAAACTACGGGGATATTGAACTTCTCGGCGCTTTTCATCAATCGAAGTGCTTTTCGATATCCTTCGGGATTTGCCATACCAAAATTACGATATTGTCTGGTTTTGGTATTATATCCCTTTTGCTGACCAACAAACATATAACTTTGATTACCGATCTTACCAAGTCCCCCGATCATTGCCTTGTCGTCTTTTACATTACGGTCACCATGCAATTCTAAAAAGGATTCCCCACAAATTGCATCTATATAATCCAAAGTGTAAGGCCTTGATGGATGCCTGGAGAGCTGAACACGCTGCCAAGGAGTGAGATTTTTGTATATATCTTTTTTAGTCTCTGCAAGTTTTTTTTCAATTTGCTTACAGGTATCTGTCACATCAACTTCGCTTTCTTCACCTATTGCGCAAGCCTTCTCAAATTGCTCTTCAAGCTCTTTAATGGGGAGTTCAAATTCTAAATATTCCATACTCAAGAATATAATTTATGTTAACTAGGGTTAGCTGACAAATATAAAAACTTTACTTCGTAATGTTACGTAAAGTTGAAGTACTTTTTCTTTTTTTAGCATTTTTGAAGATTCCATTCAGTATTACAGTACTAATTATGATCAAAGCTCCATAATAAAATTGAGTACTCATTTTCTCAGATTCTCCAAAGATCAGAACAGCTAATAATATACCATAAACAGGTTCCAAATTAATAGTTAACATCACTGTATAGGGACTTAAATACTTCATCACCTTTACAGATCCTATAAATGCATAGGCAGTACAAACTGATGCTAATATTAATATATATATCCAATCAGAAACAGAAACTTGAAAAAACGCAATCGTAAATCCTTCAGTGGCCGTGCCAAAAAAGGTTGCTCCTATCAAATATAATGTTATCACTCCAACACCACATAACAATTCATAGAAAGAGATCATAGAAGGATTATGTATTTGTGCGACTTTTCCATTAATCAATGAAAAAACCGAAGACAAAAATGCTGATATCAATGCATATACAATACCTAAAAAATGATTTCCTTCTACTTCAAAGATGATATACAATCCCGTTATCACTAATACTCCAAAAAGAACTTCATACCAAATTAGCTTTCTTTTATAAAAAATAGGTTCGAGAATTGATGTGAAAAAAGCTCCTGTTGATAGCATTGCTAAAGTAATAGATACATTAGAAACCTTAATAGCGGCAAAAAAAGTAATCCAATGCAAGGCTATAATTATTCCGGCAAAAAACAGAGTAAAAAACAGTTTTCTGGAAATCGTTAATGATATTTTCTTAAAAACAACATATAGATATATAAAACCGGAGGCCAGAAGCATTCTATACCATACTAGTGGCAAAGCTTCGATAGATATTAACTCACCAAGAATAGCCGTAAATCCCCAAACAAAAACAATGAAATGTAAATGTAAATAGTTTTGAAGTTTAGCGTTTCGCATTGTATAGAAGATAAATAGCTAAAATTCCGAATGAAACATTGGGAAACCAAACCGCCACAATTGGTGGAAAATCTGATTGATTTGCCAAAGTTCCCAAAACTTTATCAAAAAATATAAAGACAAATGCCAGCGATATTCCAACCGCTAGATTTACTCCCATCCCCCCTCTTCTTTTCATTGAGGATACTGCCACTCCTATAATTGTAAGTATAAAAGCAGATACCGGTATGCTCCATCGTTTATAAGCAACCACTTTATAACGGTTTATATCAGATGAGCCTCTCTTACTTTCTTTTTCTATAAACTTACTAAGCTCGGTATAATTTAAAGTTTCGGCTACATAGGTAACCGGAGTGAATTCATCTATATTGAAAGGAAGAATTGTATCCTTCTTATCAGCTTTTTCTATAATATCTTCATTCTCCAGGACTCTTCTCTTCACAAAATCTCTCAATTCATAAATGCTATCTTTAAATGTAATCTTTCTAGCAGATATTTTAGTCTCTAATTTATTACCATTAAAATATTCTATGGTAAAATTGGTCGCCGATTTATCTAGTGGTTTAAAATTATTAGCATACAAAAAGATGCTGTCATTGAGTTGTCGGTATACATTTTTGGTTTCCTGTACTTTTCGTCCTTTCTTCAAATAAGAATATTTGAATTCATTAAATCCCTGACTAGCTTTTGGTGCCAAAAAAAGTCCCATAACCAGTGCTCCTATACAAATGATAACTGCGCCTATCATGTAAGGTCTTAAAAACCTCCAAAAAGAAACTCCTGAGCTCAGGAAAGCAATAATCTCGGTTTTGTTTGCCAATTTTGAGGTAAACCAAATGACCGATAGAAATACAAATAACGGAAATAGTAAATTGGCAAAGTAAATTGTAAAATCAAGATAATATCCTATTACCGCATCAACGGGAACTTTATGTTCTAACATATTATCAATTTTCTCAGAAAGATCTACTATGATCCCGATGGGGATAAAAAGCAAAATCATCGTAAAAAATGTACCTAAATATCGTTTTAATATGTACCAGTCTAATATCTTCATTAAATTTATTCTAAATTCAAATTTTTATATTTCAATTAAGACGTAAGCTCACTTTGTTTTTAGCATCAAGATTCTAGACTTTTTGATACTAGTTTCGGTTCAGAAATATGCATCAAAAAAAATTAAACCATGCTTCTCTTATCAGTTTTAGAGATAGTTTTTATACCAAAATCAGTCTTGGTTCTTGCCCCTTAAAATTTTGGTTCTTTTATAATCTTTTATCCATTTGTTTGACCATCATATTTTTCCAGGAATAAAAATCCCCAGCTAAGATATGTTTTCTAGCCTCTCTAACCAACCATAAGTAAAAGCCCAAATTATGTATAGTTGCAATTTGTCTCCCTAACATTTCATTTACCGAAAAAAGATGCTTCAAATAAGCTTTAGAATATTCTGTATCCACGTATGTTATTCCCATTTCGTCAATCGGCGAAAAATCATCTTCCCATTTCTTATTCTTAATATTAATTGTACCATGAGCAGTAAAAAGCATTCCGTTACGACCGTTACGTGTTGGCATTACACAATCAAACATATCCACTCCTAAAGCTATATTTTCTAGAATGTTAATTGGAGTGCCCACTCCCATTAAGTATCTTGGTTTATCTTCTGGCAGAATATTGGTTACTACCTCTGTCATTGCATACATCTCTTCGGCTGGCTCTCCTACCGATAATCCTCCTATAGCGTTACCTACTGCTCCTGCATTTGCTATGTATTCTGCCGATTGCATTCTTAGGTCCTTATATGTGCTTCCTTGGACTATTGGAAAAAAAGCCTGATTGTATCCATATTTAACAGGAATTTTCTCTAAATGTTGCATACATCTATCTAACCATCGGTGTGTCATATGCATGCTTCGCTTGGCATATTGATAATCACAGGGATACGGAGTACATTCATCAAATGCCATAATGATATCTGCTCCAATAGTACGTTGAATTTCCATTACATTTTCAGGAGTAAACACATGATATGAACCATCTATATGTGATTTAAACTTTACTCCTTCTTCTTTTATTTTGCGATTTGCAGATAGAGAATATACTTGATAGCCACCGCTATCGGTAAGAATATTTCGATCCCAATTCATGAATTTATGTAAACCACCTGCCTTTTCTAAGATAGGTGTTTGAGGCCTTAGATACAAATGATAAGTATTTCCCAAAATAATATCGGGATTTATGTCATTTTTCAACTCACGTTGATGCACACCTTTAACTGTTGCTACTGTACCCACGGGCATAAAAATTGGAGTTTCTATAACACCATGATCTGTAGTTATTTTTCCTGCCCTAGCACTACTCTCAGGGTCTTGAGACGAAAGGTCAAATTGCATATTTTCTTTTTGATAGAGGGCAAAGATAACTAACAAAAATCACATGGGTCAACTTAGGTTTTCGAAAACTTTTCGTTATTAACAATACTTTCTTAATTAAAAGCAGCACATACATTTTGCCACCGTATACAAAACCTTTATTTTTGGGGCTTTATTATCAAGAAATCAGCATTATAATGCCAAAAACAAAACAATTAGAAGATTTTGCAACGCAAGTACGTAGAGACATTTTACGTCAGGTGCACAAGGTAAACTCAGGACATCCAGGTGGTTCTCTGGGCTGTACAGAATTTTTCGTAGCGCTATATCAAGAAATCATGGAAAGAAAAGGAGATTTTGATATGGATGGAATTGGAGAAGATATTTTCTTTCTTTCTAACGGACATATTTCACCTGTTTATTACAGTGTACTGGCAAGGAGTGGATATTTCCCTGTTGAAGAATTAAATACCTTCAGATTAATCAATAGTAGATTACAAGGGCACCCAACCACTCACGAAGGTCTTCCTGGTGTACGCATTGCTTCCGGATCTTTGGGACAAGGAATGTCGGTTGCTATCGGGGCTGCACAAGCAAAAAAATTGAATAACGATGACCATTTAGTATTTAGTTTACACGGAGATGGTGAATTACAAGAAGGTCAAAATTGGGAAGCTATTATGTATGCAGCCGGAAAAAAGGTTGATAATCTTATTGCAACTATTGATCTTAATGGTCAACAAATCGATGGGTCTACAGACGATGTACTTCCCATGGGTAATTTGAAAGCAAAATTTGAAGCCTTTGATTGGGATGTAATGGAAATCAAAGAAGGAAATAATATTATTTCAGTCATTGAAGGATTAAAAGAAGCTAAAACCAGAACTGGAAAAGGAAAGCCTGTTTGTATACTAATGCATACTGTAATGGGGCATGGCGTCGATTTTATGATGCATACACACGCATGGCATGGTAAAGCTCCAAATGATGAACAATTAGAAATAGGTCTATCCCAAAATCCTGAAACTCTTGGGGACTACTAATTTATCCAAATCAAAAAAGAAAATGAAAAAATATATAGATACAGGAAAAAAGGATACTCGTTCAGGTTTTGGAGCCGGTTTGGAGGAATTAGGTAAAACTAATGAAAATGTGGTCGCACTATGTGCCGATTTGATAGGCTCTTTAAAAATGGACGCATTTATTGCTAATAATCCAGATCGATTTTTCCAGGTGGGTATAGCAGAAGCAAATATGATGGGCATTGCTGCCGGATTAACTATTGGAGGTAAAATTCCTTTTACAGGAACTTTTGCAAACTTTTCTACAGGACGTGTTTATGACCAGATTCGCCAATCCATAGCATACAGTGGTAAAAATGTAAAAATCTGTGCTTCGCATGCTGGTTTAACGCTAGGAGAAGATGGTGCTACGCATCAAATACTTGAGGATATAGGTTTAATGAAGATGTTACCCGGAATGACAGTAATAAACACATGCGATTATAATCAAACCAAGGCTGCTACTATAGCAATTGCAAATCATCAAGGGCCAGTTTACCTTCGATTTGGAAGACCCAAAGTAGCAAACTTTACGCCTGAAGATCAAAAATTCGAAATCGGGAAAGCTGTTATGTTGCAAGAAGGAACCGATGTTACCATTGTTGCAACCGGTCATTTAGTGTGGGAAGCACTGCGAGCTGCAGAATCGTTAGCAGAAGAAGGGATTAGCTCAGAAGTTATTAATATTCATACCATAAAGCCTCTAGATGATGAAACAATCCTGAATTCTGTAAAGAAAACCGGATGTATTGTTACTGCCGAAGAGCATAATTACCTTGGCGGTTTAGGTGAAAGCGTGTCTCGAGTGTTAGTTAAAAATCATCCTGCACCACAAGAATTTATTGCTACTAACGATACTTTTGGAGAAAGTGGTACACCAGATCAACTCATGGAAAAATATGGTTTAAATGCAGAGGCGATAAGTAATGCTGTTCATAAAGTAATAAAAAGAAAATAAATACTTCCATTTTTTACATTTTAAGCCTTTCGAAATTGATTCGAAAGGCTTTTCTGATTTTTAATACAACCCTCATAAATTTTAGAATAGATCTTTAACCATATTTTGGCAGGTTTTTTGCTTAATAAGAATAAAAAAAGATAACAACCGTTTAAATACATACTAGCCATTATACCAAAATCATCTTTATTTATTAATCAAAAATTATTTTTACAATGAAAAATGTATTTGTTTTTTTAGTTTTATTTGGTTCTTGTGCTTTATTTGCCCAAGAAAAAAGACTCACTTTTGGGGTAAAAGCAGGCCTTAATTATGGTGACAATGGTAAGATTGAAATAAGGGATGTTGCTAATGCAGGAAATAATATATTCTCTGAAAGAGCAGACGACCGAATTGGATATCATTTCGGAGTATTCCTTAGAGGTAATTTGACGGAAAATATTTACATCAAACCTGAGCTTCAATATACTGTTAATAATAGCAAATACGATGATCCCGATGGCGGTGATTTGGATTACAACATTCAAAAATTAGATTTACCAATACTTTTAGGTGTTTCTGTTCTGGGACCCATTCATGTTTTTGGAGGCCCTTCACTTCAATATATGGTAGAAAATGATCTTGAAGATGTGAGATTGGGAGATGTAAGAAATGAATTTACTGTTGGTTTACAGTTTGGCGCAGGTATACAGTTAGGCAGCCTAAATGCCGATATAAGATATGAAAGAGGTCTTAGTAAAAACCGCGCAGAATCTATCGACGAGGGCATCAGAGTAGATTCTAGACCAAACCAGATAATTTTAGGACTGGCATTGGATCTTTAGTGTCTCTTATAGGATAAAAAAACTTCGGTTTATAAATAAACCGAAGTTTTTTTTATTATTCGTTTTTTGAATCCCTATCATCAGAATCCAAATGATTTGGAACCCCATCACCATCATCATCGTAAAAAGTAATTTCGTCCAAAGTGACTATACCATCGTCCATTGCTCCTGCAACTAATGTAATTTCATCTCTTGTCAACGTACCATCATTATCATCATCGGAATCTTGATAATTTGCAGCATTATCTCCATCGGTATTATCATCTGCATCCAATACATTTCTGTCGTTATCCAAATCTTCAAGATATGATGGAATTCCATCTCGATCATGATCAGCTTCATTAACAGCGTATAATTGTATATTAAAAATCAAAGGAGAATATCTTGGAATACCACTTCCACCGGGCGGGGAAGCAAAATAAGCTAAACCTGAAGGTATAAAAACCACAAAACTCCCAAAATCATCGTTATAATCTACAGTTCCGTCCTCTCTTTCTAAAAACCCAGATGCTCCTTTGTAATCAACTAATGTTTCTCTCCAACCCAATACTTCTATTCCTACCTGATCGAACCACAATGGCACGTCTCTATTGTCGAATACCCTTCTGTTAGGGTTATTATTATCGACAGGATCTTTGTCGTCTATTATCCCATCACCATCAGAATCAGGTTGCCCAGCCAAATCAGGATTGTCCACATCACTATCATCTGCTATACCATCTCCATCTGCATCTGGACGGGTAACAGGAGTTTCATCATCTCCAAAATCACTGCCATCTTCTTTAGAATCTATATCAGCTAGATTAGGAATACCATCTCCGTCCCTATCCTGGTTATCGTAAAACAATTCACCTCTATACGTCACTAAAGTAGAATCTGCGAAAGTGGGCTGTCTTTCTCCCGGCGCTCCTTTTCTTAAATTTAATATATGTAAAGTGTACTCTACATCGTTTCTTGTAATTGTTTTGGTTTCTAAAGAATCTGAAAGACTTAGAGGCTGACGACCACTATTTTCTCCTGCAATAGTATCAAACAACGCTATTTTGTAATCTGGATTCGCGGGATTATCTACTAATGTATAAAAGTGAGTACTTAAATAGTTTTCAATTACCTCAATTTCATCGGCCTGCTGTTCTGCAAGGTCTCGAGGTGGCACTACAGCTGCCGCATCATCACCATCATCATCATTATTACAAGCATATAAGGCTGCCATAATAAAAATAACGGCATAACTATATTTTCTTATATTCATCTAATTACTTTTTTGAGCGCGCAAGATACGATTTTCTTGTACTTTTGTTTAAAAATTATTTAATATTAAACGCATTTTAATCATTTTTTATGCGAGTTGACAAATATTTATGGTGTATCAGATACTTCAAAACAAGAAGTATTTCAACAAAAGCTTGCAAAGAAGGTAAAGTAAGAGTGAATGGTGATCTTATAAAACCTTCCAGGGAAATCTATCCTACTGATAAAATCACTGTGCGCAAAAATCAAATCAATTATGAACTTATTGTATTGGACACACCAGATAACCGAATTGGAGCTAAACTTGTTGATATATACCGTAAAGACATTACTCCAAAAGAATCGTTGCAAAAATTGGATCTTTTAAAGTATTCTAAGGATTATTATCGTAAGAAAGGAGCTGGAAGACCTACCAAAAAGGATCGAAGAGATATTGACGATTGGTATACAGAAACTGATAGCGAAGAATGAATTTGGATCAAGAATATTGGAAGTATCGTTATCAAAATAGGCAAACCGATTGGGATATTGGTTTTGCGTCTCCTGCGCTTACAAACTATTTTGATCAATTGCCAGATCGCAATATCAAGATACTAATACCGGGTTGCGGGAACGCTTATGAGGCGGAGTATCTTTTTAACAAAGGATTTACTAACATCTATATTTTGGATCTGGTTGAAAGTGTACTATCCAAATTCAATAAAAGAGTACCCAAATTCCCATCAGAAAATTTGATTCATGGTGATTTTTTTTCCTACCATGATAAATTCGATCTTATCGTAGAACAGACATTTTTTTGTGCTTTACCAATTAATCGTCGTAGTGAATATTGTAATAAAATTTCCAATCTTCTTTTACCAAATGGAAAATTAGTAGGTCTTCTCTTTGATACCAATTTTAATCACGATGGACCTCCATTCGGAGGAAAAAAAAAGGAATATGAATCATTATTTTCTAATTTTTTTAAGATAAAAACTTTAGAAAAGTGTTATAATTCGATAGATGCTCGTATGGGTAACGAACTCTTTTTTATATTTGAAAATCGATAATTGATAAACATACAGCTTTACAAAAAACAAACCTAGAATAAGATATAGGTAATCAATACTTCAAAATATGCGAACAGATACTAATATCATACTAACTCACCAACAAATCCAGCATAAAATAAAACGTATCGCTTATCAGATCTATGAGACGAATGTAGATGAACAGGAAATCGTAATTGCAGGAATTACTGAAAACGGTTATGTTTTTGCTCAACGATTAAAGACTATCTTAGAAGAGATCTCAAACATTTCTGTTATATTATGTGAAGTATCTATGAATAAAAAAAAACCGCAAAATACGGTAACTACATCAATAGAACCCGTTGAATACCAAAACAAATCTCTGGTTTTGGCCGATGATGTACTTAATTCGGGAACCGCGCTTATCTATGGAGTAAAGCACTTCTTAGAAGTACCACTCAAAAGATTTAAAACCGCAGTGTTAGTAAATAGAAATCACAAAAAATATCCAATAAAGGCTGATTTTAAGGGTATTTCTTTATCCACTTCTCTAAATGAGCACGTTACGGTAAAATTTGGCAATGAAGATCTCGCCGTTTTAAGATAATAAAGAAAGTATTTCTTCAGTTACTTGATTTACGTTTTTTGCATCTGTACTAACCTTAAGATCTCCTTGATTGTAATAGAATGATCGCTCAAAAAGATGTTTCCTAATAAAATCTTTTAGATCCTCTTTCTTTTGTAAATGTGATATCAATGGTCTTTTACTACGTTCTTCAAATAATCTTTTTGTCAATTCATCTAATGAAGTCTGTAAGTAAATACTCGTTATACTCTCTTGCTTTAAGATTTCCAAATTATCAGCAAAACAAGGAGTTCCACCTCCAAGAGAGATAATGCTTTTATTGTATGTTTCTAAAACCTCTTTTAGATACTGTGACTCTTTTTTTCTAAAATATATTTCTCCCTTTTCCTTAAAAATGTTTGCTATCGATTTTTTTTCCTTAACTTCTATAAAATCATCCAAATCAAGATATTTGAAATTTATTTTTTTTGCCAACTCTCTACCAATCAACGATTTTCCACTCCCCATATATCCCATTAAAACTATATTCATACTACTAAAATTAAATAGATATTGCTCAAAAAGAATCTCATTTTCAACAAAACACAAATTTATATGAATTTCTTCTTGAAAAATAAATTATTGATAGTATATTTGCACCCGCATTGAGAGAAAAATGCATGACCTGGTAGCTCAGTTGGTAGAGCATCTCCCTTTTAAGGAGAGGGTCCTGGGTTCGAGCCCCAGCCCGGTCACAAATAAACGATTAATGATTAAGTTGTAATCGTTATTTATCAAAATATAAAGTGATCATGGTGAGAAGTTTATCCTGAGTAAAATCGAAGGAAGCCCCAGCCCGGTCACAAATAAACGATTAATGATTAAGTTGTAATCGTTATTTATCAAAATATAAAGTGATCATGGTGAGAAGTTTATCCTGAGTAAAATCGAAGGAAGCCTCAGCCCGGTAACGAATTGATGAATATTGATTACGTTTTACATTATTATTTATTCAGGTTCTTTAAAATATTTGTGATTACAAAATCAATGACCTGGTAGCTCAGTTGGTAGAGCATCTCCCTTTTAAGGAGAGGGTCCTGGGTTCGAGCCCCAGCCCGGTCACTAAAAAGTATCGCATCCCTGCGATACTTTTTTAGTTTTATGGTATATTGTAGGACTATTTTATTGCCCAGGTGCTGGAACTGGTAGACAGGCATGGTTGAGGGCCATGTGTCCATTAGGGCGTGCGGGTTCGACTCCCGCTCTGGGCACTTTTTAATGCGCTAACTAACTGATTATCAATTATATGTGTGTTTTTTTAGCCGACATTTAGTCAACATCTATTCATTCAATAGGGGTTATTTTTTGCTAAACAGGCAAGGCTATTTTCTTCCACAGCTCTTAATTGATTCATAAAAAACGTGATATTCTGCCGCAGGAACCACTTTTCCTTTTTTGCTAAGTATGATTGATCCATCATTTTTAAAATTTCTAAGCGATAAAAAATTAATCGCGTAGCCTTTATAAACCACTTCAAAATGACTTTGTTCCTTGATTCTTAATTCATCTAACTTGAATTCGAAAGAGCCGTCATCTCCAGTATAAGCATGCATACAGTCATCTTCATCCAAATATAATTTTACCGCTGCATAGGCAATAGGTTTTCTTTTTTCACCTACTACTTTTCCACTAATTATTTTCAATTCTTTAGACTCAATTAAGTTTACATCTGCTTCGTTATCCCCTTCTGAGTTTCCTTTTGATTTACAGGAAGCTAAAAATATTAAACACAAACAAAAAACAGTTACTTTTTTCATGAATACCCAATTTAAGTTTTGAAATAATTTTTATAGTTATTTTATGTTAGAGCCTTCTTTTTAGTTAACACCTTAGCTAAATATACAAAATATAAATTCTTGATTCAAAAGAAACTACTTATCTTTTTTCTACCGATTTGAGTGAGTGAAATAGTCGTCATGTTAAGATATTTTGATTGATTTTAACATTCTATAGTCCTATTTTCTTAAGAAATTCAGTTTTATAGCTGTCTCCTATCGGAATTCTAAAATTATCAATAATTACCTTACTCTTTTGAATTGAACTAACACTTCTTATATTAACAATATATGATCTATGCACACGCAAAAACTGGTCATCAGGTAATTTTGATTGAATATCTTTAAAAGTCATCAAAGTAAGAACTGGTTTTTCCTCTACTATATGAATTTTAAGGTAGTCTTTTAATCCCTGAATATATTTAATATCCTTCAATTTGATTTTAACAGTACCATAATCAGATTTTACGAATGTAAATTGATCGTTCCCTTTGGGATTAGCTGTTTCCTGCTTCAGTTGTTGAGATGATTTTGTATTATTTTTTTTAAGCTCGTAAATCTCTTTTGCTCGATTTACAGCTTTTACAAATCTGGGAAAAGGTATTGGTTTAACCAAATAATCTACTGCATTAATCTCGAATCCTTCTAAGGCGTATTGAGAATATGCAGTCGTAAAAATAAAAAGAGGTCTACGATCTAATGTCTTGATAAAGTCAATACCATTAATTTGTGGCATCTCAATGTCCAAAAAAACTAAATCAATCTGGGTGTCTCCTAAAAGTGAAATAGCTTCTAAAGCATTTGTAAATGACCCCACTATTTCTAAGGAACCCATATCTTCACAATATGATTTAATAATACCAAGTGCCAGAGGTTCATCATCTATAATTATACATTTCATTGCTTACAATATTTTTACTAATGGCTCATTTCAGTCTGGTCAAGCATTAATATCAGATTGACTATATGCAGGCCTTCTTCTTCGGTTATATTCAAAGTATGCATCTTCGGGTATAAAAGGTTTAATCGATTTTTAATATTAGTTAAACCTACTCCAGAATTGTCAGTATTTTTTCGATATACTCCAATACTATTACTTACATTAAAATGAAGTGTATTATGTATTACCTCTATTTTAATACTTACACCTGTAACTCCCTTAAAATCGGTTCCATACTTAAAAGCATTTTCTATAAAAGAGATCAACAATAAAGGGTATATTTTCTTTTTTTCATATTGGCCCTTTATCGACAGTTTTACATCTTGGCTATTCGACAATCTAAGTCGCTGAAGTGAAACATAATTTTTGATATATTCAATTTCTTTAAGCAACGGAACAATTTCCTTATTTGCTTCATAAAGCATATATCTCATTAGTTCTGATAATGTCAAAACTGCTTCAGATGCATCATTTGATTTATTTCTTACTAAGGAGTATACACTATTTAAAGAATTAAAAAGAAAATGAGGATTCAATTGTGCCTTTAAAAACTGAAGTTCTGTTTCGGTACGCTGTGCTTCCGTCTCTTTCGAAAGTTTATCTCTTTTGTAAAAATCTACCATGAGACAAAAAATACCTCCTAAAAGGAAAAAAGCAAAGAAAAATACTCCTCGCATTGCATATCGCATACTTTTTGCCGGTGGAAATTCATCTTCGAATCGAACCAAATGATCTACATCATTAAAAGGAGAATATATTGGTATTTTATTTGCTGCAAGGCTAAAAAGCACTAAGAATCCTATTGAAGCAACTATATAAAGTGCTATTTTCTTTTTTAAAAGCAGTTTTGGTGCCAAAATGGAATAATTGGCATAAAAGACGATCGGGTTAAAAAAAACTTGTAATAAAAAAACAGGTTCTAATGTCCCTACTTGAACAAGGGCAATCCCAAAGGGAAAAGATAACAGACAAATCCAGGAAATCACATGAATCCAAAACTCTTTTATACGAAATGTATTTTTCAAACCACTTCCTTTTTATACATAAACTATTTTTTAAAATTTATGTTACAACTATCTAATTCTTTTAAAGTTACATTTGGCATCATCTTATGCACTAACTTATCAACTACTAATGACCCTATTTTCTTTGCTTCTTTACTCGATTTGAAGTACTGATTGCCCGATGTACCAGGTATATTCTCTTGTTTAATCAACAACTTTTCACCATGATATATTTCATAATACCACGCTTTGTTTTTGCCGGAAAGCTCCTTTACCCTCACCCCATAATAATTAGAATAATAATCGAATTTCGTTTCTTTTTCAAGGATTTGGTATACGGCCAAAACCCCAAATACAATGATTTCAAAAATCAATAAATAGTTTAATAGTTTTTTCATCTTTATTGAAAAGAATTTGAGGTTTAGGAGCTAACCAACAAGCAAGCAAACAAACAAATAAAACAATTGAATTAATCATCCTCGTCCTCTTCCTCGAAAGGAAAGAACTCCCAATTATCATCTAGATATAAGTTACCGCTTCTTCCTAAGGCTATAAATGCTCTTGTTCCATTATAGAAAGTTATAGCATCCCGCCTTGTTACACCTTCAAATGAAGTCTTTTCATCCCAAAAATCGGTAGATGGATTATATTCCCAGACTGTGTTAGTGACACCTCCCCCAATATCACCACATGCGATATACCCCCGGTCTCCTATGGTAAATCCTATGGCACTACTTCGGGTAATATCATAATCATCGGTATCAAGATCGGTTAAGGCGCTCCATACTTCTGTATTGGTGTCAAAAACCCAAAAATCATCTTGATCTAGACCATTAGATATACCCGTTCCCATGTACACTTTATCCCCTATTATAAAAGTAGTAGCTTCCCGTCGCTTACTTCCTCCAAAACCTACGAGTTCTTCCCAACTATCGGTTTGCGGTGAATATTTCCAGAAATCCTTTTTATCATTATCCCCATCAAAACCAGTCCCTACATATCCAAAGTTTTCAGAATTAAATGCTATAGCTCCTCTTCTTGGAGTGCCGGGAAACCGTGTAATAGAATCCCATGTATTGGTTACAGTATCATAAGCATAAAAATCCCCCAGTTCATTATCTCCATCAAAGCCCAGGCCTAGATAACCTCTCGTTTTATTTGCAAAGGCAACCCCAGCACTCCTGGCACTTCCAGAAAAGTCGGCAAGTTGGCTCCAAAAGTTTCCATCCATATCATACACCCAAAAATCTTTAAGGTAATCATCTCCATCAAAACCAGTTCCCATATAACCTTTGTTTCCAATTGTAAAGGCTACAGCACTACTTCTTGGAGTCCCATCAAAAACCGAACTATTTACCCAATTACCCAGTCTATCGTCATCGTCATCGTCACTAGAACAACTCAAACCAAAAAAAATTATCACTAAACCTAAATATATCTTGACATTTGTTATTGGGTATGCTCTTAATTGATTACTTATTTTCATTACTTATTTGTTTAAATTAAACTTTAATCCTATCGATATGAACAATGAACTATCTGGTTCAAAATCATATATTTCGTTATTCTCATTGTCCAATATTTTAAGTTGATTCCATGGTGAATAGCCGATCTTAACAACTGTCGTCCAATTAGGCTGAATACGATATGCATAATTGAGGCTGGTATCCAGAGAATTATATTGCAACTTCGTATCAGTAAATGATCCTAGCTCTTGAAAATTAATTGAAGAAGATATATTACTAAAAAGTCCATTGAGACTTGCTTCTGTTGATAATGTATGTCTTTGATCAAAGTGATAATTAAGTTTAGTCCTGGGAATTCCAAGGGAGTAGCTCCATGTTTCATTTACTTTCTTCCGAAATGAAACAATAGGAATCAGCTGGGGCTCTCCTAAAGCAATGCCATAACCAATACCAAAGGTAAAAAGTGACGATGCTTTTTCATTACTCCAACTTTTGGATAAGGTTACGGCTGAACTAATGATCACATCTTCATGACTCAATCCTCCCTCAAAATTAGATGATACTATAGGGGCAAACATCACATTTGCAGACCAAGTAGTATTTATAAAATATTTGAAAAAAAATCTTGCTCTGATCGTATGTATATTCTCATAAGAATGAGCGTCAAAATCGAGAGAGGCATTATTAAACATGAAAACGTAGTAATTATAGGATACCCCAACTCCAAACGTACCCCTCTTTTTAAATCTCTTCCCAAGATTTAAATTCAAGGTATATTTTTCAACACTTGTGTCTCCTAAATCTGGTATTATACTATATTCAAATCCTCCTATTTCCATATTTGGATTTTGTCCGCATATTGTATGTATAGTTCCTAACATCAAAATGATAAAATTAAAATGACGCTGCATCTGCGATTTTTTGATAAAAGTATTTAGCAATTACAGTAGTAGGAAAAAAAATATACCAAAATGAGTATAATGCAGACAGAATAGTTTTTTCTATCTACTAATATTCGTAAAGCTATCTCATAGAGAAAAAGTAAGGATTAGTCTACATATTTTATGAGTAGGTATAATATAATTTCAAAAGGTAAGCTTCTACAGTTCTTTTGTATTATAAATTAATAGGTACTTATGAAATTTTTATTTTTTACTTTATGTTTAGCACTATCAATACTATCTTGTTCTGAAAGAGAAGACCTCCCCACCTTAGAGGTGGGACAAGACTTTACCAACTCTAATGTAAGAGTCATATCAATAGACACGTTTACCGTAGCATTATCTACCTACAAACTGGACAGTATCATTACCTCATCTTCGAATAGGATTTTAGTTGGGCAATATTCAGACCCAGTTTTTGGCATTACAAGAGCAGAGAGTTATATGGAACTTACCCCTACAAACTATTCTATTTCAGATGATGCCAAATTAGACAGTATTGCTTTGATTTTAAATTATGATGGATACTCGTACAGTGACACGACCAAGGTTTCTTTATTAAATGTTCATTTATTAAAAGACGAGGTTATAGCCAGAGATGATGCTTTTTTTAATACAAGCTATATCGATTATGAAGAAAACCCTATAGCAAGTATTGATTATTATCCCGAGCCATCAGATGAAGATTCACTTTATATAGCTATACCAAAAAGTGTAGGTGAAGAACTGTTCGTAAAAATAAGAGAAGGAGTTATTAATGATGAAAACGAACTAAGAAATGAATTGAAAGGATTCACTTTACAGCCGGGAGATCTCGATAATTCTTCTGTTGTTGGTTTTTCTACAGTCAATACTGATACTTATTTACGATTTTTTTATACCATCCCAGATGAATTTGGAGAGAATGAACAAACCCTTGATTTAGTTATAAATTCGAGTCCATCATTTCCCACTTATTTTAATAACCTTCAAAGTAATACTGAAGATACTTTTTTCGAGGCATTAACAGATCAAGAAATAAATCTTGCGTCGCCAGATGCCAATAATCGCAGTTATATTCAGGCCGGAGTGGGAATGGTCACTAGAATTCAGTTTCCATATATTAAAAAGCTATCCGAGATACCAGGCACAGGTACTATCCTTGATGCAACTTTAAAGATAAAGCCTTCACCAGAGACTTTTAATGACTTTCTACCCATTAATGATTCTCTTTCTGTAAACAATTCTAACCAAAATAATGGAATTGAAAACCAATTATTTAATGGCTTAGGAGAAGTGTATGCAACTATTAATGAAAATGATAGAGAGTTTAATGAAATCATTTATGAGATTAAGGTAGGTGTTTATTTAGAAGAAGAACTAACTGAAGCACCTGAAATTGATAACGCAATTGTACTTTTTCCTTTAAATTTTAACAATACTGTAGATCGAATCGTGCTGGAAGGAGAAAACAGTCTTGATTTTGAAGCGCAACTAATCATTACTTATGCAATATATGATGAGGATGAATAAGTATTACAAGACTTTATTAATGGTACTATTTTCTACAACGTTGTATTCTCAAACTAACAATCTTACAGGATCCCCATATTCTTTATTTGGCTTGGGAGTCCAATCAAATTCGAATATTGGTAAAAACAGTGCTCTGGGCCGTGGAGGTATTGCACTAGGAAGTGAAAATGTAATCAACAACTACAACCCTGCCTCTTTTTCTACGATCTCAGAAAAAAGTTTTCTTTTAGACATTGGATTTTTAGGCGAATTAAACAATATATCAAATTCTGGTAAGGATGAACTTAGGTTATCTGCAAATTTTTCTAATCTTGCTCTGGCATTTAGCCTAAGCGATCATTCTGGTATTGGACTATCTCTTGTTCCTTTTACCGATGTAGGCTACTCATTAATAGGTATAGAAAGTAACGTAGAAGGGTCTCAGGATGATTTTGTTAGCAATATTGTGGGCTCTGGGGGTTTAAACGATCTAAGATTAAATTACGGGTATCAGCTCTATGATAATTTTAGAGTTGGTCTTCGAACTTCGTACCTATTCGGATCTATAAAAGAAACTGAAAGAATACTGATCGGTACTTCATTTTTAAGTATAGATGAAGAAAACTACTATAGAGGATTTCGATTTGGTTTAGGACTCCAATACGATATCAATCAAAAAAATTCTTTGGGATTTACCATAGATTTACCCGCCTCTTTAAATGGATCACAAGATCGATTTGTAGATAAGAGTTTAGATTTTATAGGAACAAACGTAGAAGATGAGCAAGGTTTGGATATATCAAGTTTTAAGTTACCCATCGAAATTGGTTTTGGAATACGTTCTCAACACATCCCAGGTCTTACCATAAACTTAGATTATAAAAGAAATCTATGGGGATTTACCAATCAAAGAGACGATATCGGAAGATATGTAGATCAATCTATCGTAAGTTTTGGTGCCCAATATAGAGCAAGAGAACGGGGTCTCAAATATTGGCAGAATATAGAATTTAGAGCAGGATTTAACTATGATTCGGGGTATCTAAACGTAAATAATCAAATCATTGATAATTATAGCTTTTCTTCTGGAATAGGTTTACCCATAAACGTAAGAGGGTCTTCAATGATTAACCTATCCTTCACGACAGGTCAAAGAGGAGCTGTAGAGGGAATTTTGGTAGAGGAAAAATTCAATCTTATAAATATCAATTTAAGCCTTAAAGATATTTGGTTTAAACGAATCAAATTTAATTGAAAAAATAAGACTATAGAAATAATAATTCTATTGACAATTAGTATAGAAAATAGCCCTCATGTAAGAGGACATGAAATATTAGATGCCCCTGAAATTACAAAAAATGAAATCAATCCTATGATCAATAACAGTAATAACATGCTATAAATGATGAAATTGGATCATTTATTCTATCATAACAAATAAAGACACACAAAAACCTAGAACCGATAGAGAATAAAGAAAATATCAATTATATAATCACAAGAATATGATTGCCTTAATACAGCTCATTGCCATTGAAATCATTCATCTGTTCTCTTAAAGAAGATCAGAATGGATATCAATAAATAGTTTGCCTGTCAAGGGACCAGGAAGTACTTTTCACTAAGATTCATTACAATTATGCATGTATCAAGGTGCGTAAAAATCTCTTGGCTTAATTTAAATTCTTAATTTTTTTAACAAATGACCTAGTTATTTTAACAAATATTGAAAAAAAAAGTGAATTCTTTTAACTAATTTTGTTTAACAATTTTTGATAAAAGGTGAACAACGTCAAACAAACTTTCAGTATTAAAGATCTCGAAAATCTGTGCGGAGTAAAAGCTCATACTATCAGGATATGGGAAAAGAGATACAATTTACTTTCTCCAAATCGCACAGATACTAATATCAGAACTTATAACTTGAAGAGTCTTCAAAAATTGCTTAATGTCACTTATTTAGTGAATAGCGGCTATAAAATTTCAAGAATTTCTAAACTTAATGAAGAAGAAATAAACGAATATGTAAGAAGCATCGTGTCTGACAATAGTACCAAAAACCAAGCGATCAATTCGTTTAAAATTTCAATGCTTAATTATGATCTCGAGCTTTTCCTTGGAACTTACGAGCAATTAGAGCAAAAGCGTAATTTCAGACAAATTTTTACAGACGTATTTATTCCACTACTCAAAGAAATTGGTTTGTTATGGCAGACAGATACAATTAACCCTGCGCATGAGCACTTTATAACTAATTTAATTAAGCAGAAATTGCTGCTCAATATTGAAAAATTACAGTACTCAATGCCTACAAAAAAAGACAAAGCTTTTATTTTGTTTTTACCTGAAAATGAGATACATGAATTAGGCTTGCTGTATGCAAATTATGAAATTTTATTGCATGGTTATAAAGCCGTTTATCTAGGTCCAAGCATACCTTTGGATAGTTTGCCATCGATGCTCTCATTCCATGAAAATATCGTATTTGTTTCTTATTTTACTATAAAACCAGAAAAGGATAATCTCTCTAAATATGTACAGGATTTTAATGAAATAGTTTGTGCCGAAAAAATGAGTGAGTTCTGGATGCTCGGGAAACAAATCATGCACCTTTCAAAAAGTACGGGTTCAAATCATCGTTATTTTGAGTCTATAAGTGCTTTAATTACTGACCTTTAATATTTTTTACCGTTAAATTATGTCCAAAAAAATTGCAATTATTGGCTCAGGATTTTCATCGTTATCTGCATCCTGTTATTTGGCTCAATTAGGATACGAAGTGACGATTTATGAAAAAAACTCAACGGTTGGCGGTAGAGCTAGACAATTAAAAAAAGAAGGATTTACTTTCGATATCGGTCCTTCCTGGTATTGGATGCCAGACGTTTTTGAAAGTTTTTTTAATGACTTCAACACCACAGTTTCTGATTTTTATATCCTAGATAAGCTCAATCCAGCGTACAAAGTTTTCTTTGAGGACAAAAACAATATTTTAATAGAAGATACTCTAGAAAAAATATACAAGGCATTTGAAGCTGAAGAAAAAGGAAGTTCTGAAAAGCTTAAAAAATTTATAAATACCGCACAAAACAATTATGACATCGCCATTAAGAATTTAGTGTACAGACCAGGAGTTTCACCACTAGAACTTGTTACGAAGGAAACTATACAACGTGTTGGACAATTCTTTAGTACAATCTCTCGAGAGGTAAGGAAAGATTTTAAAAACGAAAAACTTATTAAAATACTTGAGTTCCCGGTATTATTTTTAGGAGCAAAACCCAGTGATACCCCTGCTTTTTATAGTTTTATGAATTATGCAGATTTCGGACTAGGCACCTGGCACCCCAGAGGAGGAATGTACCAGGTAATACTTGGTATGGAAAAACTAGCAAAGTCTCTTGGTGTTAAAATTCAAACAAATGCTACAGTAGAAAAGATCACTGTTAAAGAAGGTACTGCCAGTGGGATACAAGTGAATTCTGAGAAAATCGATGCCGATATTGTCTTATGTGGAGCAGATTACCACCATGGTGAAACTTTGTTAGATGAGCCATACAGGCAGTACTCAGAAAAATACTGGGAGAAAAAGACTTTTGCTCCTTCTTCTTTACTTTTTTATGTAGGATTCAGTAAAAAGCTTAAAAATATAAATCATCATAATTTATTTTTTGACACAGATTTTGATGCACATGCAAAAGATATATATGATGATCCTAAGTGGCCTGAAGAACCTCTTTTTTATGCGAATTTCACATCATTAACAGATTCAAGTACAGCTCCTGAAGGTTCTGAAAATGGTTTTTTCCTAATTCCGCTAGCACCTGGTATAGAAGATAATGAAGAGCTAAGAGAGCGATATTTTGACAAAATAATTACCCGTTTTGAAGATCTTACCGGTCAAAATGTTAAAAATAATATTATCTTTAAGGAGTCCTTTTGTGTGAAAGACTTTATTAAAGAATATAATTCATACAAAGGTAATGCATACGGAATGGCCAATACGCTGCTTCAAACTGCATTTTTAAGACCTAAGTTGAAAAGTAAAAAAGTTCAAAATTTATTTTTTACCGGTCAACTTACAGTTCCAGGACCAGGAGTACCGCCCTCGTTAATTTCTGGAAAACTGGTAGCAGGATTGATCGCAGCTCAATTCAACAAAACAAAAGAACCAAAATTGATTACCTCTTAAAACCAACATATAAAAATTTATTTATGAAGGCTATTTTTGACACAGTATCATATAATTGTAGTAAAATTGTTACTAACTCTTACAGTACATCATTTTCTCTCGCATCAAAAATGCTCTCAGACTCTATACGCCAAGATATTTATAATATATATGGTTTTGTAAGATTTGCCGACGAAATTGTAGATACCTTTCATGATTACAACAAAGAAGAGCTCTTCAATGATTTTGAAGAAGAAATGTATAAAGCTATTAAAAATAAAATTAGTCTTAATCCTATTCTCAACGCTTTTCAACAAACTGTTCATCAATATAATATACAACCAGAGTTGTATGAAGCATTCATGAAAAGTATGCGATTAGATCTTCATAAAACAAATTATTTAACCGACGAAGAGTATAAAGAATATATTTATGGATCTGCAGATGTTGTAGGGTTAATGTGTTTGAAAGTATTTGTAAAAGGGGATGAAGAGAAGTATAATGAGCTTAAAGAAAGTGCGATGCACCTTGGGTCGGCTTTTCAAAAAGTAAATTTTTTAAGAGATTTAAAAGCAGACTACGAAGATCTAGACAGAACTTATTTTCCTAATACTGATCTCAAACAACTAGATGAGGCATCGAAGTTGCGAATTATTGAAGAAATCGAAGAGGATTTTAATAAAGGATTAGTCGGTATCTTAAAATTACCTGTTGAAGCAAAGTTTGGTGTCTATACCGCATTCATATACTATAAAAAATTATTAACCAAACTGAAAAAAACTCCATCACTAGAGATAAAAAACACCCGAATTCGAGTTCCGAATTATCAAAAATTCGGCTTGTTGGCAAAATCGTATTTTGATTACCGTTTAAATCTAATTTAACCGTATTTTTGCATAAAATTTTATCTGTGAAACTATTTATTCAAATCCTTACGTTCTTTGCCGCTTTTTCTATTATGGAATTCATGGCATGGTTCACTCATAAATATGTAATGCATGGTTTCTTATGGTCGCTACATAAAGATCATCATCATAAAGATCACAATAGTTGGTGGGAGCGTAATGATTTTTTCTTCATATTTTATGCTGTGGTTAGTATGTCTTGTATTCTGCTTCATGATTCTGAAACATTTTGGATAGGAAGACCAATAGGTCTTGGAATACTAGCCTATGGCATAGCTTATTTCGTAGTACACGATATCTTTATACATCAACGTTTTAAATTATTCAGAAAAGCTAATAATTGGTATGCTAAAGGTGTGAGAAGAGCCCACAAAATACATCACAAAAATATTAACAAAGAGAAAGGAGAATGCTTTGGGATGTTGGTGGTTCCTTTAAAGTATTTTAAAAAATAACAGGATTTATATTTTCCCATTTTCCCATAGTTTTATAGGGTTGAAAACGGGCAAAGAGTTCTTCATGGTACCAGTCCAAAATTCTGGTTTTTCTTATTGCTTCTATATGTCCTGAAGTTTTATATGCATAATCTAACAAGGCTTTCTTATCATTCCATAAACTAAATGTAGCCATTTGGATGAAAGGTTTTGCCCCTATACCTTTTGCAAAGATTAGTCCTTTTTGATTTCTTAACGGTGTTCTTGATTTGGGAACGTATTTCCAAAAGTCGACCAATCTGTTCAATTTTATAGTAGCTCGTGTAATTACTACTATAGCGTTATTACTAGAACTTATAGAATCACTTTTAGTAAACGGTTGACATCCGGTCCATAGTCCTTTTGAGGTGATGTTCTTCAAATAGACGGTCCATATATCTGAAGCTTTACCTTGAAATCTAGTAATTATTTTTGATTTGTTAAAGAAGAGATCGGCTGCTTTCTCATTTTCCCATACTTGAATCAATGCGTATACACTCCAGTCGGGTGACGGTTCGAATCCATTTTTACCACTACCCATAAGTCTAAAGAAGGTTTGACCAGAAAGTCGTTTTAATTTTGATGGCATTAATAACATCATATGAAAGGCCCATATCTTTGTCCAGAGATTAGAGTATTTAAATAACGTAAGTGTAGTCACCTGTTCCATTCACCAATATTATTCTGCAATCAATTTATCCAAAATATCTTTTACTTTCTTTGTATCCCAATCGGCTGCACCTCTTTTGTAAATAACAATATTCCCTTTTTTATCCAATAGATACGTTCCTGGTATAGGCTTATGAACAAAAGGCTTTGGATGTGGAGATAGTGATCTGTAAATTGGATAATTATAGTTTTTATCATTCATAAACTTATTCAATTCGGGATCATCATCTTCAGTTAAAAATACAAACACTACTTTATCCTTATAATCATTATATAATTTTTGAAGAGAAGGCATTTCTGCAATGCAAGGTGGACACCAGGTAGCCCAATAATTTAATAAAACCACTTTGCCTTTGGCAGAATCGAAATTCATCGATTCAGTATTTACCCCGTGCAATTTCCAGTCATAAGATGTTACTTTTTTTCGGTCATCTTTCTCTACCAGATCAGGACTAAATGAAAATATTCTGGTCAAATATATTTGCATCATCCCCCTGGTATTCGGAATAAAAAACAGCAACAAAATAATGACAAAAATTAGATTTGATATTTTCTTTTTATTGAATTTCATTTGTTGTTGGTAAAGCTTAGTTTTTTAAACGTTTTGACAAATCTATGAATTAATAAAGCGCAATCAATGATTGCGCTTTAAAACTAACAAAAAAACAACGAACTAAGTTCAGTATTCCCAGAAAGTCGGGTAATCATACAGTTCAAATAGAGAAGTTTTTACTTTGTTAATTACGAGTTACCTGGATAGAATTCGATAAGTCAAAATCTCCTTGTACTTGGTTAGCATTCATATCTACAGCCAAACCTGTGACGGTTCCGTTGTAACGAGCATACCAGATCAAACATGTCCCTACACCTGCTCCATCAAAATCGTTAGCTTCTACCATTGCGAGGGTCGCAGGCAAACCTAAAATTTTACCTTGATCATCAGTAATGATCCATGTACTATTTTCACCAAAAGCCTCTGTAGCATCTAAAGTAATACCCGAGACCTGGTCAGGTTGATTGTCTCCTGAAGTAAAAGTAAAAGGACCTCCAGAGATAGTTCCTGCATTGGCTACTTGGTTTCTATTTACAGTTATCGAGTTTGACAGATCAAAATCTCCTTCAACATTATTAGCGTTCATACCAACTTCTAAACCGGTAACCGTACCATTATAACGAGCATACCAGATTAAACATGTTCCATCTCCTGCGCCATCAAAATCATTTCCCTCTACCATTTCAAGTGTTCCCGGTAAGCCCAGAATTATGCCTTGATCATCTGTAATGATCCACGTTCGATTTTCGCCAAAAGCATTTGTAGCATCCAAAGTAATACCAGATACCATATCTGGTGTACCATCTCCTACGGTAAATGTAAAAGGACCACCTGACAATGTTCCTGCATTAACTACTTGATTACGCACGACTTCAATAGAATTTGAGAGATCAAATAATCCTGTAATTTCGTCTACAGTAGTTGCGGTTTCAATGTTAGAATCATTTTCAAAGCGGGCATACCAAATAAAACAACTACCTGCACCGGCATCATCAAAATTGACTCCCTCGACCATTTCTAAGGTCCCTGGGCGCCCTAAAATATTCCCTACCTCGTCGGTAATCACCCATGTACTATTCGTGCCAACAGCTCCTGAAGCATCCAAGGTGATTCCGGTTACAAAATCAGCTTCTCCATCTACATTAAATTCAAATGGCCCTCCGGTTATGATACCAGCATTCACTACAGGTGTATTGTCATCATCGTCACTACAAGAGACTGCAATAACTCCTATTGCTAAAGCCCCTATTATTAATTTTTTAAACATTGCTTTTGTTTTTATGATTATTAGATCATAAAAATATTGACAATTAAGATTTTAAAATGTTAGCTATCTAACACTAAGCAACATTTTTCAAGCGAATCTCTTTTCTATTGAAATCGATAATGTTAGACTCTTTCAATTCATTAAGAATTATATTTAAGGTAGGTCTGGAAGTTCCTATGAGATTAGCGATATCCTTTTGAGTATATGGATGTTCTATCACCATATCGCCAGTATTTGGGCAACAGTGCCCATAATCTTCTTTAAGTTCATCCAAAAACTCTAACAGTCTTGTTTTCGTGTCTTTAAAAAGAAGTAATTGCAATCTTCTTTCTAATTTTCGAAAACGTAATCCTATGAACTTGTAAATTTTTAAACTGAAGGATTGATTATCGCGCATAAGTCCGTGCATAGTTTCTACGCCTATAGGACAAATTGATGTTGTATTTTCTATGGATTGTGCAAATTCGGTTCTTTTATCCTCTCCAAGAATAGCTTTTTCACCGAAGATTTCACCACGAGTAAGGATAGATTTTACGACTTCGTGTCCGTCTTCTGCATAATATCCTATTTTTACTTTTCCTTTTTCAATGAGATATACCTTATTAGCCGAATCTTCTTCAAAGTAAATGTAATCGTTTTTTCGATAAGCATCAAAATTGTGATCTTTCTTATACTTTTTGAATTTATGAGGGCATAATACCTTAAAGAGATTAGCATCTTCAAAAAACCATATAGCACTCATGATGATTGTGTTTAGATGTTAGTTAATATCTGTGTCGTAAATGGCTGATAGACCTTACCTTAAAACACAAAAAACTCCCAAAACTTTTAGTTTTGGGAGTTTAGGTATGCGAAAGAACTCAATTTACTTTTTAAACGTTCTGTTTTTTGATAAGATTTAAAGCAGAACCTTCTTTAAACCACTCAATTTGAGGTTCATTATAAGTATGATTTAACATAATCGTGTCTTTAGAACCATCTGCATGTACAACTTCTAAAGTAAGTTGCTTATTTGGTGCAAACTGATCAAGATCTAAGAAATTAAAGGTATCATCTTCTTGTATCAAATCATAATCATTTTCGTTCGCAAATGTTAATCCAAGCATCCCTTGTTTTTTCAAGTTGGTCTCATGGATACGAGCAAACGATTTTACGATAACTGCTCTAACCCCTAAGTGACGGGGTTCCATAGCAGCATGCTCACGAGAAGATCCTTCTCCATAGTTATGGTCTCCCACAACAATAGTTGGTATACCAGCCGCCTTATATTCTCTTTGAACATTGGGCACGCCATCAAACTCTCCTGTTAATTGATTTTTAACAAAGTTGGTTTTCTTATTATAAGCATTTACTGCACCTATTAGGCAGTTATTAGAAATATTGTCAAGATGTCCGCGGTAACGTAACCATGGCCCTGCCATTGAAATATGGTCTGTAGTACATTTACCATAAGCTTTGATCAACAATTTAGCTCCTGTAATGTTCTTACCATCCCAAGGCTCGAAAGGAGTTAAAAGTTGTAAGCGCTCTGAGTCTGGATCTACCAAAATTTCTACGTTCGATCCATCTTCGACCGGTGCAAGATATCCTGCATCTTCTACTTCAAAACCTTTTGGAGGTAATTCCCATCCTGTAGGTTCATCAAACATAACCTCTTGCCCATCTTCATTAATTAGCTTGTCCTTTAACGGATTGAAATCCAAACGTCCTGCGACTGCAATTGCGGCCGTAAGCTCAGGAGATGCTACAAAAGCATGTGTGTTAGGATTTCCATCTGCTCGCTTGGCAAAATTCCTGTTAAACGAGTGTACAATACTATTTTTGGGTGCATTTTTTGGGTCACTATATCTAGCCCATTGTCCAATACAAGGCCCACAAGCGTTGGTGAATATTTTAGCATCAAGTTTTTCGAATATCTCTAACAAACCATCTCTTTCTGCGGTATATCGAACCTGCTCAGAGCCAGGATTGATACCAAACTCTGCTTTGGTTTTTAATCCTTTGTCTATGGCTTGTTGTGCAATTGAAGAAGCGCGTGATAAATCCTCATAAGATGAGTTTGTACAAGAGCCTATTAACCCCCATTCTACTTTTAACGGCCAGTCATTTGCTTTTGCCTTCTCGGTCATTGCACTACCAACTTCTGTTGACAAATCAGGAGTAAAAGGCCCATTCAATAATGGTCCTAATTCAGACAAGTTAATTTCAATTACCTGATCAAAGTATTGTTCTGGATTAGCATATACCTCAGCATCTCCGGTGAGATGTTCTTTAACAGCATTTGCAGCATCAGCCACATCAGCACGGTCTGTAGCCCTTAAATAGCGCTCCATAGATTCATCATAACCAAATGTAGATGTGGTAGCACCAATTTCGGCACCCATATTACAAATTGTACCTTTACCGGTACATGACATTGACGTTGCACCTGGGCCAAAATATTCTACAATAGCGCCTGTTCCTCCTTTTACGGTAAGAATCTCGGCTACTTTTAAAATCACATCCTTTGGTGCTGTCCAACCTGATAATTTCCCGGTAAGTTTTACACCTATCAATTTAGGAAATTTAAGCTCCCAGGGCATTCCGGCCATAACATCAACCGCATCTGCACCACCAACTCCTATAGCCACCATTCCTAAACCACCAGCATTTACTGTATGTGAATCTGTACCAATCATCATTCCACCTGGAAAAGCATAGTTTTCTAATACGACCTGATGAATAATTCCTGCTCCCGGTTTCCAAAATCCAATTCCGTACTTATTAGAAACAGATTCTAAGAAATTAAAAACCTCACTACTGGTGTTTAAAGCTGATTGTAAATCTTTATCTGCTCCTACTTTAGCCTGAATCAGGTGATCACAATGCACTGTTGTAGGTACTGCTACCTTATCTTTACCAGCTTGCATAAATTGCAATAACGCCATCTGGGCGGTTGCATCCTGACACGCGATACGGTCTGGAGCAAAATCAACATAATCCTTTCCTCGTACAAAAGCGGTGCTTGGTTTGCCATCCCAAAGATGGGAATATAAAATTTTCTCTGCTAGGGTTAAAGGTTTGCCAGTAACTTCACGAGCTGCAGTAACTCGATCTGCTACTTGACTGTATACCTTTTTTATCATATCGATATCGAATGCCATATACTATTAATTTTAAGTATTGAAAAGTCCTGCGAAAATACGAATTTTAAAAGATTTTATTAAATGATTAGTCTTATTCCTATGTTTTTGCATTTTTCAAAAAATTAAGACACTCATTCTTGTAAATCTATAAATTAGATTCAGGAATTATACAAAATCAATAAAAAAATATATAAGAAAATGACACTCTATAATTTTGATGTACGAAAACGTTATAGTTACTTTTGTCAATTTGACCAAAAAAAGATCAGATTTAATCAAAAACACAAAAAATGAAGCTCACCACTTCACTTTTCGTTCAATAAATACTAACCTAAATGCTAATAATCCTTTTTGCGGCCCTTCATTCTTTTTCCGCGTTTTTTTATAAAGCTCTCATACTCTTGCAATTGTTCCTCTGTTAGTGTGGCTTTAAACTCTTCATCTTTCGCCCTCAGCGTTTCTATATGCTTTTTTAACATCTGTCGTTGTTCATAACTGTAGGAGGACATTAAAGCCCTTCTCCTTTCTCTTTTAGAGAGGCCTTCGTCATTTATAATTTCAAGTTGTTCTTTTGTGAAAGTGGCTTCCATATCTGATTTATTCTCTTTCTTCAATTGCCTTTGATCATCCAGTAGTGCTTTTTGATCTTCCGAAAGGCTCTGATAAAACTCTTTTTTGAGTTCCTTCTGCTCTTTACGATTAGTATTGGTTTGCGCTGATAAAGAAAAAGCAACTGAAAGCAAAGCCATAATAGTAATTAGAATGTTTTTCATAGTATGTACATTTTATTAAATAAACTTCTTATGCTGTTTATCTATTGGACTATGAAAAAAGGAAAAAGTTTAATATTTTTAATATTTCTGCAAAAAATAATAATGAGTAGCTACTAGAGCTCAAAAAAGACTGTTTATTACATCTTCCACACTTACTCCTTCGGCTTCGGCTTTGTAGTTTTTAATAATTCGGTGTTTAAGAATACCTGATGCTACAGCCTGCACATCTTCGATATCAGGAGAAAACTTTCCTTTGATCGCTGCATTAGCCTTTGCTGCAAGAATTAGATTTTGCGAAGCTCTAGGACCAGCTCCCCAATCAATGTAGTTTTTTACTAATTCGGTAGCAGAATCACCATGTGGCCTGGTTTTTCCAACCATTTCAACAGCATATTCAATGACGTTATCTGCTACTGGTATTCGTCTGATAAGATGCTGAAAATCTATAATTTCTTGTGCTGTAAATAATGGATTAACAGTTTTAGTAATATCACCTGTGGTACTTTTAACCACTTCCACTTCTTCCTGAAAGCTTGGATATTTCAATTCTATGGCAAACATGAATCTATCCAATTGTGCTTCTGGTAAAGGATAGGTTCCTTCTTGCTCTATTGGGTTTTGTGTAGCCAAAACAAAGTATGGTAAATCAAGTTTATAATGATGACCTGCAACGGTTACTGCTCTTTCTTGCATCGCTTCGAGCAAAGCAGCTTGAGTCTTGGGCGGAGTACGGTTGATCTCGTCTGCTAGAATAATATTTGAAAATACAGGTCCTTTGATGAACTTAAAATGTCTCGTCTCGTCTAATATTTCACTACCGAGTATATCACTTGGCATCAGATCTGGAGTAAACTGAATTCGTTTAAAATCAAGCCCTAATGCTTGTGAGATTGTATTCACCATTAAGGTTTTTGCCAATCCAGGAACACCTATTAATAACGCATGGCCTCCAGAAAAAACAGAAATAAGTATCTGATCGATAACTTTTTCTTGCCCAATAATAATTTTGGAAATTTCTTTTTTGAGTTCGGAATGTTTTTTTACCAGTTTCTCTACAGCTGCTACGTCGTCTGACATATTATTTTTCTTTTTTTAACCAGTTACCACTATACTCACAGTCTCGGTAATCTCCATTAATCTTTACATAGGTATCCATTATTTTTTCGTTCTGCCATTTACGAATTGCATCGATCTGCTTTTTCCTAAGCGCTAACTCTTGAATTTTAAGATAATCCTTAGCATAGTCTGCTATATGCTCATCATATCTGTTAAGCACTGTAATTAGTTTGAATTTCTTTTTACCTTGGCGATCCTGATCAGGAATCACTAATGAAACCTCATTGGTTTTTAGTTTAGATACTTGGTCATACAATATAGGATCAATTTTGGTAAGTTCAAAATGCGTATCCCCGGTTGTAGGATTAAGTAATTGACCTCCATCTTCTCGAGTTTCTTTCTCATCACTAAATTTTCTTGCAGCTTCCGTGAATTTGATACTGCCTGATACAATACTTGTGCGTAAAGAATCTATCAGCTTTTTGGCCTTATCAACACTTTTTCTTGTAACCTCTGGAGTCAACAATATATGTCTTACATCTATTTCTTCACCACGTATTTTATCTACTTTTACGATATGCCATCCAAAGTCGGTTTTAAAAGGTTCACTTACTTCTCCTTCTTCTAAACTAAAAGCCACATCTTTAAATTCTTTGGCAAAGTTTGTTTGGCGGTTCAACGTATACTTACCTCCGGTGGATTTGGATCCGGGATCTTGAGAATATAGAACAGCTTTTGTGGCAAAACTGGCACCTTTCTCAACTATATCTTCTCTAAACTCATTTAATCGGTCTATTACTTTTTGCTCTTCTTCCTGAGGAATTTCAGGCTCTATTACGATCTGGGCTAATTCGATTTCGGTACCGAATAAAGGTCGTTCTGCTTCAGGAATATCATTAAAAAACTCTCGGACTTCTTCTGGTGTAATCTCTATTCCTTCAATAATTGTGGTTCTCATTCGCTCAGATAGCCTATTGGATTTATTGATTTCAAAAAGTTCTTTTCTGAACTCCTCAACATTATCTTTCTTGTAAAACCGTAATACTTTGTCTATAGTACCAATTTCTTGTGTCATATAACTTAATTGCTGATCGACCATAGAGTTCACCTCTGCGTCACGAATAACAATACTATCTTGCACTGCATGATGTGCATACAACTTGTTTTCGAACAAGCTTCCGGCTAACTCACAACGACTTACATCGGTAGCCGAAACTCCTTCGCTCATTAATTGCTTATATGCAATATCTATATCACTATCTAATATTACACTTTCTCCTATTACCGCCGCGACACCATCTATCTTCCTTCTTTGAAACGGTTCTTTTATCGGATCCTTAGCTACCTGTAAAGAATCTATTGTAGCGGGTATTGTATCATTTTTGATAATGGTATCATTCTTAACATCTTCAATAATTTCTTGCGCCTGTAATTGAGCATTTATACTTAACCCAAATATTGCGAAAAATATGGTAGTTTTAATTATAGACTTCAAATTGTTTGTTCTCAACTGCATCTTTTGTAATATCTTTTTCTATTTTTTTTATCAGCTCTAGCTTCCTTTTATTTAATATAATTTGCCTAATGGTTGGTTTAATATATGCTAAAGGCGCTTTTTCTCTTCGCTTCAAAACATCTTTTATCTTTACCATGTAAACACCGGTGGAATCCCTAAGTTGCATATACTTCCCACTCATTAAGAGTTTTGCCCTATCTTGTTTCTTAAGAATCGGGATTTTATTCAGAACCTGATCTAATTTAACCCAAGTAGAATCGTTTAATGAATATGCCAGATATTCTTCCTTTTTTAGCGTAAGCTCATCAACATCTTCTTCATTAAAACGATTCAATTGTCGCTGTGTTGCAACAATGTTTCCATACCCAGGTGGCAAATGTAAGTAACGTAACTTTACTAACTCCTCATTAAGATTAAAATTTTCTAAATTTTGAGTATAATAAGATTCTAGATCTTCTTCGGTAATCTCCATATTTATAGATTTATTGATTACCGCATTCTGGTACGCATTAATATATAAGGTACTTTGATACTTTTCTACCAGCTCGTCAAACTCCTGTAGCTCTTCTTCAGAAAGATTTCTTTTTGCCTGATCTATAAACAACTGACGTGTAGCCCAAGTGTTAATATAATTATTAACAATGTTAACACTGTCTTCTTTCGAAGCGTTCTCTGGAACCAGGTCTTGAATATCTTCTTTATATAAATAGGTTTGGTTTACCCTTGCAATTGTCTCTTTTTTCATTTGATTACCAAACTTTTTGCACGAAACGGCTGCAATTGACAAAAATATTAATACACTATACTTCATTTATTTAGTTAAATCTTTTTTAACCTTCTTTAAAGTTTTTTTATTAATCTTAACCGCGTATTTTTCTCTGAGCTGGTCAAGCCATTTGCTTTCTATACTTTCCTGAAAGTCGTTAATTATTTCCCCTTTGGTTTCTTCGAAACTTTTAACTCGGGAAGGTAATATTTCTTTCACCATAATCAAAGTAATAAAACTATCTTCTTCTATAATTGCCATTTTAGCCTTTTGCCCAGAAAATTCCTGAGGCAATTTATCCTTTCCTTTCTCTAGTTCTTCTTCAGAAAAGATCGCCAAAACAATATCTCCTTTGTTGATCTCTTTCTTTATTTCTTCAATAGATTTATTTTCTTTGAGTAACTTTTGAACTTTGGTAATTACCTCACGTTTTGACGAAGATACTTTTAGAATTTCATACCTTTCATTTTGAAAATACCTCTCCTTATTTGCTTGATAGAACTTCTTGAGTGCTAGAGTATCTGATCTTGAAGCATTCCATATTTTTGATTCCATGAGATCAAAAAGTAAAAGTCCGTCTCTATATTCGTTAATAATGTTCGCAAAATCCTGATTATCCTCTTCTAAATGTTCTTTATAATACGCTAGTAATGTAGTCGATTCAAATTGATCATACATTTCTTGTACAAAAATTGAAATGTCCAGCGGAGTTCTTTCTCTTATCTTTTTGCTTTTTATAAACTCTGCAAAATCTTGATATTGATACACTTCTTGTTTTATTCTAAACAATTCTTTCTTCAAAATATCGTCTCTGGGTATCTCCCATCCTTTAAAAAAAATTGAATCAGGAATAATTTCTTTGAAGTAGCGAATGGCCTCTTCATTTCTTATTACGTTATATTTTCTTTTTAATGAATTTATAAATGATGTAGTTACCAATTTTGATCGACTATCTCTTTTAACTTTATTGGTTAGATCATTTTTTTGTTCCTCGTAGGTCTTTGGCGAATATTTTTCTAACAACTTAATGATGTGCCAACCATATTTGGTTTCCAAAGGGGATGAAAGCTCTCCCTTTGTGTGAAGACTAAAAGCAGCTTTTTCAAATTTTTCCGAATTTAATACTCCTTGTCCAAATCGTCTGATTTTCCCTCCTTCTACCGCAGTACTTGGATCGTCGCTATATTCTTTTGCCAAAGAGGAAAAAGAAGCCCCTTGATCTATCTGCTGTTGTATTTCCTCAATTCTTGTTTTAGCTTCTTCAGAGGTTCTACTTTTGTTAACTGCAACCATAATATGTGCCACAGAAACTTCTCCAAGCATCTTTTCACGATCATTTACTTTAACAATGTGATATCCAAACTGAGTTCTAAAAGGTTCAGATACTTCTCCAACCTTAGTTCTGTATGCGGCATTCTCGAAAGGATAAACCATTCGAAAAACCGAAAACCATCCTAAATAACCTCCATTTTTTACAACTGAAGGATCCTCACTGTATTCTTTTGCAACATTCTCAAATTTTTCGCCTGAAGCAATTTTATCTTTAGCTTCTAGAATTTTTTGATACGCCAGTGCTGTATCTTTTGCAGAAGCATTTGGTTTCACCATAATTAAAATATGACTGGCGCTTATCCTTTCTAGCGAGCGATCATATGCCTCTTTTATTAAAGCCTCGGATGTTTTTGTATCTGTAAGATAATTCGATGATAATTGTTTTCGATATCCCTTTAATTCTTTCAGGTAAGATTCTTTTTTATGCAAACCCAAATTCTCAGCTTCTTTAAGCTTTAGTTTATAATTTACAAATAAACTAAGATATTCATCTATATCCTTTTGAGACTTGTCTTTAACTAAATCAATATTTTTAAGATAGATTCTTTTAAATTCTGAAGCATAAATAGGCGAATTATCAATAGTAAGCAATACCCCCTCTTTTTCTTTCTGTTGCGCATGTGCTAATGCAAAAAAAATAAACCCTAAAAAAAATACTAATGATCTTTTGTGCATAATTTGTTTATGATAAAGTCCTGAGCCGGACAAAAATAATAATATTATGATGTTTTACAAGCTACTTTCCTAACGAACCAATATCTTCTATTAGTATTAACTTTTAATTTTTTTATGATCTACGTATATTGTATGCACCATAACACCTAACAAACAAAAAACAAAATCATGGAGTACACCTTAGATATTGAAATAGAATTACCTAGGAACGAAGTAATTACAAAATTTGACAATGAAGAAAACATGAAGCATTGGCAAAAAGACCTGGTAAGCATGGAACATCTAAGCGGAGAAAAAGGAAAAACAGGTGCTACTTCTAAATTAACCTATAAAATGGGAAAACGTGAAATCGAAATGATAGAAACTATTACTCTTTTTGACCTGCCAGAAGCTATTCATCTTACTTTTGACGCAAAAAATGTTTATAACATTCAGGAAAATTATTTCGAAGAACTCCCTAACGGAAACACAAAATGGATTTCTAAAAATGAATTCAAATTTAATGGTTTCATGAAACTTATGGGGTTTCTTATGCCCGGAGCATTTAAAAAACAATCTTGTTCTTATATGGAAAATTTTAAGGCCTTTGCCGAAAAAGGGAAAAGTGTATTAGATAATTAACTATTTTTTGAATTTATATTTTATACCTCTGTGATTAAAATTTTAAATACTGAATCGCTAACTGTGGATAAAGAGATTGCTATTCAAAATCTATTTAAGCAATTAAGTCCAAATAAAAAACAAATTCCGTTAAACGAATTATTATCAAACCAATATAATCCTCTTATTTTTATCTATCATAAATCTGATGAAAAAATTACTGGAATTGCTTCGATGTGTCTATACAAAGTGATTTCTGGACATAAAGGCTGGATAGAAGATGTAGTAGTTGATTTTAATCATAGAGGTGAAGGGATTGGTAAGAAACTTATTCAAAAACTAATTAATTTGGCTAAAGAAAAGAACCTTTCAGAAATTAATTTATTTACAGAAGATGAAAAAAAAGCTGCTATAAGTTTATATTCAAAATTAGGATTTAAGCAAAGCAGCAGTCGACTGTATAACCTAAAAATAACAAAAGGTATCTAATGGAAAAAAAACTAAAATTAATTTGGGATTTTAGAGGACCTGCAGCACAAAAAACGGCCCAACACCATGAAATTCATCTCAAAGAATATATCATGGCAAAGAATTTGACCGTTAACATCACGGGTTGTTTGGATATAAATGATTTGCATAGTATGGCATATTTGGTAGTGACCGAGTCAGAGATGAAACCTGTTAGAGATGCTTTAAAACCACATCGCGGACAGTTATATGAAGAATAAATCTTCAAAAAAAATGGGATTGGTACAGATATTGCCCTAGACCTTATATATTTGCAAAAATTTAAAATTTAGTAAACAAAAAAACGGATGAAAAAGTTAATAGTATCGATCTTAGTATTTGCAGCGAGTTTTCAACTAAGTGCACAATCTAAAACAGGAACAATAGATACAGATTTTGTTCTTTCTAAAATGCCCGAACTTACAAAAGTTCAAGAAGATCTAAAGGCCTACAATGGTAAACTAGAAGCTGATTTAAAGGTAAAGGTTGATGAGTATCAGGCCAAAGTAAAAGACTACCAAGAAAAAGTAGCTTCTTTTACAGAACCTATGAAAAAAACCAAGCAAGAAGAAATTATTAATCTTGAAAATGATATTGCAAAATTTCGCCAGAACGGTTCTCAATTAGTGCAGTTAGAACAAAACAAATTATTACAGCCATTATATGAGAAAATCGGTAAAGCATTAGAAGAAATAGCAAAAGCAGAAAAGTACACTCAGGTTTTTACTATTACCACTAGTGGTCTAGCATACATTGATCCACAGTATGACCTTACCAAAAAGGTAATGGCTAAGCTGGGAATTAAGTCAGAAGAAGGTAAATAAGTCTTCTTTGCAAAAGTGTAAATACAATACCATCTTCAAATTGAAGATGGTATTGTATTTAAAGTCAATTTCTTGTAGTTTGTCCTCGATATGCAAAATAGAAATCATATTCGAAAAATTACCTTCTACTGTAATTCGGAGACTCTTTTATAATTGTTACATCGTGAGGATGACTCTCATGAATCCCGCTTGCCGTAATCTTTACAAAGCGTCCTGTTTTTTGAAGCGTATTGATATCTTTTGCTCCGCAGTATCCCATACCCGCTCTTAGACCACCAATAAACTGATGAATACTCTCTATCAAGTCTCCTTTATAGGCAACTCGACCAACAATTCCTTCTGGAACCAGTTTTTTGATGTCATCCTCTACATCCTGGAAATATCGATCTTTAGATCCTTTTTTCATTGCTTCAACAGATCCCATACCCCGATACGTTTTATACTTTCTTCCCTCATAGATAACCGTTTCGCCTGGAGATTCTTTAGTACCTGCCAAGAGAGAACCTAACATTACAGTATCTGCTCCGGCAGCAATTGCTTTTGGTATATCACCTGTGTATCTAATTCCTCCATCAGCAATTACAGGAACCCCGGATCCTTTGATTGCATTAGCAACCTCTAGAACCGCAGAAAACTGAGGGAATCCAACACCCGCTACCACCCTGGTAGTACAAATAGATCCCGGACCAATTCCAACTTTTACAGCATCGGCTCCCGCTTCTACTAAGTATTTTGCAGCTTCGCCAGTAGCTATATTACCTACTATAACTTCTAAGTTAGGAAACTTTGCCTTCACTTGTTTTAAAACAGTTACAACACCCTTGGTATGCCCGTGTGCAGTATCAATAACAACGGCATCAACACCAGATTTCACTAAAGCTTCCGCACGTTCTACTGCATCCCCTGTCACTCCTATTGCAGCGGCAACTCTCAAGCGACCAAGCTTATCTTTATTTGCCATTGGCTTTAAAGTAAGCTTAGTAATATCTCTAAATGTAATTAATCCAACTAACGTATTTTCTTTATCGACAACAGGAAGTTTTTCAATTTTATTATTTTGAAGAATAACTTCAGCCTGTTGCAATGACGTTCCTTCACCAACTGTAACCAGGTTCTCGCTTGTCATTACTTCAGATATTGCTCGATCATCATTTTTTTCGAAACGCAGATCCCTATTGGTTACAATACCTATCAGTTTATGATTATCATCAACAATAGGAATACCACCGATACTATGTTCTCGCATGTTATTCTTAGCATCAATTACTTTGGCATCTCTTGGTAACGTAACCGGATCGATAATCATTCCACTCTCAGCACGTTTTACTTTACGTACTTTTATGGCCTGTTCCTCTATGGTCATGTTCTTATGCAATACACCTATACCACCTTCTTGTGCCATCGCGATAGCCATACGACTCTCTGTAACTGTATCCATGGCTGCCGAAACAATTGGAACATTAAGTGTAATATTTTTTGTGAATTTTGTCTGAATACTTACCTCGCGAGGTAGTACTTCAGAAAATGCGGGAACTAAAAGTACGTCGTCATAGGTAAGACCCTCTCCAACGATTTTGGAATCATGTGCTATCATTGCAATTAAAATTTAATTGCGTGCAAATATACGTCTTTTTTGAGGAATATTGAGATGTTATCTTTTCTTTTTAAGTATGCAATCAAATTGCTTGGAAGGACTAAAAACTTAAAAGGGAAATACCCCTATTTAATTTCCGTGTTTTCCCTCTACCCTATCACTATAATGAATAGTACATTTGACAAAACAAACAACAACGCTAACTCATATTAAAATTTAAGCAACATGATCGTTTCTCAAAAAATAGAAAGTTATAGTATTCAAATTGTTAGTAATTATACTGGTGGAGGTGGATATCAGATGGGATTTGTGTATTTATATGGAGAGAACTTAAAATATTTAGGATATCTAGGTATAATCAAAAATGGGCAATCATTACCACAAAACAGACAGGATGCTCGTGGAGTTTTGCATATTTATTATCATGAAACCGAATTACAATCTATTCTTGATACCCTTAGAAATGAAACCTTTGTATCTCTTGAATTTAATCCCAGTTCTAAATGGGCATCAATCAGTACGAGCAAAGAACATGCAGGCAATGGGGAGCTTGCTGCATAGTGATCAAAAGATCTAAAAAGACAAGTGCTACTATTACTCTCACTTAGCTCATGGGCCAGCTGGAAAAGGGAGTACGAAAAATAATACTTGTGAAAATGTAATTGGTTCACAATCCAGCAACAGTGGAAGTGCGCTAAATCAATGGTAACCGTAGTCTTTTTAGGTCTTTTTGACATTCACAATACTGAAAAGTTTTTTCTTAAAAAAACATCAAATTCATTTAAGCTTAGAATTCATTTGGCATTTAGTATCTTCCTTATTACAAGAATCTTAAGACTTTAAAACACTTATAATGAAAGTTGTTTCTTACCTTCAATTTCTCAAACAGCGTTTGTTTAACGTCATTGAGCTATATTTCTTTCCCGAATAGCTAATTTCTTTTCAAAAAGAAACTGATTCTTATACTTTTAGAATAACAAAACCTAACATAAGAAAGAAATTACCCCATGAAACCTAACCAACTTAGCTTTACATTGCTTCTGGCAATATTCTTGTTTTTTTGCTCCTCTTCTCTTAATGCGCAAGTTACTGTTCATCAACATTGCAATTTTACAGGATGGACTATGCAGCTAGATGCTGGAAACTTCAATAGTAACGACATCAGGGGAGCCGGAGGGCTCCCTAATGATGCATCCTCTATTAAAATATCCCCGGGTTATACCGTAACTTTATTTAGCGGAGACAATTTTACAGGAAATTCGATAACATATTCTAGTAACGATGATTGTCTAGTTAATGAAAGTTTTAATGATGTCGTATCTTCCATAAGAGTTACTTCATTAAATGTCTTAACTTTGTTTCAACATTGCGGTTATAGTGGATGGGATGCTCAATTTGGTGTTGGAAACTTTACTAGTGATGCTATACGGGCTGCTGGTGGAAGACCCAATGATGCCTCCTCGATAAAAATAGCTGAAGGATATCAGATAACAGTATATAGAGGGGATAACTTTACAGGAAATTCAATAACATATGCTGGTGATGATGACTGTTTTGTGAATGAAGGCTATAATGATGTTATTTCTTCATTTAAAGTTGAAAAAGTAGAAGCGCAAAATGTGGTTTCACTATTTCAACATTGTAATTATGGTGGATGGGAAGCAAAATTTGGTATAGGAAACTTTACTAGTGGTGCTATATGGGCTACTGGTGGAAGACCAAACGATGCCTCCTCGATAAAAATAGCTGAAGGATATCAGATAACAGTATACAGGGGGGATAATTTTACCGGAAATTCAATAACATATGCTGGTGATGATGATTGTTTCGTGAATGAAGGTTATAATGATGTCATTTCTTCATTTAAAATTGAAAAAAATAATAGTGATGGGGATTGGGATAATTTCCCTTATCCTGTTATAAATCTAGTAGATCAAGCATCTTACCATAATGGTTCTAAAATATTTTGGGATGCATTTCCTAATGCCGAAGAAATCATTAAGCAACTTATTTTAGAGGTATGTAAAAAAATATATTATAATGACAATGATAATCTATTAAGATTTAACAAATTAAATCTCTATTTGCGAGATGAAGGTGGAATTGCGGCAAAATGGGGAAGCCCCCCAGAAATTAGCATTAAAATTAGTGTTCGTCATATTGAAAATATATACAACAGTCGAGGAGGAAATCTTCGCGCGGTAAAGGAAGATATTGAAGGAATTTTATCTCACGAATGTACGCATGCCTATCAATGGGGGCCAAGAAATGCAGGAAGTTATCAACAAGGAACCGAATTTTACGGCTATATAGAAGGATTGGCTGATTATGTAAGAATCTCTCTGGGTAGACATCCAGACCGCTCTCCCAGAAGAGGCGGTAGCTGGACTAGTGGATACACTACTACTGGATTCTTTATCAATTGGATAGTAAATAACAAAGATTCAGAATTTGCAATTAAATTCAATCATAGTGCGAGAACCTACAGAACTTGGTCCTGGGACACTGCCTGTAGAAATATAGTTGGTGAAACCGTGCAATCACTATGGAATCAATATCAAAACAGTTTGCAGCGTTCTAGTTCATCTAAAACAATTAATGAAATAACGGCTAAAGAAGCTGAGTACGATCAACAGCTGGACTGTGATATGAAAATAAATTCTGTTCACAATCATATCACAATGGATTCAAAATTATATCCCAATCCTGTTCACTCATTATTACATTTTGAAGTTACAGGTACACTACGTAGTGAATCCAATACAATTGAAATACATAATCTTTCAGGCATGTTAGTTAAAAACATAGTATTTGATGGAAGCAATCAGGCTATCGACATGTCTGATCTACCATCAGGAATCTATATCGTTACCATAAAAAATAGTGAACATATAACGAAAAAAAGAATCGTAAAACAATAACCAAAATAGTTGTTTTTGAGACTATCATGATAGGCGTCTGCATATTTTTTAAATCACAAGTACTGAAAAGTATCCCCTACCACTAGACGCCTTTTATGATAGTAAGCTTAAATTACTTACTGATGAAAAAAACAATTAACTTGCTACATATCCTTCTAATCTTGACAACATTATATTCGTGTGAAGAGGAAGAATTATCTCTTTTTACTGTAGATGCCGATTCTCAAGAAAATTCTATCGCCAAATCTACTATTCATCCCGGTACATGGCAAAATATATTTACAGATCAATTTAGTGGTACTTCATATAATGATTTCAATAATATATGGAATTATTTATATCCCTGGGGAAGTGATCATAATGGCTCTGCCCGTATGTATGGTAGTACATATGATCACAATCACGTTTATAAAAGCGGATATGGCTACCTCGTTATTAAAGCATCCAAAATAAATTGGAATGAAGGTAATAGCAGTCATGATCCATGGCTTCCGATTCGATATCATTCTGGAGCTATTCATGCAAAACAAAAAGTAAATATTAACGAACAATACCCAGAATGGTCATTAGAAGCTCGTATCAAAGCGCCTTCATCATATGGCACATGGCCTGCCTTTTGGATCACTCACGATGGCCCCTGGAATGCTGAAAGTGATATTATGGAGTATAAAGGATCTAAAGTTTGCTGGCAAAATACCTGGGATCTAAACTGGGAAGAAACCCTGACCAAAGTTTCTAATCCCGCCAGGTGGCACACTTATAAGGTTTGGATCACCAAAGAGGGAAACGATGTTGATATTCATTATTATATCGATGGAATCTGGAAAGCTCAACACAGGGGTACCAATTTCGCCAATAAAAACATGAACATTATTTTAAACCTACAAATGGAGGGGTCATCTGGAAACTACGGACCAAGTGGTAATACTTATATGCTTGTTGACTGGATAAATGTTAGTAGAAAACACAAATATTAGTCAAAAAAGACCTGAAAACTTGATAAAATCATACTTTTAGCCTCTTATTGCATGGGCCAGTCAAAACAATGAATCATATACGCACCTGTAACAAAATGCAGGAAACATTGTTTTTGACAACAGTGGAAGTGCTTCAAGACCCATGATGGCAACTATGTCTTTTTCAGGTCTTTTGATAAACAATTTGATTATGTCTTATACTCATCATGTTTCCAAGAGTTGAGCACTAGAAAGGTGATTATACATTTCATACAAAATCCTTCATTTAAGGCTATTCATCTTTTCATTGTAAAACACAAACCATACTCTAAAGATCGGTGGTAATACTTTCACTCTGTTATATTTCCCTTAATAAACTTCGACGCCAATTAATTTTCAATATATTAGGATATAAGTTTAATGCTATATTAATGAGAACCATAGGATTTTTAATAACGCTTCATCTGTGTACTATCGTATATGCCCAGACAACCGCAAAATATTATGGTTTAAAATCTCACTATGGTTTTATTATTGCTCACACTCCAGATTTAGAACCTATATCTCAAACAAATCCATATGGTTTTCAAATTGAAATGAGTAAACTAAGAACAAGTGATAAAGCCTGGAAAACTTGTTTCTGTTATGGCCGATCAGGTTTTGCATTCTCATACTTCAATTATGCAAATCCAAATATACTCGGTAGTTCTTATAACCTGATCTATTTTGTTGAACCTTATTTCACTTATCAAGGACCTTTGAAATTTTCGCTTAGAGGTTCTATAGGCGCTACCTATCTTGATACTATTTTTGATGAAGAGACTAATCCAGAGAACGTACTTTTTAGCACAAATCTTAGTTTTTACTTAGCCTTATCCCTTAACCTCAATTATCATATTAGTGATAAGTATGCCATTAATCTCTCTGCCAATTATAATCATATTTCTAATGGAGGTCAGAAGCAGCCCAATAAAGGAATGAATTTTCCTACGCTGTCCATAGGGTTCGATAAAATCATTGATAACGTTCCCTTAAAACCCAAACCACATGAGCTTAAGCAATATAATCGTGCATGGAGTTATTACCTTGGATCTTTTGCTAGTCTTAGATCTGCAGATCGAGATGCTGAATCAACAAATCATCCTTTAATTGGGGTACTTGGTGGCGCACTAAAGCCTCTATCTGCTATTAACGGTTTCAATTTGGGGGTAGAATTTTGGTATGATTGGTCTGATGAAAAAATTGCAAAAGTTCAAGAGCTCAACGATTCGTCTTTCTCTTCTGCTGCTACCTTAGGGCATCATTTTACAGTAGGTAATTTTTATTTTTTGCAACAATTTGGTCTTTATATCACGCGACCAAAAAATATTCAATCCAATTGGATGTACCAACGATATTCTTTTTGGTATCGTATCAAAAATAATTGGACAATAGGAGCTTCATTAATTGCGTATGGCAGAAGAGCTGACCATATGGATGGCAGATTAATTTATATTATAAAGTAAATCAATCGATCAAAAATGCTTATCTATTACTCACGTTAAAAAAACGGAGTTTGTTATTCACTCCCCCCGTTTTAAAATGGTTTACGTCTCGTTATATAAAATACAATTATAACGAAGGGGCAAATATAACCTTTTATAGAATAATCGAGTAAGAAAACTAATTGATCACTTTTAAAAGATCAACAAATATAAGTGTAAGTTATTGAAAATTAGTTTTTTAAAATTTTGGCACGACAATTGAAAATACTACACTAAGAAACAAATAATTTAAAAATCAAGGCTTATGAAAACTTTATACTTTAAATTCGGATTAAATCTTCAACCTTTTATTAATTTTCTAAAAGAGCTTCCTGCATCAAGCAGTTATGCCATCCACAGATAAGATATAATAAAAATGAAGATACAAAACAGTCACAAACTTCAAAGCCTGTGACTGTTTTGTTTATTAATGATATAACGAAAATTAAGTCAGCATTTCTTTTGTTAAGCTCTTTCCATAGGGGCAGTTACATGAAAGACTTTTTGAGTAACTTGTTTTTGTCTCCATATTCATGATAAGAAACACTTCCTCTTTTATGGATAGTATTACTTGATTTTCTTGCCAATCTATCTTAATATCCTCTTTGTTGAGATTTTTAATGAAACTGTACTTATTCGAAAATTCGATTGGTAATGGCTGCTCTTTTATAGTAAAATCTTTTAAAGTACCATTTGGTTTAACTGGAGTAACCACAGAACATAAAAAACCGTCAAAATCAATCTCTAACTTATTAGGAGTTAATAAATATACCCAAATACTATAGCTATCTTGTTCTATAATTATAGTTCTTCCAATAATTGGTTCTGTAGCAGTAATAAAAACACTATTGCCATGTAGTTTTTTGGGTTCTCTTACTTCTTTAGTAAACAATCCATTGATAATGGATAAAATTAAGGTCTTCATTTAGGGAGCTTTGGGGTTTTATTTTATTATTTATTCTATTAACAACTAAACATTCTGATAAATAGTATCTCTTTTAATTATACGTTCAAAAATTATATCTTGAATAGTTGGAAAAACTACAAACTTAAATAATAGAAAATAAAATATAATTGGGCTTTTATCCCTTTAATAAAGGGGTAAACACCCCTTTTAATAGAATTGAATGAAGTTGTTAACTTTATATGTCATAAATTTGCTAAATCTTTATTTATACGAAGAAATTTTATCTTTAAGAAATCGTTTTTCTGATTTTGATTGAGTAAGCCGAATAGCTTTGTCATAATGAGCCAAAGAAAGGGAATGATTTGATAATCGTTGATGAATCTCTCCCAAGGTAGCATGATATAAGTAATACTTCTCTAATAACTTATCATTTTTTATTCCTTCTAGGGCGAGTAATGCTTCTCTTGGTCCCTGAAGCTCCAAAATAACAAGGCACTTGTTTAAAAATACAATGGGATCGTCTGCAATATCCAATAGTAAGTTATAATATTCTAAAATCTTATTCCAATCTGTATTTTCATAATACTCTGCACAACAATGCTGATAAGCGATAGCAGCTTCAAGATGATAGGTTGTAAGTCTACTTCCAAAAGATGCTTTGTTAAGATAATCTTGACCAGAATGTATAAGTTCATGATCCCATTTGGTTCTATCTTGCGCTGACAATAGAATGATAGATCCTTCAGCTGTAACACGACTATCTAATCGTGCAGAATGAAAACACATTAAGGCCATTAACGCATATACTTCTGGTAACTGGGTTTGTTCTGAGGATAAAAGTGATTGACATAGTAATATCGCTTGACGAATCAAATCTTTACGAATAAGCTGATTGGTATGTGTTGAATTATACCCTTCATTAAACATCAGGTAGATTGCGCTTAATACAGAACTGGTTCGCTGATTAATTGCAGATTGAGATGGGATTTCGGGTCGAATTTTATGTTTTCGAAAATATTCTTTGGTTCGGTACAAGCGTTTAGAAATTGTATCCTCTGAAGTTAAAAAAGATTTTGCCACTTCTTTTGTACTAAACCCACAAAGTGATTTAAGAATAAAGGTAATCTGATTCTCCTGAGAAATATCAGGATGACAACATGAATACATCATCCCCAAAAAATCATCCTGTATCTGATTTTCTTCCCAAAAATCATCCATTGTAGTCTTAAGCGTATATTCTGAGGTTAATAATTGTTTTTTTGGATCTGAAAAATCGATAGTTTTACTGTGTTTTTTTCTTCTGATAATATCAATCGCCCTGTTGCGTGCTACGCGATAAAGCCATGCTTTAGGATTATCTGGCATTCCTCTAAATTTCCAGGTTTCAAGAGCACTCACTAATGCGTCCTGCACGACATCTTCTGCAATTTCGATATTTTCTGTTCCAAAAATTTTTATCAACACAGCGACCATCTTTCCTGACTCTTGTCTGAAAAGATGGTTCAAAGTTGCATCTATATTATCGTTATTCTCCAAAAGAAATAATTACATAGGACTAATTTCACGTACCTCGACACTACAATTGTACTCAAACCCAGGACAATCTTTTGAAATATTTGTTGCATCTTCCAATGAATCTGCATGTATAAGAAGATAGCCCCCTACTAATTCTTTACCTTCTGCCAGTGGCCGATCTATGACCCTAGATCCTCCTTCTACGATTGTTTTTCCTTCACTTTTAAGTGGCTGCCCACCAACAAATTTACCTTCTTCTGCTAAACCACTCATCCATCGCTGCCAATGTTGCATGTGCTTTTGCATTTCTTCCGGAGATCTATGTCCCGATTCGTCGTCACCTCCTCGAATAATTAATAAGAACTCTTTCATTATGATAGTTTTTATATTAATCTTCTGGCCAAATTTCGCGTACTTCTACATGAGATTCCCACAGCAATCCCGGACATCCTTTAGCCATTTGAGTAGCTTCGTCCAGGGTATCTGCTTTCACAACTAGATATCCTCCTACTAACTCTTTACTTTCAGTAAGGGGTCTATCGGTTACTTTCATGCTACCAGGATGTATTGTGTTTCCATGAGGATATAATCGTTCACCTCCTACAAATTTTTCCTGTTGGCCCATCTCATCAATCCATTGTTGCCAATGTTGCATGTGTTTTTGTTGTTCTTCTGGAGATTTTGAATCCCAAACTTCATCTCCTCCTTTAAAAAGAAACATAAATTCTTTCATACGTTTGTTTTTTTATGGTTATAATATTTTTTATACCAATATGACGAAAGTATTTTTAAGATTTGGACATACCCTATAACTCTAAAAAGAAAATTCCGGACATCGATCACAACAACATTCAATTTAAAGAATTAAAGAAGATGCTTTTCAGCTTAAACATTTTTCTTTTACAAGCTTTATTTAAATTGGTCTAGAATCTTAGCATCTACCCAATAAATGTCTTTATTGCTGGTATAGAAAAAATACTTGCCATCTTTGGTTACAAACGGGCATAATTCATGATTTTTGGTATTAATGAGCGGCCCCATATTTTTTGAAGTTGTCCAAGTGCCATCCTCTTGTTTAAAACTAATATACAGATCACCTCTACCTAATCCCTCACTCCTTGTTGCACAAAAAATGACAAACGATTCATCTGGAGACACAAATACATCAGCCTCATAAGCCGCAGTATTTATGGCATCCGATAATTTAGTAGGTTCTTGAAATCTATTTTGCTCCATTTTCGATGCATAAATATCGAAGTTATTGTTTTTGCCTCTATTAGAAGAAAAATACATGGTACCGTTATTCGTAAAAGAAATATAATACTCGTTTTTATTTGTGTTAATATTTTCACCTACATTTATTGGTTTTGACCAGCCATAGGGTCTTTTTTCTGAATACCATATATCGTGATCTTTTCTATTTCCGCGGCCATCTAAAGGCATATCAGAGATATAATACAACCTATACTCATCTGGCGACAGAAAAGGATCATTATAACCATATACCGCATGTGATATTATAGTCTTTGGGATTGTCCATTTGTTTTTATCTAATCTTGTATATCGTATTTCTGACCTTTCTCCTACATCAACTCCATAAAAAAATTCTGTCCCGTCTTTTGAAAACACAGATCCAAACTCATATTCGTTCTCTTTAGAAATAACTTCTGGAGCAAAGATTTCGGGAGTCCTAGAAGGTAATTGTTGGTCTAAATACAAATGAGTTTGTTGTGCCTGAATCAGATTCAACACAATGAAAAACACAAGAGTTAAATAGATATTTTTAGTAAATAGTATTCTAGAAATCATTTTTCAGCGGCTTCATTCATTTTTTTATAGAAAATCTTACTTACCACTTTCCATTCACCGTTAATCTTAAGCAGATTCATATAATCGATAAATGTAAAGGTGGGGTATTCAATTTCGAGTTTGGCATTTGCAGCATGACCGGTAATATTAATATAGTCAATCTTTGTTTTCCTATTTTGTTTTGGTCCTGGTTTCATTCCTTTTTTAAAGAATTCTAAAGCATTAACTTCTTTATACTCGCCGTTTTTTAAATATCTCATTATAGCCGTCTCATGAAAAGCCTTTTTTAGAGTCTCATAATCATTATTTGTACCTCCGTCAAGATAATATTGTACAGTTTTTTCAACCAATGTGTAATCAGATTCCTGGGCTTTTATGGACATGGTAATAGTCAGCAATAGTGATAAGGCGAACAATAGTTTCATTTGATAATATTTTATATTGGACATTGATTTATTTCTAAATATTGATACTGTATCCAGTAAACTACCTTGCGGCAAGCCTACACGGCATCGTTTGGAAAATAATTTTGATTTCGAGGCAAGCCTCGGTACATTTAAAATCTCGATTATCGAGTAAAAAAGATTGTTGATCTAAAGTAGAAAAACATTTTTGAACCTATTCATAAAAAAAACCTAATACTAGTTTTTGTCTATTTTAAACAACCAACTTCAAGTACGATATGCGTTTATTTTGAAGGTTTTACAATTGAAAATGCTTGTAGCTTATCTATTAATTTACATTATGGCAAAAGAGAACTCCATCATATAGAATTCCCTTTTGAAGTCTCATTTGTAAATATATCAAAATGCATCAATTCTTTCGATTTTACAAATAAAACAACCTGCTTCAGAATTTCTTGCGTGTAAATAAGAGACCTCATCATTTTCTTTAAATATTTCTGAAATCAAAACATCTATATCAGAATCTCCAACCAGTTTGGTGTATGTCATTTGTTGATCCTTACTATATCCAATTAAGGTCAACGGAAAATTTTGTTTATCAGCTTTGATTTCTGAAGGAAATTTATGGATGTCTGAATACGATTCAATTTCTTTTGCATGAATGAATATTGGCCCTGATTGTGCAAAAGCATTATTGATTTCGAAGGGATTATGATGTAATAAAAGTCGTTTATCTTTTCCAGGTTTGAATGGTTTTAGAGAAACTCTACATGGCCCAAACCCACTAGCAACTTGTTCGATAACCTGATATTCAAAATCATCTTTTCTAGATTTTCGGATTTTTGAAGCATACCTTTTGGTCAAAGGAATAATTTTAAACTGACTCATTTTTTATTTTTTTAATGTCCTACACAAAGATGAGTTCAATTTAAAATCTGTACCACCCGTATTTTGCTCAATTTCTTATTAATTTTACAGCTTCCCAACCAATCATAGCAGTTTTCCGAACATCTCCCCAATGGTATTGTCCAAATTCTCCTGAAGATTGAATCACTCTATGACAAGGAATCAAAAAAGCCACAGGATTGTTACCTATTGCTGTTCCAACTGCCCTAGAAGCTTTGGGTTTATCTATATGCGATGCAATAGTTCCATATGTAGTTAGCCCCCCTTGAGGAATTTTGAGTAGTGTGTCCCATACCTTCAACTGAAAATCGGTACCTTTCAAGTGAAGCTTTATTTGATCCAAATCTTTCCAGTCCTTTGTAAAAATGAATAGTGCATTCTGTTGTATTCTATCTACAACCTGATTGAAAGTTGCATTTGGAAACGGCTTTTTTAGCTCTTGAAAAGCTAATTCTTCGTTATCAACGAATCCCATGTGACAAATACCTTTATGGGTAGATGCCACTAGTATTTGGCCAAAAGGTGTTTCGGCATAACTATAATTCACCAACAGATTTTCTCCTCCATTTTTATATTCACCAGGGGTCATGCCCTCTATCCTTACAAAAAGATCATGTAGTCTTCCCGTTCCTGAGAGTCCGGTTTGGTGAGCGGTATCAAAAAGAGTGGCTTTTTGATTTTGTAGAATTTGCTTGGCATACTCAATGCTGATATATTGTAAGAATTTTTTTGGACTTACACCTACCCAATTGGTAAAAAGACGTTGAAAATGATAAGGACTAATATGCACTTTTTCTGCTATTTCATCCAAATTAGGTTGGGTCCTAAAATTTTGCTTAATGTAAGTTATCGCTTCAGCAATACGATTATAGTCAATCTGGCTTTGTTCTATCATCTTTATTCTTTTTTTAAAAACGATACAAAAATAGATTACAACGAATCCTGATAAAACCCAAAACTTGCGCAATAAATTTTAAAGGGCTTTAATCCATAACAAAATTAAATCCTCCCGAAAATAAACTTGCTTTAAGCCCAGAATTACGTTCATACTGCCTAAACCTCAAATCGATGGTCTTTAAGCCAAGTTTCCAGATATGCATTTTTGCAAAGATGTCTGTATAACTGACTCCAAAACCGTATTGATTTGCATCAAAATCAGACAAATCATAATCTGATGTATAAAAATCCTGCGTAGACAAATGCTCGTTAAAGGGTGCAAAATAATCGGCAGCAGTTTGGGTATAAAAACGATAGCTTGGATACAGTGTGAATTTATCTGTAATTTTAATAGGTATTTCTATACTGGCTGTATGTGAATTAATTCCCCAATCATCTATATAATATCTATAAAAGGTTCGCACTGTAAAAATCTCATTGATGTAATAATGTAACCTTCCGCCTGCGGCAATCTTAACTCTAGAATCGGGTAAGCGCTCGACATCATCACCAAGGGTGAACTCCTGAACAATCACATCGGTCACATCAGCAAATTGAACTCTTTGAAAAGGTGTTGACAGTAAGCCTTCTTGCTGAATCACATCCAAAGACAACGACCCCTGCATTCTTTTTGACAATATTTGCGAAAATCCGATCCCGAGTGAATATGAATTTCGAGATTCATCATCAAACTTAATAAAAGAGGGCTGATCTCTTAATTCTGTAGGATAAATAGCATTCCAGGTATCCAAAAAAACATTAGCCTTTACACTTATTTCTGTGTTTTTTTCATTGAATAACTTGGTATAACTGCCTCCAAAACCTACTGAGAAATAATCATACTCTGTTGCCACAGCTACGTTGGCCGACCATATATCGTTACGATCGTCACTACTATGACTATAGTTACCAGAAACTGTTGTTAAAACATCTTGCCTTGATGCCCCTGATGATGCGACAAAAGGATTCGCAGGACCATTTCCATCAAAAGGTCCTACATTACTTGAGGATGCCGATGTATATGCCGATATACTTGCGTCAATTGTTAATACATCGTCATCATTTAACGGGATAGAAACTAAGATTGTAGGGGTAAGGTCTGTAAGCTCTTCTGTCCCAATACCACCAGTTACAGCAGCGTTATCGCCTTCCTGAGTATAATAACTTGCTAAAAAATCAATCTCTGTAGACTCTAGCACCCTTTTCTTATAGGTGGTTGAAGTTTCTTGTTGTGATTCCTGTGCAGCTAGTGCTGTCGATAATAATAATAGTATTAAGGAGAGTTTTTTCAAAAAAATAATTTTTTAGTTACAACCACATCCACCACCTGTCTTTCCACCATTGGCTCCTGCAGCCGACTCTCTATAGGCCTGAAAATTGGTCTCAAAACGATCGCATTTTTTTAAAGCAAGTTCCATATCCGGATCATTGAGTTGTACTTTTTCATATTCTTTGACTACAACACAGGAAGTGAAACTAAGAAAAACACACAAAACAAGAATAAGCTTATTCATACAGATATTATTTGATCATTTTATTCAATATATCAAGATACGCACCTGGAGTCACTTTCTTGTACCCGACTTCACCAAGTTTTTTGCCGGTTTTATCTAAAACCACTACGAGAGGAAATCCGCCACTTTTATTGTACCTGTCTGCTAATCCATTATTTTGGTCTTGTAGTTGTTGGGACAATTGGTTCTTTTTCCTTCTTGGAAAATCAGCTTTTACAAGCACATAATTATCCTGGGCATACTTTTTAAATTCTTCTGTATCAAACACTTGTTTTTCTAACTTAATACAGGGTGAGCACCAATCTGAGCCAGCAAACACCAATATAATAGGATTATTATTTTTTGAAGCAATTTTTTTTGCTTCTTCAAAATTGTTTAGCCACTCTTGAGCGTTCATTTGAGCTATTCCTGCGACAACTAGAAATCCAGCTATAATAATTTTTTTCATAGAACTATAAATCTAATATCTATTAACTACTATTACAAATGATTAGTATACCAAAATAATAGCAAAACTATTATTTGTACCCAATCTAAATGATGATAATTATCATACTTAATAAAATCTATTCTTATTTGATCACTTAATAAAAAACGAGCATGTTTCAAAACATGCTCGTTTTTTCTATGATAGAAATTAAAACCAATTAATTTATAATTTGGGACATCTCTTGCAATTGGATTTCCCTTTCTTTTTATACTTTTTACAACATTTTTTCTTTTTTCCTCCGCAGACAACTTCACAATTTACAGATACACAAGGAGAATATAATGATGGTGTCCCTAAATTTTGCACTAATCTTAATTTTTATTAAATCTAAATAAAGAGCAAAAATATAAAAAAAAGACATCAAAAAAAGGAATCTTTAAATTTTCTTTACTGACTTATTAACAGTTATTTACCTTCTTCTACAGCTTGTAAAGTATTAATGTCCCGATCAAACAAATAATGTCCGGATTTATCATCACCAATGATCTTTAATTTATCCAATAACGTACGGGCAATAGCTTCTTCTTCAAGTTGTTCTGCTACATACCATTGCATAAAATTATGTACGTTGTAATCTTTAAACTGTAGACACTCATAAATAATATTATTGATTTTGGAAGTGACGAATTCTTCACTTTCCAGAAATATTTCAAAAAGTTCCATCAAAGATTTAAAATCATCTCTAGGTTTATCTATTGCCGGTATAACTGCTATTCCGTTTCGTTCATTTATAAATTTAACCAGTTTGGTCATGTGTACACGCTCTTCTTCGGATTGTGTATAAAAAAAGTCTGCAACCCCATTGTATCCCCGGGTATCAGCCCAACTAGCCATTGAAAGGTACTGTGCAGAAGCTTTTGCTTCGTACTTTATCTGGTCATTAAGTAATTTCTCAATTTCTGGTATCATATGCTTTACTCCTAATTATTTTGTATACGTCTAAAATAAGGAATTTATCGCGCTTTAAATAGCATCGACATGATTTCTGTATAATTAAAATGAGACTACTTATAATCTTTTAGAAGAGCGTACTTAAAAAAATAAGAGAAACTATGCAGCTTTTTCGAAAGCGATATAATTTATGAGTTTTCCTTTTTTATCATGGATTGGGAATCCTTTGATCTTACAAGTGTAGGGCGTATCATCTTTTCTGTAATTGAGAATAGAGACTTCAAAAGGCATTCCTTTATTTATTGCGGTTCTCACTTTTGCTGATGTTTCGTGGCATGTATTTTCTCCTTGAAACATTTTTGGAGAATTACCAATAACTTCTTCTGGTGAATACCCGTTCAACTTTTCTATATTCTTTGATGCATAAACAATTTTCAAACTTGGGTTTGTAATCACAATAACCGATTGTTCTTCTAAAAGCTCTTTGTAATAGTCTTTATTGAAATCCCAGTTTTGAGTCAATTTTTTGAGTGCACCAATATCCTCTTTAAAAATTTCGAGAGTTGCATGATGCTCCCCATAAAATTCCCAGGATAATAAAGGCAAAGAATATCTTGACATTTTCTCATAATACCCAGCCATCATATGATCATATCCCTTGAAATCTTCCATAAACCATAATTTTTTATCAAAATTATTGAATTAAACTTGTACTTAAGATTGAACAAAAGTTAATTCTTTGATTAAACAAAGGTTAAACTTTTGCTTTTACAAGGTAAACTGAAGGGTTGCATACCATGATATTGGTGCTGCTGGAATAATTCCAGGTCCAGGATAGCCTGTCGCACGTTGTGTGAAGTAGCTTTCATCCAAAAGATTATTAATCCCCGTCTCTAACTTAAACTTTCTGTAAGTGTAAGAGAATGAAATATCAACTATAGAGTATGCAGGGATCTTACCTAACGTTCCCTCTTCCTTGGTACCAGTGAGACCTCTATCGGCATTGGTAACTTCTGTAAATTGTTCTGAAAGGTGGGTAAATTGAATATTACCTAGAAAGTTTTTATAACCAAATCCTATTCCTGTTTTTAGATTTATTAAGGGTATAAACTCTACTTTGTTACCTTCAATAGGCTCCTCTGATCTAGTGTATTCTGAATCCGTTATAGCCAGATTTACAAAAGTATTAAGTACGTAATTGGTATTATTTACAAAAAAAGTATTACCAATATTCCAATTTGTGTAGCTTTCTATTCCATAAATTAAAGCATCTCCTATGTTTCCGCGTACCCGTTGTGCTCTATCATTAAAAACTTCTCCTATGCGGTCATCATACCATAAACCAAATAAACTGGCATCATAAGTGAGATCATCATTGATCTTGCCTCTGATCCCAATATCGGCTGTAAAGCCTTCTTCATCACCAATATCCGGCCGAATAGAAAATGTGGGATTAACTATTCGAATATCACTAAAAGTAACTGATCTATAGTTTTGGGAAACATTGGCATAAGCTTCAATTTCTGGACTAATTTTATAACTGGAGCCAATTCCTAATAACACAAAAGACCTTTCTAGAGTATCATCATCGGTTTCTGTCGTATTATTGATAGGATTACCGGCATTATCAAAAACCACATTATTATAAATCCCTTCAGTCTCTGTTTTGATGTACTCGAAACGGAATCCAGGGGTAATCGAAAATTTATCTGAAATATTAAATATATTTTCTCCAAAAACAGCAATATTAAGATTAGGAAAATCAAAGGTAGATTGATTGGCATAATCAGGAAATCTATCATTTTGAAAACTAAAATCTGCATCTGTACCCAAGCTGCCAGGGCCTTGTCTGGCATCATTATTAGCTTGATAATATTTTGAACCTATAAGAAAAACTGATTCTTTACCTAGTATATTATACCTACTTAATAATCTTGCCTCTGCTCCCCAGTTTTTGAAATTTCCAACGATCAGATCTCTTGGGTTTACAAAATTACCATTGGCATCTACTTCGTCATCTGCCGTAATTGGATTAGTATTAAGATCTGTAGGTATTCCTCTAAACCCTAAGGCACTTCGCGAAGCATCCAAACCAAAAAAATTAAGACTAAAATCTGTTTTTTCAGAAAACTGATGCTCAAGTTTTAATGAGTATAATTTCCAGTCAACTTCAAACCAGTTTCTAGTACGATTGCTAAAATCGGGATCCAGTTCAAATTGTGTATCGGTTAATCCTCCCGGCTGTTTTGCCAGATAATTAAGATAGGTGAACTCCCCTATCAATTTTGTTTTTTCAGATAACTGATACCCCAGATGTGCATAAAAATTCTTAGAATCAAATTCGGAATTCGGTCTAAAACCGTCTCCTTGCTTATAATTAAAATAGGTGTAGTAACTAAATTTACCTACCGTTCCACTTAAGCTATTAAAACTAGTAAATAAATTAAACGAACCCAGGGACTGTCGTGAAACCAATTCAATCTTTTTATTGGGATTGGGTTGCTTCATTTTAAAATTGATCAATCCCCCAAACTGTGTGCCGTATTGTAACGAAGCTGCACCGCGCACCACTTGTATTTCACTTAAAGCTTCTGCCGGAGGTGTATAATAACTTTCGGGATAACCCAGCACGTCTGCACTAATATCATACCCGTTTTGACGTGTATTAAAATTAGCAGTTCTATTAGGATCAAGACCTCGACCCCCGATATTAAGCTGCAATCCGCCAATACTATTCTCATAAATATTAAGTCCTACAACCTGTGCATAAATTTGTCGTGCATTGTTTGATGCTAAGTTACCTATAGTATTTTCAAGTAAAACAACTTCACTTTTCTTTCCTGCGTAAATTGCTGTTCCTTCAACAGGTTTTAGTTGTTTGAGTCCAAAAATACGTTCTCTTCGCTGCGTAATGAGTACTTCTGAAAGCTCTTCGCCTAGCGGATTAAGAACAAGGTTTATCTGAGTATCACCATCTACGGTAACTTGTTTTTCAAGAATATCAAAATCATAATTAAAAATTGTAATCAAGTATTCACCGTTTTCTATATCAGTAAATTCAAAACTACCATCTTGTTTAGTAGTCGTTTGTTCTCCTGTATTCTGGTTGTAAACTTCTGCATTATAAATAGGTTTATTATTTTGATCAGTAACAGTTCCAGTCAATTTATGCTGCCCTGCTACCGAAATCCAAATAAAAACTACAAATAATAGTACTTTATAATCCCTTAATTTCATCTTTAAACGGAATAATCCAATTTTTATGTTTAAACGATTCTTTTTGTTTTCCCAAATCCACTTCTGGATCAATATATTGAGTGCTTAATCTACCGTTAAGTGCTACATAACTCTCAACAAATACCTGTACATTTTGATGACCATTGTTCTCAAAATGCTTTTTTAGATAATGAGCATATTGTAGAATAAAATCAGGTTGTGTAGCCATTTGTTTTTGCTGAAAAGAAGTAAGAAAATCATCATTATCTACATAAAATCTATTATCTGTCTTACTATCAACAATCTTAAAATTGGCATACCCGGCTTTTTCCATTAACATTACTCGCCACGAAAAACGAAACCCTTCTTCTGTCCAAAACAACTCTCCGGGATAGAGTAAATAACGAAACGGCAAAAGTAATTGAATTACAAAGAATAAGGACAAAAACGATAATATAATTTTGTTCCTCTTTGGTACATGTGGTAATGGTAGATTTGTATCAAAGAAGACTTTGTTAATTCTCAAAATCTTTGCTACAAAATTCAATATCTGATGATGAAGATTCGCATCAAAAAATATGAGTGTGCTAATGATCATAATGTATGGGAACATTCCGATAGGAAAAAGAACACGAGTAAGTACATGAAAGACCACTACCAATACGAATGCAAATACTCTGGTTCTTTTGTATACCAATAAAAAGGGAATGGTGAGATCATAAATAGCCCCTGTATAACTAAATAGATAGTGCACCCATTCTTGATGCATTAAATCTCCCATAAATGGGACATCATACTTCGATGGCAACCAAATCTTAAGGGGCATGGCTCTTACTAACCAATCTGAGTTAAGCTTTGCTAAACCTGCATAAAAATAGACAATACCAAGCAGTAATTTAACAGCGTCAATAGCCCATCTTGGAATTTGTTGAAATGAGATTCCTTTCTTCTTCGCATCTACAGAAAAGTAAGCATTTGCAGGCAAAAAAATCATTAAAAAACTTAAAATGCTTATGAAATAATAATGATTTAGATACGTAGTTTTATCCATTAATTCTATATAGGTAAAACTAAGAAAGAAAGCAATGATCGCTATTCTGTATTTATACCCGATTGCTACAAAAATTGCTGAAAGACCGCAAAGCGCAAAAATAAGGTAGGTGTACTGGCCTATAGGCTTCACAAATTCGAAACCATAGTATGAAAAGAAAAACTTGGGTTGTATGTATAATTTATCGATCCAGCCATAACTCCAGAAGCGAATAATACTGAGCAACATCATGATCCCAAAAAAAATACGAAAGACTGCAAGTGGTGCAGCCTCTGTATATGCTCTAAAATATTGTTTCAGGGAATCATTCATAGAGTAATAGCTACTTAATCACCATCAGCATCTTGAAAATCTACACTAACGGAAAATGCTTGTAACATGTCTACTTTTAAATGCACAACATTCTTTTGAAGCTCATCATAAGTATTAAGCATCAGATTATTATTAGTTTTTACCTGAGTAGAAAAGCTGTTATTCAAATTTGAAGCTGTAGTTCTTGATTCGTTAAATTGATTATTTATAATTTCTACTAAGTCTTCACCTTCTTTAATGGTATTTAAGAAATTAAGATAGGTACTAAAGCTTTCTCCTCTCGTATTACTATCAAAGTGTTTTCCATTAAAAAAGTCTTGCATTGCGGTTAAATTTGCATTGAATAATGATTTGGATAAATCACCTTTATAAAATGCCTCAACTTTATCATCAAAAGTCTGAGTAGCAAAAACGCCAGCCGGGATTCCTATTTTTCCAGCTCTTAGATGTTTCTCATAGTGAAAAATAAAATCGTTTACGATTTTATCAACAGAACTTGTAGCAGATGCACCACTATTATTTACAAAAGTATCTCGATAGCCACTAGTCCAATCAGACACTACCTCTTTTGTAAGAGTATCCATTCTATCCACCAATGCACTAATGTAGTTTTTGTATTTAGAGCCGTTGGTATCATTGGTATATAAAGCCACTATTTGTGCATCTGTATCAGATAAACCATTGATCAAATAATCTAGCGCTGCAAATCCTTGTTCGTCTTGCAGAGAAACTCGGGTAAGATCATATTGGCCTGAATTAATATTTGCTTCTATTTCTGTAGTATTGACTGGATAAACATTCATGTAGTTCCTAAAAGAAAGTTCTTCTGCCTTGCCAATCTCAAACATACTCACCGATTGCCAAGCAATATAAGCACCAGACCAAACTTCTCTTAATGTTACAAGGTTGTTATCATTTGTATTGGTTATAAAATTTGAAGTAGCGTCTTTTAAAGCATTCATATCACTAGAAAAGCTTTGATATGATGGTATAACGATATTATCTGCCAGATTTTCTAACATTGCTTTTCTATCAAAACCATCTGAACTTGTTTCTCCCGAATCATCACTGCTTGAACAAGCAGATAAAAACATGGATGTAATAAATAATGAAATCAAAAACTTCTTCATGTTATTTTTATTTATTCTTAATAAAGATGTGCAAATGTAAAAAAAGAGGTTGAAATCTTATGACTTTTATTCCTCTTTTTTTACATTTTATAATTTGTTTAATCTTTTAGCTTCCTGCCTGCTCTACAGTAAAATCAAACTTCGCTGCAATAGCTTCAGAGATTGTTTGTAAAGTCTCTGGAGTTACATCCCAGAAACCATTGGCTCCCCCTATTAATTGTTCTATTAGTGCTCGAACCTCGGCTCGTGTGAAATATGGCGCGTTGGTATCCGGGTTTCTAGTAAATTGTAAGCTGTATATGAAGCCGTATCCTTCAGATAAATCGTGAAAGGCAGCAGCAGTATCGACTGTAGAGGCTTCAAGAAGACTCTTTCCTTGCTGTAGATAATATACGGCCCTTATTGCAATTACTTCAGACACTTTTTTTCTGATAATAGCAGCCTGTTGATCTCTTACAGTATATTCTTTGGCAACAATCGCTGCCCTTCCAAGCTTAAAGGCATTAAAAATATCGGCAGCGATTCCGGCAAAATCTGAATCATTTTCTACTCTGCTAATATATTTGCTCAAGAAACTGTCATCGCCCTCCTTATCAGTTCCAATAATATTTACATTTGGGGTAGCTGGAGTTTCTGAAGCTCCGTATAAATAACCATAGGCTTCATCCCATTTATGTTCCATGGTCGTATAGTTTTTACCTTCTGCTACTACTTCATTATTATTATTCTCGACATTATCTGCTTCATCTAATACCGAAGTACTTAGATAGTTGTTTAACGCCTGGTCTGTCATCAAAGCACCGATCAAACTCTTGCCAAATGCTTGATTGTATTCAAGTCCCCGAGCATTTACGTATCTATTGGATCCACCACCGGCTTCTTGTAACACGCCTGCAGTACCCGCTGTTGCTGTTACAGTCCAGTTTGGAAACACCTCATCTACCTGACTTTTGATCCAACCATCAAATTCTGATCTAATTGCAATAGCTTCTGTAGTATTTGCAGAAAAATAATCCCTGGACGCCGCTGTCTTACTCCTTACGCTTTTATCTGAGGCATTAAGATCGGCATTAGAAAAGTTATTTTCTCCTTCTACATGTGCGAACATGGCATCGATAGTCGCCTCTGCATCAGTTAACATACTATTCATGAGCGCGCTTATAATTTCTTCAGACATAGCAATCCTGGTAGTCTGTCCACCAAAACTAACTGTACTTTCTCCATTACGTTCAAAAACATAAGTTGCTGGTTCTTCTATTTGATTAAAGGTAGTATCATCGTCATCTGAACATGATGCAAAAATAAGTAGTCCCGACAAACAAATGAGATTTAAGAATTTGTTGATTTTCATTATCCTTTTATTTAGACTTAATATAAATAATTGATTAATTAAGATGCAAATATATTGATCAAAATGAATTTGTCAAACTTTATTTGTAATAAATCTAAATAAAATTAAAACCTTAACTTTGAGATAAACTTTAATTCTTTAATTTCCAAAAAAATACGACGATTATTGACTTGCAGAATATTTCGTTCTAAGATCTTTGGCCCACTGTATTAATACTTCTTTATCTTGATCATTCAGACTTCCATGTGTCCAGGTATATGAGTTTAGTGGCATTTCACCTTCTTCTACCTCTTCTACAAGTTCTTCTAACTTATGATCTTTCTTTTTATTAGAATATTGTTCCCAATCAGAAACATTAAAGTGTTCTCTACCATGCTCAATATGGTCTGCCAACCAATACGAAACTGGAGCAATTTCGGCATACCAGGGATATATAGTTTGATTGCTATGGCAATCATAACAATTGCTTTTTAAAATTGCTTTTATTTGGTCATTAGGTTTTGTTTCATTTTCAAAATAAGCAATTGATTCATATCCTGATTCATTTTTATCAGGTCTGATAAATTGTATTATTAATAATGCTGCCAGAAGCGTGAGCGCAATAATTTTGAAAATCTTCTTCATTTTTTTATTTATGTTTAATGATAATAACTAAAAATTTTTGTGGCTTCGTTATATGAAGATTCAAAACTTAAAGGTCTTATGTTGGTATCTGCCTTTACCGAAGTGAAATAGGAAACCATTCGTTCTGTAGGCATATTTCCCGTCAATTCATCTTTTGCCATTGGACAACCACCAAACCCTTGAATAGCTCCATCAAATCTTCTACAACCAGCTTTGTAGGCCGCATCCACTTTTTCATACCAGGTGGTAGGCGTAGTATGCAAGTGTGCTCCAAATTCTATTTCAGGATATTTTGGGATCAAATTAGCAAAAAGATAGTCAATAATCTTTGGTGTTGAAGTGCCTATAGTATCTGATAGCGAGAGAATTTTCACTCCCATTTTACTCAGCTTTTCCGTCCATTGTCCTACAATATCTACATCCCATGGATCACCATAAGGATTACCAAAACCCATTGAGAGATACGCAACAACCTCTTTATCTACTCTATCTGCAATATTAAGGATCTCTTGAAGTATTTCTATCGATTGCTCTATTGTTTTGTGGGTATTACGCATCTGAAAATTTTCAGAAATAGAAAAGGGATATCCAAGATAGTCGATTGCTTCATGTTGAGCTGCATCATGCGCACCACGAACATTCGCTATAATTGCCAACAATTTACTCTCGGTATTTGACAAATCCAACTGTGATAACACCTCTGCAGTGTCTGTCATTTGTGGTATGGCCTTTGGCGAAACGAAACTCCCAAAATCTATAGTATCGAAACCACAACGTAATAAAGATTGAATGTATTGAACCTTTTTGTCGGTAGGAATAAACTCCTTTATACCTTGCATGGCATCCCTTGGACATTCAATAATTTTTACTTTTTCGATCATTTCAGTGTATCAAACCAGAAGATGTTCAATGAAGAGTATAAAAGTATAATTATTTTTCAGAAATTATTAGTTTTCAAGATCTCTTTTTTTGAAATTCATAACAGTGTTTTTTTAACCCAACCTCCTTCTCTTTTATTTTAAATGAATAAACATTTTGATTGTATGCGTTAATTAAAATCGGTAGTAACATTTACTTTTATGTATATAATTTGAAAAAATAAATATTATGAATAATGATCAATTAGAAGGCAAGTGGAAACAGGTAAAAGGCCAATTCAAACAGAAATACGGAAAAGTTACCGACAATGATACTTCTTACGCAGAAGGAAAATTTGATGAAATGTTGGGGAGATTACAAGAAAAAACAGGGAAAACAAAAGAGGAACTCAAAAAAGAGATTGAAAAATTGTAAGAGAAAACTTTTTTTGTCCCCCGTTGAAAAGTATCAAAAGGAATCTATTAAAGAATTCTTTTTGATGCTTCTTTTTTTGTTAAAACTGAAGCATTAACTACTTTTATGCTTTCTTATCTAATAATAAGGCTATAATCATGTTTGAAATATTTGCCAGTACAGACGCCTGGGTTGCATTAATAACCCTTACTTTTCTAGAAATTATTTTAGGAATTGATAACATTGTATTTATCTCCATTGCAGCAAGTAAGCTTCCTGCCAAACAACAAAAAAAAGCGACTAATTGGGGCCTGGCACTAGCAATGATACAAAGAATACTATTGCTGATAGGTGTTTCTTTTCTGATCGCCCTAAAAGAACCTTTCTATACTATAAATACATCATGGCTTACTGTAGGTCTTAGTTGGCAAAGCTTAATTTTATTTTTTGGCGGGCTATTTTTATTATATAAAAGTACATCCGAGATTCATGAAAAGGTTGAAATTCCAAAACATGACGAAACAAAGATAAAGCAGAAAAACCTTACCACGCTTTCAAGAGCATTGGTTCAAATCTTGATTATAGATTTCATTTTTTCTATTGATTCTATACTTACCGCGATTGGGATGACTAATGGAATTGGCGAAAAACCTGAGGACGCACTAATATTAATGGTCATAGCGGTAGTAATTTCAATTCTAATCATGATGATTTTTGCTAATGCGATCCGACAATTTATTAACAATCACCCTTCGATGCAATTATTAGCTTTATCCTTTTTGATACTGATAGGTTTCATGTTGATCACAGAATCTGCTCATCTTTCTGAAACGGTTATTTTTGGGCAGGAAATTGGTGCTATTCCAAAAGGATACTTATATTTTGCCATTGCTTTTTCGCTATTTATTGAATTTCTTAATATGAAACTTAAGAAGAAAATCAATTACGTTGAAGAGGAAACGCCAGAACTAAATGAGAAGTAATAAAGATATATTTACTCGATAATCGAGATTTAAATGCACTGGCTTGCCACGAAATCAAAATTAATTTCCACCCGATGTCTCGTGGGCTTACCCCAGGGTAGTTTACTTCTCAGAAAAGAGGATAAAAATTGCAATACCAATAAATACAATTATTTGTAACCATTTCAAAAATATACCTGCTTTTGAGTTTTTCTTTAAATAACTGGATATTGTCCCAGCCAAAATGGCTATTGATCCAAAAACAACAACTCCTGTGATCACAAATAATACCCCAAGCGCATAAAACTGTAAAATATTACTTAACGTTTTACTAAATAAAAACCCAGGGAAAAACGCTAAAAAAAAGATAGAAACTTTAGGATTGAGCACATTCATTATAAACCCCTGTCGAAAGAGTTGTCCCAGGCTCTTTTTTTCAATAGTTCTGGATTCCAGTTGTAAAGCACCATCACTTCGAAACACCTTATATGCCAGAAAAATTAAATATAAGGCTCCAAAAAGCTTGATTATAAAAAATAGCGTATCACTTTGTTTGATTATTGCCGATACTCCAAATGCTACCAAAGTTGTATGTACAAAACATCCGGTCATCAATCCTGCCACAGTAGCCAAACCATATTTTTTACCATTTACGATACTTTGTGTTAGCACATAAATATTATCTGGACCAGGAGAAATAGCCAATGCAGTAGATGCAATAATAAAGGTATATAAAATTTCGTAGTTTATGTCCATCAATACTTATTGGTGAAGTAATGCTTTATTAATATCCTTAACTAGTCTAGGACCCTCATAAATGAAACCTGTATACAATTGCACCAAGCTTGCACCAGCTTCTAATTTTTCTAAAGCATCTTTGGCAGAATGTATCCCGCCAACACCAATAATTGGAAACGCCCTATTACTTTTTTCTGATAAAAATCGAATTACCTCGGTAGACCTATCTGCTAATGGTTTACCACTAAGTCCTCCTTTTTCATTTATCAAAGCAATCTCAGATCTTAATCCTTTTCTAGAGATAGTCGTATTAGTTGCAATAACTCCAGCTATTTTTGTTTCCTTAACAATATCAATGATATCTAATAGCTGATCATCTGTAAGATCTGGAGCAATCTTTAGTAAAATTGGTTTTTGCAAAGATTTCTTTTGATTCTTATCTTGCAGGGTATTCAAAAGTTTGGTAAGTGGTTCCTTATCTTGCAATGCCCTAAGATTAGGTGTGTTTGGAGAACTTACATTCACCACGAAGTAGTCCACATAATCAAAAAGTGCATCAAAACATATTTTATAGTCCTCTACGGCATTCTCGTTTGGTGTAATTTTATTCTTACCAATATTACCGCCAATCAAAACTCCTTTATTCTTTTTTAGTCGTTTAACCGCCTCTTCTACTCCACCATTATTAAATCCCATACGATTAATGATTGCACTATCTTTTTTTAGTCTAAAAAGCCTTTTTTTAGGATTTCCATCTTGCGGCTTGGGAGTTAAGGTTCCTATTTCTATAAAACCGAAACCAAAATCATGTAACTCATTAAATAATTTTGCATCCTTATCAAATCCTGCCGCTAGTCCAACCGGGTTTTTAAATTTTAATCCAAATACTTCTCTTTCTAACCTAGGATCATCAACGCTGTATAAACTTTTAAACAAGTCAGAAATCAGTGGAATTTTAGAAAGTATTTTGATCATTTTAAAGGTAAAATGATGTACTCGCTCTGGATCATAATTAAATAATAATGGGCGTACTAACAGTTTATACATGGCATCAAGATTAGCTAGCGCAAAAATAGATGATTACTTATGAACTGAGAAAAAAAAATTAGAAGAATAAAACCTGATCTAAAGTATTTTAGATCAGGTCATTTATATTATTAATACTTAAATACTATTTGAGTAAAATACTTAGTCTTGCAAATACGAATCGCCCTCCTATACCAAATTGTTGCGATCTTCGTGACCAGTCGAATCGACCACTACTCCTGTTACCAAATTCTTCTTCTGCCCTATCAGGATAAATATCGAACAGATTATTAGCACCCACAGTGGCAGTTAAAGCCTCTGTTACTTTATATCCAAAAGAAAGGTCTGTTACTACTTTTGCGCTGAATACTTGTTGATTTGCAACAGTAGTTGTAGCCTCTGTCACCTCGCCAAAATATACATTTCTTAGAAAAACATTAAATTTATCTGTAGTAAAGTTGTTTGATAAGTTAATTTTGGTTCTGGGCACCGCTTCTTCCAAATAAACTCTACTATCTTCAGGAAAATAGGTATCTATCAAACCTGCATCCTCCAGAACCTGAGAGGCTTGAATATCTCCTACTTTTCTGGTTTGAGAAAAGGTTGCCGCTAAATCTGATTTCAATTCCATTTTTGACCCAATTCCTGTTTTATGTGTCAATACTATATCCAAACCCTTAGACTCAGTATCAATCGCGTTAGCAAAAAATGAAGCTGCGGTAGCATTTGCCTGATCTAATAAATTGTCTAATTCAGTTCCTGTTCCCGGTCCTTCAAACTGTCCTGTATACACTACTCTATCATCAATGGCAACAAAATAACCATCGATGGTAATAGAAAGATTAATTGATGGTATTTTTGCTGTTGCTCCCAAACTAATACTCCGTGAGGTTTCTTCTTTTAGTTGAGGAATCCCTAGCAGAGCAGCCACCCTACTGTCGTTCGCAAATGTACCTACCTCTTGTGGTTCTCCAAAATTGTCAAAAATTGTAGAGGTAGAATTAAAATTGAGCTGATGTAACGACGGTGCTCTAAACCCAGTATTTGCAGCCGCTCTAATATTTATATCATTGGTCAATTTGTAACGCGTAGCCAATTTAAAATTTATAGTAGATCCAAAATCGCTATAGTCTTCAAAACGTGAAGCAAAACTCAACAAAAACCTTTCTGTAAAGTCTGCTTCCAGATCCAAATATCCCGCAATACTAGTCCTATCGCGTGATAGCTCATTGGCAGGGCCAAATCCAGGAAACACCTGTGATCCACCGGGTCTTGTTCTTCCAAAAAAGTCTGTGGGTGGTGTCTGTGTTGATGCAGTGATAGGTTGCCCATCAATATCATATTGAGCATAGGATTCTTCTTCGCCAGCGATAATTTCATAGGTTTCTAATCGATGTTCTGCTCCAAAAGCAACATTAAATCCTGCAAATACGTCTTCATAGTATCTCGTTATATCCAAATTTGTGGTATTTTGCAGGAAAGAAAACCCTCCAGCATCAAATGTAGTGGGTGTCGCTTTAAGAAGTGAGGCATTTGATGTGTTAGAAATCGTATATAAAAAACTGTTTTTACCATATGTATTACTAAAATCAACATCCCAATCCCCTATTTTTCCTTTAATACCTGCGGCGACGGATTGATCAGAAATTTTAGAATTTATTTCAGGTAGAAATCCATTAACATAAGCAGGCGTATACGTCCTACTTTGATTAGGAAGTCGATAAAATCCTGCAGAATTACCCTTTCTGGTACTAATACCGGCAAAAGAGTATAGTTCTGTGCCATTATCATCTAAGGGTAAGGAGAAATTAGCAAAGAAACGTCCTCCTCTAAGTTCTGATTGTCCTACTCTCATATTATAATCAGTTCTGTTCTGCCCTCGGGTAGCAAGTTCAGCCTCGGTTACGTCTACATCTAATATGGTCTGCAATTCATTCAAAGTAGTTGCCGACTGAATGTCATTTTGTAATTGAGTAGAGAAATGAGGAACACTTAAAGCAAAACTCTGAATTGCAGGTAAGTCAGTTTCTAACTCCGAAAGATCATTTCCTAACAAAGAAGCCTGATATTCTATCGCATTATATGCATTAAATATACTTCCTTCCCATTCCTTCATACGACTATAAAAGTCACGATAATCAAAATCACCACTAAAATTGATAAAACCACCTTTATCACCAAGAGGCAATCCATAACTGGCTGCAACATTTACAGTTTCTCCATCGATACCACCTGTTTGCTCTTCTGCATTTCTAGAAACATTCGCTCCTCCGGTTACTGATAAACTTAGTTCATTTACACTTTTATTAAGAACGATATTAATCACCCCTGCAATAGCATCAGATCCATATTGTGCTGCTGCACCGTCTCTTAGTACTTCGATACGCTGTATTGCAGCTGCTGGAATTGCATTAAGGTCTGTACCTACACTACCTCTTCCAAATGTTCCATTAACATTAATTAGAGAGGTAGTATGACGTCTTTTCCCGTTGATTAGAACAAGTACCTGATCAGGTCCCAGACCTCGTAAGGAAGCAGGATCTATATGGTCTGTACCATCAGATATGGTTTGGGTATTTGAAGAAAAAGAAGGAGCAACGTAGTTAAGAATCTGATTCAAATTTACCTGCGGAGAGGCGCTTGCAAGTTGCTTAATATCCAAAACATCTATTGGAACAGGAGTCTCTGTTACCGTTCTGTTTACGTTTCGAGTTCCTACCAATATTACTTCATCTAATGATACTCCTGACTGCATGGTTACATCAAGAGTGGGTCCTGAAACGGTTACTTCTTGCTTTTCAAATCCGACATAAGAAAAAACCAATATTTGACCTACATCTGCAGCGATTGAATATTTACCATCAAAATCTGTTATCGTACCTGTATCGGTTCCTTTTATGACTACTGAAACACCAGGAAGAGGTTGCGATTGATCATCTAAAACCGTCCCTGTTACTTCTTGTGCTGTGGAAATAGTTGTAAACCCCAAAGAAAACAACAATACCATTACGTAAAGTTTAAACATAATTATATTTTTGATTAATAATTGAATGATTGTGTACTTAAATGTAATTTAAATTTCACATTATATTAACTTTTTTTCGATTTAATTAAAGTTTTCATTAAAATTTTTATTAGAAAACACCTATTAATAAACTTAAATTATTGATTTTATTTCGATGTTAATTTATAGTTTTTTGTAGTGTAGATTTTCCTCAATTTTAAAAAACAAATTTTTAACATAACAACCATACGTACCTTTCTATTAGAATGTAAAGTAGAAGACAAATAATTTTAGTAAAGAAATAAATAGTATTCCTTAAGAAATGATTTCAAAAAAACAGATTACAGATCGATTTATTAGCTATGTAACCATAGACACAGAAAGTGACCCTGACAGTAATACCACTCCGAGTACAGAAAAACAATGGGATCTTGCCAATAAATTGGTTGAAGAATTGAAGGACATAGGTCTGAAAGATGTAACGATTGATGAAAATGCTTACATCATGGCAACCTTACCTTCAAATATAGATAAAGAGGTGCCTACTATTGGTTTTATATCTCATTTTGATACTAGTCCTGATTTTACTGGTGCTCATGTTAAGCCCCAAATTATTGAAAACTATGATGGTGAAGATATAATTCTTAATCAAGAAGAAAATATAGTGTTATCTCCTGATTACTTCGAAGATCTAAAACTATACAAAGGTCAAACTCTCATCACCACAGATGGTACTACATTATTAGGAGCCGATGATAAAGCAGGAATTACAGAAATAGTCACTGCTATGGAATACATGATACAGCATCCGGAAATTAAACATGGAAAAGTTCGTATTGGATTTACTCCCGATGAAGAAATTGGTAGAGGAGCCCATAAATTTGATGTAAAAAAATTTGGAGCCGATTGGGCCTATACGATGGACGGAAGCGAAATAGGTGAGTTAGAATATGAAAATTTTAATGCTGCGGGAGCGGTTGTAACGATAAAAGGAAAAATAGTGCATCCTGGATACGCAAAAGGAAAGATGATCAATAGCATTTATATCGCACAGGATTTCATTAATTCTTTACCTAGAATGGAAACACCAGAACATACTAGTGGACGTGAAGGTTTTTTTCATCTACATACTATAAAGGGTGATGTCGAAGAAACTCAACTTCAATATATCATAAGAGATCATGATAAAGAACATTTCCAAGCACGAAAAGAAGTTATGAAAAAGTTGACTGAAGAAATTAATGCACAGCACAAAAGAGAAGTAATTAAAATTGAGATTAAAGATCAGTATTACAACATGCGAGAAAAGGTAGAACCAGTAATGCATATTGTTGATATAGCCGAAGAAGCGATGAAATCTCTTAACATAACGCCTATTATAAAACCTATTCGTGGTGGCACCGATGGATCTCAGTTAAGCTATATGGGACTGCCCTGCCCCAACATTTTTGCTGGAGGGCATAATTTTCACGGCCGTTACGAATATGTTCCTGTAGAGAGTATGATCAAAGCCGTTGAGGTAATTGTTAAGATTGTCGAGTTGACCGCTGTAAAGCAAAAGACAAGTTAAAATTCCAGTAAATTACTCGTTCAGTTTAGAATACAGTATAAAAAAAGTGCAATGTTTTAAACATTGCACTTTTTTTAGATTAAGTAGCTATTATTTCTTTTTTTCAGCAGGTGGCGCATTTAATTTCTGACTCATCTCTAACGAAATAGCAGATTTATCAAAAGTTAATTTACCAGCTCCTGTTTCAATTATAACCGCATTATTTTTTTCGCTGAAATCAAAAACTTTTCCATGAAGACCACTTTTTGTAACAACACGATCTCCTTTTTTAAGCTCTTCAGCAAATTTTTTCTCCTTTTTTGCTTTTTGCATCTGGGGCCGTATCATAAAAAAATACATCACCACAAATATCAATAGTATAAAAGGTAACTGTCCTCCGAATCCTTCCATAAAATATTATTCGCTTACTGGAGTTCCACTTACAGCCTTAGCCTTTGGAGTTACCAGTGCTTTGATCTTAAGAATTTCCTTTCCTGCTTCTGTGTTCGTAGTAATAGTTACCTGCTTGGTTTGCTGATTTGGCTTCCCGTTTGAGTTAAACTTTACTAACATTTCTCCAGAATCTCCTGGAGCGATTGGTTCTTTTGTCCATTGTGGTACAGTACAACCGCAACTTCCTTTTGCATTTACTATTACAAGAGGTGCCTTACCAGTATTGGTAAACGTAAATTTATGCTCTACTACATCTCCTTCATTAATAGTTCCGAAATCGTGCTCTGTCTCAGCAAAAGTCATTACAGGGAAATCTGTATTCTTTGCATCACGTTCTGAAGCAATTTCTACATTTTCTTCTTTAACTTTCTTTGTAGCATCATCCTTACAAGACACAAATGTCATAGCAAAAATTCCTGCTAAAATTAAGATTCCTTTTTTCATTACTTGGGTTTTTAATTATTTGAGGTTAAAAATACATTTTTTTTTGAACTACATAAGTCCTCGGCCTACTTTATTTAATTTGCCGTTTTCCTGGTACTCCTTGGATATTTTATCAAGAATACCGTTGATAAAAATACTACTTTTAGGAGTACTATACTCTTTTGCAATTTCTAAATATTCGTTAATTGTTACTTTTACAGGTATTGAGGGAAACTTGACAAACTCGCAAATTGCCATTTTAATAATAGCTTTATCGAGCTCGGCGATACGATCTTGATCCCAATTTGGGGTTCTGTCGTCAATTTCTTTAGTAAACTCTACCGCGTTAAGAGCTGTTTTTCTAAAAATATCAACGGCAAACTTCTTATCATCGGCATCTTTATATAATTTGGGCAACGACTTATTTTCATCATTAGAAGCCTTACTCTTACGTAACATTTTGATAATGGCCGTATTGACTATTGGCAAATCGTCTATCCAGGTAAGATTTTTATCCTCTATATACTCATAAAGCTTATCATTGGGAGCTATAATTTCCTTAAAGATGTCTAGTACAAAATCTTTATCCTCCCTAAAAGAGCTCAATTTTGTACTCATATAATCCTTATATAACTCACTCTCTCTAATTTCGTTCCACAATATTTTTACATATTCATCATCTAACTGCCAACAATTAAGTTTTTTCTTTTCAATTTCGGTTTTAAGCTGAATGTTGCTTTCTAACAACGATAAAATCTCGTTATTGATAAATTTTGTATTTGGATTTTTTTCATCGGAAGTAGCCAAATGTTTTTTTTGACTCTTAGTCAAAAAATCGGTAGCCTGTTTTTTTATTTCTACCAAAAGCTGAAGATTTATGAGAAACAAATCGTACATCTGATTTATACTAAAAAGAAGAAATTTTTCTTCTTTATCGAGGTTATCACTTTGAGTCTGCTCCATCGAATAGAGAGACTGCATCACTTTTACTCTAATATGTCTTCTGGTTAACATAGAAAATTACAAAGAACTTTACATTAAAAAAGGGTAAAAGTCATTTTAACTTTTACCCTGCAAAAATACTATTATTTTTAATCTAGCTATGCTAAATACTTTTTTTTATACAATAAATTACAGCTCATTTTTTCTAGTGGTAATTCTATCTTCTGCAATACTTAATGCTGCCGCATTAGTAGTGACATTAGTAGCTTTCGCCTTATTTAAAATATCAAGGGTAGTATCATAAATGTTTTGTGTTTTTGCTATAATTTGATCTCTGCCATATCCTTCAATTTCAGCGTATACATTTATAATTCCTCCAGCATTGATTAAAAAATCCGGAGCATAAACTATCCCTTTACTTTGCAGTAATGGGCCATGAATATTTTCATCTGCAAGTTGGTTATTTGCAGCTCCAGCTATCACTTTTACTTTTAATTTATTAATCGTTTCATCATTAACAGTAGCGCCCAAAGCACAAGGAGCATAAATGTCTGCCGTTTCGGTATACAAATCATTACCTCTATAGATATCCACCCCATATTTTAAGCTAACTTCCTGAAGTCTTTCTTCATTGATATCACTAATAATGACTTTAGCTCCTTCTTCAGAAGTCAAGCGAACAAGCTCTTCACCCACATGTCCAATACCTTGTACCAAAATTCGTTTTCCTTCTAAAGTATCATTTCCGCAGGCAAATTTGGTAGCAGCTTTCATTCCCATATATACTCCATATGCAGTAACAGGAGAAGGATTACCTGCACCACCTTTAGATTCTGAAATTCCGGTCACATAAGGTGTTACTTCTCTTACAATATCCATATCAGATGTTTCCATACCCACGTCTTCAGCGGTATAATACTTACCTCCTAATGTATGCACAAACTTACCAAAACGTGTCATCAATTCTGGGGTTTTGATTTTTTTAGGATCTCCTATAATTACTGCTTTTCCACCTCCGAGGTTTAATCCTGTTATCGCAGCCTTATAAGTCATTCCTCGAGACAATCTTAAAACATCGTTAAGTGCATCCCATTCGGTTTTATAATCATACATTCTGGTACCTCCCAGTGCAGGTCCCAAAATTGTGTTATGCACACCAATTATTGCCTTCAAACCTGTATCTTTGTCCTGACAAAAAACAACTTGTTCATGATTGTCGAAAGAAAGTTGTCCAAAGACAGGGGCTTCTTTTTTTAATTGATTTGCAGTAAGCACTTCGGTTATCATGTTATGAAAATTTAAAACGTTAAAGATTATATAATACTCAAAATCAAGATGCTAAAATAAATTAATTTTGTGAATTTAGACAAAAAAGCTGTTAAATTTTACGAATTCCTTAATAAATAGACACTTAAACTTCAATACTATATGCGTGCATTACGCCATTTAAATAAGTACTTTTTAAAATATAAATACAGACTCCTTGTTGGGTTGGTAATTACTATCGTTGCTAGAATATTTGCGACTTTGGTGCCTTCTTTTGTTGGAGACTCTGTTGATGTAGTACAGCAATATTTAGATAATGAAATCACAAGTCTTGCCGAAGTAAGAAGTGGATTAGTCTTAAATATTTTACTTATTCTGGGTGCTGTACTTATATCGGCATTATTTACTTTTTTAATGCGTCAGACTTTTATTGTAGTTTCAAGATTTATAGAATTTGATTTAAAAAACGAAGTCTATCAGCACTACCAAAGATTATCTTTAAACTTTTATAAGAAAAACCGAACCGGTGATCTTATGAATCGAATTAGTGAGGATGTATCCAAAGTGAGAATGTATGTAGGTCCTGCTATTATGTATAGCGTCAATACAATCACACTTTTTGTTATTGTGATCGGATATATGATAAGCATTGCACCAGAGCTTACGCTATACACAGTAGCCCCTCTACCTGTATTATCTATATCAATTTACAAACTTAGTGTAGCAATTCACAAACGAAGTAGTATTGTACAAGAGTTTTTATCAAAACTAACCACATTCACCCAAGAGTCTTTTAGTGGTATTACTGTAATCAAAGCATATGGTATAGAACCACAAACTCACCAAAATTTTACAGAATTATCTAATATTAGCAGAGATAAAAATCTAGATCTAGCCAAAGTACAAGCCTTATTTTTTCCATTAATGGTATTGTTAATCGGTTTTAGTAACATTTTGGTGATCTATATTGGTGGAAAACAATTTCTGGATGGTACAATTGAAGATCTAGGGATCATAGTCCAATTTATATTGTACGTCAATATGCTTACATGGCCCGTAGCTACTGTAGGTTGGGTAAGCTCTATCGTGCAACAAGCTGAAGCTTCTCAGGTGAGAATTAATGAATTTTTAAGCCAGGAACCCGAAATTACCAACACTGTTACTCAAGAAACGCCGATAATAGGGAATATTAGCTTTAAAAATGTCTCTTTTACATATGATGATACTGACATAACTGCTTTACGCAATGTGAGTTTTGAAGTAAAAAATGGTGAAACTATTGGGATTATTGGTAAAACTGGTTCTGGAAAATCTACAATACTAGATCTTATAGGAAGGCTATATGATGTTTCTTCTGGAGAAATACGAATTGATGGTACCCCTATAAAGGAATTGAACCTCATCAATTTAAGAGAGTGTATTGGTTATGTGCCACAAGATGCATTTTTGTTTAGTGACAGCATCAAAAACAATATAAAATTTGGTAAAGAAAAAGCTTCTGACGAAGAGGTATATCAAGCTGCAAAAGATGCCGTAGTACACGAAAATATAGTGGGCTTTAGTAAACAATATGAGACAATTCTAGGAGAACGCGGTATTACACTCTCTGGTGGTCAAAAACAAAGGGTTTCTATTGCAAGAGCTATTATTAAAAATCCTTCGATACTTCTTTTTGATGATTGTTTATCTGCGGTTGATACAGAAACTGAAGAAGAGATTTTACACAATATTAACAAAATATCTAGGAATAAAACTACTTTTATCGTTAGTCATCGGGTTTCTACAACCAAAAATGCCGATAAAATTATTGTTTTAGAAAATGGCGAAATAATCCAGCAAGGCACTCATAATCAACTATTAAGCAAAGAAGGATACTACAAAGAGCTCTATTTAAAACAGCTTAGCGAAAAAGAAATATGAGTTTTTTTTGCCCGATTAACATTTTTTTTAGATTTTTGAAACGATCATAGCATATTAATTAATTTAAGAAATAGGTATTATGAGCGACCATGAAATGATGGAGAAAGAAGAAATTTTCTCAAAAGTTTTAAGAGCAGGAAGAAGAACATATTTCTTTGATGTAAGAGCTACTAAGGCGGGCGACTACTACTTGACCATAACAGAAAGTAAAAAATTTACTAACGACGATGGATCTTTTCACTACAAAAAACATAAAATCTATCTTTATAAAGAAGATTTTGCTGGATTTACTGATATCTTAAATGAGATGACCAGCTATATTGTAGATGAAAAAGGTGAAGAAGTAATCAGCGAAAGACATCAAAAAGATTATCAAAAATCGTATGATACTGATTCATCCGTAGAAAAAGATGAAAAAGTATCTGCAGAAAGTTTTACCGATGTAAGCTTCGACGATATATAAAAGAATTTTTAACGTAAGTTAAAGTTATGCAAACCGTTTCATTCTCTGAAACGGTTTTTTTTATATTCACCGATTATATAATACAACCAAACTGAAATGAAATATATTTTTACAGTCATTCTAGGACTCTTTAGTCTTATCACCTACTCACAAAATGATCTTTCTTTAGAATATTATCTCCCAAAAAATGTCACCTATAATTCTGCCATTCCTACCCCACAAAGTGTGTTAGGTTTTGTACCAGGAAAATGGCATGTAACTCATGATAAGTTAGTTACCTATATGATGGCGCTAGCCGATTCATCTCCCAGAATTACTATTGAAGATAGAGGAAAAACTTTTGAAGACCGTCCCCTTCTATTACTTACCATAACTTCAGAAAAAAATCATCAAAACTTAAAAAAAATTAGAGAGCAGCATATTCAGCTAACCGAAATTAATTCTGGTCTCGTCGATATTGAAACCTTGCCGGCGGTCGTTTATCAAGGCTTCTCTATTCACGGTAACGAACCTAGTGGTGCGAATGCAGGACTGATAGCTGCATATCATCTGGCAGCTGCACAAGGTCAGGAAATAGAAGAACTGCTTAACAATACCATAATTTTATTTGACCCTTCTTTTAATCCCGATGGATTACAGCGTTTTGCCTATTGGGCCAATACGAATAAAAGCAAAAATATTAATCCCGATCCTCAGGATAGAGAATATAGAGAAGTATGGCCGGGTGGAAGAACCAATCATTATTGGTTTGACATGAATCGTGATTGGTTACCGGTACAATTACCAGAATCAAAGGCTCGAATTTCAACTTTTCATAAATGGTACCCGAATGTTTTGACCGATCATCATGAGATGGGATCTAACAGTACTTTCTTTTTTCAACCAGGGATACAATCAAGAACCCACCCGTTAACTCCCAAATTAAATCAGGAACTCACCAAAAAAATTGCCAATTACCATGCAAAAGCATTAGACAATATTGGATCCTTATATTACACTGAAGAAAATTTTGATGATTTTTATTATGGAAAAGGTTCTACTTTTCCTGATATAAATGGTGGAATTGGTATTTTATTTGAGCAAGGAAGTTCCAGGGGTCACGCTCAAGAAACTGATAATGGTATACTTACATTTCCTTTTACCATAAGAAACCAGTTTACTGCTGCTCTATCAACCCTTGAAGCAGCAAAATCCATGCGTAAAGAATTGCTTCAGTACAAGCGAAACTTTTACAATAACGCCAGAAAAGAAATTACGAAAGATGCCTATATTTTCGGAAATGAAAAAGACGCGGCTTCTGCATATCATTTGGCCGAGATTCTGAATAGACACAAAATAAAATTATACAATCCGGTACAAGATATATCCATCAAGGGTAAAAATTTTAAAAAAGGATATAGTTTCATAGTCCCAAAAAACCAAAAACAAAGCAGGTTGATCAAAGCTATTTTTGAAAAAAGAACAAAATTTCAGGATAGCCTCTTTTATGATATATCAGCATGGACATTCCCGCTTTCTTTTAATCTAGATTATGCAGATCAAGTGTCGTCATCAAATATAGGAAGTGAAGTATCCGACTTAAAACATAGAGAGTCCAAGCCAGTATCCCAAAGTAATTATGCATATCTCATGGAATGGCATGAGTATTATAGTCCAAGGGCACTATACCAGATTCTTAATAAAGGATTACGTGCCAAAGTAGGAATGAAGCCATTTACTCTTGAGCAAAATGAATATGACTACGGAACTATTATGATTCCTGTTCAAAATCAAAAGCTTGCCACGAAAGAGCTATACGAATTCCTTAAAAAACTTGCTTCAGAAAATCATGTGGACATTACAGGCGTGTCAACAGGTCTTACTGAAGGTATCGATCTGGGCAGCAATCAATTTAGAGCATTGTCGCTTCCACAAATTGGTTTATTTACAGGTGACGGAATTACTCCCTATGATGCAGGTGAGATCTGGCATTTAATGGATCAACGCTATGACATCCCTATTACGAAACTAAATATAGAAAATTTTAACAGATTTGATCTGTCAAGATATACGCATATCATTTTACCTAATCATCGGGGTCATAGTTTCAAAAAAGGTCAAGAAGAAAGGCTGAAAACATGGATTCGTAATGGCGGTACCCTAATTGGCTATAGAAATGCTGCCGATTTTTTTAAAAATAACGAATTCATGAAAATCGAATTTGCAAAGCCAGAAAACGACGCTACAAACATATCATTTGAACAAAAACGAGATTTTTCGGGAGCACAGGTGATAGGAGGCGCTATCTTTGAAGCTGCTATTGATCGCTCACACCCTGTTAATTTTGGCTATAAAAATGATAGAATCTCTTTATTTAGAAACACCACATTTTTTATAAAACCAGACAAACAAAGCTATAATAACCCTATTACCTATACCAAAAACCCATTGTTAAGTGGTTATATAAGTAAAAAGAATCTTGACTCATTATCTGGCACTGTACCATTTAGACATAATGACTTAGGAAAGGGAAACATAATTTTATTTACTGACAACACCAACTTCAGAGCTTTTTGGTATGGAACAAACAAATTGTTAATGAATGCTATTTTCTTCAGTGACGAAATGTAGATATAGTGGTTAGTGGTTAGTGGTTAGTGGTTAGTGGTTAGTGGTTAGTGGTTAGTGGTTAGTGGTTAGTGGTTAAGTAACACAAATTATTTTTTATAATTCTACGATTATATTTGAGGTTTTTGAGAGTTGATCCTGGCCCTAAACTCATTATAATGAAATAACACCTGCTTAGGTGCTTCTACCTGGGGATAGTGACCAATTTCTTCTAGAATAACAACATCAGCCTTAGGTATGATTTTTTTATAAAATTCTGCCATATGTTTTCCTGAAATTGGATCAATGCCTCCATCAATCAATCGTTTGGGTACATCTGCGTATTGTATTGCCTCTCTCCATCTAATTTTATACGTATCTCTTTCGGTAAGATATTTAATAAGTTTTGGGATAACATTCTTTCCGGAATTATACTCAACTAACTCCCAAAATTCATCTATTTCCTGCTCACTTGGCCGGGTGTTTTTCCCAAAGATATTTTTAAAGTTCTTCGCCAAGGTATTTCTTCCCATAAAATGTTTCAAGACATTACCCAAGGGGGTTAACAAAAGTTTCTGAGTAACCGTGGGAAAGTTGGTTTCCGGAAACATGCCGCCGTTCAAAAAACAAACCGATTTAATCTTAAATTCATATTTAGAATTCTCTCTTGATCTTGCCAGCATTTCTTGTACAACAGTGTCTCCATAATCATGAGCAAGAATATGAAACGAAGACAGTTTTTTTTCTTTTAGAAAAGCCTCCCATAAGTCAGCCTGGGCTGCAATAGTATATTTAAAATTTGATGGTTTAGACGAAAAACCGTATCCCACATCATGTCTAGTGTATACACCTGATATTTTTCTGTAAGAGAATTCCATATCTTACACCAGTCCCAAGATGCTGTAGGAAATCCGTGCACTAAAATGAGAGGTTCACCACTACCCGACTCTTTATAAAATATTTGATAACTATCTTTATATTCAAAATAAGAACCTGAATTTTTCCAATTTTCTAAGGTCATATTACTCTTTTCCAAACATTTTTTGAATCACCCATGCAGGGCCTATGAGCAAAAACTGTAGATCTTTTAAAAATGAAGGTTTCTGACCTTCGATTTTATGCCCATAAAACTGTCCGATCCATGCGGCAATAAAAATAGCACTTGAAACTATCCATAAAGGCGCATATAAACTAATAAAATAGTTAGCAATAATGCAAAAAGCAGAAAAAACCAAAATTTGTAGTGCCATCTTTACTGATAACCTCACATAAAAGAAAAGAACAAATAACAATACTACAAAAGCCCAGTTCTCTATAAAAGCATTATCCCCTGGTATAATAGAAGTTAAAAAACCATTTGGAATGCTCATTAAAAGCCCCACAATAGAAAAAAATATTGCAGGAACACAAATAAAATGAATTACGATATTAGTTTTGTTTTGATGACTTACTGCATACTCCTTGAACCAAACATCCAACGTTTTCATAATTATTAATTTTTGATGTAACTAAGATAATATTTTTTAGACTCATTAATAGAGAAAATTGTAATTTAGAACTTAAGAAAAACAAAAGTAGTTATGGCTCGTACACTATCAAATATGCTGCCTTTAGGCACCGTTGCACCCGAATTTACTCTGATTGATACGATTACTAAAAACAAAGTATCTTTAAAAGACGTAAAAGGAGAAAGAGGAACTGTAATTATGTTTATTTGTAATCATTGCCCTTTTGTGATTCACACAAACGAAGAAATCGTTAGGGTAGCTAATGATTATAGAGCTCAGGGATTTAGTTTTGTTGCTATTAGCAGTAACGATGTTGAAAAATACCCCCAGGATTCGCCAGAAAAAATGTGGAAAACGGCCCAAAAAAATAAGTATACTTTTCCATATCTCTATGATGAAACTCAAGATGTGGCAAAGGCTTATGATGCTGCCTGCACTCCAGATTTTTATTTGTTTGATGCAGAACTAAAGCTTATCTATAGGGGACAACTGGATGATTCGAGACCGGGCAACGGAATTCCGGTGAACGGCCGCGATCTAAGACAAGCATTAGACGCTGTACTTCGTAATACAACTGTTTCTGTAGATCAAAAGCCAAGTATTGGTTGTAACATTAAGTGGAAAGAGTAGTATATGAATTCTGAAATCATATTCAAGAAATGTTCAAAAGGTGATATTAATGATTTGGTAGCAATAAGTCAGCAATTCTACCCAGAACATTATACCCACATTTGGAAAAACGATGACCCGAGCTATTATATCAACCTGAGTTTTACTGAAAAGGCTTTTACTAAAGACTTTACAAGTAGTAATATAATTTATTTCTTAGTTGAAAAAGACACCAAAAACTTAGGTCTGTTAAAAATACGGCAGCATCAGGAAATCATGGAGCATACAAAAATTGAAGCACTACAGCTGGAAAAAATCTACCTGTTAAAAGAATCAATAGGTTTAGGCATTGGTAAAAAAGGGATTGATTTTATAAAAAACTTTGCAATACACCTGAATAAGAAAATAATTTGGCTAGATGTAATGACCACAAGTCCAGCGCTTACTTTCTATAAAAAAATTGGTTTTAAAACAGTTTCTTTTTATGAGTTAGAATACCCTGGCTTAAAAGATGGGTATAGAGAAATGCAAAGAATGATTTTGTTCATTTAGAGCTCTGAAATAATTTTTAAATGAGCCAAATGATGATTTCCATGCCATGCATAAATCCCTATATCTTCAGCTAAAGAAATGGTAATATTCCCTTCGGGGTGAATAAACTCTCTTTTAAGATCAATAGGCGATAATCCCTTCAAAAAAAACACCCATTTGGCATGTAAGGCTTTTATAAGATCTAAGGATAAACTAACTGGAGCTGATTTGGTATCAAATAATTCAGCCCATAGCTGCTCATTATATGCTTTAATTAATGGCTTTTCTTCGGTCATTGCCCATTTAAACCTAATATATCCATGATGATGACTATCATGAATATGGTGTATCACTTGTCTTGCTGTCCAGCCACCATCACGATATGGAGTTTCTAACTGCCCGCGTGAAAAATCTGAAACCAAATCAGATATTTTTGATGGCAACTTTTCTATATCCGATATCCATTTACTAAGATGTTCAGGAGTTATAGTTTCCGGACATTCAAACTTTCCGATTGGATACCTAAGATTCATAACTACTGATCTACTTTTGCGTATACAAACTCTTCTTTAGAAAAAAGATCTACAAGGGTGAGAATGTTACTATTTAAATCGAGGATCTTATATCTATACAAACGATCATCCATAGGAAAAAAACATTCTAATACGCCATCATCTATCCTTGTTTTTAAACGATTGGCAAACTTTCCGTCATAAAAATTAAATCGTATTGTTCCCTCGAAAATAATATAATCATCTGTATTCTGCACAAAGAGCCATTTTCCTTGCAGAGCTTCGTATGTATCCCTGTTATAGAATTTATTATCTAATAAGCCTTTCATTTTATTTGCATACTCAACAAAGTTTTCTTCCGGAGTTATTTCGCCCATTGGACTACCGGTTTCTTCTTTTTTCACTTCTTCTCCACCATTAAAAAAATGTTTCGACTCATATTTAGTATATGCTTTTGAGTAGTCTAAGGCTTTTTGTCCATTAGAATTAGTCGTCGTCAAATATGGTCTTTGTTTATAATTCACATAAATTAGTTGGTCATTCCAAAAATAAAATGTAGTCACTACATCTGCTTTTCGGGTACCGACTTTTCTTACCATCTTTTTGAGCCGCTCATGTTCATAATAACCATTAAGTTCTGCTCCATGATCAGCCATTTTATCCAAAAATTCTTCTGGATCAAGGTAAAAGGTATCAAATTCAATATAGCTATCGATAATTTCCAATTGATCCTTTATAGTACTAAGAATATCTTTTTCATCCTGTGCCAAGGAAAAAGAAATATTACAAAGAATAAATAAGGTTAATAACAGTTTTTTCATAATCTAGGGGGTAAAGCTATTTTGGGTTAAAGTATTAATAAAAGTATGGTTTACCTACTATTTTTAACTAAATGATTTTTAACAAAAGAAAAAAACTAGCGTTAAAATATTAAAAATAAAAGACATAACACAAAAAACTTGTTTAACATATTTCATAAAATCCTATCGTAGGTCTCTTTAAAAAAAGAAAAATCCCTACTGTAAAGAGGGATTTTCTATATAAGTTCAATAAAAAAACTCTACTATTTAACATCAACCAATTCAACATCAAAAATTAATGTCGCATTAGGAGGAATAACGCCACCCGCACCTCTTTCACCATATCCCAAATTGGGTGGAATTACAAAACGAGCTTTATCACCTACTTTAAGCAATGCAATTCCTTCATCCCATCCGGAAATCACTTGCCCCATACCTAACGGAAAATCAATAGGTTGATTGCGTTTGTATGAAGAATCAAATATTGTGCCATCGGTTAAACTCCCTTTATAGTGTACCGAAACAGTTTTTCCTTTTTCTGCATTTTGCCCGCTTCCATTCTCGATGATTTTGTATCGCAAGCCACTATCTGTTTTATCAAATCCATTAGCTAGTTCTTCAAGCAATTCTTCTGATTTCTTTTTTGCAGCAGCTTCTCGCTCTGCCTTAGCTCCATTAAATTGTCTAAAACTCTCAACCGCATTAAAATTTTTGGCTTCTTCTCCCACTCTTACTATTTCTACTTCGTTTATGACATCGCCTTGAGCAATCTCATTTACTACTTTTTGTCCTTCTACTACTTTTCCAAAAACAGTATGATTACCATCTAACCACGAGGTTTCTACATGCGTAATAAAAAACTGACTCCCGTTAGTTCCAGGTCCTGCATTAGCCATAGATAATACTCCAGGGCCATCATGCTTAAGTTCGGGATGTATTTCATCATCGAATTGATATCCCGGTCCTCCAACACCTGTTCCCTGTGGATCTCCTCCCTGAATCATAAAATCAGCAATTACTCTATGAAATTTTAAACCATCATAATAAGGTTTCCCTTGGGGTTTAGCTTCATTTTCAATGTTTCCTTCAGCAAGGCCAACAAAGTTTCCTACTGTTCCTGGTGTTTTTTTATATTCTAAATTGATAAGGATTTCTCCTTTGGTTGTATTAAATTTTGCGTATAATCCGTCTTGCATAGCAACTTTGTTTTAAGCGTTTTAATTTTTAAGTTGCAAAGATAAGTAAATGATAATGGTCAGTTATACCAAATAACCTTAAAAATTATTTATCTATTTTATTTACAAGTTCTAAGGCTTCCTGAAAATTATAATTTTCAACATTACTTAAAATTAATTGTAGTGTATTTCTAAGTTCTTTATCGTTATTTTGTTTTAAATAAACCATAGCTCTATACCAATTTGCCTTTTTACTATGTAACGTATTAGATTTGGACAGAAGTTCGAATTGTTTTAAGGCATTTTCAAAATCTCTGAGTTCTATATACGAAATCCCGGTGTATACATAAACTGAAGGTTCTATAGATTTTGATGTAATACTATTTCGATACTCAGAAAATGCCCTTATTGCTTCTTCATATTTTTGATCTTCAAAATACATTTGACCTTTTATAATAAGTTGTGTATCCTGTTCTCCTCGCGTTACCAAAGAAGGAAGAGAATCTAATTGAATATATTGCGAATATAATTGATCATATTTATTTTCTGAGTTGATAAAAAAGGATATAACGATTAAAACTACAAGTACAGCAGCTATTCCAACAAAATAAAACGTTCGGTTCCTTGAATTTGTATCTTGCTGTTCAAGGATTACTTCCTTTATAGTTTTTTGTAAAGAAAAAGCCTCTTCACTCTTGAGAAAGGAGTTCAACTCTTTTGCATGCTTACTTCTTAAAACAGATTTATTGCCTTGGATCCATTCCTTATCTTCATATATTAATCGTATATCCTTTTGAAGTTTTAATTCTTCGGCAAGAAATGAATCTGTACGTAACCTATCCTCAAAAGCTTTTTTTTCTTCTGAAGACATAGTATCATCTAAATATTTATCTATTTCCGTCAAAAAATCACTCATACATCCTTTATTTTCTTGTATCTAGGGTCATTTTTTATTAATTTTGTTAATTGTGATTTACAGTTATGAATTCGTTGTCTTACAACATTATCCGAATTATACCCTAATTTCTCGGCGATAACCTTATAAGGTACTTTTTGAAAAAAAAGCTCAAGTAACTGTTTACAGTTATCTGATAAATCATGTAATTTCTCTTGAAATAACTCCCGTTTCTCTTGTTCTAAAATAGCCATTGTCATATTATCCTCTTCGCTTACCAGTGCAACTATTTCATCTTTTGTTACTATTCTACTTTTTATTTTCAATTCTCTAAGCCATAAATTTCTACAAGCACCAAAAACATAAGCTTCAATAGAGCTTTCTATAGTAAAAGACCTGGTTTTATATCGTGCGATTAACTGAAGCAATGCTTTTTGAAAAATATCTTCTGCATCTACAGAGCCCCCATTGTTTTTTAGAACATAATTCTTAATCTTTGGAAAAACTAAAGTATACAATTTTTGTATTACCTTTTTATTTCCTAGGGCTAGTTCTTTTAAAAGATCTTTTTCTTCTTTAAGCATTAAAAAATCTTTACTTATTATTTTTTCTATTTTTGATAGGTAACATTTTAATACTTGGGAAACATACTAATAAATTAGAAAACAAAAAAAATATTTTAAATATGAAAAAAACAGTTATATTATTTTTAGCTGCAATTTTGACACTGGGTATACAAAGTTGCACCCTTGACGAACAGGAGGAAATTATATCACAGGATTTTTCTGTAGTCAAAGAAGGAAAAGATAAAAATGTCTCAATGGTTCCTTCTACTTGTTATAAAATAATTTATATAGATTACGGAAACATGTCTCTAGGCAATAGAAGGCTCTTCAAATTACTTGCAGCGGAAGCATGGTTTAGTAATTCCGTTTTTGAATTAAAATCTTTATGTCCATCTATTGAAATTTGGAAAGTTCCTTGTGATATGGTATATTATACAAAAAACGAAGAGGAAGAAGATATTGTTATTGATGCGGAAGAGAGTTTGACTATAGGTGAAGGTGGTGCGCCAATACCACCACACGTTGATTCTTCCCCAGTGTACCAGACAGGTAATTCTTTTGATTATTCCCTCTGTCAAGAGACAACAGGAGATGATCCTGATATCAATCCAATAGATCCTGATCATCCAGACGATGATAATTTGCCCATCACAAATATTCCCTAATTAAAATTTTATTATTTTTCAATTTAATAATTCTAATAACTACATAACTCAATGTTAAGAACATATGAGATTTTGTAAGTCATATAAATTTATATGTATATATTTCCTGATCCACTCAGTAATGGGTCAGAAAATATCTTTTGAGCTAGATTCGATTCACAGATTAAGTGGTTCTGATTATGAAAAATTATCGTTATATGAGCAACTTCTTGGCTCCCACAAAAAAAACGGCGATTATACCCAATTAGGACTTGATGCGCACCAATTAGGCAGATGGCTATTTTATAAAGAAAAAAAATGGAGTGAAGCGATAAAAATTACCAAAATAGCCTATGAGGCTAAAGAAAAAGCAGTTCCTTTCAACCCTGAACAACTTAAAAGAAGTTACTATAACTACGCAAATTTTAATAAAAGCAGGAGAAATTATGCTATCGCAATTCGTTATTTTAGAAAAATGCTTGAGGTCAAAGAATCTATCTTTTTTAACGGAAAAGCGTATGCGCTTATCGGAGATTGTTACAGGAAACTCGGAGATTTGTATCAGGCCGTAGAAAATCAATCTCAAGCATTTAAATATTTTGATCCAATAAAAGACAAGATATTCATTATTTCGAATCATATCAATATTGCAATCGCTTACAAGAACATCAGAAATCAAAAAAGTATTAACACAGCCATTTCGCATCTACAAATTGCTGATTCCATAATTCAAACGATAAAAGAACCAAGAATACATGATCTATATGCCATTAATAATAACTTGGGTGATATGTATTTTAAAAAAATTGGTGTTGAAAATATGCATAAATCTATAGCATATTTTGAAAAAGCTCTTGAGATCGCTAAAAAAATGAAAATTGATAAGAACTTAGCGCAAATTAATTTAAACCTAGGCATTATCTATAGCAAAACGAATTCTTCACTTGCAAAAGAATATTTTAATAGAGCTTTATCCTATACTAATACTAAAGATGCCGGTTATTTGATTCCCAAAATCTATATGGGATTTGGTTTATCTTCTTTTACAGAAAAGGAATACCTAAAAGCTCAGATATATTACAAAAAAGCGTTTGAAAATTATTTCAGCAAAGAAATTAAAGATGTACACTGGCTTCCATCAAAAAAAGAGCTCACTCTAATTAACGACAAAGCCGTTTTCCTAGAGTTATTAAAGAGGAAAATTCAAGCATACTTGGCTAATGCTGAAAAAGAAAACGATACCATTTCATATGTGAATGTCATAAGAACTGTAAAAACTAGTGACGAGTTGGTTGATTCCATGATGAATGAGAATCTTTCTCATAGATCCAAACTTTTATGGAGAAGTCTGGCTTCGCAAATTTATATTATAGGATTGGAAGCTTGTTACAGGTTAAACAACCTTGAAGAAGCTTTCTACTTTATGGAAAAGAATAAAGCATTATTGCTCACTCTAGAGGTTATTAAAAAAAAGGCTACAATTCCTAATGAAGTTCTGGAGAAAGAAACAGAAATTGAAAATGAAATTTTTCACCTTCAGAAGTTATTTCAAAAAGCACTACTGACTCAGAAAGATTCAATCTCTGAAATTATTTTAGCTCAAAAAAATGAAATTCAACAATTTAAGGACTCTCTCTCGGCTCTATACCCTGTGTATTTTTCATCGATTAATAGTCCTAAAATCTTACCTTATTCGGAACTAGAAGTAGAAGATGACAAAATCATCATACAATATACAATGGCAGAGACGGTTGCTCGTGTTTTACCAGATGCCTATGGAATGGTTATATCTTGCAATCACCGTAAACTATTCAAACTCAAAAAAATTAAAAGTTTACTAGACAAAATTTCCCTTCTAAGAGAAAAACTAAACACTCCTTTCAAAACTACCGAAGATATTAACTCATATAAAAAAATAGCACATCAACTTTATATTGAGCTTTTTCCGAAAACAATTAGGGATGAAATGAAAAATAAAAAGATCACTATTGTTGCAGATCATTTTCTTAGTTTCGTGCCTTTTGATGCGTTGATCACAGATTTAGAATCTGGCAAATATATGATCGAGAGTAATGAAATCAACTATACATATTCTTTATCTTTTCAACAAGAGAATTCCAGTATACTCAAAAAAGCAGATAAAGAATTTTTGGGCGTAGCACCAGTTCGGTTTTCAAATGGGCTTTCTTCCTTAACAAAAAGTGAGCAAGAAATTAATAAAGCCAATGTATATTATGACGGTTCTTTATTAGTTAAAGACCAAGCTCTTAAGGAAACCTTCATACAAAATTCTAACCAATATAAGATTTTGCACTTAGCAACACATGCAGACGCGTCAGATTCTATTGCCCCCTGGATTGCGTTCCGTAAATCAAAATTAACAATTGACGAACTTAATACACTAAAGAATAATGCAGAATTAGTGGTGCTTAGTGCGTGTAACACTTCACTGGGGGAAATAAGACGTGGAGAAGGTGTAATGAGTTTGGCAAGAGGTTTTTTTAAATCTGGAGCTAATACAGTTATCCCATCTTTATGGCAAACTAATGATAAAGCAACAGCTATTATTACTTCTGATTTTTATAAAAATCTTAGTCAAGGAAAATCCAAATCTGAAGCACTACGAATTGCCAAACTAAATTATTTACATGCCAACGTAGATGCAGAGGCATCACCATATTATTGGGCACCTTTGATATTAATTGGAGATACAGGAATCTTGTTACCTGAATCCAATCGATTAGATATTTTAAATGCTAGTATTATTCTTATTTTACTCCTTTTAGCACTCTATTTCTTCATTTCTAAAAGAAATAATAAATCTTTCTAGCCATTCCTTTATCATAAGGAAAAAATCAGTTTATTCCCAGTTTTTGTGTTACAGAAATTCGCTCTTTATTTAAATTAAATTAAAAAATCAGTTTTTAATAGTAACATTTTTATGATTAGAGAACATTATGATAAAGACATATATCTTGAGTGTCTTTAAATGTTCAAGATCTTATCATTTTTAAATCGTAAAAATCATGAAGAAAAAAAAATTAGACAGCTTATCATTAAACAAGAGCACAATCTCTAGGTTAAATAGTTCTATAATTAAAGGAGGAAACCTAGGGACTACCACAAATTGCCCACCTCCAGGAGGAACCCGAAATTGCCCCACGGCTTCCGCTGCAACACCATGCTTTTCAAGAGAATGTATAGTTCAAACGGGAGAATGTGGGCTTACAGAACAAAGTTGTGATTCTATTCATGTGCACTGCTTATAATACAGATCGCATAATTAAATGACATAACCCTGAGTGTCTTTAAACGATCAGGAACAATTAATCTTTAAATAAAAAATATGTTAAAAAACATTTTAAAATTAGAAGGTTCTTTAATCATTGAAAAATCTGCGCAAAAAAAAGTGACAGGAGGAGGACCTGTGTTAGGCCCTACTTGTGCACTAGGTGATCCTATCTGTTGCGGAACAGCACAATGGCAATGTGGAGTAGGTCCATCTAGCGGAGGACACCATGAAGGATATTACCAAGGAAATCCTTTATGCTTTTGTTACTAGAATGCTATTGTTAGATAAGCTGCTCTAATGCAGCTTATTTTTTACAACTTAGATAAATTATAATGCTGTACTTTATAAAATTTGATTCTTAAAACTAATACTATGTTATACAACATTTTAAATCTAGAAGGAGTGCACTCGCTAAGAAAAAGTGATCAAATACTACTTAATGGAGGAACTCCACCAGAATGTGCGCCATCATCTCCAACAGGATGCTTCACAGGACCTTTCTATTGTAACATTCACCATTTACCAATTTGTGATCCGATAGATCTTCCAGATTAATTTCAAACAAGACACGGCTATCTTAAAAGATAGCCGTGTCTTGTTTTATTAAAAGTATAAAGTTTTAATTTGCCACTTCACTAATAAACTTAATTCGATATAAACGTAACTCTTCATCGTCATAATCTCCATCGAACTCTTCAATAGCAGTATCAATTTTATCACTTTCGGCCTCTAAGAAATACTCATGAATCTCTTCTTGTTGGTCTTCATCCAGAATTTCATCAATCCAATAGGCGATATTCAGTTTGGTACCACTATACACTATTGCTTCCATCTCTTTAATAAAATCAGGCATATCCATGCCTTTTGCCGAAGCAATATCATCGAGTGGTAATTTACGATCTACATTTTGTATGATATACAATTTAAGCCCGCTATTAGCCCCGGTGCTCTTCACCACAAAGTCATCTGGACGCATAATATTATTCTCCTCTACATAGTTTGCGATGAGCTCAACAAATTCTTTTCCATATTTCTTTGCCTTCCCTTCTCCAACTCCATGTACGTTGCCAAGCTCTTCTATTGTAATTGGATATTTTAAGGCCATATCATCGATAGAAGGATCCTGAAATACTACAAATGGAGGAACTCCTAACTTCTTAGCTACTGTTTTTCGTAAATCTTTTAACATTCCGGCCAACTTATCATCGCCCCCTCCTTTAGCTCCGCTTTTTGTTGCTGTCACAATAGAATCATCACGAATCTCGTTGTATACATGATCCTCGGTCATCATAAAACTTACAGGGTTTTTAATGAACTTTTTTCCCTCTTCAGTAATCCTGATAACACCGTACGTTTCGATATCCTTACGCAGATATCCGGCCACCAGAACTTGACGCACCAAAGCCATCCAGTATTTAGCATCTTTTGATTTTCCACTTCCAAAAAAAGATTGTAGATGCGTTTTATGCGAAATGATCAGCGCATTACTCTTACCTATAAGCGTATTAACCAGATCTTTTGACTTATAAATCTCTCCTGTTTTACTTACTACTTCAAGCAAAAGCTTTACTTCATCTTTGGCTTCATGTTTTTTCTTAGGATTTCGAACGTTATCGTCCATATCTGCTCCTTCACCATTTACCTCGTCAAACTCCTCTCCAAAATAATGTAGAATAAATTTTCGTCTTGATATTGAAGTTTCAGCAAAGGCTACAACTTCTTGCAATAATGCATGACCTATCTCCTGTTCTGCGACAGGTTTCCCACTCATGAATTTTTCGAGTTTTTCGATATCCTTATAGGCATAATATGCCAAACAGTGCCCTTCTCCTCCATCACGACCAGCACGACCTGTTTCTTGATAATAGCTCTCTATACTTTTTGGCATGTCATGATGGATCACGAATCGCACATCGGGTTTATCAATTCCCATTCCAAAGGCTATGGTAGCTACCACCACATCGACATCCTCCATCAAAAACATGTCTTGATGCTTTGCTCTTGTCTTAGCATCTAATCCAGCATGGTAAGGTACCGCCTTTACGCCATTAACCTCTAAAGTTTGAGCAAGTTCTTCGACTCTCTTTCTACTCAAACAATAAATAATACCACTTTTACCACTATTTTGTTTCACGAAACGGGTAATATCTGCATCGACATTTTTAGTTTTGGGTCTTATTTCATAGAATAAATTAGGACGATTAAAAGATGCTTTAAAGGTTCTTGCATCGTTCATTCCTAAATTCTTAAGTATATCCTCTTGTACCTTAGGGGTTGCGGTTGCGGTAAGCCCTATAATCGGAATATCTTCGCCTATTCTTTTAATTATATTCCTTAGATTACGATATTCGGGTCTAAAATCATGTCCCCATTCGCTAATACAATGTGCCTCATCTACAGCAAGAAATGATATTTTTTGCGATTTTAAGAAATCGACGTATTCTTCCTTGGTCAAGGATTCTGGAGCAACATATAGAAGTTTAGTAATACCGCTAGTGATATCACCTTTTACTTTTTTTACTTCCGATTTATTCAAAGACGAATTCAATACATGCGCAATTCCCTCTTCTGAAGAAATACTGCGTATGGCATCAACTTGATTTTTCATTAATGCAATTAATGGAGATACTACGATAGCAGTTCCTTCACACATTAAAGCAGGTAGTTGGTAACATAGGGATTTTCCTCCACCTGTAGGCATTATTACAAAAGTATTTTGTTTCTCGAGAATACTTTGTATCACCTTTTCCTGTAGTCCTCTAAATTGACTAAACCCAAAATGCTTCTTTAAAGCACTTTGCAAGTCAGTTTCATTCAAACTCATTAAATATTTAACTTTTATATACCAATTAAATAAAGATTCACCAGCACTACAATCTGTTTCCCCAATACAGATTAAGTGGAAGTTTTCAGTTTCAATTTTAGCCTGACAAAGATAATAAAGCTTAAATTAATATGCTTTTTTTTGACAGTATTTAAAATTAATAAGGTATTGTATACCTTTGCGTAAATTAAAGATAATAAAATCTTTAGTTATAACATGCAAATTTTTCAAATTTTGAATACCCAAGATACTATAATCTCTTACGCAAAAAAAACCATTGCCGAAGAAGCCAAAGCAATTGCTTATTTAGAAGAGTTAATTGATGAAGAATTTTCTAATGCAGTAGAAACCATACATCATTCGAAAGGCAGAGTTATTATAACCGGAATAGGTAAAAGTGCCATTATCGCTACCAAAATTGTGGCGACTATGAACTCAACCGGTACTCCAGCGGTCTTTATGCATGCCGCAGATGCCATTCATGGGGATTTAGGAAATATCCTCGAAGATGATATTGTTATTTGTATATCTAAAAGTGGAAATACTCCTGAAATAAAAGTATTGGTCCCTTTAATTAAGAGTTTTAAAAATACAATTATTGGCATTACCGCAAATAAAGAGTCGTTTTTAGGAAAAGAAGCAGATTATATATTGCACGCTTTTGTAGAAAAAGAAGCATGTCCCAATAATTTAGCACCGACCACGAGCACCACAGCACAAATGGTTATCGGTGATGCCTTGGCGGTTTGTTTATTACACCTTCAAGGTTTTTCTAGTCACGATTTTGCCAAATATCACCCTGGAGGTGCACTAGGCAAGAAATTATACCTGCGTGTGAGTGATATTACTTCCCGAAACGAAAAACCTCAGGTGTCCCCTGATTCTAATATCAATACCGTGATTGTTGAAATGACCGAAAAAAGACTAGGCGCTACCGCAGTAACCGATAATGGCACTATTCTGGGGATCATTACAGATGGGGATTTGCGCAGGATGCTTACCACAAATACTTCTTTTGAAGGATTAACAGCAAAGGATATTATGTCTACCGACCCCAAACGTATCGACGATGATGCTATGGCTGTTGACGCTTTAGAAAAATTAGAGGAAAACTCAATTTCACAGTTACTTGCAGAAAAAGACGGTCAATACACTGGTCTAATACACATTCATGATCTAATAAGAGAAGGTATTTTATAATGGCAAAAAGCACTAAAAGGAACCCTCAATCTATGTCTTTTCTGGATCATCTAGAAGAGCTTCGCTGGCATCTGATAAGGTCCACCATGGCTATACTTATCGCTGGTATCGTTGCATTTATTGCAAAAGAATTTATTTTTGATGTAATCATATTTGGCCCAAAAAAACCAGACTTTCCAACGTATAAAGGTCTGTGTAACTTATCTAAGCTTATGGGTTTAGATGAAAGTTTATGCTTTAAGGAATTGCCTTTTAGTGTACAAAGTAGAAAAGTAGCCGGGCAATTTTCTGTTCATATTTGGACCTCGATAACGGCCGGTTTTATTCTGGCATTTCCGTATGTTCTATATGAATTCTGGAAGTTTATTGCTCCTGCTATGTATGACAAAGAAAAGAAATATTCTAAAGGTTTTATCATTATATGCTCTTGCCTCTTCTTTTTAGGCGTACTTTTTGGATACTACGTTATCACCCCATTATCAATTAATTTTTTAGGGGGATATCAAGTTAGTAAAGAAGTGCTTAATGAATTTGATATCGATAGTTATATTGGACTGCTACGAGCGTCTGTTATAGCATGCGGATTAATTTTTGAACTACCTGTAATCATGTTTTTTCTTACCAAAGTAGGATTGGTTACTCCAGAATTCTTAAAGAAATATCGCAAATTTGCACTGGTAATAGTACTGATACTTTCTGCTATCATTACTCCTCCAGACATTGCCAGTCAGGTAATAGTTGCTATTCCTATTTTAGTATTATACGAAGTAAGTATTTTCATTTCTAAAATGGTCATTAAAAAAGAAAACAAAAAACTACAAAAACAAACTAAATGAGTAATATAGTGGAAGAGTTCAATGCTTATAGAGAAAGGATGAACTCAAGAATTCTAGAGGATAATAATAAGGTCATAAAGCGAATTTTTAATCTCGATACTAATGCTTACATGGAAGGTGCCCTAAACATAAAGACCAAAGAGCTTTTGGGATTGGTTGCCTCTGCAGTATTAAGATGTGATGATTGTGTTCGTTATCATCTTGAAACCTGCCATAAAGAAGGACTAACAAAAGAAGAGGTAGTCGAAGCGTTGAGTATAGCAACATTAGTAGGTGGGACCATTGTTATCCCACATTTGCGTCGTGCTTATGAATTCTGGGATGCATTAGAAGCAAAGAATTCTTGAAATCAAAATTGTTACAAAGAATAGTGTAAATTTACACGCTCATTTTAGCAACACTACAAATTTAAAGAAGTTATTCTATTATGAAGTTAAAGGCAGATAATTTAGTTAAGTCATACAAAGGTCGCAAAGTGGTTAAAGGAATCTCTCTTGAAGTTAATCAAGGAGAAATTGTTGGTCTTTTAGGTCCTAACGGAGCCGGTAAAACAACTTCTTTTTATATGATTGTGGGATTGGTAAAACCAAATAGTGGTAAAATTACTCTGGAAAATATTGACATTACTAAATATCCGATGTACAAAAGAGCACAAAACGGAATTGGTTACCTGGCTCAGGAAGCCTCGGTATTTAGAAAATTGAGTATAGAGGATAATATTCTTAGTGTCTTGCAGCTCACAAAGCTTTCTAAAAAGGAACAACATGATAAAATGGAAGCCTTAATAGAAGAATTTGGTTTAGGACATATACGTAAAAATCGTGGAGACCTTTTGAGTGGTGGAGAGCGTCGTCGTACCGAAATTGCAAGAGCACTAGCTACCGATCCTAATTTTATTTTACTGGATGAACCTTTTGCTGGAGTAGATCCTGTAGCCGTTGAAGATATTCAACGTATTGTAGCTCAATTAAAAAACAAAAATATTGGTATTCTAATCACCGACCATAACGTACAAGAAACTCTTGCCATTACAGACAGGACCTATTTGATGTTTGAAGGGAGTATCCTGAAAGCAGGTATACCCGAAGAATTAGCAGAAGATGAAATGGTTCGAAAAGTATACCTGGGTCAAAACTTTGAGTTACGAAAAAAGAAATTGGATTTCAATTAATTTATTTCTCCATCAGTTGATTTTCCTCCAAAAAATACTGATACCAAAATGTATAAAAGAATAATTAGTGGTATTGCGATAAACTTAAGAAGAATAATCAATACTGCGGTAAGCATCAAGAAAACGTATCTAACTTTATTTGCGGCAAAGCCCCAGGTTTTAAACTTTAAGGCAAAAAGTGTTATCTCGGCATTCAAGAGATAACAACTTAACAAAGTCAATCCAACCAAGAACCATTCATTAAGAATAACCTCTATCACCCATGCTTCTTGCTGAAATTTAAGAATGAGTGGCAGACTGATAACTAATAATGCATTTGCAGGTGTAGGTAACCCTATAAAAGATGTAGTCTGACGAGTATCAACATTAAAATTAGCCAAGCGATAAGCCGAGGACAATGTTATCAATAAACCTAACAAGGATATATAAGACCAATCCAGACTAGCCATAACTTGTTCTGCGTTCCATGATCCGGGTGCTACATAAAAAGGTTTTCCAAATACCTGAGATAATAACTGATACATCACAATCCCTGGTGCCACTCCGCTTGTAACCATATCAGCCAAAGAGTCTAATTGTAATCCTAACTCACTTTGAGCATTCAACAATCTTGCCGCTAGTCCATCAAAAAAATCAAATCCTATGCCCAACATAACAAACAATGCTGTTAACTCCAAATGCCCCTGAACTGCAAAAATAACCGCAATACACCCGCAAAAAAGATTAAGAAGGGTTATTATATTTGGTATTTGTTTTTTAATCCACATAGAATTTTGGTTTTCTGTAAAAATAGTAAACTATTAGGATCAAACTTAACAAAAAAAGAAGTATTCAATTTTATTAATTGTAACTAAATAAGTTTAATTTCGTTATTAATAAGGAAGCTTTTTTTATGAGAAACATATTATTGTCCCTTATATCGGGACTCTTACTTGCAGTTAGTTGGCCCACCTATGGTTTTCCTCTATTTTTATTTTTTGGTTTTATTCCTCTTTTAATTGCAGAATATAATATTCGCGAAAATAAATACAGTAAGACTCAGGTTTTCGGACTTGCCTATTTAACATTTTTTATTTGGAATTTGATCACAACTTGGTGGATATTTCACTCTACAGCTATTGGGATGACGGTAGCAATACTTGTAAATAGTCTATTAATGACTGTTGTATTTCTAATATATCACATCGTTGCCAAAAGAATCAAATTTTCAATTAGTACTTTATTTTTGATTTGTTTCTGGATAAGTTTTGAATATTTTCATTTGCAATGGCAAGTATCATGGCCATGGCTTAATCTGGGTAACGGATTTGCAAGTTTTACCTCTTGGATCCAATGGTATGAATATACAGGTACTTTTGGTGGCACACTTTGGGTATGGATTGTCAATATCGCTATTTTTAAAAGCATTTTACTTTTCTTAGAACATAGAGACAAAGCTATTCTTTATAAAGCCGCCTTGCATAGTGGACTTATTATCCTCATCCCTATTATAATTTCAATTATACTATTAAAAACATATGAAGAAGATGGTAAAGATATTGAAGTATTGATTTTACAACCTAACATCAATCCTTACCATGAAAAATACAATACTTCAGATGATCGTATTGGAATCTTGCTTACCAAACTAACCACCAATAAGATTACTGAAAGTACCGATTTCATTATCGCCCCAGAAACTGTTTTTGCAGATAATAATAGATTAAATAATTTTCCCAACTCTATTGCCAAAAGAACAGCTCAAAACATTTTGCAACGCTATTCAAATGCACACTTCCTTTCTGGCATTTCTCTAATCGACATTTTTAATGATCCTTCAAGGATTCATCCCCAGACAAATGTTTATAAAGAAAATATATTTTATGACGATTACAATTCTGCTTTTTTTGTTCGCCCCGACAATAGTTACGATTTATATCATAAGAGTAAGTTAGTAGTTGGCATAGAGAATTTCCCTTACCAAAGTGTTCTGAAACCGATTCTGGGGGATGTCATGATTGATCTAGGAGGTACAGTTGCCAAAAAAACGACTCAAGAAGATCGGGAAGTATTTTTCACCAAAGACAGTATTGGCGTAGGAACCATGATTTGTTATGAAAGCGTATATGGTGAGTTTGCAACCGGATATGTGAGGAATAAAGCAGATTTTCTCGCTATAATTACAAATGATGCCTGGTGGGATAACACTCAAGGACACAAACAACATTTGCATTATGCAAAACTTAGGGCCATAGAAACCAGAAGAAGTATTGCTCGAAGTGCAAATACAGGAATATCAGCTATTATAGATCAAACAGGGAACATTATTGACCAATTGGAATACGAAAAACAAGGAACTCTAAAAGGAACTCTAAAAATAAATAACAAAATTACTTTCTATGTAAGAATGGGAGATTATATTGCCAGAATTGCTATTTTTCTTGCTGTCTTTATTTTCTTATTTTCGGTGACTCGGCGTAAGCAAAAAATGTAAACTCAAAAACTTTGTTTCCTTGTCGCGAAGAAACCTTGTACCTTTGCAACTTTATAAAAAGAGACTGTGAATTACGTATCTATAGAAAATGTTGCAAAGGCTTTTGGAGAACGAGTTCTTTTCAAAAATATATCCTTTGGGATCAATGAAGGACAAAAAATCGGTTTTGTTGCCAAAAATGGAACTGGAAAAACATCATTATTGGATATCATTGCCGGTGATGAAGAACCTGATGAGGGCCAAGTAGTATACCGTAAAAATCTAAAAGTTGCTTTTCTGCCTCAAGAACCTAATCTTGATCCAACCCTTACGATTGAGCAAACCATTTTTGCTTCAGACAATGAGACCCTTCAGGTCATCAATAATTATGAGAAAGCGCTGCAAAACCCAGATGATTCAGAAGCATATCAACATGCATTTGAGCAAATGGACGCCATAAATGGCTGGGATTTTGAAACGCAGTACAAACAGATACTTTTTAAACTTAAATTAGAAGATCTAAGCAAAAAAGTAAGTGATTTATCAGGTGGTCAGAAGAAACGACTTGCACTTGCCAACATTTTATTAAGTAAACCTGATTTATTATATCTGGACGAACCCACCAATCATCTTGATCTGGAAATGATAGAGTGGCTCGAAGAATATTTTGCCAAAGAGAATTTTACGTTATTCATGGTCACTCATGATCGTTATTTTCTTGAAAATGTATGCAACGAAATTGTTGAATTAGAAGGTGGAAAATTGTACAACTATAAAGGTAATTACGCTTATTATCTTGATAATAAAGAAGCAAGGATATCCAACGAACAAACTGCAACAGATAAAGCAAAACAACTTTACAAAAAGGAACTAGATTGGATGCGACGCCAGCCCAAGGCACGAACTACCAAATCTAAATCAAGAATCGATGACTTCTTTGAAATCAAAGAACGTGCTCATAAACGCCGTAATGATCACCAGGTGCAACTTGAGATTAATATGGAACGTATGGGAAGTAAAATCCTTGAGCTTCATAAAATATCTAAAAGCTTTGGAGACCTTACGCTGCTAGACAAGTTTGAATATGTCTTTAAGAAAGGGGAACGCATTGGAATCATTGGAAAAAATGGAACAGGAAAGTCTACTTTTTTAAATATGATAACCGGTAATATCTCTCCAGATCATGGGAAAATTGTGATCGGCGAAACCATAAAATTTGGGTATTACACGCAAAGTGGTATCTCTATTAAAGAAGGACAAAAAGTGATTGATGTAATCCGTGAATTTGGCGATTATATTCCGTTAAAAAAAGGAAGACAAATTTCTGCTCAACAATTACTAGAACGCTTCTTGTTTGATCGTAAAAAACAATACGATTTTGTAGAAAAACTTAGTGGCGGGGAACGAAAAAGATTGTATTTATGTACTGTACTCATACAAAATCCTAACTTTTTAATTCTTGATGAACCTACAAATGACCTTGATATAGTAACTCTGAATGTTCTGGAAAATTTCTTATTAGATTTTCCCGGATGTTTACTCGTGGTATCTCATGATCGTTATTTTATGGACAAAATTGTGGATCATTTATTTGTATTTAGAGGTGATGGTATTATTCAAGATTTCCCTGGTAATTACACCGATTATAGAGTATACGAAAGCAGTAAAACTCCTGAAATTCCTAAATCAGAGGATACTGAAATAAAAACAAAGAAAACCTGGAAAAAAGATAATAAAACCGGGTTGTCTTATAACGAACAAAAAGAATTTAGTCGAATCGAACGAGATTTAAAGAAACTAGAACTTCAAAAAAAAGAGATAGAAGGTTTGTTTGAAGAAGGTAACCTTGATACCAATAAAATAAACGAAGAATCAAAAAAACTTCAAAAGATTATTCAACAAATTGAAGAAAATGAAATGCGCTGGCTAGAACTATCTGAATTAATGGAAGAGTAGTTTATATATTTGATCAAAATCTATGTTTTTTAAGGCTCACCAATATTTAAAATTTCTTTTTAAATCTACCAATCAACATGGTGTACACTCGCCATTTGTTTATAATTTGGTGACCAAGTGCTTTTACGATAAAGAGAAACGAAAATCCTATTCCACCATAAAATCTTTGTGCACAAAGACTCGAACAAAATTTAAGATTGGTAAGCTTTTAAATCGTATTCCGGTTTATTTTGAGTGTAAAAATATACTCGTTTTGAAGGACCCAAAAGACCTCATATCACAAATCCTGTCTGTGGATAATTTGGTTTCGATTGATCATTCAAAACAACCTGATAAAGTGTATGACTTTGTTTATCTTACTAAAAGTCTTTTACACCAGTATCTCAATACTAAGCCATTATGTAAAATGATTCATAATGATAGTGTAATCCTTGTAGATTCCATATATAATTCAGAAACTGATATGCTAAACTGGGAAAAAATAAAAAAACACCCAAAAGTATCGGTAACTATTGACACATTTTATTTAGGTTTTGTATTTGTAAGAAAAGAGCAAGCCAAAGAACATTTTACAATTAGATTGTAACAAGTTTTTATCTTAAGCGTCATATAATCTAAAATTGTATCTTAACACTTTGCAAAGGTTACATATGGAAAATGTTATTGAGATCCGAGGGATCGTTAGAAACTTTCAATTAGGCCAGGAAACTGTTTACGTGCTTAAAGGAATCGATCTCGATATCCCTAGAGGTGAATATGTTGCTATTATGGGACCTTCTGGATCTGGTAAATCTACATTGATGAACCTCTTGGGCTGTCTTGATACTCCCACTTCCGGTACATACATTTTAAATGGAAATGATGTAAGTGAAATGACCGATAACGAATTGGCAGATATTAGGAATAAAGAAATTGGTTTTGTTTTTCAAACGTTTAACTTATTACCAAGAACTACTGCCCTAGATAACGTAGCATTGCCGATGGTCTATGCCGGGACTTCAAAAAAAGACAGAACTGCCCGTGCAGAAGAAGTATTAACCGATGTTGGACTTGCAGATCGTATGGACCATAAACCTAATCAACTTTCTGGAGGGCAAAGACAACGTGTTGCTGTTGGGCGTGCATTAGTAAATAAACCTTCAATCATACTGGCAGATGAGCCTACCGGAAACCTAGATTCTAAAACCTCTATAGAAATCATGAATCTGTTTGATGAAATTCACAAAGCTGGCAACACCGTAATTATTGTTACACACGAAGAAGAAGTTGCCGCCCGTGCCCATCGTGTTATTCGTCTTCGAGACGGTATGATCGAAAGTGATGTGAGAAACAAATAGTTATACGTTTATATTTTGGGGTTTCAAGTTAATTCGTATTTTGGCGATTCATTTTAACCAGAATTTATGCAGCCTATACATATTCTGCTTTTAATTGCAGCATATTTTGGAGTTCTTTTACTTATCTCCTACTTCACAGGTAAAAATGCCGGAAATGAAACCTTTTTTAAAGCCAATAGACAATCTCCCTGGTACGTCGTGGCGTTTGGTATGATTGGCGCTTCTTTAAGCGGAGTAACATTTATTTCGGTCCCAGGCTGGGTAGAAGCATCACAGTTTAGCTATATGCAAGTAGTCCTGGGATATCTGGTGGGAAATTTTGTTATTGCCTATATCTTAATGCCTATCTATTATAAATTCAATGTTACTTCGATCTATCAATATCTCGAACAAAGATTTGGTACTGTAAGTTATAAAACAGGCGCTTTTTTCTTCTTTATCTCTAGAGTTTTGGGAGCATCCTTTAGACTTTATTTGGTTGCCATCGTTTTACAACATTATATCTTCGATGAATGGAATGTGCCTTTTGAAATTACCGTTATACTTTCTATACTACTTATTTGGATATATACATTTAGAGGAGGAATCAAAACCATTGTATGGACAGATACTTTACAAACGTTATTTATGCTATTAGCTGTCGGAATGGCTATTTACTATATAAATGATAAAATTGGATGGACACTTTCAGAATTTATTTCTTCTGATGAATTAAAAGCATATAATAAGATTTTTTTCTTTGATAGTTTCTTAGCCAAAAATCATTTCTTTAAATCATTTATCGGAGGAATGTTTATCGCTATTTGTATGACTGGCCTGGACCAGGATATGATGCAAAAAAATCTAACCTGCCGCAATTTAAAAGAAGCTCAGAAGAATATGGTTTCTTTTAGTCTCGTTCTGGTAGTGGTAAACTTTGTTTTCCTTTTACTAGGGGCCTTATTATTTATTTATGCAAACAAATTCAATATCAATATCCCGCTGATGGATGGCGAAACAAAAACAGATTTATTATTCCCAGAAATAGCTATAAAAGGAGGGTTAGGAGTCGTACTTGCTATATCATTCATTCTTGGATTAATTGCGGCGGCATATAGTAGTGCAGATAGTGCTTTGACTTCCCTTACCACTTCATTTTGTGTTGATTTCTTGGGCATTGAAAAAAGGCCTAAAGAAAATCAAATCAAAATTCGAAAAAATACACATATCGGGATGAGCATCTTATTGATATTTGTAATCATAATTTTTAAGCACGTTCTCACAGAAAATGTAATAAGTAATTTATTAACTGTAGCTACCTATACGTATGGGCCTTTGTTAGGCTTATTTGCCTTTGGGATTTTCACCAAATACAAAATATATGATAAGTATACTTGGAGGGTAGCTTTAGCTTCTGTTCTGATTATAATTGGAATCTCCAAAATTCCTGTCGAATTCATTGGAGGGTACCAAATCGGTTACGAACTACTGCCTTTAAATGGATTACTCACATTTCTTGGACTAATATTGATTCGTAGAAAGTAAAACCAAAGTGCAAGCCACTTCAACTTCAATTTTTGCCTTACTTAATAATTGATAAAACTCACGGTTTTCTGTACCAGGGTTAAAAATCACTCTTTGAGGACTAAGATTAATAATGTATTCATAATACGTAGTTTGTCGCAGGGGATTGAGATATAAAGTAACTGTATCGATATCATTAAAATACTGTAGTTCAGTAATGACTTTTACACCAGCTACCTCTCCCGATTTTTGTCCAATTGCAATCACATCATGATCATGATCTATCAACTTGCGAATCGCAAAATTAGAATATCGATTAGTTTTTAACGATGCTCCAACCACTAATGTTTTTCTATTCATAATTATCTTGAGAATTATCTTTTCTAAACCTCTAAAATAAGGGTTCAAAAGTTAAAAAAACTAGTCAAAATGTTAAAAACAAAGGAAGTCTGTAACACAATTCAAAGTGCTACGTCTTACTTATAAAGATATGATTTTTCATAAATTTAGTTATTTAGTTACTTGATAATAATCAAATTTTATTCATAGTTGATGGTTAGTGTTACGATTTGGTTATTATAGAAAACCGCCCTTTATCCAAGGGCGGTTTTTATTTTAAGTAATTTGTTAAAAGTAGTTTTTTCTGTAACAGAATTTAGTAACGATCGTCTTATCCATATACACGATTAATCACCGTGATTATTAAAAATCATGCTGTACATGTATTATGCAATACAAAGTACAGTGTATAACAACTTCAATCAAATAAACGTTCAGATGAAAACAAGTATTCAAAAAACAATTGCCCTGTTTTTTTTCTCATTATGGTGTCTTTTTTTAATCGCCCAACCCAATAACAAGACCGTCTTGGGAAGCGTAAAAGGTAAAGTTATCGACAAAACTCTCAACCAACCTATACCTTACGCTACAATTGTTATTAATGACGGAGCCAACAAAATTGTTAGTGGGGGAATCACTACTGAAAATGGGGACTTTTCAATTACTGATATCCCCAACGGAAACTATACTTTGAAAGTACAATTTATAGGATACACCACGTATTCCCAATCCATAGAAATATCAAGAAAAAATAAGGATTTAGATGTGGGGACAGTAGCCTTAGAGGAAGCTGCTGAGTCTTTGGATGATGTAACTATTGTTGCTGAAAGAACTACAATAGAGCAAAAAATAGATCGCAAGGTAATTAATGTTGGAAAAGATCTTACCACCACCGGTGGTACTGCTGTAGAAATTATGAACAATATTCCATCAGTCAATGTAGATCAAGATGGTAATATAGCGCTAAGGGGAAATGAAAATGTTCGTATTTTAGTTGATGGTAGACCCACTAATATAAGTGCTACCCAATTATTAAGACAAATCCCTGCCACATCAATTAAAAAAATTGAATTAATCACTAATCCTTCTGCTAAACATATTCCGGAAGGAATGAGTGGGATCATCAATATTGTATTACATAAAAACAGCAATATCGGATTTAATGGAAACATTAATATAGGAGTTAACTACGATGAAAATGCACGTTTCAATAATTCTATAGACCTAAATTACAGAACTGGAAAAATGAATTTTTACGGTAATTACGGAGCCAATATTACTAAAAATAGACAAGCGGGGTTTGTTTTAAGAGAAGATCAGAATTACATCACAGATTTTATATTTTTAGATAATAATAAATCTCATTTGTTTAAAGTAGGAGTAGATTATTTTATTAATGATCGCAATACTATTTCGGTATATACTAATCAAAATCTATTTGATGGTTTGACTAGTGGAACTACTGATATAAATTTTCTAAATAATGATCAAAATGACCTTACCCAAGACTTAGTTAGTGATAGTGATAATTTAGGCTCTACATACAATTTTGATTACAAACATGATTTTAAAACAGAAGGCCACAACATTGAATTGGAAATTGATTATAATGTTTTTAATAGCAATAATGATGATGATTTCAATTTTATTGGAGGAGATGGTTCTTTTACCGATTACAATGACCTTATTGACAATGAAAGAAAAAATACAACAATCAATCTTGATTATGTAAATCCCTTATCGGAAAAAGTCAAATTAGAATTAGGATATGAGGCCCGAATAAGAAGAACGAATAATGATTACGAATCTACCTTATTTCCCAATTCGATTTACAGCTATGACCGGGATATTCATGCCTGGTATGCTACCTATGGAAAAAATTATGAGAAATGGTCATATCAAATTGGAGCAAGATTAGAAAGCTACCAAGTAGAGGCTATATTTGATGGAGAAAAAATATTTGAAGATAATATCTTCACCATATATCCCTCTGCTTTTCTAACTTATAATCCAGGAGAAAAAAATACTTATCAATTGAGTTACAGTCGAAGAGTTGATAGACCAGGATTAAACCAAGTAAATCCTATAAGGGAATGGAGTACACCTAGAATTATTTCTATAGGTAATCCATCACTGGATCCTCAATTTACAAACTCTATTGAAGTAAACTATACACGACGATTAAAAGGAGGGTCCGTTACAGGTGGTGTGTTTTACAGACTTATTAATGATGAGATTAACCAAACCTTAATTGAAAATCCAGACGTCGAAGAAGGTCAAATACTAACCTTTGATAATTTTGATAATAATACAGCATACGGAGTAGAAGTTTCGAGTAATTATAAAGTTACCAAATGGTGGAGTTTCAATACCAGTTTTGATCTTTACGGACAAACACAAAAAGGAATTATAGAAGGTGTCTCTAAAGAAGTGGATGCAGTTATTTATAGTTTTAGAATGAATAATAGTCTTAAAGCTACAAAAAATTTAACTTTTCAGGTGTTTGGATTTTATCGAGGTGATCAAAAAGGAGTGCAATTTAATACGAAGCCATTTTATTTTATCAATACCGGAGCAAGATATAATTTTTTAGAAGGTAAAGGAACTGCAAGTATAAACTTCAATGACATTTTTAACACTCAGCGATTTCGCTTTGATAGTGACAGCCCTTTCCCACAAAATGGAAGATTTCAGGGCGAAACACAGACAGTATATTTAGGACTCTCTTACCGCTTTGGAAGTGGAAAAAATAGAAAAGTATCAAGAAAACGCAGAGATAATAATGAAAAATCAGGCGGAGGTATACTTTAACTATATTTTTAATAAAAATAATGTTAATATAATGAATAAAATTTAATGATTTAGTTAAATTTACCGTTAATTAAGCGCCAAACCCTTAAAGTTAAATAATTGTAAAAAAATAACAATTTCTGTAACACATTACAATTTATGGCGTTTAATATAATATAAGTTGTGGTTATGATTTATTTGAATTAGCCTTTAAAAAATAATAACCGAGTTATTACACAAAAAAATGCGAAGCTTTAAAACTTCGCATTTTTCGTTTTTTATTATTGTTCTATAACAAATCTACCATCTTATTATAGCACTACCCCAAGTAAAACCACTACCAAAAGCTGCAAGAACGACTAAATCTCCTTCTTTTATCTTTCCTTTTTCCCAGGCTTCGGTAAGAGCAATAGGGATCGATGCTGCTGTTGTATTGCCGTATTTTTGTATATTATTATAAACCTGATCATTTGACAACTTAAACTGTTTTTGTACAAACTGAGAAATTCTAAGATTTGCCTGATGCGGTATCAACATATCGATATCTCCTGCGGTAAGATGATTCGCTTGCAAACCTTCATTTATAACTTCAGAAAATCGGACTACAGCATTTTTAAATACGAACTGTCCGTTCATATAAGGATAATACGGTATATTTTCCTGTGGATTTTCTTCAATAATCTCTGGTACCCAATGCTCTGTGCTTGGTCCTTCCAAGGATAATTCTTTGGCATGTGCCCCTTCACTGTGTAAATGTGTAGATAAAATACCTCTATCTTCTTCTTCACTTCTAGTAACTACTGCTGCTCCTGCACCATCGCCAAAAATCACAGACACCCCTCTACCACGAGTGGTCATATCTAAACCTCCACTATGATTTTCACTACCTATAACTAAAACATTTTTATACATTCCTGTTTTGATAAACTGATCTGCCACCGATAAAGCATAAATAAATCCGCTACATTGATTACGAACATCCAAGGCAGGAATTGTTTTCATATTCATCATATGTTGTACTCGTACCCCTCCTCCAGGAAAATACATATCTGGACTTAGTGTTGCAAAAATAATAAGATCAATGTCATCAGTCGTTAGACCAGCTCTTTCTAAAGCGATTTTTGCAGCTTTTACGCCCATAACAGAAGTGCTATTGCCATCTCCTTTTTTTATGTGACGTCTTTCTTTAATACCAGTGCGTTCTTGAATCCAAGCGTCATTGGTATCCATTATTTTGGAAAGATCATCGTTTGTTACAACATTTTCAGGAACATAAGATCCTAATCCAGATATTTTTGAAGTATACATATAGTCAAATATTGAGTATTGTGGTAAATTTTTGCTTAATTAAAAACTGCCGCACAATATATGTATTCTTGACCTCTTGGTAAAAGAAACTGTAATTATATTGTATGCACGCATAGTAGTTAATGGTGTGTTAGAATTTTTAACAGTACTTCAGAGGTTTGCTTGCACTTAAGTTAATAATAACATTGCATTCAAACAACCCTTGTTGTTGCGCTATAAAATTATTGAAAATCAGATGAACTCAAAAAAATAACTCTAAAGTGAAATGAGTTCGACCAATAATCCCTACTATTTTTCGCACATATATATAATCTCTTATTAAAAAGCGAAAGGTGCGCCAACCACAGCGCACCTTTCTAACAACCTAACCAATAAATAAACAAACCAAGCCAGTCGGGTGACTGACTAAAGGTACTTTTCAAAATTGTTTACACGAACTGTAGCTTTCAAATCGTGTAACAAATTGTATAAGCCAAAAAATGTTCTGTTGATATACAAGAAATGTTTACTACCTCTGTTACCATTCATTTTTCTCAGCTCGGTATCCTTTGAATATTTTTCACTTAATTCTGTAATCTTACCCCAAAATTCTTCGCTTGCAAAATCAAAAACCGTTTCATTAAAAGGCTTTGTGAAAAGGCTTAACATTTCATGGAACAACTCCGAGAAGAATCTTTTTTCTTCGGGGGTATCATCTTCTCGGAGTATTTCCAATTGAAACATCTTTTGGGCAAAAAAACAGGGGTCATCTATATTGTTCTTATTAGCTAATTCAAAATAAGGAGTGTAAAATTCTAAAGGCACTTTTTTTACACAACCAAAGTCTATAGCTATAAGATTATCATCCTTATCTACTAAAAAATTACCAGGATGTGGATCTGCATGTACCGCTTTTAATATATGCATCTGGTACATATAAAAATCCCACAGCGCCTGACCAATTTTATTGGCTTTATCCTGATCTTCATTTTGTTTGGCATATTCACTAAGGTGCACACCATCCATCCAATCCATCGTTATAATACGTTCACTAGATAAATTCTCATAATATTTAGGAAACTTCAAGTTCGGAATCTTTGAACACGCTTCAGTTATTTCTTTGCTTTGCTGTACTTCGAGCACATAATCTGTCTCTTCGAGGAGTTTTCCCTCAAGTTCCTGAAAATATTTCTCAGAGTCTTTTCCTTTCAGATTAAACATTCTGATGGCGATGGGCTTCACCATCGCCAAGTCAGAACTTATACTGTTTGCAACTCCAGGATATTGAATTTTCACAGCAAGTTTTTTCCCATCTTTAACAGCTTTGTGTACCTGACCGATACTCGCCGCATTAACAGACTGAGTTGCAAACGTATCATACAAATCCTCTGGATATTTTCCATGATACTTTTTAAATGTTTTTCTAACCAATGGAGCCGACAATGGAGGAACACTAAATTGTGAAAGGGAAAATTTTTCTACATAAGCATTTGGTAGAATATTTTTCTCCATAGAAAGCATTTGAGCTACTTTTAAAGCACTTCCCTTCAAATTCTTTAATCCGTCATAAATGTCAGCCGCGTTATCCTTGTTTAACTGGTCTTTCGTTATATTAGGATTAACAGCTTTTTTACTATAATACTTCAGATAATTACCCCCAACCTTTACACCTGTCTTTACCAGTTCTGTAGTTCTTCCTAATTTGGTCGTTGGTATTTTATCTATTGTTTTCATCTAATTTATCTATCTTAAAGGTCCACTATGCAACTTATTCCTTGCACTAATTCCACATTACTTTTTCCTTCCACAAAAATTTTCCAAAATCGAGAACATTATTTAAAGGTGTATTATCAAACAGGTCAAAAATTGTATTCACAGATTTTTCTATTGCTATATCTGTTTTTTCAAAACCAGCTGACTCATCCCCTATCCAGAAGTTTAGTAAAAATAAGAACTGCAACCATGCCCCTTCAGAAAAGACAGAAACAGGATTTTTAGTAAGCTTGAACATCTTTTCGTCATTATCTTCTTCAATAAGATCAGCGGCAAAATTTTTGATGTGCAGGCGTAATCCTTTTAATTGACTCATATTTTTAAAGGGCACATCATTTTGTTTCAGCACGAATAATACATAACTACGATTTAAGGTCATCATTTCGAAAAGCGTGTAAAATAGAGTTAACATTTTTTCTCTACTACTAAAGTCTGTGTATTCTTTATTCTTTTGTATGGCATTTATAGTAGTTTCAAAGAATGTATTCCAAATACTCTTTTGAACGCTTTCTAAACTTCCAAAAAATTTATAAAAATCTTCTTCGCTTATCTTAATCTCCTTACAAAACTTATATACCGACTTAGGATAACCATCATGTTCTAACACATAAGTCATAAATCCTGATATAATAGCCTTACGATCTGTTGTTTGTTTTTTATTTGATGAAGCCATGTTCGTAAAATTTACCGTAAAGATAATAATTGTTTAACTTTTAATGTAAATTGTTAAACAAAAAAATTTGTTAAAGTTGTTTCAAAAAAACTGAAAGTATATTTGAACTATATTTATAGACGTAATTGCCTATTAATACTTACATAAAGGCATAAAAAGAAATATTTCAATGCCAGTTTGTCAGATAGCTGGTAATGGTATTTTTTTTGAAAGCCTTTTCTACAATAAAGACAACATAAATTAAAACATAATAACAATGACAACAGGAAGTATTAATGTATCTGTAGAGAATATTTTTCCTTTAATTAAAAAATTCTTGTATTCTGATCATGAGATATTCTTACGTGAGTTGATATCGAATTCGACAGATGCGACCTTAAAACTAAAACACTTAACAAGTATAGGTGAAGCTAAGGTTGAATACGGTAATCCTTTTATTGAAGTTAAAATTGATAAAGACAATAAAAAACTTCATATCATAGATCAGGGAATCGGCATGACTGCCGATGAAGTAGAGAAATATATTAATGAAGTTGCTTTCTCTGGTGCAGAAGAATTTCTAGAAAAATATAAAGATAGTGCAAAAGACTCGGGTATTATAGGTCATTTTGGTCTTGGTTTTTACTCTGCTTTTATGGTCGCAGATAAAGTAGAAATCATTACCAAATCATATAAAGATGAGCCTGCTGCACATTGGACTTGTGATGGTTCGCCTACATACAGTCTCGAAGCACATGATAAAACCGAAAGAGGTACAGAAATTATTCTTCATATAAGCGAGGATGATGTAGAGTTTCTTGAAGAAAGTAGAATTAGAGAATTACTGGTAAAGTATAACAAGTTTATGCCTGTTCCTATAAAATTTGGAACCAGAACAGAAACATTACCAAAACCAGAGGGTGCAAAAGAAGATGATCCTGCTCCTACTCAAGAAGTAGATAATATAATTAATAATCCTAATCCTGCCTGGACAAAACAACCAGCAGATTTAAAAGACGAGGATTATAAAGGTTTCTATAGAGAATTATATCCCATGCAATTTGAGGAGCCGTTGTTTAATATTCATCTTAACGTAGACTACCCATTTAACCTTACCGGGATCTTATATTTCCCAAAGTTAGGTCAGGATATGAATCTACAAAAAGATAGAATTCAATTATATCAAAACCAGGTATTTGTAACCGACAACGTCGAGGGAATTGTACCTGAATTCCTTACTATGTTACGTGGAGTTATCGATTCGCCAGATATTCCTTTAAATGTATCGAGATCATACCTTCAGGCAGATGGTAATGTAAAGAAAATAGCAAGTTACATTACTCGTAAAGTTGCGGATAAATTGAACTCGATGTTCAAAAACAATAGAGAAGATTTTGAGCAAAAATGGAACGATATTAAAATTGTAATCGAATATGGAATGCTTTCTGAAGAAAAATTCTTTGAAAAAGCTGACAAGTTTGCGCTTTATCCCACAGTCGATAATACCTTCTTAACTTTTGAAGAGCTGCAGGAAAAAATCAAAGACAATCAAACCGATAAAGATGATAAGTTAGTGATCCTCTATGCTTCAAATAAAGACGAGCAGCACGCATACATAACCGCAGCAAAGGACAAAGGATACGAAGTATTACTATTAGACTCTCCTATTGTTTCACATTTGATTCAAAAATTAGAAACTAATAAAGAAAAAATCACTTTTGCCCGTGTAGATGCCGATCATGTGGATAATCTGATTAAAAAAGATGAGGAAACGATCTCAAAATTATCAGACGAAGAAAAAGAAAGCTTGAAGGCCGACCTAGAGAAAGTAATTCCAGCAGAAAAATATACAGTTCAATTAGAGGCAATGGATAGCAATGCGTCACCGTTTATGATTACACAACCAGAATTTATGCGTCGTATGAAAGAGATGCAACAAACTGGTGGCGGCGGTGGAATGTTTGGTATGGGTAATATGCCAGAAATGTATAATCTTATTGTTAACACCAATCATGAGTTAATTGGTCAAATTGCAAATACCAAAACCGATAAGAAAAAGGAACGTTTGATCAAACAATCTTTGGATTTGGCAAGGCTTTCTCAGAATCTATTGAAGGGAGAAGAATTAACTGCTTTTATTAAACGTAGTTTTGATATGATAAAGTAGTAGTTAAATAATCCAAATTATATAAAACCGCTAGAATATTATTCTTAGCGGTTTTTTTACGACAATTTTTGATTTAAACCTTAAGAATTTAATTTTCGTAATAAATATTCGTTGTAATGAAGACGAGGATTAGAAACTTTGCACTAATAATTTTGACTTATTTAAGTATATATGTATGGTCAAAATTCAGTTTCTGGATACATAAATATGGATAATCCCGAAGTTTGGCAATAGAAAATCTATTTTAACACAGTAGACATTAACAAAAAGCCAGAGGAAATCATTCTAAAATTATAGTATCAAGTAACATTGATAAAGATGGCATTTTTACATTTAATCAAGACGTTTTTACACCCCTAGACAAAGTTTATAAACGAAACATTAACTCTATATCCCGTCAAGAAAAAAAACTTCTTTTAAAGACCTTAAAAATTATACATTCTTCATTCTATCCAAAAAAGTTACACTATTCTTCAAAAAAGGCACTACAACTTGGAAGCTAATCACCATCAATTATCAAGAACAGTTAAACTACTACAGAAGTTTGTGAATCAGAGGACAATATCAATATGCAGAACAAATAGTTACCTATATCGAATATCATCGGGACATGATCGAATTACTTAAGGAAAATAATTATGGAAAAGTTCTAAAAGAAAAAACTGTAGAATTTTAAAATATTTAAGGTTATTTAGAAAACTATCTGGTGATGAACTAAGAAATTATGAAGAAAGATCATAAAAAAAACCTCCTGAGACTTGAGCCTTAAGAGGTTTTATTAGATTATCCTTTGACAGGTTTATTATCTTCCTTTTGTGCTAAATGTTTAGCGTAGAATCCCATCATTGCCTTGTACATAGCTACTGAGTTTTCTTCTTTACCAAAACCATGACCCTCATCATATCGTACCATATACGGCACATCGAATCCTTTTTCACGTAAAGCCTTTACGATCTGATCTGATTCGTCGATATTTACTCTTGGATCATTCGCGCCCTGCACTACAAATAATGGTTTTTTGATCTTATCTATCTGATATACCGGTGACACTTCTTTCATTATTTCTTTCTCCTCTGCAATATCCTCATCATACCAAATTTCTTTAATGATTTTAAGATATGGTTTCCAATAAGGAGGAATTGTTTTCATAAAGGTAAAGATGTTCGAGACCCCAACATAATCTACTCCACAAGCATATAGATCAGGCGTTTTAGTTAAGCCTCTCAAAACGGCATATCCACCGTGACTTCCCCCATAAATAGCAACCCTATCTTTATCTACCCACCCCTGATCGATTACGTATTGCAATCCATCTTCTACATCATCCATTGCTTTTCTTCCTATTTGTTTAAATCCTGATTCAAGAAACTCTCTTCCGTATCCCCCTGATATTCTAAAATTAACCTGTAGTGTTGCATATCCTCTACTAGCAAATAATTGAGCTTCTGGATTGAATCCCCATGAGTCACGAATTCCTTGTGGCCCCCCGTGCGGATTTACAATCAAAGGTACTTTTTTTCCACTCAGTGCCTCTTTTGGCAACGTGATATATCCATGAATTGTAAGACCGTCACGGCTTTTAAAAGTAATGGCACGCATTTCTGCCATATCATTTTCCTTCAGTTGTGGCATTAGATTATATAAAAGTTTAAACTCATCTGACTTGACATCGTAAGAATAGTAAACTCCATATAATTTATCGCTTTGTAAAAAGATCAAATATTTATCTTCTTCATCTGTTTTATCGGCAATTGAATATTGGTGATCAGGAAATTTGGCTACAATTTTTGTATGTAGCTTTTTATAATAATCGCTTACAGGTACAATAACATTTTTTTCGCCTTCATAGGACCAATAGTCCAATTCATATCCCCTTTTTCTAGAAACTGAAAGATTAGAGACATCATATTTATCATTAGAAAACAATTTTTTTATGACTTTATCTGCCTTTAAATCATATAAGTAAATCTGAGACTTATCAGACTCCAAATTAGATACTACATAAGCATCATGAGGGTTTTCTGTCGAATAATCAAAATTTAATATAGAAAATGTATCTTTCCAGTTAAGCTTCTTAATAATCTGATAATTTCCATCTTCTTTCGCATAATAAAAATCGATATTGACCCCATCTCTTATTTTACCATATCCTCTCAAATTCCCATCCTTATCAAAAGTATATCCTGCTATTGGATTTTGAACATCTTCATTCTTAAATAATTGTTTGATTTCTCCGGTTACAATGTTGATTTTATATGGTTCGAAAATTTGTTTATTATTTTTATTCATGGATATGATTATGTGATCCTCATCTTCTTTTAAACTTTCTAAGATGTTGACCTGAACACCCTCAAAAGGGGTTAATTCTTTTCGCTCTGTCCCGTCTATATTAACCGCAAACAAATGATAGTCTTCATTTCCTCCTTTATCCATTACATATACTAACCGATTGTTATTCGCCCATCCGTAACCACGTATAAGTTCTTCTTTCTCTTCAATAACACGAGTCACCTTATCTGTTGCAATTTCTTTTACGTAGATATGGTTTTTTTTGTTTTCATCTTTTTCTCGATATGACATAAACTTTCCGTTGGGGGAAAACCGAAACGTTCTTGCTTTTGGTCTTGCAAAATAATCCTCTACTGAATATTTATAGTCTCCTTTATCCAAATTTGATAATTTCACTAACTCTTCTTCAGAAGTAACCAACTCTGGGTTACCAGGTATTGTTTTTTCAGATTTTTCCATTTGTAATGGTAATTCCATTTCTCCTTGATAAAAAGTGCCATTAAGCTTTTTTTCTTCTAATGCGGCCGTATATTTGATTCCAGCTTGCTTAAACTCTAATGTTAATTGATTGTTTTCTAAAATTACAGTATCCAAAGGAAGTCCTGTAGCCCCCTGAGAAGGACTATCCATAGTCGCAGCCAATACCCCTCCTGTTTTTTCAATATGAAAAACTAAAGGAATTTCGGTGCCTTGAACTGAAACTTTTCCTTTCCAAGTTCCGGTAACCTCCTGACCGTATGATTGATTAAATGACATAAAAAGGAGCATAATTAAAGTGCTCCATATCGGTAAAAATTTTGTTTTCATAATATTAGTTATGATTTGTTAAGATTAAATGTGCTTGTAATGTAAGTAACCAGACATACCTTTTTGTTACACTGTTGAAAGGAATTAACAAAACATTCTAATCTTCTCATCAATTATTTTAGTTAAGTAAAATGTAATACTGTCTGATTTTGTACAGGTAGTAATTGCGCCGATTTGTTACAGTTTTCATAAATAATATGTTTCAGCGTTAGGTTTCACTAATTTTAACACTAATAACATGAACTAAACTTTGTACAATGAAACATTGCTGGATTTTATTACTCACAATAATTTTTATGGGTTGTAATCAAACCAAAAAAGAAAACTCTTCAGATATAGAAAATAATAATGAAGTGATGCCCGTTGAGCCCGATGGCGGTATAGGAGATGGTGCTTTGTCAATAGTTGATCTCTATATCGCAAGTATTGAAAAAGCTCATAAAAAAGAAGAATTCTTAAAGCATAAGGCAATTAGCTTTAGAATTAATTTGAGTTTTGGTGGAAAACAACGTCTCGATAGTAAAATCACAATGCTAACGAATTCTACTAAAATTAGAATAGATAAAAAAGATGGTTCTAAGTTAATTTATACGGGTGAAAAAGCATTTTTATGTCCTAAAGATGCCAATGAAAAAGGAGCTCGTTTTGATATGTTCACCTGGACTTATTTTTTTGGCATGCCGTATAAGTTAAGTGACCCGGGAACGCAATGGGAACTGGGAAACAACAAATCACTTGACGGTATGGATCACCAAACTGCAAAGCTTACTTTTGAGGCAGGAACTGGTGATGCTCCCGATGACTGGTATATTATTTATACAGATCTACAGGAAAATACCTTAAAAGCTGCTGCCTACATTGTAACGTACGGAAGTGAAGGAAATACTTCAAAAGCTGAAGCTGATCCACACGCCATTTACTATAAAGATTTCAAGATCGTAGACGGAATTCCCTTTGCTACTCACTGGGAGTTCTTTGGATGGACTGAAGAGAAAGGGTTAACTGATAAGCTTGGAGAAGCAACTATTACCGATATTACCTTTTTAGAAGAAGAAGGAACAATTTTTGAAACGCCTGATAATGCAAAGGAAATAACCCTTTAATACGGTTAATGTAAAGACGCTATGTCACGTTGAACGGAGTCAAAATGTATTGAAAACCAAATAGTATTGTTTCTCGACTCCGCTCTAAATGACAATATAGAATGTTTATTGGACCTCTTTACTATTTCTTAAACTAATTTCTGAAGAGATTAACTTTTGGCAATATCATTTAGATCTGCCGTAGATTTTCCAGAACTTCTAGAAGATCCGCAAGGTCCAACCAATTCCCATCCACTTGCTAATTTGCGCCATAGGTTTCCTTGATAAGTCACCAAATCACCAGCTTGATATGTTTGAGAACTTGACCATGGCGCTATACCATTACAAATGTCTCCACCACCATTACCGGGGTACATAATACCAATACCCGCAATATCGCCAGACGATAATCCATTTCTTTGCGCGTTATATGTAGAACCATTTTTTCGCACGATTGTTGGTTGTCCGTTGGCAGAAAAAGCATACGAACCGTATAACATAATCGAACCAAAATCTAAAGAACCAGTATATTCATCACCATCATATCCTTGCTGTACATAAGTCTGAAAGTTAAATTCCCTTCCGGATTGTATATTTTGGAAATTGATGGTAATATACTGATCTCTGTCTTTTCTGCTTTGCTCATGCCACAATCCCACAGCATGACCAATCTCATGAATAGTATTTCCCGTAGAACAACCATTAGCAAGATTAATGTTTTGTCGTCCTCCCGTTCTACCAACAGAAGACGAACATCCGCTACCAGACCTAAAATAAATATAAGCAGACTGATTTGTTCTTCTGACAAATGTAAGATCAGTATTGGCCTCCCAGTGAGCGATGGCATCTGTTACCCTCCTTTGGTTTGGTAAACTACTCTGTATATCATAATACACTGTATTATTAGGCCAACGTCTGGTGGTACGCCCGGTACTCTTACCTGTTACTGAAGCTAAATCTTCTTTTGTGAAAATCATATCGCCTTCAAAAACATATTTACCATCAATTTCTTCTACCTCCACAGATCGACCATAGAGATTAACAGTGACAAGTTTTCCTGATGTCTCAGGAAAAGCAATTTCTTGAGTAAAACCGTCCAAATAGGATTGTTCGTTGATTTGTTCTAATGAAGTGTCTGACGGTTCATTCTCGCACGACATGAACATTACACATGTTGCCAATGCCAAAGCACTAAGCACAGTGCTTTTAAAAGATGTTTTCATAATTAATATATTTAAGTTGAACTCTTCAAACTCTAAAAAAGGCCGGCTTATTGTATTCAGTTTATTATATTTTTATTTTTTAGACCAAAATGTTAATAATTTTTCACTAAAAAATCTTATTCACAAAGAATACTTATAGCATATTATTTTTTTGTTACGTATTCTTTATTTATAATTTCAGAATAATATTAGCTAAATGGAACTTATTATTATCTCGATTTTTTTGTATCTTTAAGAAGCGCAAAATCATAATAAATAATTCTCATGACTCCGCTTTTCAAAAAATTACAACTTCCCCCTACCTTAGATGAAGTTCTAATACTTAATGAGCCTGATGGGTTTTGCAAAGAATTGGAATACCTTAAAGATGTAATTGTAAAAGAATCTTTGATTCAGGTATCAGAGGTTGATTTTGCCATTGTTTTTGTCATGGAAAAAAAACAAATTGAAAATCGTATTGAAACCGTATATCCAAAATTGGTTGGAGATGCAATTTTGTGGTTTGCCTATCCTAAAAAGAGCTCTAAGAAATATACTACAGAAATTACCAGAGATCATGGCTGGGGTGTTCTTGGTGATTATAATTTAGAACCAGTAAGACAAGTTTCTATTGATGAAGATTGGACTGCGTTACGTTTTAGAAAAGTTAGTTTCATAAAAAAAATGAATCGAAGTAAAGATTTTGCTCTTAGCGAAGCTGGTGAACAAAAAACTACCGGAGTTTAATGAGTTGGCACCTATACATTTTATCCTTTGTTTTTATTGTAGCCGGTATTTTTCATTTGATTCGCCCAAAGGCATTTATGCGTATAATGCCATTGTATATTCCTTATCATAGATTTCTTGTATACACGAGTGGCATCACCGAAATAGTTGCTGGTGTGGGAGTACTCTTTGTAGCTACCCGAACCATCTCACTCTGGGGAATGGTCATAATGCTAGTTCTGTTTTTTCCAGTGCACATACATATGCTCATAAACAAAAAGGCTAGTCTTAATTTTCCAAAATCAATTCTTGTCTTTAGACTACTTTTGCAATTTGGAATTATCTATTGGGTTTATCAATATATTTAACTTTACCAACATTTTTTTGAAATGAATTTAGATTTATTTGATTCACAAAATAAGCCTATCACTCTGGATATGGACGATGCCGATGTGGTATATTTTCCTAGTTTTTTTAGTAGAGCTAAGTCAGATGAACTTTTTGAAATCTTACAGAAAACTATAGCATGGCGCCAGGACAATATTACCGTCTTCGGAAAAACATATCCACAACCCCGTCTCACAGCCTTGTATGGAAATAATAATAATCCCTACAGTTACTCAAACATTACTATGCATCCCGATCCTTTTACAAAAAATCTGTTATTTATAAAGAAAAAAATTGAAGAGGAATGTAATGTAAATTTCACTTCCTGCTTGCTTAATTTATATCGAGATGGACAAGACAGTAATGGCTGGCACGCCGATAATGAAAAAGAACTAGGTGAAAATCCTGTTATTGCTTCTGTAAGTTTTGGCGAAGAACGCTGGTTTCATTTTAAACATAAAATCAATAAAGATCTAAAACAGAAAATCTTGTTGCAGCATGGTAGTCTTCTTATAATGCAAGGAAAAACACAAGAATGTTGGTTACATCAAATTCCTAAAACTAAAAAAATTACCGATCCAAGAATCAATCTTACATTTAGAGTGATTCGGTAAAGTTAAGGTCTAAAAAGTCGTTGTGCTAAGAAGTAAAAAGAATATATCAAATTTAAATTGCTGTCAAACAAATTACTTCCAAATCAAAAAGTTAGGTAGTGACTTTATGCAATCCATTTCTGACAGCCTTGTTTCCTGGTGAAAAAAATGAATTACAGAAATTATTTGTTTATTGGTAACATAACTTTAGTATTTAAATTATACGATCTGATAAGAATCCTTTGAGAATTTAGTCGAATTATAACTGTGGTTATCCATTTGCAATAATATCATCGAAATCATAAAAAATCCAAAGTGTATACCTGCACAATACCATTGTGAAGCATCTATTAAAAATAAAGTAAAAAAGCCAAATAATATGATGGCCGCTTTTAAAATATTTCGTCTAGAAATATCTAATGCCAGAAAACATCCTATCGTAAATTTCTCGAAAGGAACAAGTGGTGCCAGAGCTTCAATAATGTTAGTATCAAATACTGATACTGCATCAAAATAAACATTTAGTCTATCTAAAAAATCAGAATATTTAATTACATGATACATACTGGTTAATACCAAGAATATTCCAAAGAATACTCGTATGATTTGATATAGATATATTTTAAATTTCATGTGAAGAATCTAAACCAATTTTTGCAATACAAATTTAAACCAGGATCAAAATTACTTACTTGTATAATTCAACATATAACTTGTACGGAAAAACCATAACTACTTAAATATCAAAACAATCAAACAATTTTTCAAGAATACACTTGTGTAAAACATTTGTTAAATTATTGATTTAATTTTTGTAACTTTAAGTGTTAAAAATTGCTTATGAACCGCTATACTTTGCATGAAACCTTTGTGGTACATCAATATTCTGTTGATGAATGGGAAGCAGAACCACATAATCATAATTACTTTGAAATTATTTTCGTCGAAAGAGGAAACGGTCATCATACCATCAATGGTGTTCGATTTCCTTATAGTGAAAATGATATTTTTCTGCTCGCACCTGAAGACACTCATCACTTCGAAATTGAAAAGCATTCTAAATTCACTTATTTTAAGTTTACAGAATTATTATTTTCTAGTAAAGTAAACTTACCCGATAGGAAATATTGGTTACAGCGTATCGAACAACTATTGCACCATCCTAATATTATACCAGGAGATGTGATTTCTCATGAAGAGGATAGGAATATCATTTGGGATATTCACAATGTAGTTCTTGACGAATTTAAAAACGAAAAAATATACTATCAGGAAATTATCTCAAATGCCATAAGTACCATCCTGAGTATTATAATGCGTAATATCTCTGAAAAATATAAATCTAATCAGAGTGAAATTTTAGTAGGGCATTCTAAAATAGATCAGATTCTAGGTCATATACGACAAAATGTGTACGACAATGACCTGACTAAAATAAATTTTTTGGCCAATAAGTTTAATATGTCACAAAGTTCTATTAGTACCTATTTTAAAAGAAAAACCGGTGAATCTATTCACCAATATGTAACCAAATACAAAATGAAACTGGTAGAATACCGGTTGCAACATACTGAATTTACTATTGCCGAAATTGCCTATCAGCTAGGATATACGGATGAAAGTCATCTTACCAAAACATTTAAAAAGCATTTTTTTATGTCACCCAAGCAATATAGAAAAGAATTGGCCCTCAATTAATCTTTTAACCAAAAATATCATTTAAAACTTTGGCCAACCGTATGCCTCCTTTTTGCAATTGTGAGCGCACGATCGGAAAGTTATAATACATATACTTGTATCGCAATTTCTCCCCAATGCTGGCAGAGTCATATACTTTCTTTGCCAGGGCCTGAGACTCGTGCACCCAATCCAAAAGACTTCCTTTTTCGATTTCTTTGATTCGAATCTTTGATAATTGTGTTCTGTTTAAAGATAACTCGGTATAACTCATTCCGTAATAATCTATCATATCACTATCCCAAACCCGATGCAGGTTAGAGCCTTCTCTAAACCACTGCACCTGAATATCATTACCACCTTTATCTTCTCCTCTTCCTATATGCAAGGGTTGGTGAAGATCTCCAATAAAATGAACCAACATCTTAAGGTAAAACTGTTTGTCTTCTATTGATGATTTTTCATCCTTAAGAACTTCAATACACTTATTGATTCCTTGAACCAGATCTCCATATTCACTGGGAGTCTCTTCTTCATATTTCTTTTCAAAAGAAAAGTTCACATAATGCCAGGGACTATAACTTTTGTATTTTTCGTCGCTTTTAATTTCATCAGCAAAAGTTGAGACCATGGCTAAGCTTTGACCGTTAAGTAATGTAGCTATATTTCTCTTAGCTTTGTTGGTTAGGTGTGCCTCTGCAATCTCACCGGTAGCTCTATGTCCCGTTTTTCCCCAATCATAACTTGAAGCATAAGCTGTTATAGACATGAATGTAATTGCAAGGACTATTATATTTCGGATATTCATTCGTTTAAACATTTTAATTAATTGAAATTAAATGAACCAAATACTTAAGAGCGAATGTAACCGCTTCGCTCACTTGTTAAAAAATTTTAAACATTGCCTTTTTTCAAATTAGGTTTAAAATTATTAGTGTTTGTTTCAGTACCATTTATTTTGCAGCAAAGATAAAAAAGGGTATGTTAGTGATTGGTTAAAAAATGCAAGAAAAATATATTTGATGATGAAAAATCAAAAGAAGCTTTTTTAGAACGTAATCCGGATTTACAAAAACCACTGTAATTTTAGAAAATCAAAACATGATGTATTTTTTACCGTTAGGTAAGTATCTTAAAATAATTTACCCCATTATGAAGTTTAAACTTTCTTTATTTTTCATTGTAATGTCCACCTTCTGTTTTGGTCAGGAGAAAGAATTTAATTCTGCCATAGTTAAGGTCAATAAGTACATCGAAGGATCTTTAGTCACACCGTATTCCGATCAAGAAGTATCACTTCTTATTTTTGTCATGGATGCAGGAGCAATTAATAGAGACGGTAACGATCGAATGTCTAAAAACGATACCTTCAAAAAATTATCTTATGAGCTAGCCAAAAAGGGAATAGCATCTTACAGCTACGATAAGAGATTATTTAAAATGGATGGATTAGGAATCAGGGAACATGAAATTTCTATTGATCATTTTATTGAAGATGCGAAATCAGTTATAAGCTATTTCAAAAAAAATAAAAATTATACCAAAATTATAATTTTGGGTCATGGGCAAGGTTCTTTGATAGGTATGCTAGCCGCAAAAAATAATGCAGATGGATTTATATCAATAGCAGGAAACGGGAAATCTATTGATCAGGTCATAGTAGAGCAAATTTCGAAACAAGCACCAGGTCTCGATAAAAGTGCTTCAATTGCCTTTAAACAATTAAGGGAAAATGGAAGAGCTACAGGCTATGAACCCGCATTAGAATCTATTTTTAGGTATGATTTGCAACCTTTTATGAAATCATGGGTAAAGTATGATCCTTCCCAAGAGATTTCTAAGTTAGAAATGCCTATTCTAATATTGCATGGAGACAAAGATATCCAGGTAGAAGTAGCACAAGCAGAAAAACTAAAAGAATCTGCCCCACAAGCAGAATTGATGATAATTAATAATATGAACCATATCTTAAGAGAAATAAAAGGAGGGCGACTAGAAAATCAAAAGTCATACAATGAGTCATGGCGAAAAATAATGCCAGAAGTTCTCTCGAGTATTGCTAACTTTGTAAATCAGTAGTTAGATATTCTAAATATAGATGAACCCAAATCCTAAATCTTAGAATGCCACATCGCATTGTTTTTTCCGATATTGATGGAACCCTATTAAACTCTCAAAGAGAGCTTTCAGACTTTACCATTTCTGAGATAAAAAGAATAAAAGATACGATCCCGGTAATACTAATATCTTCTAGAATGCCAAGCGCGATGACACATTTGCAAGAAGAATTACAAATTACAAATCAGCCGCTAATATGTTATAATGGTGGACTCATTCTCGTTAATAAAAAACCTATTCATTCTACTTTTATATCTTTAGATATTCTGGAAGCGCTTAATGACTTCAACAGGAATCAGAAGGTACACCTAAGCTTATATCACAATGATGACTGGTATGTGCCTGAAATGGATTTTTGGGCTAACAGAGAAGCTCAAAATACCAAAGTAAATCCTGTCGTAAAATCAACGCAATATGTCCTTAACGAATGGAAAAAACAAAATAAGGGAGCTCATAAAATTATGTGTATGGGAGAAGAAGGATATATTGATAACACTTATAAATTTCTGGTAGATACCTTTGGAGAGGAGCTGCACTTGTATCGTTCTAAACCCACGTATATAGAGATTGCGCACAAAAGTATTTCAAAACTAACAGCCATAAAAATTTTACTGAATATACATTTTGACATTCCTATTTCGGAAGCATTAGCTTTCGGGGATAATTATAACGATATTGAGATGATAAAAGCTGTAGGTATGGGGGTAGCAGTGGCAAATGCAAAATCAGAAACCAAAGAAGTGGCAAATGTAGTGACTTTGTCAGGAAAAGAAAATGGAGTTGCAATGTATATCAAAAATAACATTAAATAATTGTGCTAAAAATATTAAAAACGATTACCAACTTTGCATTTGCTATATCATTATTTAATGTAATGGCAGGTTGCAAAACTTCACAATTTGCAGTTGCTGACAATATTTCTTCGATCATAGCATCAATAGATTTGGTTAATGTTGTCGATGACAAAGTCAAAGTGGACATACAAGTGAATACTTTTGATACCGATACCATTAGCTATTACATCCCAAAAATTGTTCCTGGCACCTATCAAAATAATAACTACGGAAAGTTCATTGAAGATTTTAAGGCTTTTGATAAAGATGGTAATCAATTATATACTCAAAAACACGGAGATAATCGTTGGAAAATAAACAACGCAAAAGAACTTCACAAAATAAGCTATTTGGTGAACGACACCTTTGATGTCGAAGATACACATGAGATATTCTCTCCAACAGGTACAAATATTTCAAAAAACAAAAATTTCGTTTTAAATCTTTATGGCTTCGTAGGCTATTTCGATAAGCTAAAGGAAATTAAATATAAGCTTTTTATAAAACATCCAAAGACATTGGAAGCAGCGTCTTCTAACGAAGAAATAATACCTGAAAAGCCTGTTAACAATCCAAATTATGATGTTGATTATTTTGCGTATCAAAGATATGCCGATATTGTAGATTCACCGATAATGTATTCTAATTCAAATCATGTAACCTTTACGGTTAATGATTTAGAAGTTTTATTTAGCGTCTACTCCCCAAATAATGTACATACCGCAGAGCGCCTAAAGCCACAAATGGAGCGTATGATCAGAGCGCAAAGTAATTTTATTGGTGATAATATAGAGACAACTAAAAAATATAGTATTCTACTGTATCTTTCGACTACAAAACCAAATGATGCAAAAGGTTTTGGAGCATTAGAGCACAGTTCTTCTACAGTAGCAGTATTGCCCGAATCACTTTCGGTTCAAAAACTTAATGATGCGCTTACAGATGTAGTTTCACATGAGTTTTTTCATATCATTACGCCCATCAACATTCACTCTGAAGAAATTCATGATTTTGATTATAATAGTCCAAAAATGTCACAACATCTTTGGCTTTATGAAGGAAGTCCCGAGTATTTTTCATTGTTGTTCCAAATTACTCAAGGATTGATCACAAAAGAGGAGTTTCTAGAACGAATTTTAGAAAAGATAGTAGCCTCCAAAAATTTCGACAACTCTATGTCTTTTGCTACTATGAGCAAGAATATTTTGATATCACCTTATCGTCAAAACTATCGTAATGTTTATGAGAAAGGAGCACTAATTTCTATGTGTATAGATATTATTATGCGAGAAAAAAGCGATGGGATTTATGGAGCACTTGATCTTATTAAAAATTTATCATTAAGATTTGGTCGGGACACTCCCTTTAAAGATAAAAACTTAATTAATATTATTGAAGAAGTTTCTTATCCCGAAGTTAGCACATTTCTAGAGAAGCATGTTATTGATAATCAACCTATCGATTATAGCTATTTTCTCAACAAAGTCGGAGTAACTTTTGGAACTAAAGATGTTACTTCCTCGTATTTTATTCATGAACAACAGCCTTTCGTAAAAGGATCAGAAACCTCGAATGAGGTAGTTTTTGCTACAGACATTCCTTTTAACAGTTTTCTGAAAAAAATTGGTATACAAAGAGGAGACGTATTGCTCAGTATTAATAAAAAAGCATACAATATTAAAAACATTTATGATTTATTTGGAGACTCTAATGAATGGAAAGTTGGTGATGAAATTACCTTTCACATTAAACGAGAAGGCAAGGAGATTACTTTAAACTCAAAAGTAATACAACCCACAGTACAAAAAATAATTTTGGAACAAAACCCTGAATCTCAAGAACGGCCAACAAAATTGTTCAAAAAATGGATAAATGATTAAAACTTTCTATGTCTTCCTGTCAAGTCTTTTTTAAAATAATGTATTTTGCAATGCTCATTTTAAAATCAACGCGCTAGAATGGAAAACGTTCCTTTTTTTACAGATGACACGATAGTTTTTGGTATTTTAATGCTCTGTTTAGGTTTAGTATTTTATACGGCTTCAATTAATAAAGGCTTTTGGAAATCTTTCTACAAATTTGTACCAGCCCTATTACTTTGTTATCTCTTACCAGCCATATTTAATTCTTTAGGTATTATTTCTCCCGAATGGAAAGAACTAAATGCTGATGGAGAATTGATTGAAAAATCATCTAACGTCTATTACATTGCCAGTAGATATCTTTTACCTGCATCATTGGTATTAATGACTTTAAGTATCGATCTAAAAGGTATTTTTAATCTTGGTCCTAAAGCACTGATCATGTTTATTACAGGGACATTAGGAATCGTTTTTGGTGGGCCTATTGCCATTTTACTAATTTCTATTGTTTCTCCAGAAACAGTAGGTGGTGTAGGATTTGATGCTGTATGGAGAGGACTATCTACCCTTGCAGGAAGTTGGATTGGTGGAGGTGCCAATCAAGCGGCGATGCTCGAAATTTATCAATATAATCCAGATAAATACGGCGGAATGGTACTGGTAGATATAGTAGTTGCCAACTTATGGATGGCTATTCTGCTTATTGGCATAGGGAAAAGTAATAAAATTGATGCTTGGTTAAAAGCTGACAATAGCGCTATCGAATCTCTAAAGAAAAAAGTATCAGAATATGCAGAAAGTATTACGCGAAATCCATCACTAACAGATTATATTATCATGCTTTCTATTGCTTTTGTGGCTGTTGGAATAGCACATTGGGGAGCCGGGGGTATTTCAAGATTACTGTCAAATAATTTTGAAATATTTAATGATAAGAGCTCTGCCCTATCCTCATTTACTTCTAAATTTTTCTGGATGATCACTATTGCAACGGCTATTGGTATTGTATTGTCCTACACCAAAGTAAAGCAATATGAGGGTGCTGGTGCAAGTAAAATTGGAAGTATTTTTATTTACATCCTGGTAGCTACTATTGGTATGAAAATGGATCTAGGTATGGTTTTCGAAAATCCTGGGCTAATTGCCATAGGACTAGTCTGGATGACGATACATGCACTATTATTGATTGGTGTTGCCAAAATTATAAAAGCACCTTACTTTTTTCTTGCCGTTGGTAGCCAGGCCAATGTTGGTGGCGCAGCATCTGCACCTGTAGTAGCTGCAGCTTTTCACCCTTCTCTAGCAACTGTTGGAGTACTATTGGCAGTGTTAGGATATGTGGTCGGTACATACGGCGCTATTTTATGTACTATTTTGATGCAAATCGCTTCTGGAAGTTAGTATTTCATTCTAATTTATAGCATATTTGTATCCCATTTTCAAAACTTACAAATCATACATGAGAAATTTTACAATTATACTATTAGTAACTATGTTCTTGGCCAATTGTTCTTCTCCTAAAAAGGAAGGGAACGTTACCATTAGCGGTAATATTAAAGGCTTAAAAAAAGGGACTTTGTATTTACAAAGAGTTGAAGATACTATGCTTGTTAATATAGACTCTGTATTTATAGATGGGGATTCTGAGTTTTTGATGAAATCCAACGTGTCTGAACCGGAAATTCACTATTTATATCTTGATAAAAAAGATGGAGCTCAATATAACGATCGTATCGACTTTTTTGCTGAACCTGGGGAAATTACTATATCGACAACATTAAATGACTTTGAAAAAGATATAAAAATTACTGGTGGAAAGAACGAAATGAAATATCAGGAATACAAAAAAATGCTCCAGAGATTTAATGAAAGAAACTTAAGGCTCATCAAAGAAGATTTTGAAGCTACTAAGCAAAAGGATGAGGAGAAGCTGATTGAAAATGATCAGGCCTACCAAAATCTCACAAAACAGAAATATCTGTACACTATCAATTTTGCGATCTACAATAGAAAATTAGAAGTAGCACCATATATTACACTTAGCGAAGTGTTCGATGCTAATATTAAATTTCTGGATACAGTAGCTAGATCCCTAAGTCCTAAAGTAAAAAAATCAAAGTACGGGAAACAACTTATTGAATATATCAACGATCGTAAAGCAAAAGAAGCTGATATCATAAAGCAAAATGATTCTATTACTAGAAAGTGACAAGATGAATTATCAAGATCCTAGAACCTATTTTACAGCCAAAATCGGAATTAATTCTTTAAAATTCGAAATATAATAGTTTGCATATTCTGATCTCTTTTGACCAAATTTAGCAACCTGTATCGTGTTTAAGCCTAATTCGAATCCGGCTTTTAATTCTGAATGAGGGTTATCACCAACAATATAAACGAATTCTGGCTTTATATTTTTGTCTAAAAGAATATTTTTAAAAATTCCTTTCTTGAAAATTCTTTTAGGATCTAATATATCGTCAATATAAATTTTATTAAATTCTTTTTCTAATCCTAAATGTTGAATTTTAGCATTTTGTAATTTGCTAAATCCGGTAGTCACAAGTACCTTTTCTTGTTTTAAATTTTTAACAAGATTAAAATCTTCAAAAGGTTGAACTTTCAGGTTATATTCATTTTCATTTACTAAACGGGCAAATTCAGAATTTTGATACTCATCAAATTTATAGGTATCAGCTATAACATCAAAAGGATATTTCCACAATTTAGCAACAATTTCTTTGGCCAATTCTGTGCCAAATCTATGAATTAGCAAATGCTCAAATTTGTCTAAAATTGGCTTAACCGGTTCTTCTCCAATAGACTTTGTTTCAAATATGGTGTCATCCATGTCGAAAATCAAAAATTCATTCATTAAGACATTTTTTAACTAATAAATAATGTGAAATATATGAATTAGATGAACTTAATCTTCTACTATCCGTTATAGCAAGAAATTATGTTTCAGTTTCAGTTCAAATTCTGTAATCCCCCCTCTGGTCATATTTTAAATATAACATTTCTTCACTTCAACTACAACTTAATGCAGATTTCTCTTTGCGACACGTTTCTTAGATAATAAAAAAAGTGGTGAAGCCAAATTCAGAAATTGTTAGAGACTCCAAATCATGGCATGCTGATTATAAACATGTAGTGAGCTATAAAGTAAAACAATTTGAAATATTCAGATAAACTTATTCTATTAAAAACTTGCAGACTCAATTCAATACAATTAAAGAGCTACAAGAAAATAATAGTAAAAATTAAACTAATAATTATTACGAGTAATTTTCCTTCAAATGTTTGTGGTGAATCCTCAATAGAATAATCAGTTTTTTTCTTAATTTAGAACTAAATCTTAAAACCAAAAAATCATGTTAAAAACTATCTTAAATCTAGAGGGAGCACAAAGTCTTAAAAAAAGTGAGCAAAAAGCAATAAACGGTGGACAACTAGTGCCTATCTTATGTTGCAACCCCATTATGGAGTGTTGTACAACTACGAGTGTAGCGCTAAATAATCCTAGCTGTGGTGCCTCCTATAAGCCGGGTTGTAGATTTCATAAAGCTAATGGTTGTTGTGCCTAAGATGTTTAATACATTTATAATACAACTTAGTTTAGGCGCATTAAGGATGGGCTTCTTGTCCTCATAAATCTCTAATATTATAAAAAACAAAAGCTCTGAAACCAAATTCAGAGCTTTTCTCCAAGAGCCGATAGAGGGACTCCCTTCGACTTCGCTCAGGACAGGCTTCTCGTCCTCATAAATCTCTAATATTATAAAAAAACAAAAGCTCTGAAACCAAATTCAGAGCTTTTCTCCAAGAGCCGATAGAGGGACTCGAACCCACGACCTGCTGATTACAAATCAGCTGCTCTAGCCAGCTGAGCTATATCGGCAAAAGCGGTGCAAATATAATTTCTAGAATCATATTTGCAAATACTTTTTTAAAAAATTATAATGCGTTTACTTTATCGACCAAAGTTTGTGCAGTTTTCTCTAAATCTTTACGAATAGCCTTAAAATGCTTTGAAGGATTTTCTATACTGCGATCGTTTACTCTTTCGATAAGTTCATCAAAAGACTTGATTGCTTCATCTATAATTGCTTCTCCTTTTTTATTATCTTTCTTGGGGTTGTCTAGCTCCCAAACATATACTTCTTCAATAATATCACCTAATACGTAGTTGATGTCTTTCTTAAGGTCTCTCTTATTTGCCATATCAAATTTATTTTGTCTAAAATTAGTATTTTCTATTACATCACAGCTAATTCTTTTACTTTAGCCATGGCTTTTTTTAAATGCCTTGTTGCGTTTATGCTATTAAACTTTAATTGAACTACACCCTGTTTATTAATTACGTAGGTCTCTCTTCCCGGAAGCATTCCAAACAATTCAGATTTTACCCCAAAAAGTTTTCTTAGTTTTCCCTTATGATCAGAAAGAAAAATAAATGGAAGTCTGTATCGATTTTTAAACTTAACATGCGATGCTATCGTATCAGAGCTTATTGCAATAACTTCTGCTCCTAAGGATGTAAACTCCTCATAATTATCTCTAAAATCGCATGCCTCTTTAGTACAACCAGGGGTAAAGTTTTTCGGATAAAAATAAATTACAACAGGTTTCTTACCAATGATATCGATGCTCTTAAAATTTTCTCCATGATCATTTATTGCTTCAAATTCTGGCACTTTATCTCCAACTTCTAATCCCATAGTTATTCTCCTTTATAAATTACAAAATTACGTGGTGTCTCATACAAGGTTATTTCAATATCATACTTGACATCAATTTTTGTTCGTAATCGGTTCCAAATTACTACCGCTATATTTTCTACAGTAGGATTTAGATCAATAAACTCTTTTACCTCTTCATTCAGATTTTTATGATCCATATAATCTTCTATCTCGGTTTTGATGTATCCTTTTAAAATTTTCAGATCTATCAAATATCCGGTTTCCTGATCAATTTCACCTAGCACACTTACGATTAGCTCATAATTATGCCCGTGGTATTTTGGGTTGCTACATTTACCAAATACCTCTAAGTTTTTTTCATCGCTCCAATCTTTTCTGTATAATCGATGTGCGGCATTAAAATGTGCTTTTCTACAAGCTTTAATCCTCATAATGTGATATGTGAATAAAATTTATCAAAAATGATCTTAAACCACTCTGTATAGATTTCAGGGTGTTTTATAATATCATTCTTTACCTCTTCAATAGGCATCCATTTCCAATCGGCAACTTCATCAGGGTTTATTACGGGATCTTTTTCATAACTACCAATTAGGACATGATCATATTCGTGTTCTGTTAGTCCATTATCAAAAGGAGCTTTATAAATAAATGAAACGGAATCCTTGAGTGCGGTGACAAACCCCATTTCTTCCTGTAATCTACGTTTGCCCGCATCCATATTACTTTCTCCGTCCCGTTGGTGACTGCAACAGGTATTTGTCCATAAACCTGGTGAATGATATTTATGATGAGCTCTTTGTTGAAGCATTAATTCATTTTTGTTATTAATCACAAATACTGAAAAAGCACGGTGCAGCACCGCCTTTTGGTGTGCTTCTAATTTGGGCATAAGCCCTATTTGTTCATCATTCTCGTTAACTAAAATGACTTTTTCTTCTTCTTTCATAGTTTTCTTGGTTCAAAATTACAAAATCATATAAGTAAATCATAATCTATCACCTTTTATAACCGTTCAAAATAGAATCTATTGTAATTAATTATAAACAAAAAACACCTTACTAACTAAGGTGTTTTTGACTATATAGTTTATACATTTATTATTGATCTATAATAATAAATTCACTTCTCCGGTTTTTCTCATGTTCTTCTTCAGAACATTTTACCCCATATACACAATCATTTAGTAACTCTTCTTCGCCATATCCTCGGCTGGATAATCGGTTTCTATCTATAGCTCCTATTATCGCTATATAGTTAAGCGTTTTCCTTGCTCTTCTACTACTCAATTTTTTATTATATTCTGCAGAAGCTCTACTATCAGTGTGAGATCGAACCTCTATTTTCAAATTAGGATATTGTTTCATCACTTCTATAACTTTGGCAAGTTCTACCTTGGCATCTGGTCTAATGAGATAATCATTAAAATCAAAGTAAATAGGTTTCAGTTGTAATATTTTTGCTAAATCATCACCTACCTGAACTACTTTTACTTCTCTTACCAATCGAAGATCTCTATAATTTGATAGATCTACTGTTTGTGTTTCATCCGGAGTAGTGATTAACATCTCTGTGCTAGAGTAATCCAATTTCTCAATACGTATAAAGTATTTAGCGCCACATTCAATTTTATTTGTGGTTGCATACATCCCGTCATCTCCTGCTTCGATTACTTCAATAACATCATATTTTTCATTATAAATAGTTACTACTGCTCCCGAAATTATCTCTTCGGTATCACCATCTTTTACTACTCCAGTAATAGTAATTTCGCAGAATGTTTTTAAATCTTCCAACTGCATAAAATGGTAAATATCATCCTTTCCCTTACCTCCCTCACGATTAGAAGAAAAATACCCTCTTTTTGAGGTGTCTGATACAATAAAGGCAAAATCATCTTTTGGGCCATTAATGGGCTTTCCCATATTAATAGCTAATTTTTCTTCTTTTGTGGTAGGCTTAAGTTTGGTTACAAACACATCAAGGCCTCCCAGTCCAATATGACCATCTGAAGAAAAATATAAATCTCCCTTCTCGCTTATAAAGGGAAAGGTTTCCTTTCCTTCAGTATTAATTCGACTTCCCAGGTTTTTGGGTTTGCCAAAACTTCCATCATCTTTAATAGCTACCTCATACAAATCTGAAGCTCCTTGACCACCAGGCATGTCTGATGAAAAATATAATGTTTTCTCATCAGTACTTAATGCTGGATGAGCAGTAGAATACTCATTACTATTGAACGATAGACTCTGGGGTTTCGACCATTCTCCTTCACCGTTTTTCGATGAACGAAAAATTTTTAATCTATTTGTTCCTTCCTGATCTTTACCAAACTTCTCTCCATCAAAATTATTTCTTGTAAAATACACCGTACTTTCATCTTTGGTGAAAATTGCAGTAGACTCATGAAATTTTGAATTTAATCTATCGTTGAACTTTTTGCTTTTAGAAAAGCTATTATTCACAGAATCGTAATGTGTAACAAAAAGGTCTAAAAAAGCTTCATTATTCCATTGATGTACATTGTTCTTAAGTATTAAGGTATCTCTTGAAGAACTAAAGACAATGTTATCACCATAAAAAGCTGCCCCGAAATCTGTAAATGATGTGTTAAAAGTGGCATTTTCTATAGTATATCGGCCTGATTGAAGCTCTATTCGCTCTAAATAATTAGGAATGCTATCGAACAACTGAGCCCTTTTATCATTTTTACTAAGTTGAACAAATTCTTTCATATAGATATCAGATTCTTCGAACCGTTTCGCAGATTTCAAGGTTTGAGCATATCTGAAATAATATTCCGCTTTAATTTTATCAGGATAAGAAATCACTAATTCTTGATACCAATACAGGGCCTCTTCAAATTGACTATTAAAATAGTAACTATCTCCTAAATGGCTAAAAAGTTCTACACTTCTATATCCTTTCTCGGCAACTTTTAAGTAAGTTTCCTGGGCATCAATGTATTGATAATTGTTGTATTGATTTTTAGCTTTGGCCAATTTTTTTTCTTGACCAAAAAGGTTTCCTCCTATAAAGAAAGTGAAAAGAACTAATAAAAACTTAAGTAAATATTTCATCATACTTGAGTATTATAATCAAAAGAAGCGTGGCGTAAGCATTCTGTTATATTTCTTGAAAAGTTCGAAACGTAACATTACTTCATAACTACCATCATTAAATTGAGTTTGCCCCAATGCTGTAGTTTCCCGATCATAGGCAAAACCAATCATCATTGAATCGGATATCTGGAAACCTGCCATCCCACTAATTGCAGCACTCCAACGATAGGCTACGCCTAATGTTAGACGATCATACAACAAGAAATTTGCGGATACATCTACTTGCAACGGGGCTCCAAATACAATTTTACTCAAAATAGCAGGTTTAAATTTGACCTCATAACTAAGGTCAAATACATGTCCCGCAATAAGGTAATAATTTATACGCTCCTCTGCCAAAAAACTAATCGCAGAACTGTTACTATCCGTCGTATTTTCATCAAAGTGATCAGTCTCCAACAAGTTTGGTGCACTTAAACCAAGATAAAATCGTTCGGCATGATAATAAACACCAACTCCCACATTGGGGCTAAATTTATTATCAATATTATTTTCGAAAAGGTTATCATTACTATTAAACTGTGTTAAACGCTGAAAGTCGACATTCAACAAATGCCCTCCTGCCTTTAAACCAAAACTTAATTTTCCATAATCTGATGTAGGTATAGTGTATGAAAAATCTATATCAAAATATGTTTCAGCTGTAGGTCCAATCTCGTCATTTACAATAGATACGCCAAGACCTATGCGTTCACTGTCACCAATGGGAGTATTTATTGTTAACGTTTGAGTACGTGGTGCGCCATCAAGACCTACCCATTGGCTGCGGTGAAGTCCCATAATACTCATCACACCACGACTACCAGCATAAGCCGGATTGACGCTAATCGTATTATACATATATTGGGTATATTGGGCATCTTGCTGTGCATTACCACAAATAGAAAGAAAACCAAATGCTGCAAGCATAAATAGAAGTAGGATTTTATTCATTGGTATTTTGTTTGATTTAGGGGTCACAAAATTATTGTATTCATCTAATTCCTTCTTACTCTGTAAGCTTGATGTCCTTTCGTAATACACTTTCTAATTATCATGCCTATAGCCAGGCTGAAATTATTAACTACAGCCATTATTATTTATCTATTTGTTAAACGAAAACCTAGTTCATGAAATGCTTGGTTCTCAAAATCTTTACCTCTCTGTATATTGGTTTTATGCTCAATGAAACCATAATCCATTTTCCTTGCAACATTAATAATCAGATCGTATCCTGGTGAGTTTTGTATAAAGACTGTTCGCGAAGATTCGGGTATACTTGTGAAAATGTTATCCAACAAAAAAAAACGGTTCTTCGAGTATCAGAGATCTGGATATTTTTCTCATATTGACAATGTATTTACAATATTATTTACGAAAACGAATGATATTTGGTTGTTGTAAATCGCATATTAAAACCTAGAAATAGATTAATCTATATAAAAAACATAAAAAAATTACGGTATTCCCACAATTTAATATTACTAAACTAGTAAATTATTTTAACATATTAAACTGAAAATCAAAATATTTACTATTTTTATTCGGTGTAATTCAATTTTAATCGATGAAATACACAAACTCTTTAAGATCTTCGTTAAATAGCTAAAAGAACAATCCTATAATTTCCTTTTAAAATCAACACTACCTTAAGAAGTAACGTACATAATATACCTAGAGTCATTATCTTAAAAAACTAGTCGTTAAAATAACATCTTCATTCTCAATATTTATATCTACTAACAATCAAAAAGTTAACATACATCTTAATATTTTTCTTTATACAGATATACTCTTTTTTTTTAGACAAAAAAATCTACTTATGTTTTGAAGAAAATGTATACACCTGTTTTTTGTTAAATGTAATCATGTCTTTCATTGTGTATATTATGTACTATATTTGCATCTTGATTAGAGTATAACGTATGAAATTTACAGAAGAAATAGGCAGAAGAAGGACATTTGGTATCATTTCTCACCCAGACGCGGGTAAAACGACTTTAACAGAAAAATTATTGTTATTCGGAGGTGCCATACAGGAGGCTGGAGCTGTAAAATCTAATAAAATAAAGAAAGGTGCTACCAGTGATTTTATGGAGATTGAACGCCAACGTGGTATTTCGGTAGCCACGTCTGTTTTAGCCTTTGAGTATAAAGACATAAAAGTTAATATACTTGATACCCCTGGTCACAAAGATTTTGCTGAAGATACGTTCAGAACTTTGACAGCCGTCGATAGCGTAATTGTAGTTATAGATGTTGCAAAGGGTGTTGAGGAACAGACCGAGAAACTTGTATCGGTTTGTAGAATGAGGAATATCCCGATGATTGTATTTATCAATAAATTAGATCGAGAAGGTAAAGACGCCTTTGAATTACTAGATGAAGTGGAACAAAAATTAGGACTAACCGTTACGCCTCTTAGTTTTCCCATAGGAATGGGATATGATTTTAAAGGAATTTATAATATTTGGGAAAAAAATATTAATCTTTTTAGCGGAAATAGTAGAAAGAATATTGAAGAAACGATCGAAATTTTAGATTTATCATCTGAGGATCTTAATAAAACCATTGGAGATGATGCTGCCGAAACGCTTCGTGAAGAGTTAGAGCTAGTAGAAGGCATATATCCCAAGTTTGATAAAAAGGCTTATCAAATAGGTGAATTACAGCCCGTGTTTTTTGGCTCCGCTTTGAATAATTTTGGTGTAAGGGAATTATTAGATTGCTTTATTACTATTGCTCCCCCACCACGACCCAAGGAAAGTGATGTTCGTCTTGTAAAACCCGAAGAAAAGGATTTTACGGGGTTCGTTTTTAAGATTCATGCCAATATGGATCCTAAGCACAGAGATCGACTAGCGTTTATAAAAATTGTTTCGGGAACCTTTGAAAGAAATGTTCCTTATTTACATACGCGACATAATAAGAAACTTAAATTTTCTAGTCCTAATGCCTTTTTTGCCGAAAAGAAAGAAATCGTAGATATATCTTACCCGGGAGACATTGTAGGCTTGCACGATACTGGTAATTTCAAAATAGGTGACACCCTTACCAAAGGAGAAGTACTTCATTATAAAGGCATACCGAGTTTTTCTCCAGAACACTTCAGATACATTAATAATGCTGATCCTATGAAATCTAAGCAATTAGCTAAGGGTATAGATCAATTAATGGATGAAGGAGTTGCTCAACTATTTACGTTAGAACTCAACGGAAGAAAAGTTATTGGAACCGTAGGAGCTCTTCAATATGAAGTTATTCAATACCGATTAGAACATGAATACGGTGCTAAATGTACTTATGAAAATTTAAATGTACACAAAGCATGTTGGGTAGAACCTGAAGATGAGAATAATGAAGAATTTAAAGATTTTAAGCGGGTAAAAAGTAAGTTTCTTGCCAAAGATAAACGAGGACAATTAGTATTTCTAGCGGATTCTTCATTTAGTTTACAAATGACACAGCAAAAATATCCTTCGATCAAATTTCATTATACTTCTGAATTTTAGTGTATAATTAGAAAGGTATAGTCATAATAGGGCAAAAAAGAGGACTAAAATTGGTTAATTTTAGTCCTCTTTTTAATTCCTCTTAGTACACAAGAAATATACATTAAGCCTCACCTGTTGGTCCAAAATTCATAGGAATCGGCGGTTGCTCATAATCTTTAATTTCTCCATGCGCAGCTTCAAATCTGCTTACATTGTCATTGAGCGCTTTGAGCAATCTTTTAGCGTGTTGCGGAGTCAAAATGATTCTACTTTTCACCTTACTTTTTGGCCTACCTGGCATAATATTAACGAAATCTACTACAAATTCTGAAACCGAATGATTTATAATCGCAAGATTACTATAGATTCCATCTGCAACTGCTTCATCGAGCTCAATATTGATCTGATTTTGCTTTTGATTTTTATTCTCTGCCATCCTTAATTTTTTTGATTTAGCATTGCATATAAAAAAGAAAGCCTGCCTAAAAAGGCAGGCTATTACAATTAATTATAATTTACTTCTTGTCGTTGCTCCATCCTATCTTCAAATTCTTCTTTAGAACCTACAATAATGCTTTCATAATCTCTCATTCCCGTACCTGCTGGAATTCTATGTCCAACAATTACATTTTCTTTAAGACCTTCAAGCGTATCAACCTTACCGCTTACAGCAGCTTCGTTTAATACTTTTGTAGTTTCCTGGAAAGATGCAGCAGAAATAAATGACTTAGTTTGTAACGAAGCTCTTGTAATACCTTGAAGTATTGGAGTCGCTGTTGCCGGAGAAGCATCTCTAGCCGTTACTAAGTTTTTATCATCTCTACGCAAAACAGAATTTTCATCTCTTAGATCACGAGGAGAAACTATCTGTCCTGGTTTTAGATTTTCACTGTCACCAGCATCTTCAACTACTTTCATTCCAAAAATTGCATCATTTTCTTCAATAAAATCTGATTTATGCACTAATTGATTCTCTAAGAAAATAGTATCTCCAGGGTCTTGGATTCTTACTTTACGCATCATCTGTCGTACCACAACTTCAAAATGCTTATCATTAATTTTCACACCTTGTAGTCTATAAACTTCTTGTACCTCGTTAACAAGGTATTGTTGTACTGCAGATGGGCCTTTAATTTTAAGAATATCCTCTGGAGTTATAGAACCATCAGATAATGGCATACCAGCACGCACATAATCATTTTCCTGAACAAGGATCTGATTAGAAAGCTTAACTAAGTATTTTTTAATTTCTCCGATTCTAGACTCAACAATGATCTCACGGTTACCCCGTTTGATTTTACCAAAAGACACCACACCATCAATTTCACTTACTACAGCAGGGTTTGAAGGATTACGAGCTTCAAATAACTCTGTAACTCGCGGCAGACCTCCTGTAATATCACCAGCTTTAGCTGACTTACGAGGAATTTTTACTAAAACTTTACCTACCCCAATCTTATCATTATCATCCACCATTAAGTGTGCTCCTACAGGAAGGTTATAAGAGCGAAGTACTTCGTCTCCTTTACCCATAACTAGAAGCGTAGGTATTTTTTTCTTATCACGTGATTCAGAAATTACTTTCTCCTGGAAACCTGTTTGTTCATCGATCTCCACCTGGTATGTAATTCCCTGCTCAATATTTTCATATTTTACTTTACCAGCAAATTCTGAAATAATAACTCCGTTATAAGGATCCCATTGACAAATAACCTGATCTTCTTTTAATTTATCTCCGTCTTTAATAAATAACTGAGACCCATATGGTATCAAATTAGTACTTAAAACAATTTTGGTTTTAGGATCTATAACTTTAATCTCTGAAGTTCTAGAAATCACAACATCGATTTCATTTCCTTCAGAATCTTCTCCCTTAACTGTTTTAAGTTCTTCTATTTCAGCTTTACCTGCGAACTTAGATCTCAACTGATTTTCTTCAGAAATGTTACCTGCAATACCACCCACGTGGAATGTACGTAGTGTAAGCTGCGTACCTGGTTCTCCAATCGATTGAGCGGCAACTACTCCAACGGCTTCACCACGTTGTACTGTTTTACCAGTAGCAAGGTTACGACCATAACATTTCACACAGATACCTTTTTTCGCCTCACAAGTAAGTGCAGAACGTACTTCTACAGATTCTATGGGAGAATTCTCAATAATTTTGGCCACAACATCGTCAATTTCAACTCCTGCTTCAGCTAATACTTCTTGAGTTAAAGGATTAATTACGTCTTGTAGTGAAGTTCTACCAACAATTCTAGCAGCCAGTCCCTCTATGATTTCTTCATTCTTTTTTAACGGAGAAACTTCGACTCCACGTAATGTACCACAGTCTTCTATGTTAACAATAACATCCTGTGCTACATCAACTAAACGTCGGGTTAGGTATCCAGCATCTGCCGTTTTAAGTGCTGTATCTGCAAGACCTTTACGCGCACCGTGGGTAGAAATAAAGTATTCAAGAATTGAAAGTCCTTCTTTGAAGTTAGAAAGAATTGGATTCTCGATGATCTCACCACCCGCAGAACTTGCTTTTTTAGGCTTAGCCATTAATCCACGCATCCCCGTTAACTGGCGAATCTGTTCTTTAGAACCCCTAGCACCAGAATCAAGCATCATATATACCGAGTTAAATCCTTGCTGGTCTTCTCTAATACGTTTCATTGACAATTCTGTCAATTCTGCATTGGTAGAAGTCCAAATATCAATAACCTGGTTATAACGTTCGTTATTGGTAATAAGACCCATATTATAATTAGCTACGATATTATCAACTTGTGAGTTGGCATCGGCAATCATGGTATGTTTCTCTTTAGGAATAATAATATCACCCAAACTGAATGATAGACCTCCTCTAAATGCAAAATTATAACCTAAAGTCTTGATTTCATCCAAGAATTCTGCAGTTTCAGGAACGCTAGTTACTTTAAGAATTCCACCAATAATATCTCTAAGTGATTTCTTGGTCAATACCTCATTAATATAACCTGCCTGCTCCGGAACTTTTTCATTAAATAGAACTCTACCCGTGGTAGTTTCTATAATCTGGTTTACCAGTTCTCCTTCTTCATTAAAATCTTTTGTACGAACTTTAATATTAGCATTTATATCAAGCCTCTTCTCATTATATGCAATGATAACCTCCTCTGGAGAATAAAAAGTTAAATCTTCACCTTTAATCTCTAATTCTGGAGTAGACCTTCTAGACTTAGTCATATAATATAAACCAAGGACCATATCCTGAGAAGGTACTGTGACAGGAGAACCATTTGCAGGGTTTAGAATATTATGTGATGCAAGCATCAATAACTGTGCTTCTAAAATTGCTTCTGGTCCTAATGGTAAATGTACAGCCATTTGATCTCCATCAAAATCGGCATTAAATGCGGTACAAACCAATGGGTGTAGCTGTATTGCCTTACCTTCAATAAGTTTAGGCTGGAATGCCTGTATACCTAAACGGTGAAGCGTTGGAGCTCGATTAAGCAGTACCGGATGTCCTTTAAGAACATTCTCTAAGATATCCCAAACAACAGGCTCTTTTCTGTCTATAATCTTCTTGGCAGACTTTACTGTTTTTACAATACCACGTTCTATTAGTTTCCTGATAACAAATGGTTTGTATAGCTCTGCTGCCATATTTTTTGGAAGACCACACTCGAATAATTTCAATTCTGGTCCAACTACGATTACCGAACGAGCAGAATAATCAACACGTTTTCCAAGTAAGTTTTGACGGAAACGTCCTTGCTTACCTTTTAAAGAATCAGATAATGATTTTAAGGGTCTGTTCGAATCTGTTTTAACGGCAGACGCTTTACGGGTGTTGTCAAATAAAGAATCAACAGATTCCTGAAGCATACGCTTTTCGTTACGAAGAATTACTTCAGGAGCTTTAATTTCCATCAAACGCTTCAAACGGTTGTTACGTATAATCACACGACGATATAAATCATTCAAATCTGATGTTGCAAAACGACCTCCATCAAGTGGTACTAATGGACGTAATTCTGGTGGAATTACTGGTACTACTTTCAGGATCATCCACTCAGGACGATTTTCTCGATTTTTATTTGCATCACGCAACGACTCAACAACCTGAAGTCTTTTTAATGCTTCTGTCTTACGTTGCTTAGATGTTTCATTGTTTGCTTTATGCCTCAACTCATAAGATAGCGCATCAAGATCGATTCTTCTTAAAATCTCGATCAAACATTCTGCTCCCATTTTAGCGATGAATTTATTTGGATCATTATCATCCAGGTATAAATTCTCTTGGGGAAGACTATCTAAAATGTTTAAATATTCTTCTTCGGTAAGGAAATCCATCTTTTGTACTGGCTCACCTTCTTCATTTTTGGCAATACCAGGCTGAATTACTACGTAACGTTCGTAGTAAATAATCATATCTAATTTCTTAGAAGGAAGTCCTAATAAATATCCTATTTTGTTTGGTAACGATCGGAAATACCAGATATGAGCCACAGGAACCACAAGATTAATGTGACCTACACGATCTCTACGTACTTTCTTTTCGGTTACTTCTACACCACATCGATCACAAACAATACCTTTGTATCGAATTCTCTTATATTTACCACAAGCACATTCAAAGTCCTTAACGGGGCCAAAAATACGCTCACAGAACAAACCATCACGCTCAGGTTTGTGGGTACGATAATTGATAGTTTCAGGCTTAAGTACTTCTCCGTTAGAAACCGCCAAAATTGATTCTGGAGAAGCCAAACCAATAGAGATCTTGTTAAATCTCTTTACTGTATTCTTATCATTATTTCTTGCCATTTTTTTCTAGTATTCAGTATTAAGTATGCAGTATGCAGCTTTTAAGCTGCGCACTGCTTACTGCTAACTATTTTTTTTATTCTTCTAATCTGATATCCAGACCAAGACCTTTCAATTCGTGCATTAGTACGTTAAAAGATTCTGGTAATCCAGGTTCTGGCATCGGCTCGCCCTTAACAATACTTTCGTATGTTTTCGCTCTTCCTATAACATCATCAGATTTTACGGTCAATATCTCACGTAAGGTACTTGATGCTCCATAAGCTTCTAGTGCCCATACCTCCATTTCTCCAAAACGTTGACCTCCAAATTGTGCTTTACCACCAAGTGGCTGCTGAGTAATCAACGAATATGGACCAATAGAACGTGCATGCATCTTATCATCTACCATGTGACCTAACTTAAGCATATAAATCACACCTACAGTAGCTGCCTGATCAAAACGATCTCCTGTACCACCATCATATAGATATGTATGACCAAATCTTGGAATTCCTGCTTCATCGGTCAATTCATTGATTTGATCCAGAGATGCACCATCAAAAATAGGAGTAGCAAATTTTCTACCTAATTTCTGTCCGGCCCATCCTAAAACTGTCTCATAAATCTGACCAATATTCATACGAGAAGGTACCCCAAGAGGATTCAATACGATATCTACTGGTGTTCCGTCTTCTAAGAATGGCATATCTTCTTCTCTTACGATACGCGCAACAATACCTTTGTTACCATGGCGTCCTGCCATTTTATCTCCCACTTTAAGCTTACGTTTCTTAGCAATATAAACTTTAGCAAGCTTTATAATTCCAGAAGGTAACTCGTCTCCGACAGAGATTGTAAATTTCTCTCTTCGAAGATTTCCTTGTAAATCATTTTCTTTGATCTTATAATTATGGATAAGATCTGCTACCATTCTATTCAGATCATCATCTGTAGTCCAGGTACCTTTGGTAAGGTGAGCATAATCATCAACACTATTCAGCATTTTCTGAGTATACTTTTTACCTTTTGGAAGCACTTCTTCTCCAAGATCATTCATAACTCCTTGAGAAGTTTTACCACCAACAATAGCAAATAACTTATCTACTAATTCAGATTTTAATAATTCGAATTTAGTATCGTATGATCTTTCTAAGTTTTCGATATCCTCTTTGTCCTGAGAACGTTTTCTCTTATCCTTAATCGCACGAGCAAATAATTTCTTGTCAATTACTACTCCATGTAATGAAGGTGAAGCTTTTAAAGAAGCATCCTTCACATCACCTGCTTTATCACCAAAGATCGCTCTTAATAATTTCTCTTCAGGAGTTGGGTCACTTTCACCTTTTGGCGTAATCTTACCGATAAGAATATCTCCGGGCTTAATTTCTGCACCCACTCTGATCATCCCATTTTCATCAAGATCTTTTGTAGCCTCTTCAGAAACGTTAGGAATATCGTTGGTTAGCTCTTCGTTACCTAATTTTGTATCTCTAACTTCAAGAGAATATTCATCAATATGAATAGAAGTAAAGATATCATCTCTTACTACTTTTTCAGAAATTACGATCGCATCCTCAAAATTATACCCTTTCCAAGGCATAAAAGCTACTTTCATATTTCTACCAAGAGCCAACTCGCCGTTTTCAGTAGCATATCCCTGACACAAAACCTGGCCTTTTGTAACCTTATCACCAACCCTTACAATAGGTTTCAAGTTAATACTAGTACCCTGGTTTGTTTTGCGGAATTTTATTAAATCATAAGTTTTCGAATCACCATCAAAACTCACCATTCTTTGCTCCTCTGTTCTATCATATTTGATGGTAATTTTTTGTGCATCTACATACTCTACAACTCCAGCTCCTTCTGCGTTGATCAATACTCTTGAATCTGAAGCTACCTGGCGTTCTAATCCAGTACCAACGATCGGTGCATCTACTCGCAACAATGGGACTGCCTGACGCATCATATTAGATCCCATTAAAGCACGGTTTGCATCATCATGCTCTAAGAAAGGAATCAATGATGCCGAAATCGAAGCAATCTGGTTAGGTGCAACATCCGCATAATTTACATTTATTGGTTCAATCACCGGGAAGTCACCCTCCATACGAGCAATTACCTTTTCAGAATCAATGGCTCCATCTTCTTTTAAAGGAATATTAGCCTGAGCAATAAGCTTTTCCTCTTCCTCTTCAGCACTTAAATAGGTGTATCCGCTAAGATCAACTTTCCCATCCTCAACTTTACGATAAGGAGTTTCAAGGAATCCCATAGAATTTACTTTTGCAAATACCGAAAGGGAAGAAATAAGACCAATATTTGGCCCTTCAGGAGTTTCAATCGGACATAAACGACCGTAATGTGTATAGTGTACATCACGTACCTCAAATCCTGCACGCTCACGAGATAAACCACCAGGTCCTAATGCTGATAGTCTTCGTTTATGAGTAATCTCTGCCAATGGATTGGTTTGATCCATAAACTGAGATAGCTGATTTGTACCAAAGAATGAGTTAATTACTGAGGATAAAGTTTTTGCATTGATCAAATCGATCGGCGTAAAAACTTCATTATCCCTAACATTCATTCTTTCACGAATGGTACGAGCCATACGCGCCAAACCAACACCAAACTGCTGTGATAACTGTTCTCCTACCGTTCTAACTCGACGGTTAGAAAGGTGATCGATATCATCTATCTCTGCCTTAGAGTTGATCAATTCAATTAAATACTTAATGATCGTAATGATATCTTCTTTGGTAAGCACCTGCTTATCCATAGCGATATCAAGACCTAATTTTTTATTCATCCTGTAACGACCAACTTCACCAAGATTATAACGTTGATCAGAAAAGAATAACTTATCAATAATACCTCTCGCAGTTTCCTCATCAGGCGGTTCTGCATTACGTAATTGACGATATATATGTTCTACCGCTTCTTTTTCAGAGTTGGTAGGATCTTTTTGCAATGTGTTATGGATAATCGCATAGTCTCCCTTTTGATTATCCTCTTTATGAAGCAATATAGTTTTTGCTCCAGACTCTATAATCTCTTCAAGATGATCTTTATCAAGAATAGTATCACGATCTAAAACGATTTCATTACGCTCGATAGACACCACTTCTCCTGTATCCTCATCCACGAAATCTTCGTGCCACGTATTCAAAACACGGGCAGCTAATTTACGACCCAATACTTTCTTTAATCCTGATTTAGAAACTTTTATTTCTTCTGCAAGATCAAAAATCTCCAAAATATCCTTATCACGCTCAAAACCAATGGCACGAAAAAGTGTCGTAACCGGTAATTTTTTCTTTCTATCGATATACGCGTACATTACACTGTTGATATCGGTAGCAAATTCTATCCATGATCCTTTAAAAGGAATTACTCTGGCAGAATATAATTTAGTTCCATTTGCATGGAAAGATTGTCCAAAGAATACCCCTGGTGAACGATGTAGCTGAGATACAACGACACGTTCTGCCCCATTGATACAAAATGTACCACTAGGAGTCATGTAAGGAATTGTTCCTAAATACACGTCCTGAACAATAGTCTCGAAATCTTCGTGCTCCGGATCTGTACAGAATAGTTTAAGACGTGCTTTTAAAGGCACACTATAGGTAAGACCTCTTTCTATACATTCTTGAAGGTCATATCTAGGAGGGTCAACAAAATAATCTAAAAATTCTAGTACAAATTGATTACGAGTATCCGTAATCGGGAAGTTTTCCATGAAGGTATTATATAAACCTTCGTTTCCTCTTTCTTCAGACTTTGTTTCTAATTGAAAGAAATCCTGAAAGGACTTGATCTGTATATCCAGAAAATCAGGATAATCAGGTCTATTCTTTACGGAAGAGAAATTCAATCTTTCAGTTTGCGTTGCTAACATCAATGGACGGAATTAAATTAAAATTTTAAAAAGGGTTGCATATTTTAATACTTAGTATTTATATACGCAAAATGGTTTAGACCTCAGAGAGTGCTCTCTGGGTCTAAACCTATGTGTTAATCTATGGTAAGCTTACTTAAGCTCAACCTCTGCTCCAGCCTCTTCTAATTGAGCTTTAAGAGCTTCTGCTTCATCTTTAGCTACTCCTTCTTTAATTGCTTTAGGAGCACCATCAACTAGTTCTTTGGCGTCTTTAAGACCAAGACCAGTTAATTCTTTAACAAGTTTTACAACTGCTAATTTAGAACCACCTGCAGCGGTAAGCACTACGTCGAATTCTGATTTTTCTTCAGCAGCTTCACCACCACCAGCAGCACCTCCACCAGCAACAGCTACAGCAGCAGCAGCAGGCTCGATACCATATTCTTCTTTTAATATATCAGCTAACTCATTAACCTCTTTTACTGTTAAGTTAACTAATTGTTCTGCGAAATCTTTTAAATCTGCCATTTTCTATCGTTTTAATAAAATTTTTTAAATAAAATATAATTTGTTAAAAAGTGCGTACACTACTATTAATTATCCTTCTTTTTCGGATAATGTTTTAAGGATACCAGCTATTGTACCTCCACCTGACTTCAACGCTGAAATAACATTCTTAGCAGGTGACTGCAATAATCCAATAATATCTCCGATAACTTCTTCTTTGGACTTAATGTTAGCTAAAGTCTCCAGATTTTCGTCACCAATAAAGATTGCTTCTTCAATAAAGGCTCCTTTTAATAAAGGCTTCTCTGATTTCTTACGAAATTCTTTGATCACCTTTGCAGGTGCATTACCCGCTTCGGAAAACATTAACGAAGTATTACCCTTTAATACATTTGGTAAATCTCCGAAATCCTTATCAGAATTCTCCATTGCTTTCGCAAGAAGTGTATTCTTAATTACTTTTAATGATACATTAGCTTTAAAACAAGCTCTACGTAAATTTGAAGTTGTTCCTGCATCCAAACCTGAAATATCCGCCAAATATATAATAGGATTTTCAGCTAACTGAGCAGTTAAGTCTTCAATTACTAGTGATTTTTCTTCTCTTGTCATAATCGTTTATCTTAATTACCCAGCAAAGTTTTTAGCATCTATTTCAACACCAGGACTCATTGTAGAAGACATATATATTGATTTAATATATACACCTTTTGCAGTCTGGGGCTTTAACTTCACTAATGTTGTTATTAGTTCTTTAGCGTTTCCGGCTATTTTCTCAGCATCAAATGAAGATTTTCCAATTGCTGCATGAACAATACCTGTCTTATCTACTTTGAAATCGATCTTACCAGCCTTCACGTCTGAAACAGCTTTTGCAACATCCATTGTTACCGTACCAGTTTTAGGATTAGGCATTAATCCACGAGGCCCTAACACTCTACCTAGAGGTCCTAATTTCCCCATAACACTTGGCATGGTGATGATTACATCAACATCTGTCCATCCACCTTTGATCTTGTCAAGGTATTCATCTAGACCGACAAAATCCGCTCCAGCTTCTTTGGCTTCAGCCTCTTTATCTGGAGTTACCAATGCTAATACTTTAACATCTTTTCCTGTTCCGTGAGGTAATGTTACCACACCACGTACCATTTGATTTGCTTTACGAGGATCTACGTTCAAACGAACAGCAAGATCTACAGAAGCATCAAAATTCACGCTTGTTATTTCTTTTACCAAAGCAGAAGCTTCATCTAATGAATACGCCTTGTTCTTATCAACCTTAGCGTTTGCTTCTTTTTGCTTTTTAGTTACTTTTGCCATTTTGTAAACTTTTTTGGATTAAAAAGGAGCCTGTCCTTTTACAGTTACACCCATTGAGCGAGCGGTACCGGCAATCATTTTCATTGCAGACTCAACGGTAAACGCATTTAAATCCTGCATTTTATCCTCTGCAATTGCACGAACTTGATCCCAAGTAACACTTGCTACTTTTTTACGATTAGGCTCTCCAGAACCTTTCTTCTGTTTTGCTGCTTCCAGTATTTGAACAGCTGCGGGTGGAGTTTTAATAACAAAATCAAAAGACTTGTCTTTATACACATTGATTACTACCGGTAATACTTTACCAGCTTTATCCTGTGTTCTACCATTGAATTGCTTACAGAATTCCATGATATTTACCCCGGCAGCACCTAAAGCAGGCCCAACTGGTGGAGACGGGTTTGCCGCACCTCCACGTACTTGTAACTTTACAACCTTACTTAACTCTTTAGCCATTTTTCTAATTTTAAATTTAGCATTGTTCTATAAGTGGAAGCAAAAGAACAATCCTGAATATATAATGTAACAATTATTATACTTTTTCTACTTGCATATAGCTTAGCTCTAATGGAGTTTTTCTACCAAAAATTTTAACCATTACCTCTAGCTTACGCTTTTCTTCATTTACTTTCTCAACAGTACCATTAAAACCATTAAACGGCCCGTCAATTACTTTAACGGTTTCACCTACCGTATATGGTATAGCTACATTATCAGTCTTCACAGCCAACTCGTCAACTTTACCAAGCATTCTATTAATTTCAGCTTTTCTTAGAGGGACAGGATCTCCTCCTTTTACCTCTCCAAGAAAACCTATAACACCATTAATAGATTTAATAATATGCGGAATTTCTCCTGAAAGGTTAGCTTCTATCATCACATACCCTGGAAAATATACACGCTCTTTATTAATTTTCTTCCCATTGCGGATCTGAACCACTTTTTCTGTAGGAACCAAAATCTGTGCAACATAATCCTCAAGCCCCATATGAGCAATTTCACGCTCAATATAGTCCTTTACTTTATTCTCCTGACCACTAACAGCCCTAACAACGTACCACTTCTTTGTATTATCCACCTCGGCCATTTTCACAATATTAAGATTTCACTAAAGTAAAATAATACTCTATCATATTACTGAATACAGTATCTACTCCCCAGATAGCTAAAGAAAAAATTACTGAAAAAACTATTACAACAACTGTAAGCCTTTGCGCTTCTGCCCAAGGAGTCCAGGTCACGTGATTTTTCAACTCGTTGTACGATTCTGTTATGTAATTTATAAATCCAGCCATCTTATTTATTTTTAAAACAAAATAAAACCCAGGTTTTACTTTGTCACTAAATTCTTTATTTCAACAATAAATGCTATTAAAAGCTTTTTAATTATTCCTGCACGGGTTGAGAGGCTCCTTTCGACTACGCTCAAGATAAACTTCTCACCTATCAATCCTTTGCTTTGCACGGGTTGAGAGGCTCCTTTCGACTACGCTCAAGATAAACTTCTCACCTATCAATCCTTTGCTTTGCACGGGTTGAGAGGCTCGAACTCCCGACACCTGGTTTTGGAGACCAGTGCTCTACCAACTGAGCTAAACCCGTATAAAAGAAAATAAAATTCCAATAATTTTTACTTCCTTTTTTTTGTAATCTACCTTAATCTATCGAAAGCTCAGTTCTGAGCCCTGCCTGACGGCAGGCAGGTAAACCCGTATACATAAGTCAAGGTATTCGCCTGGGCGAATACCTTACTTATATATAATATAATTGTATTAGTCTAAAATTTCAGTTACCTGACCAGCACCTACTGTTCTACCTCCTTCACGGATAGCAAAACGAAGACCAACATTCATTGCTATTGTCTGAATTAACTCTACAGTGATCGTCAAGTTATCTCCAGGCATTACCATCTCTACTCCATCAGGAAGCGCAATGTTTCCAGTTACATCAGTTGTACGAACGTAGAACTGAGGACGGTAATTATTATGGAATGGAGTGTGACGTCCACCTTCTTCTTTCTTAAGGATATAAACCTCAGCTTTGAATTTTTTATGTGGAGTTACCGATCCAGGCTTAGTGATTACCATTCCACGAGAAATTTGAGATTTTTCAATACCTCTTAACAAGATACCTACGTTATCTCCAGCCTCACCTCTATCTAATATCTTACGGAACATCTCTACCCCTGTGATGGTAGAAGTCAATTTTTCAGCACCCATACCAATGATATCAACAGCATCCCCTGTATTAGCTACACCAGTTTCAATACGACCAGTAGCAACAGTACCACGACCTGTAATTGAGAATACATCCTCGATAGGCATTAAGAAATCTTTTTCTACATCACGTTTTGGTAATTCGATCCACTCGTCTACAGACTTCATTAATTCCAAAACAGTATCTACCCATTTTTGCTCTCCATTAAGAGCTCCAAGAGCAGAACCAGCAATTACAGGACCATTATCCCCGTCATACTCATAAAAAGAAAGAAGATCTCTTACTTCCATTTCAACAAGCTCTAATAATTCCTCATCATCCACCATATCCACTTTATTAAGGAATACAACGATTCTAGGAATACCAACCTGACGACCTAATAAGATGTGCTCACGAGTTTGTGGCATAGGACCATCAGTAGCAGCAACTACCAAGATCGCTCCGTCCATCTGAGCAGCACCAGTAACCATGTTCTTTACATAATCGGCGTGACCTGGACAGTCAACGTGTGCATAATGACGATTTTCTGTTTGGTACTCTACATGAGATGTATTAATAGTAATACCCCTTTCTTTTTCTTCAGGAGCATTATCGATTTGATCGAAATCTCTTGCTTCAGAAAGACCTGCATCTGCTAATACCTTAGTAATCGCAGCAGTTAAAGTCGTTTTACCGTGATCAACGTGTCCAATAGTACCAATATTTAAGTGCGGTTTGGAACGATCAAAAGTTTCCTTTGCCATAATTAATTTATTTAATCTTAGTTATATATTAGTGTTCAATTTATGCTTCTGCACTAAGAGCCAATGACGAGATTTGAACTCGTGACCTCTTCCTTACCAAGGAAACGCTCTACCCCTGAGCTACACCGGCTTTAAAAAGTACGAAGACAAACCAGAGTTCTTTAATTGACTATTAAAAGAAAACCGACCTATCTTTTACCTTATTTTAAAAATCCAATGCTAAAACGCATCAAGATTAGCTTTTTAAGCAGAAGACGAATTCAACCCGACTCTGCTTAGCACAGGGTTACAACCCCGTAATCCTTCGACAAATCAAGAAATATACTCTTAAGGAATACCTCTTAAACACAAAAGAATTTTCTTTGAGCGGGAGACCGAGTTTACCTCGACTCCGCTCGGCACAGGCTTCTCACCCTGCATTCTTCTGCATATTAAGAGCACATTCAAAAGGAATATTTCTTATACACCAAAGAACCTTCTTTGAGCGGGAGACCGGGTTTACCTCGACTCCGCTCGGCACAGGCTTCTCACCCTGCATTCTTCTGCATATTAAGAGCACATTCAAAAGGAATATTTCTTATACACCAAAGAACCTTCTTTGAGCGGGAGACCGGGTTCGAACCGGCGACATTCAGCTTGGAAGGCTGACGCTCTACCAACTGAGCTACTCCCGCATTATATTAACAATTCAAAATTCTGAATTATTAATCAAAAAGTGGGGAGAGCAGGATTCGAACCTGCGAAGGTAAAAACCAACAGATTTACAGTCTGTCCTCGTTGGCCGCTTGAGTATCTCCCCAATAAAAATTCAATATTTCAAAATGAACTTCGTGAATTTTGAGAGCGCAAAAATAGTCATTTATTTTACAATTCAAAATTCTATTAAAAAAGTATCATTTTCTACTACAAAATTACCTTTAACAAAAGCCGATAGAAAGACTCCCTTCGACCATGCTCAGGATAAACTTCTCATCCTCTCAAAATAGATGATTTCATAATATAAAAACACCTACTTTCCTGATACATTTTTCAAAATTTCAAGAGCCGATAGAGGGACTCGAACCCACGACCTGCTGATTACAAATCAGCTGCTCTAGCCAGCTGAGCTATATCGGCTTTTCACCATGTTTTAGAACATAAAAAAGTCCGCTATTTCTAACGGACTGCAAATGTATAATAATTTATTTTTTGCACAAAACTATTTCTCAAAAAAATAGTCAAACATGTGCATTTAATTTTTCTTTCCGTTTTTTCAACTGCCTTTCCAAAGAACTAACACACTCATCCACACCTTCTTCAAATGTTTTATTAATTTTCTTGGTCATAAACTCGTCTCCAGGTACGCTTAATAAAATTTCGGTAATTTTATTTTCTTTACCACTTGTATTCATAACTTTTAAGAATACGTCTGCATGAATAATACGATTAAAATGGTTTTCTAGCTTATCCAATTTTGCTTGAGTAAAATTCACCAATTTTTGATCTACATTAAAATTAACGGATTGCAAGTTCACTTTCATAGGTGTTGGTTTAATTGGTTTGACAAATATTTTAAGCCTAAAAGATCGGTAAGCAAAACCTAACCATTACTTTTTATTCCTTGGGTGAGATTGTTTGTAAACTTTTGTTAGCTGCGCAACACTATGATGGGTATACACCTGGGTAGCCGCCAAACTGGAATGACCAAGTAACTCTTTTACAGCATTCAAATTTGCTCCTTCGTTGAGTAAATGAGTCGCAAAAGAATGTCGTAAAATATGCGGACTCTTCTTCACCTTTGAAGATGCCTCACTAAAATAACTATTTATGATTCGATATACAAGCGTTTCATATATTTTAACTCCTTTTTTAGTGAGCAGCAAAAAAGCCTCATTTTGATTTACTTGTACATCTGACCTTAACTCTAAATACGATTTGAGTGTATTGCATACTGTAGAGAGAAGCGGCAAATATCTTTCTTTATTCCGCTTACCCAATACTTTGATCTGTCCAGCTCCAATATCAATATCAGAAACTCTTAAATTAACTAATTCTGTTCTTCTTATTCCTGTTGCATAAAAAAGTTCTACAATCAATCTGTCTCGAACACTTTCAAAATCTTTTTGATCACTTAAACTGTCGAGCACCTCTTCTACCTCATTGACAGAAAAAGGTATTTGAAGTTTTTTAGGAGCTTTTAAAGCATGATGTTTAGCCAATGGATTACTCGTTATCTCTCCGGTTTTAAGCAAGAATTTATAATATGTTTTAAGAGAAGAAACTTTTCTATTAATCGTTCGATTAGAGATCCCTGTATCAACAAGAAATACGATCCAGGATCGTATTTGCTGATAATTTGCCTTTGACACGCTAGCAACCTCATATTCTTCTTTATAAAACTCTGAAAAGGATTCCAGATCGGATTTGTAAGCAGTAATAGTATGTGTAGAATATTTTTTTTCGAAAAGTAAATAATCTATGAACTTAGAAATATACATAAAGAAACCGTTAGAATAACAAAAGTATAAAACTTTGTTATCCTAACGGTTCAATTTATACTGAAAAACGAAGCCTTTTCTTTTCGAAAAGATACAAACTTACGCTTTTAACTTTTTAAATCTCTTCCTGATCTCTTAAGTGCTGGATATACTGCGCTTTTTGAACTTGAGCTCTACGCTCTACAGAAGGTTTTGTAAATGCTTGACGTTTACGAAGCTGACGCATCGTTCCTGTTCTATCGAATTTACGCTTAAAACGTTTTAACGCTCTATCTATATTTTCTCCGTCTTTAACTGGTATAATTAACATAGTGGTACCTCCTTTCTTTAAAAATTAGAATGCAAAGATAATACAATACTATTATCTGCAAAGTCTTTTTTAATTTTATTTCAAAGACCAGACGGAATATCCTTTTGGTGGCGCTTGAATCTTTACCCATCGACCTCCTTGGGTGATGGGTTCCCAACTTGAGCTTCCGGTAAAATCTTTAATTCTTTGGCTTGACCAATTGGTTTCTACCCATCTCTCTTTCCAGGAGTTAGAATTGTTGATATACACTATTAAACCATTCTTCCCTCCGCCTCCATTTCTTTTGGCAATGTACTCATCATTATCTGTCCAAAGATTTGTTGTGCTACCTCCGGCAAGATTGTTATGTATCCAAATAAGGTTGTTTAATTTATTCTTATCTAACCAATCCTCGTAGTCGCTATAGAATAGGGCGGGATATCCTTCATGAGTTAAAATATAAGCATAAGCCAATATTTTGTTATTGATGATTTCATCGGTATCATGATTAGCTACAAATGTGACAGCTCTTGAGGCATTTCTTTTCCAAAGCATGTCCCCACTAAGTGCATTAAGATTATTACCCATAAAAGCATCTCTCATTTTGTAGTAACAAGCAAAATCAAAAGCAGACATTTGAGCTTCACTGGTCCACCAGTCTAAGGTATTTACATTTCCATCCCAGTACTCTCCAACCGAGAACCCTCCGACATTATTTTTCCATTCTCTTACTACCCAAGGTTCAAATCCTTTGACATAATCAAATCTCCATCCATCAAAGCCCATGGTGTTTTTATAATATTTACCTACAGAATTAGATTTTTTCCATAACCAATCTTGCACATATGATTTATGATGACACATATCTGCAAAACCGCCAAAAACACCCCAATCGTTATTATGATAATCATTTGGATGGAAATCATACTGGGTTCTATCGAACAAACCAGATAATGGATTATAATCTGTATAAGTATCTGAATTAGTAAAAATATTCGATTCTAAGTCACCCCCGCTATTATGATTTATTACAATATCTGCAATTACACTTAGCCTATTGTTATGAGCGGTAGCAATAAGACTCTCTAATTCTGATCTGGAACCAAATCTGGTTTCTGTACTCCCCATTTGGTTATACTCTCCAAAATCATAATAATCAAACGGATCATACCCCATAGAAAATGCGCCATTCTGAGCTTTGCTTACAGGCGGCAGCCAAATTGCATCTACACCTGCATTACTCCAATCATCTACCTTCCCTTTTATAACATTCCACCAGGTACCACCAGCAGGAACATCCCAATAAAATGCCTGCATCATGACGCCCGAACCTATAGGCTTTAGGGCTTTTGATGAGACTGCCCCTTGAATCTCTGCTGGATCTGTCTCTACAGAATCCAAAACTTCATCCTTACTACAGCTAATGAACAAAAACGTTGTAGCGATGAATCCATAAAAAAACTTGTGAATTTTCATAATTAGTTAGTGTTTGTGTTAATTTTCTATCAAATTAAAAATTAAACTTCTACCGAAATCGTTTGAATTATTACGAAAACGATTTCGTGTTAACAAAAGCACAAAAACAACTAATTAATACTAGTAGAAATAATTAAAATAGAAAAGGAAGAAACAAAAATGCTCCTTCCTTGACTTATCTTTCACTAAAAAATACAATTTAAGTAGCTGGTTTGTATTCTTTCTTGTCAATAACCATTTTAGCGATGATTTCTCTCAAAATTTCTGAAGTACCTCCTCCAATAGGACCCAATCTACTATCTCTGAATAATCTAGCCAGTGGATACTCTTCCATATAACCATATCCACCAAGAAGTTGTAGACATTTATATATAACCTCGTCTGCCATTTTTGTCGAAAGCAACTTCGACATGCTTGCCTCTTTAACTACATATTGACCATCATTGAGTCTCTTTGTAATCGAATAGTTAAATTCTTTGCACATTTCTACCTCGCTAGCCATGTCTGCCACAGTATGCCTTAGTGCCTGAAATTTATCAATAGTTCTACCAAAAGCTTCTCTTTCAGACATATATTGTATTACGTAATCTAAAGCAAATTCTGCTCTGGCATGTGCATTTACTCCCATTATTAAACGTTCTAAAGCAAAATGCTGCATGATGTAAGAAAACCCTTTGTTCTCTTCAGCCATAAGATTATGTAAAGGAACTTTTACATTATCAAAAGCTATTTCGCCAGTATCTGAAGCCTTCCAACCTAATTTTTCTAGCTTTGTTGCACTTACTCCTGGGGTATCACGATCGATCACGAAGATACTAATACCTTTATTCCCAAGCTCTGGATTTGTTTTCGCAGCAACTACAAGATAATCGCTATAGACTCCGTTGGTAATAAATGTTTTAGATCCATTGATTACATAATGATCTTCTTTTTTAATGGCAGTTGTTCGCATTCCGGCAACATCAGACCCTCCAAATGGCTCTGTTATCGCAAGACATCCTATTTTTTGACCTGAAATACTTGGAGTTAAATATTCTTCTTTAATTCTATGATCTCCTTCTTTATTAATATGAGTCATAGCAAGGTAAGCATGAGCCCATATAGCGGCGGCGAAACCACCCGAATTGATTTTCTGTAGTTCCTCCAACAGAATTACCGTATAAAATAGATCCAAATCTAAGCCCCCATATTCTTCTGGATAAGCGATTCCAAAGTATCCCATCTCACCAAACTTCTCCCAGATAAATCGATCAATAGTTCCCGATTTTTCCCACTCTTCTATAAAAGGGGTAACTTCTTTTTTAAGAAAATCTTTAAGACTCTGTCTAAATAATTCGTGCTCTTCTGTAAAATACATGCTGTTCATATGGTAACTTCTACTATTTTTAGTTAGCATATTACTGCGTATCATAACAAATACTCTCCAAAATGAATATAAGCCTTAATAATGTTACATCATTATTTAAGGATTTGTCAGAATTCACAGCAATTTTTTCCGATTTTTATTTTAATGTCAAATATAAAGCTATTCTATCTATTTTTTCTAAAGAAAAACCGTTGATTTTTCCTAATTCATCAAAATTAGAGATACTGCCGCTATTTTCTACTAAATCTTTAATTTCAAGTGCTATTTCAAAGTCAAAATAAGGAACCTCTAACAATTCTTTTACAGATGCTTTATTGATATTTACTTTCTTTACTTCTCTAGGAGTTTTAACAGTACATCGAGATAGTATTTTTTTTCTTTGATTTTCATACAGTACCGATATATCTTTAAGTTGAATATCACTTATGAAACCACCTATTTCATTTCTATATTTTATTATTTTTTCTGCAACAAAATCGGGTACATTTAGTTCTTTGCGAAGTAATTCTAAAGTTATTTCATTAAGGTCTTCTTTTTGATCGTATGATTTTACCATATACTTTTTCTTTAAATCTTTCTTAATAACACTTTTATTTTTTACCCATTCGGGGAATTTAAAAAGAGGTGAAATTACTTCTAAAAGAGAATCTGAAACTTTGGTAACCTTTTTAAAATCTGAAACAGAATTAATCCATTTACCCTCATTCCTGAAAGCAATCAATCGATCTAATTCTTCTACAGAAAGCCCTAATTGATACCCTTTATGATCAGAGATAAAATTAGGGTTAAAAAGTTTTAATTTGACCTCCTCTTTTTCAATGGCTGCAATTCTTTTTAAAGAATCTATTTGATTTTGAAATTCTGTAAGCTCCACTAGATTATGTGGAGTCTCCTTGGAATATGGATAAAAAACGAATATTAATATGCTCGATAATAACACCAATACTAAAAGAAAAATCCCATTCCTGAAACGTAAGTGCATTTCAAAATGGGATTTAATAGTGTTCATCACTCGAATAATATTATTTTCTTGACGCCTTTATAGCGATAAAATAGCGTGACAATTGTTTCTTAACTACTGGGAATAAGAAAAACAGACCCACCATATTTGGGAAGACCATTGCAAAAATCATTGCATCAGAAAAAGCCCATATAGAATTCATACTTGCAGCCGCACCAATTATTACGAATGTTAGAAATAAAAACTTATATACTAAATCAGCTGTTTTTCCTCTACCGAATAAAAATTTCCAAGACTGTAATCCATAATATGACCATGAGATCATTGTTGACACTGCAAAAAGAACAACGGCTATGGTAAGAAATATGTCAGAAAAAGGAATATACTCTGCAAAAGCCATTTGAGTAATCCCTGCACCTTCATAGGGCATACCATCAATAAAAACAACTCCTGTTCCATCTCCACCGTATTCAAATGCACCTCCGGAATTGAAGATGATAATTACCAACGCAGTCATTGTACAAATCAATACTGTATCAATAAATGGCTCTAACAATGCTACTAATCCTTCGCTTGCAGAATATTTGGTTTTCACAGCAGAATGCGCAATAGATGCAGAACCAGCACCGGCTTCATTAGAGAATGCTGCTCTCTTGAAACCAACGAGTAAAACACCAATCAATCCTCCTACTCCGATTGCTTTGGGATTAAAGGCCTCGCTCACAATCATGCCTATAGCATCGTCTACAAATGAAAAATTACTAAATATTATGTAAATACAGGCAAGCACATACATTACTGCCATAAATGGAACTACCTTTTCGGTCACCGAAGCGATACGCTTTATCCCTCCTATAATTATTATCCCAACTAGAATTGCCAATATTATTCCGATCCAAAAACCTGCTCCGGTGCTTTGTAATCCAAACATTTCTTTTAAAACAATGGTAGCTTGATTGGACTGCGCTGCATTTCCTCCTCCAAATGATCCCCCGATACAAAAAACTGCAAACAGAACGGCAGTAATTTTACCTACCCAAACAAAGCCTTTTTCTTTTAGCCCTTTACTAAGATAATACATTGGACCACCATATACCGTACCATCTTCACCAACATCTCTATATTGTACACCAAGGGTACATTCTACAAATTTTGTAGACATTCCCAGTAAACCACAAACTATCATCCAAAATGTTGCTCCTGGTCCTCCAAGAGCAATAGCTAATGCAACACCGGCAATATTTCCATTACCAACTGTACCAGAAACTGCCGTTGCCAATGCTTGAAAATGCGATACCTCTCCTTCTTTAGATTCATCTCTAATCGTATCTCTTATATCTCCTTCTACGATACTAACTTCTGCTTTTCCTTCTATCCCATGTCCTTCTACATCATCATATTTTCCCCTAACAACATTAATAGCCTTTCCGAAATATCTAATATTTGGAAAACCAAAATATATTGTAAAAAACAAAGCACTCATAACCAATAGTATAATTACGAAAGGTGCTCCACTAAAAACTTCAAAAAAGATGACATTAGAGAAAAAGTCTGAAACTGGCTTGAAAGCTTCGTCTATTTTTTGGTCGAGACCTTGTTCTGTAGTCTCTTGTGCAAATGTTAATAAAGGAATTGTAAATACTAAAATCGAAAGAAGAATTCTCTTCATAATTGTGTGAGTTAATTTAAATTTTGTTTTTAAGAAGCAGGCAAGATGCTAAAAAAAACGGTGGTGTACAATTTTTAAAGAGTTAAATGTTCAGTAATTGTTAAATATTAAACTCTCGATTCAAGCGATTAACCTGCTCAGGTCGACCTAATACAACTATCTTTGATCCAGGACTTAATAAGGTATCCGCTTCAGGATTTACAATATATTCACCTTCAGGAGATTTGTATCCTATAATAGTGCAACCCGTTTTTGATCTCATATCAATGGTACGAATAGTTCGCTCTTTTGTATCATCAAACATATCTTCGAACGAAACTTCTTCTATGTTAATCGATCTTTTACCAACAATAGAAAGGTTGTCTAAAAATTCTATTAAATCCGGGACTACTACAAGAGAAGCCATGTGATCCCCGCCAATTCTATCTGGCATAATCACGTTGTCTGCACCTGCCAATCGTATTTTCTTATAGGAAGCATCTTGAGAGGCCCGACTAATAATTTTGAGATCTTTATTGATTTGTCTTGCAGATAACACAATAAACAAATTGTCTGCATCTTCGGGCAATGTGCAAATTAAACATGCAGCACTTTTTAACCCTGCTTCTATCAGCACGGCGTCCTCTGTTGCATTCCCCTTTAAGAATAAGATGTTATCATTTTGGTATCTATCAATAACTTCGTTATCATTTTCGACAACAATAAATGGCTTATCGTAAGCCATAAGTTTTGCTGCAGCTTGTTTACCATTGCGACCGTAACCAACAATAATGATATGATTTTCAAGTTGATGTATCATTTTTTGCATTTTTCGATATTGAACTCTTTTAGGATCATTTTTACTCACTATATATTCGGTAATCACAGATACCGAATAGGCAAAAATTGCCACACTCGTAGAAATTAAAAATACAGTAAATAATTTACCATTATCATCTAAGGGTTGAACCTCTTCAAAACCCACTGTGGTCATGGTAATTACCGTCATGTAAAGAGCATCAACCCATGAATAATCAGACAAAAAACGAAAGCCGAATACGCCAATTGTAATTACAGTAACCAATAAAATTAAAGCAATATAAACTTTCGGTCTTCCCCAATTATACATCTTTATCATAAGTCAAATACAGAGGTTCGTTTTGTATACACAAGGTCCTTTATTTTTAGCCAAAATGCCATGTTCAAGTATATTACGAATCCCAAACCAGCTGTTGCAAAGGTTAAATAAATAAAGAAAAGCCGAACATTTTTGGCTCTCATTCCCAATCTATCGGCTACCCTAGAGGACACATAAAACCCATTTCGCTCTAAAAAATGTCTTAAATTGTATAGCATACCGCAAAATAATTATATTATCCTAAATTTCGATCTCGATTCAATAAATAATTCCCAACAGCACATCGCAAGCAAGCTTTTTGGTCACAATAATACTTCTTTAGCTGTACCATTGCTTGTGAGTGCATTGCATTATCTATCTGAACATTTAAAGCAGCAAAACTATCAATAATACTATTCTTCTCATGAGGTAAGTTGCATATTAACTTAAAAACTTCTTCTTCAGGATTTTTACCGTGATCCCGAGCATATATAAATTTAAAGGGAATTATAGTATTTATCAAAATGAGATCAATAAATGGTTTGGTCAGAACTTTTTTTCTATGTTTTGATTGCTTATTAAAGGTGTAATGATTATTCCAAAAACTATTGATATCGATCTCAAAAAGCTCGTATATTTCTTCTACAGTATTAATACTTATGATGTCCCTAAATAGTGTTTTATTCTTAAAATACAATGCTGCAAGTTGCGTCAATCTGATGGTTGGAAAATTTGCAGGTCGTAATCTAAAAAACTGTACTGGTATAATTCCATTAGTATTTAAACGAAATTTATTCTTTAAAAAATTGTATTCGTTTTTAAGCTTTTTAAAATATTCAACTTCTATAACATCGTCTAGTAGTCCTGCTTGGCCGAAAAAAAGCGCTTCTAATTGACACAGTTCATTACTACATTTTCGAATAATCGAAAAATCTAATGAATTCGCCAAACTCAAAAAAGCTTCTCCGTTAACTTGAAGTCCAAAATTTTTGGCTAATAATTTAAAAAGCACAGCCTCCCAATCATTTGCAGAATCTCTTAAAAAAGATGTAATCAACATTGATTTTTGTTCTAATCGTTCTAAAAATAGTCGCTCTTGCCAATTATCAACTATAAAACGTGGTACTTGAGATAATTGTTTTTCACATGGTATCCATTTTTTATTAGTTAATTTGAACAGCTTATGATATTGTACCAAAAGGTTCTTGCTAACATAATCTTTTAATTGTAAGGTCGGGATTGAAGTATTGTCCTTTCTGTAAATTGACATATCATCCTCCCAAACTACATGTAGAATAACGTTCTCATAAGTACAATCAATTTCATGATTATGTACATACCAATCACTAGATCTATAATGCACCTCAACATTACCTGCCCATTTTTGATCATCAATAGTCATAAGCGCATTAAAAAAATCGGGGCCAGAGTTTTTAGTATTATGAATCCCCACATTCTGAAGAATAATTTCTTGTTGTTGTGTGGTTTTTAGGTTGGATAATTTAAACTTTTTGTATTTCCAAAGGTATTGGAGAAAATCTTCATTCATTTGTTTATGTATAGCTTACTATTCTCATTACTTACCAAAGAACTTGGTAAATCAATAGAATTTGCTATTCACATTTTGGGCAGGATCAAGACAAATGTAGTAGCGACTCTAAATTACTGTGAAATTACTAAAATTATTCTAATTATAATATTGAATCCCCTACTAATGAGAACTTGAATTAAAAGTCACTCTTAAACCTAATCTTGAACTTTATCTCATTATCTATAACCAGTCCGCATCCTTGAGAAAATGATTAAGTCCAAAAATATTAGAAAACCTTTCTGAAGACATTTCATTTTGGCTTAGATTTTCTTAAAGTCAAGTTAATTATTACCAGAAATGTACTATTGGTAACATTTTATGTATTAATGGAAACCTTTACAATAATATCATTTCTTTACTTTGCCATAGCATATAACGGGAAAATTATATTCAAAACGACATAAAGATTACAAAACCCTAAACTAAGTTGAGTTTGTGTTAGGTTATAGATGGTTGTCATTTTTTGACAGCCATCTTTATTTTTATAGATTAATATCTGGATAAATATCGAACTTATTAAAAAACGCTTTTTTAAACTTTGAAGAATTAGAGTAATTAAGAATATCCATAACTTCTTTTATGGATAATCCATCACTAAATATCATGTTATAAGAACTTTCGAGTTTTTTATTATTAAAAAACTCTAACGGAGTTTGATTATGAATTTCTTTAAACATATTAAAAAAATTTGTGCGACTCATATGCGCCATGGTAGCCAACTGATCTACTCCTATAAAAGGTTCATGAAGATTTCCCTTAAGATAATCACTTACCTTATATATATTACCTACCTGGGCACTATTAACATTAAAGGGATTACTTTCTGTTTCCCATTTCAAAACATCTTTCCAAAAAGTTTCTAAAAGCCGTATACCTCTAGCTACATAATACAAATAATTCTCTACGGTATCACCATACGGCTCTACAATTTGATCAAAAAGATTGGATTGTTTATAAGAGAGATAAAACTTATTAATATGTTGATGAGAATAGCGAATATAACAGTCAATTTTTTCTGCCATATCACTACTCTTCATAAAATATGGTTCTGTATAAGTACTCTTTAGAACAATCATGGTAGATTTTACCTCGGCACCTTTAGTAATAAAAACCTGCTCTCCTTGCTGAGCATCCATACATCTCATATTGCCTGGAGTGTAACTATCTGAGTATGTGCTTATAATTTGATCTTTTTCAAACTGATGATTGAGCGCATATTTCCTAAAGTGAAGGATAATATCCTTTTCGCTGATAGGTCTTCGAATATATTCTATATCTGCGTTGGCTTTATAATTATTCACCAAAAGAAAAACTTCAGGAGATATTTGATAATATGATAAATATCCTTCTCCTATCTCTGGAGGAAAATAAATACGGTCTGAAGAACTATTAGGATCCAATTGAGATCTAAAATAATTCCTTAGGTTATCAATATCAGAAAAATCAAACGAATATTTGTACATAGCCCCCTCATTTTACAAGTTTCTCTATTTATTATAGATAAACACTACCCCATAAAGTTGCGTAAACCTGTACCTAATTATATAAATATCCCCTTTATTAGTTCCTAAAACTAACACAGGGGATAGGCATTTATGATTTAAATATACTAATTTATTTTATATGACTAATCACATCGTATTTTGTAATAATATGATGCTTATCATTTCCAAGATCCACCAAAACAGCTGGGTTGCCATTTTTTATGAGTTGAGAAATATCGTCTAATGAGGTTTTAGCATCTACTATTGGAAAAGGATCTTTCATCACCTCTTTAATGGGCGTACTATCCATATTTTTATCTTCCATAAAGGCTTTAAACAAAGCACTTTCATCTACAGAACCCACAAATCCATCACTATCTCTAACAGGAATTTGAGATATCTGAAATTTGCGCATGCGCTCTATAGCATGAGAAACTAATTCTTCAGTTTTTACCGTAACTAATGGTTTATCTGCATGATCTTTAACTAAATCTACGGCTGTAAATACTTCTTCTTCAAGAAAACCTCGTTCACGCATCCAATCGTCATTAAACATTTTACCTACATAGCGACTACCATGATCATGATACAAAACTACCACCACATCATCTTTGGTGAAATGCTCCTTTAATTGTAAGAGCCCTTTTATCGCCGCTCCAGCACTATTTCCCAAAAACATTCCTTCTTCTTTAGCTAATTTCTGAGTATAAATAGCAGCGTCTTTATCGGTTACTTTGGTAAAACCATCTATAACCGAAAAATCTACATTCTTGGGAAGAATATCTTCTCCTATCCCTTCGGTTATATATGAGTAAATCTCGTTTTCGTCAAAAATCCCTGTTTCATGATACTTTTTAAATACTGAACCATAAGTATCTATACCCCAGACTTTAATATTTGGATTTTTTTCTTTTAGGTATTTACCGACTCCGGATATCGTACCACCAGTACCTACGCCAACAATAAAATGAGTAACCTTACCATTGGTTTGTTCCCATATTTCTGGTCCAGTACTTTGATAATGTGCTATAGCATTTGATGGATTATCATATTGATTTACATACCAAGAGTTTGGTGTTTCTTCTGCTAATCTTTTAGAAACTGAATAATAAGACCTAGGATCATCGGGTTCTACATTGGTCGGACATACCATTACTTTGGCTCCTACGGCACGAAGAATATCCATCTTCTCTTTGGATTGCTTATCGGCCATTACACAAACCAGCTTATATCCTTTTACGATTGCTACTAAAGCTAACCCCATACCGGTATTTCCTGAAGTTCCTTCAATAATCGTTCCTCCGGGTTTTAATCGACCATCGGCTTCAGCATCTTCAATCATTTTTAAAGCCATACGGTCCTTTACAGAATTACCAGGGTTAAAAGTTTCGTATTTAGCCAATACCAAAGCATCCACATCTTTGACCAAAGCATTCATTTTCACCAAAGGGGTATTGCCAATGGTTTCTAGTATATTTTCAGCGTATTCCACTCTTGTAATTTTAAGAATCCTATTAAGGATATTTTTGCGCTGCAAAGATACGATCTAGATTGTCTATTGACAATTTTTGAACAATAATAAAGAACTACTGAAAACGAATAGATTTTGTCGGAGATATTTTTGAAACAATATATGAAGGAATCAATAACATCATTAGGCACAATAACATCGTGCCCAAATTGAGTAACACAATGTACCCTGCATTTATATATACCGGAGCAGTACTCACATAATACGTCTCTGGATTGAGGCCTACTACTCCATAACGATCCTGTATAAACAGTAAACCAATACCTATGAGATTACCCCAAAACAAACCTATCAATATGAGATAGGCAGCGTTATATAAAAATACTTTTCTAATACTCCAGTCTGATGTTCCTAATGCCTTTAATATTCCGATCATAGGAGTTTTCTCTAAAATCAATACCAATAGAGCTGTTATCATATTAATACCAGCCACCAAAATGATGATTCCTATGATACCGATAATGTTAAGGTCAAAAAGTTTCAACCATTCAAAAATGGTAGCATACTTCAATGTAATGGTTTGACTGTCTAAGGTAGAAGGAATATTTTCGTAAATCTCCTGTCCCTTTTCGTCTATTTTTTCAAAATCATCGATAAAAACTTCAAAATTACCTACCTCGTCGGCTTTCCACTTATTCATTCTTTGTACATGGCGTATATCTGCAAAAAGATAGGTTTCATCAAACTCTTGAAATCCCGAATTATAAATTCCCACAATCTCAAACGCTCTTATGAAAGGTTGTGCGTTTGATTTTGCATTCTTCTTAAGAAAATATGTTATCGCCTTATCTCCTATTTCAAGTCCTAATCGACCGGATATATAAGAAGATATCAGGATCTCGTTATTCAATTTTTCGCCGAAATTTGGAAGTCTGCCTTCCACAAGATATTCTTTAAAATAATCCCAATTGTAATCATTATCTACTCCTTTTACTACTATCCCGTCAAAATCAGTTGCTGTTCGTATCAATCCCATTTTGGTCGCCACGGCTTGCATATGCACAATACCATCAACTTCAGGAAGTTCTGGATAAAAATTTTGATCTGTATTTATTGGAATTAAAGACTCTACACTACTATTATTATCAAAACTAGTAATAATCACGTGCCCATTAAAGGCCGCAACTTTTTCTCGAATTTTTTGTTGTAAACCTATCCCTGTAGCAACAGTAATAAGCATCATAATCATTCCAATTGCAATGGCAGAAATCGCAATTTTTGTAATCGGAGTTGAAATGCTACTTTTATGTTCCTTACCTTTGATAAGGCGTTTAGCGATAAAATACTCGAAATTCAAGCTTACTTATGGTTTTTATTAGAAATGCATCTACCTATTTGGCTGACAGGTTCAAAAATACATTTTTATTCTTTTGCACCCTTCTTATTTCTTGTGGAAGTAACATAAAAATATCTTCGCAAACTACTTCTATTGCAGTTCAGGATACGATGTCTAATGAAAAGGAAGAAAAAAATACTACAATTTTAGTGCAACCCGTTATTGTAGGTGCTAATCAAACAGAAGAATACTTATCATTATTAGTAGGTAAGAATGTAGCTATAGTAGGAAACCAAACTTCAGTAATTTTTAAATATCCAAATTCTTCTTCATTTGCAGAAAGTAAAGCAGGAATGCAATCACTCCAATTTGAACGGTACACACATGTGGTAGATTCATTACTAGCACGAAATATAAATATTAAAAAAGTTTTTGCGCCAGAACACGGGTTTAGAGGAAAAGCAGATGCCGGAGAATTGGTAGCTGATGGTAAAGATATTAAAACAGGAGTTCCTGTTTTTTCACTATACGGAAAGGACAAAAAGCCTTCAAAAGAGTCACTTACAGATATTGACATCGTCATTTTTGATATTCAGGATGTCGGTGTTCGATTCTACACCTATATATCTACGCTTCATTATGTAATGCAAGCCTGTGCAGAAAATAATATTCCGGTTCTCATATTAGATCGGCCAAATCCAAATGCACATTATATCGATGGCCCCACCATGGAGCCAGAGCATACTAGTTTTTTAGGAATGCATCCTATTCCTCTTGTACATGGAATGACTGTTGGAGAATATGCCAAAATGGTTAATGGCGAGGGATGGCTTGGTGAGGGCTTACAATGTGAAATAACCATTGTACCAGTCAAAAATTATACACACGAGACATTCTATAGTTTACCCATTCGGCCTTCTCCTAATTTACCTAATGATAAGGCTATTAATTTGTATCCCAGCCTTGGTTTTTTTGAAGGCACTACCATTAATGCAGGTAGGGGAACAGAAACCCAATTTCAAGTCTTCGGTTCACCAAATCTTGCTTTGGAAAAATATGACTATGCCTATATTCCTAAACCAAATTTTGGAGCTAAATACCCTAAACATCAAGGTGAAGTATGTTATGGAAATGACCTAAGAAATACCACCCGATTGAACAGAATAAATCTAGAATGGTTAATCAACGCATACAAGAATTCTAAAGACAAAGAACAATTCTTTAATACGAAATCGTTTACATTACATGCCGGCACGAAAACGCTACAGCAGCAAATTATTGCTGGCCTTAGTGCTACTGAAATTAAGAAATCCTGGACTGCTGATCTAAGAGCATATAAAGAAAAGAGGAAAAAATATTTGATTTACAATTAATATCAAAAATTCTAGTTATTTAATCGTAACCTTCATTTTTTCAACTATGTTATATGCTGCCGGGCAAATAGCTACGTTTTTCAAGGTAAGATTTGATATTTGTTGAAACTTTTTACGATCTGTGTGAGGAAATTCACGACAAGCTTTTGGTCTCACTTCATAGATTGAACAGTAATTATCGGCACCAAGAAAAATACAAGGTGTTTGTTGCAAAACTAAATCTCCATCTTCGTCCATTCTTAAGTATTCTTCCTCAAACTTAACCGGCTTCATTTTAAAATATTTTGCAATACGTTCTACATCCTTATCTGTAAATAAAGGCCCTGTTGTTTTGCAACAATTTGCACAATGCAAGCAGTCTGTTTGCTCAAACTCCTCTTCATGTAATTCTTGCATGATATGATCCAGGTTCTTTGGTGGCTTTTTTTTAAGCCTGGCAAAGAACTTTTTATTTTCGTTATGTTTATCTTTGGCCAGCTGCGGTAATTGATCTATAAATTCTTGCATGGTCACAAAATTACGAGTTACGCGTTAGGAAATAGTATTATGAGCAAAGATATTTTTGGAGAAGCATTAAAAGACTTTTATAATCAAAATTATTCTGAAGATATTGTCGTACAAGCTCCAGATTTTGATGATGATATTATACCCATACCTTATCTTTTTAGATCTTACAACGAAATGCCAAAACTAGAACAACAAGCACTGGACCTTTCTCGAGGTAAGGTGCTAGATGTAGGTTGTGGCTCTGGAAGCCATAGTTTATTTCTTCAAAACAAAAAAAATCTTGAGGTTACAGCCATAGATATTTCTGAAGGAGCAATTTTTATTGCTAAAGAAAGAGGTGTACAGCATGCATTTGTTCAAGATTTCTATGACCAAAAAAATGAAACATACGACACATTGTTATTTTTAATGAATGGAAGTGGAATTATTGGCAAACTTGAAAACATTGATCATTTTTTTATGCACCTTAAGACACTTTTAAATCCGGGAGGGCAAATTCTTATGGATTCATCAAACATTTCATATCTATTTACAGATGATGATGGAGGCTTTTGGGTGGATGCTAACGCTGGATATTACGGAGAAATGCAATATAAACTAAAATATAAAGGGCAAGAATCAGATTGGTTTAATTGGTTATATATAGACTATAATACACTACAGAGTGCCTCTAATAACCATGATTTCTTATGTGAATTGGTGTTTGAGGGAAAAAACAATGATTATTTAGCTAGAATTACATTGGCTACATAGTTTTTAAATTACTGGTACAATGTTTGTGCCTAGAATTCTATTCTAAAAATCATGTTAAACTTAAAAACTGGTATTTTGGAAATTCGTTTATTTACTGATCAATACCTATTTAAAAAATAAATCTCGTGCAAATAACAAAGTTCTTAGGTTATCTTCTGATTTCTTCATTTTTTCTTGTTGGATGTTCTGATGACGATGATTCCCCTATTAATGGAAATCCTGATCGAGCAGCTAATAACCTACCTTTGGGAAGTGGAAATACTCCCAATAATCTTTTGAGCGATACTAATTTTAAGAGTATAACGATCGAAATGGTTGCTGTGCAAGGTTTTGAGCCTACCCCAGTAGCTGTAGAAAATTTTAGGACATTTTTGGAAGATCGATTAAACAAACCAGACGGCATAAATATCATTCAACGCAGTATTTCATCCTCTAATAACGCACCATTTAATACCGATGAAATCAGGGAAATAGAGAATAATACACGTACATTATTTAATGCCGGAGATGATATTGCGGTCTACGTATATTTTGCTGATGGTAGCAATGAAGATGACTCGGGAGAACAAGTTACTTTAGGATCTGCTTACAAAAACACTTCTATGGTGATTTATGAAGGAACACTACGTAGATTTGGCAACTCTAGTCCTAGAGCGCCTTCATTAAGCACTATTGAAACAGCAACCTTAAATCACGAATTTTCTCACCTTATGGGATTAGTGGATCTCGGTACTCCCTTACAATCTCCACACGAGTCAGTTAATGATCAAGGTGAAGAAAACAACCACTGCAACGTATCTGGATGTTTGATGGAAGCTTCGATACAATTTACCAGTAGTATTATGGGTATGAGCGAAGTCCCCCAACTTGATGCGTTATGCATCGCCGATCTGCAAGCCAATGGGGGTAAATAATTCCCGAGTTATAAAATCTTCACAATTTTGATCCAAAATTATAACCCTAATACACTTTTTCACCATTTAAATACGTTGCATTTACTTTTATCATAGGGATTTTGTCCTCTTCAATTTCCATAATATTTTCTTCGAGAATTACAAAGTCAGCAAATTTTCCTGCAGTAATACTTCCCTTTTCTGTCTCTTCAAAATTGCTATAGGCAGCCCATATTGTCATTCCTTTTAGTGTTTCTTCTCGCGTTAGTGCATTTTCCTTTTGAAAACCTCCTTCGGGATATTGTTTTAAATCTTTTCTTGCCACCGCAGCATAAAAAGTATAAAACGGACTTACATGTTCTACTGGATAGTCGGTTCCTAAAGCGATTTTACCTGTTTTTTCTAATAATGTTTTATAGGCATACGCTCCTTTGATGCGCTCTTCTCCTAATCGTTCATCTGCCCAATACATATCACTAGTTGCATGTGTAGGCTGTACACTCATCACCAGATTATCATTAAGAATTTCAAACTCTTCTGGAGCTACTACTTGTGCGTGTTCTACGCGCCATCTTCTATCAGATTTATCTTTAAGCACATCATAGTAAGTTTTCATTACCACTGCATTGGCAGAGTCACCGATGGCATGAGTATTCATCTGAAATGGAGAAGCTGCCAATCGCTTTGCCAAGGCCTTAAATTCATCATTCCCAATTACCATAGCCCCAAAATGATTTTCTTGATCAGAATATGGTTGTTTTAGTGCAGCTCCTCTTGATCCAAGTGCCCCATCAGCATATACTTTAAAAGAAGAAACATTCAATTTATCAGTTTTATGCACGCCATTTTCCAAATAATAATCCACATACTCTGGTACATTGCTCACCATGGCATACATTCTTATCTTTAACTCTCCTTTTTTCTGTAAACTATCAACTACAGTAATCACTTGTGGACTTAGCCCTGCATCATCCACTGTAGTTAACCCGTAGCTAAAATTAATCTTCTCAGCATCCTTTAACGCCTGCACCTGCTCATAAATTGTGGGTTCAGGAATTACTGCCCCTACAAGTCCCATTGGATTATCGACCAACACCCCGGTGAGTTTTCCATTCTTTTTAATGATCTCACCTCCTTCTACTTTTGTATCTGTTGTTATTTTTGCCATATCCAAGGCTTTCTGATTTACAAGCAAAGCATGTCCATCTACTCTACGAACTGCCACAGGTATATCAGGAAATAGACTATCCAGTTTTTCCTTAGTAGGAAACTCTTTAACTTCCCAATCATTTTGATCCCAACCACGACCTGTGATAAAGCTTACATTTTTCTCTTTCTGAAATGCAACAATACGATCCAGCACTTCGTCATAACTTTTTGTACCAACAAGATCTACCTTTTGTTGTTGTAGTCCCAAACCATAGAAATGACAATGGGCATCGATCAACCCAGGTACGATAGCTCTTCCTGCTGCATCCACAGTATCTGTAGCCTTATGATTTTTAAGAACTTCATCGGTGCTTCCCACTGCAACGAACTTACCATCTTTAATAGCAAAAGCTGATGCTTTAGAGACTGTATCATCCACAGTATACACATTAGCATTAATAACTACCAGGTCTACTGCTAGAGGTTCTTGACAAGAAACAAATAATAATGTCGCTACTAGAAAAAAAATGATTTTTTGCATGATAAGTTGAGTTATTTTGTGTTTGCGAGGCCTAAAATAGGAATATATGAATTTTATACTCGTTAAGGTTTTCTTAATATAAAAAAACTTCAAGCCCTCACATCGTATTGGAATCAGGTTTTAGCTATCGATTATTCCTGAAAATTCCCCTGATAAAAAGGGAGAATTTCCCCTTGTCATGGCATGATTATTTATCATAGGTTTGTCGAAACAAGACAGCTGTAACATAATCGTCATTTTGTACAGTTCTATTTACAGAGGCCGTCTAAAAAATTTTCAGGCGGCCTCTTATATTCCTGACCATTTATTCATAAAGTTCTGAATCTCCTTAATCCTTTATTACGCCTCCCCCATACCTAACCACCCTCGTAAAAATCGCAAACACTTTTTGGGAGATTATTTATGTATTCGAACTAGTTTCTAGTTTTTTAAAATTAGTAGTTTTTTTAGACTCAAAAAGGTTTGCTAGTTACCATAATAGGCAGAATATTGCTTCGAAGTATTTTCAAACCATTTCCTAACTTATCCTTAATCCGCTTGAACCGCCTTGGAGGTCATCCTTGGATGTTTGTAAAGAAAAAAGTCTGAAAAATTATTACATAAAGGTACATCTATTTGCGGGTATTCAGTACAGAACTATACTTCCGGTTTTATAACGTGCCGTTATTAATTTGAACCATAAAATCTCCGGTGTATGTTCCCTTAAAAACTCTACGTTCTTCCTGTGAGTTTGTAAGTATCAAATCCATGGTAAGGGTGTAGTTATCTTCTCCATTATCCTGTAGCGCAAAAGTTCCTTTACTTATGGTAAAAGATTTAGTTTCTGTGGTATTACCGTTAATAACAAACTCTGTATAATTGGTTATCGAGGTTAGCTTTTTAACCCCCTCAGTTTCAGGATATGCATAATCTCCTTCAATAGCCTGATCTGCAAAATATTCAAAATCTATAGTTAAAACATTAGCTACAGAGCCATTTTGATTGAACAACGACGCGCCTATGTGCCCTGTTCCGTTTATAGATACCCCTGCCATTATAGGATTTACGATTGAAAAAGGCTGACCATCTAGCTTTACAGAATTTTGATTACCAGCGCTGTCATCATCTGAAGAACAAGAACTAAGTATTGGTAATGTAGCAATAAAAAGAAGCATTAAGACACAAATATGTTTTTTCATGATTATAAAATTTTAGGTAATGATTTGGTTTATATTAATAAAAACAATCTTATTCTTAAAACTCCTTTGTTAAATTTGATAATGTCTGTCTGAAATTTAAAAACAAAAGCCACTCTACACGTTGTATGCAGAGGTTTTGATACGCAATAAATTGCTTTTTGATTCATTAATCGATAATCGATAACACAACTTTTAACTAAAGACTAAAATTGAGTAATAGATTTTTTCACACCACTAAAACACCATCATGAAATTACAGGGTTTCCATCCTATTTTGAGACCAATAAAAACGACAAAACCTCACAGATATTTAAAATCTGTGAGGTTTAAGCTCTTGTGTAAGAAAAACTACTTACTCGCAGTAATCCAGTTATCGATTTTATCTTCTAGTAATGCCAAAGGCACACAACCAGTTTCTAACACTTGGTTATGAAACTCTCTAATATCAAAGACATCACCTAATGCTGTTTCGGCTTTGGCACGAAGTTCTCTTATTTTCAATTGTCCGATCTTATAGGACAGTGCCTGACCTGGGTTGGCCATATAACGTTCAATCTCAGATGTAATTCCTGCCTCTGATTCTGCTTCATTATCCAGTGAATATTGTATTGCTTGTTCTCTTGTCCAACCTTTGGCATGTAGTCCTGTATCAACAACCAAACGAATTGCACGATGCATTTCTGCACCTAACATCCCAAAATATTGATAGGGATCGGTGTATAATCCAAGTTCTTTACCTAAGGATTCACTATATAACGCCCAACCTTCGCCATAACCACTGTACCATAATGTTTTTCTGAATTTTGGTAACTCTTCGCTTTCTTGCGTGAGAGAGATTTGGTAGTGATGTCCTGGGATTGCTTCATGTAAAAATAAGGACTCATCACTATATGTATTATATTTTGTTACCTCAGGAATTGGAGTGTAAAAAATACCCGGACGTGTACCATCAAGAGATCCTGGATTATACTCTGCACTAGCAGATTTCTCACGAAAAGCTTCAGTTCGACGAACTTCGAACGGAGTTTTGGGCTTTTTATCAAACAGTTTTTCGATCTGTGGTTTCATGCGATCATGAATCGCATTAAAGTTATCGATCACCTGTTGAGGCTCTGTAAAAGGCATGAGTTCCTTTTTGTTACGCACATCATCAAAAAACGATTTAAGATCACCTTTATAACCTACTTGCTCTTTTATTTTTTCCATTTCTTCAGCAATTCGTGCTACCTCAGACAACCCTAGTTCATGAATTTCATTGGCAGTCATATTAGTGGTGGTGTACAACTTTATCTGATAGTTGTAAAAATCCTTTCCGTTTGGAATGTCTGCAATACCAGATGTGGTTCTACCCGCATCCAGATATTCTGTACTCATAAATTCGTGTAATGTTTCATAAGCAGGAATAATACGCTCAGTTACTATTTTGGTATACTTCTCTGTAAGTTGTTTTTTATCTTCTTCAGAAAAACTATCTGGAAAATTCTTTACAGGGCTGTAAAATAGATGTTCTTCTGGATTTTTGACTGTTAACGCTTTTAGTTGTGGTAATACTTTTACAATTAGAGCTTTGGGAAGTACATATCCTGCTTCCATTCCTTCTTTCATTTTTTCACCAGCTGAAGCCATCCATGCAATATATCCATCTAATCTGTTAAGCCAGTTATCATAATCCTCAACAGTTTTAAAAGGTTGTGCACTTGCTCCACTCGCTAATTGCCCCATCATTAAGTTAACAGACCACATTTGATCGATTGGAAAATACTCTGATTTGTAATTAAACCCTTCCAAATTGATATCGCATTCCCATTTTAAAATTGCTTTGGTCATTTGTTCACTTTCAGAAAGTGATGCCTCATCAAATTTTTCAAGTTCTTCTTTGTATTTAGTGAAATGTGCTTTGACTTTGGTCACCGTTTCATATGCCAGCGGATTAGGAAACTGGTCATTGAACCGATTATCCCCAGTAAATGTTGCTTGCAGAGGATTAAGTTGAAGGCTCTCTTCATAGTAGTTATCCAACATTTCATTAAACTTAGCACTTACATCATTTATTGAAGCAGTAGATTCCTTTGAAGTTGTCTCATTTTTACAGGCTATAAAAACCATCGAAAGACAAACTATGATAAGCATTTTTTTGATCATGTTGTTGTTTTTTGTTAGAGATAGGAAAGATAGGAAACAGAAATTAACCACCCAAAATCTTTCATTGGGATTCCAAGAGATTTCCTTACCAAAATATCAATAAAGGCATGAAATAACCAAATGGTACAACTAAAAACAGTATCCTAATATCCAACACGATGCAGTATTAATTTTACATGTCTCTTTTTCATTAATCTAAATTTTAAATTACAGAACAAAAAGTTTACCTTATTCTATTCAGATTGATTTTGAGATCTTGCGGCACATTCATTACTTAAAGTTATAAAAATTGAGTACATACATAATTGAATATTTCCTTATAAACAAAAAACAATAGACATATAAATAAACGTGACATTTATTTTTTATAAACTACAATTTTATTTTTTCCAAGGTAACTTTATTTTTCTGATTGTATAATTTGATGAATTTTACTTTTTCAGTTTCATTTGCTAATCCAAAATTTCTATAAACAGTATATTTCATAAAAGAAGGATTTAGTAAAGATGACTCCCCTAAAGATTTAATGTTTATTAACCACTCACCAGAGAATGAATCATCGATTATAAATTCTTTAGAAATTATTCCTTGTTGAATTTCGTTTTCTAGTAATTCTAAATTCTGATCTGCCCCATGGGTCCATGTTCTATATTTCTTATCTGGAGTAACGAACTGCAGTTCAAATTCAGCATTTATGTTATTCCAATCAAATACTAATCTAACAGGAACTCCTTTTATAGACAAAAACTCTTTAGGCACGTCAGAATAGTTCACAAAAGTTCGGTTAAAAGTAAGTAAGTGTCTAAGTTCGTTTTCCGTTTGTTTTCGTACTTCTGTATAAATATCATTGTCTTTAAATCTATCAAGAATCCTTTTGTAAAGATCGAAAGCTTTTACATATTCCTTATTTTTTTTATAGATATTTGCAAGGTCTAAGTATGATTGTACATAATCTGGTTTTACATCTAGTATACTTTCGTAAACGATTTTTGCCTCTCTTATATTACCACCCTCCTCAAGAAAAAATGCCAACGTTCGCAGAGCACTAAAATTATTAACTGCTATTTCTGCAATATTAGATATAATCTGTTCTGAAAAAACTTGGTTCCATCTTTTAAAATATAATGCACTATGTACATAGAAAGGGATCTGATTTTCATGATCTTTTCTTAACTTATAATACTGCCGTACTGCCTCCTCTTCGTTTGAAGAACTATGTAATGTTCTAAGGTACTCAGGCATGTTATTATTTGCATCTAATAACAAAATATTTTCACTGTAATCATTATCTTGAACGAGTAAAGTATCTTTATAAACTCTATTGGTATTTTCAGAATTAACACTCCCTATTGTTTCGATAACAAAAACACCATTCTTACCGTAAGGACCATATAATATCGAACCTCTAATTCCAGGAATTAAACTAATACTTTCGATCTGTGATGCATTTAGATGATTAGGATATCCCAATTGTAAAACTCTATCTACCACAAAAAGCACAGAATTGTTAAAATTTATTGAATTTCTCCCTCTTGCAGTTATGACTACGTCACCATCATTGTCTAAGTATGCTCTCACACCAGGAAACTGACCGTTTATTAATTCGAATAATGTTATTGCCCCAGGAGGGAAATCCTTTCGATTTTTGGAGTAGGTAGTGAAGCCTAAATTACTTTTATTGGCCTTCTTCATTCCCAGGTTAACAATTTCTTCTGCCCTACTTTTCTTTTTAAGGTTTAGGGTTACTTCATTAAGTTTTTCGTATTTGGGATCAAGATTAACGCGTAAAGTATTTGCACCCTTGTACACAAGTTCTTTCTTTTTCATAGCAAAATGTCGGAAAATAAGTATTTCACCTTCTTCAACTTTTAGATAAGAACTGCCTGAAGAATCTGAAACAGCTTCTTTTAATGTACCTTTAACTGTTATTACGCAACCCTGTAGTGGAATACTGTCGGAAAACACATTAATTTTAGTCAATGACTTGGAATGTTCTTTATAATCAGATAAAAGGAATTCTGATTGATTATCTTTATTACCTAATGCATCAAAACTAGAAATTTTATACAGATCCAAATAGTCGCCATTACTGTAATAACTTCCTTTCAATAGTTTAGTATGTGAAGCATTCCACTTACTATTAATGTAAAATACAGGTGTATCATAGCAATATTTATGTTTACCATAGGTATCGATACCATCAGTAAAAACAAGATATTGATCGGGCTTTTTCGTCTCATTAAATAAACTGGAAAAGTTACTTGCTCCGTTATAATTCAGTGTACCAAGCATTTCAAATATTTCTTCATTTTCTCCGTCTATTACAGAAAATGTCTTTGTTTCAATTATTCTATCAGAGAATGTGACGACATCTACTTCTGATTCTCCAATTTTCAAAAAAAATCTTTTCAGAAAATCAAATTCTTTTTCAAGATTTCTATCCTGCATAGATAATGATATATCCCAATATAGAACAACACGATCAGGTTTCTTAAAGGAAATAAGATCTTGAGACGCCATAGGTACAGATACTTCCATCTCAAAATCAACTCCTAGATTTTCAGTTTTTTCCCATTTATCTTGACTTACTTGCCTAAGAAACGAGGGGCTTACATCGTTCGCCTTAATAGCAAAATTCCACTCATCACCATACACCTGAACAAGTTCTAAGCTAATGATAAAATCATCCTCTAATGCAAGACTATAAGCCGAAAGATCTATTACTTCCTCACCTCTTTTTTTTGAGACTGTATGAAAAATATTATCGCTTAGCAAGCTTTTTCCAGGTTTCTTGTTGTTGTTACTATATAGATTAACCCTAATCATTAAGCTATCTGAAGTATTTTCTAGAATTTGAAACCTAAGGTTATGTAAGACCGTATTTTTTTTTCTTATCCGAACTAAAGAAGCAATTTCAGAACCCAAAGCCTTTTTATTATTCCAATATATCGACTGGTCTGTTGAATAAGGATATCCTATAATATCCCTTTTAGTAATATTTATTAAATTCTTCTTTCCTATTGAATTAACTCTCGTTGGTTTGAGAAATAAGGTCTTAGTATTTTCCAATGTATCAAAAAGTTCTTCTCTAGTCAACAAAAGAGACTCATATCCTGTACTTGAAATTTTGAATAAATCACTACTCCCGATTAAATTTTCATCAAATCGCAAATAAAATTTACCCCATTCATCAGTTACTGTTCCAATGCTCTTATCAACAAAACCAACGTTCACGTAAGGAATTGCATTTTTATTTTCTGTATCTAATATATATGCTTCTAAAATAATATCATATTGCCCAAATGCTGTTTGAATATTTAATAAGATAACAAAATGTAAAAAAACTGATACTAGGTTTTTCATCGCTTAGGTTTTCGTGATTTGTGTGATTATCAATAAAAAAAACCTCAAAAATTACGCCGAAAAAAGTCGATCATCAATATAAGCGGGTATACTCTTGTTTTTCTAATAATTGAACTGCTTTTTTACCATTTCCTGTTAAGAATTTCGTTTTTAAAGTGACTCTGTCCTTTATTCTTTGCAAAAAGACAATAAAATGTAAATGAGGTCCGGTAGCCCAACCTACATTACCACTGTATCCTATAAATTGACCCATTTTGATTTGATCTCCTATTTTTACCTTCGCCCCATCTTTTTTAATATGGGTATACTCTGCAAAAGTACCATCATTATGATACATTAAAATAAAATTGTTATGCTTTGCACATCCGGGATCGGTACAACTTTTACTAAAGCTTTCTTCTACATCTACTACAACACCGTCTCGTGCGGCATAAATCTTAGTCCCGATCGGCATTTTAAAATCTAATGCATTCTCATTTTTGTGTGATATTGCGCCATTGTACCCTTGTGAAAGCCAAAATGTAGCTCCTTTTTCAAAGGGCAAATAATATTTAAAATCCTTATCATACTTGTTAAGGTGATGATCTCCGTGATTAAAAGAAGATTCGTATCCAAATTTCACTCTCTTTTTACGATCAATAACATCTAATTGTGTAATGACATATTTTTTGGTTCTTGCAGGTACTACATACACTTTATTATTTCCATTCGTAGAAGAAAGGTTTTCTAATCTGAAGTTCATTTCGGTAGAAACCGGGCTATACTCATCATTATCGGCTAGTACCCGAAAACCAGTTTCTGTCTCTTCATAGTATAATCTGAAATTATCCTGAGCAAATAATATCACTGAAAAAAAGTAAAAGAAAAGTGGGGTAAGATTTTTCATTATTTCGTTTTGATCTAAAATACAACAAAAATTGTACCTATCCTTAAAAGTTTTTTGAGTCTGTTCATCAACTTAAAAATAGCTCTCGCAAGGCTGCAGGAGCTCTTTAGCAATATGAAAATAACTCTCGCAGGGCTGCACGAGCTTTTTGTATTACCATTAATAAGTCTTTGACGCTTATGATCTAAAGCATGCTAAAAAAACCTCATCCATCTTAGAGATAGACGAGGTTTAATGCAATGAGCAATTGAGGAACTTTATTTTTTGATAAAGCGTTTTATAATACGTTCGCCATCCTTTTCGATAATAATCGAATACAATCCAGGATTTAGATATGAAACGTCGATACTATTGTTATTCACTTTGTGCTTTGATAAGAATCCTATTTGAGCATGCATAATAGTAACCTGGGCCGTTGAAATGTCTGAATTAAAAAACAAGATATCTTCAGTTGGATTAGGATATACAGTAAAGGTAGGTTTACTTGGGATTCCTTGAATGGTTTCCACAATTGGAATCACTTCTTGAGCAACGGTTTGTTGAGCAACTACATCATTTACTTTGGTAATCTTGATCCAGTTAATGTTTACTCCGGTGCTTTGTATATAAATTCCAAAATTATATGTACCTGCATTCATCGTAACCATTCGGGAAATAGTTTGCCAGTTTTGCCATCCTCCTGTGTTTGGTATATTGAGTGTCCCTAATACTATTGACGAATCCAGATCAGGAGAGATCACCGCAGTATTCATTGCACTTGCTACTCTGTATTCTATCAAATAAGAACCAGTTTCTGGAAAATTAATATCATGATAAGACATCCAATCACCAGTATGCGCATATCCGATATTCAATCCACCGCCCACATCTGTTGTGTTTTCAGTTTGAATTCCACTCATTGTTGAATAATCTTCTGCCTGAATAAGTCTTGAAAAAGTAGTGCTACTTTGATTGCGCACTCGTAAAGAAGATAATACATCATTATATCCCTCATCAACAAAACAATTATCGTCGCTATTAAAGACTATGGATTCCCCTGTAAAATTATCATTTTGGTATACAACAACTTCGTATCCACTTTTTACTCGTAATGATGATATGTCGTTATTTCTGATTCCCTTGGCTTGTAATTGTGACAATGTATAGTCTCCCACAGGAAGTGCTACCGCATATCCCGCATAGTCGCAGTGTTGATACACAGTGGCCATAGTTTCTTCTCCACCTCCACCGCCTGGAGGAATGGTTCCTGTAATTGAGTAACTCCCTAGAGAAGCATAAGCTGAGTATCCACCATACGCTGGGTTACCTGCTCCTGTGCCATCTACAGAAAGGTAATATTTCCCTGCAGGCAGATTAGCTCTTAACGATGCATTCAATGCACCGGGAGATGTATTGGTATAACTACCAATTTGTGCTCCAGATTCATTATAAAGACGTACGATAATGTCTAGATTACCTTCCCTGTACACGGTATTAACGTTTAGTGCAATGTTTCCGCCACCGGTAGTGAAAGTGAAAAAATCCCAATCTGCCTCAGAGGTAATAATCCCATTTTTTTGAGAAACAGCACCACTAGCATTATAAGTTAAGCTAGTTGCACCAGAAATACCATTAGCATAATCATCTGCTCTGTATCCCACACCAAACTTATTGCCTGCAATAGTTGCCACATCATCTTGTCTATTATTAGCATTGGTATACTCTCCTTTGCTCCATTGTGTAACTGGTCGGTAATAGCCAACACCCATGATCGGTGCCCATGGTGTTCCATCAATTCCTCTAAAATACCCTTCACGAGGACTCGTGCGCCCATCATGGCGTAAATCGAAAGTATGACCTATTTCATGTGAGGAGGCCTCACCACCACCTTTACCCGTACGAATAAATGTCCAGCAAGGCACATCGTTATTCCAGTTAAACGAGCCTACATAAGCAACACCTCCAGCGCTTGGTGCAGCTGTTTTTGTGGGAGTAATAATTACGCGCATTCTTCTATTTCTGGGATACGAGTTAAAAACAGACTCGTTGGTAGTAATATTTAAATTAAAGGGCCGGTAATCTTCTGCCACTACCTCCCAATGATGTCTTATCGCCGTATCACTCATCCCAGAGGGTGCAGCGTTAATTGGATTTCCATTGTTCCAGAGATTACCAGCAGGCATATAATGGCCGTCAAAATCCAGCAACACGCATCCCGCAGCACCAGGTAAGCTTTGTAAATTTAATAATGCACGAGAAATTTTCATTTCTTGCCCCTTTTTACCAGACTCCTCTTTTTGGGTATCGGGAAGGTCTCGATAGTTAATACAAACCAGGCTATTGATATCTACTTTGGAAACATAAGCTTTTCCAGAATCATCTGAATAATACTTATAAGCTTCTTTGGATTTCTTGAGCATGATGTGTCCTTCTAAAGTATTATCTGACACTTTTATGAAGAAAGAAGATTCGGGAATACCGTTTATTTCACCATTTAGAAATTCACTTGATGTTTCTGATTTTTGATAATTAACTTTTCCATCAAATCCCTTTGAATCTGAAACCTTAAGAGATACCATCAAACCAGATGATTTTGATGTACTGCTTTTGATCTCCTTTTTTAGACTGCTCATAAAATTCTCGCTCGTACCTAGCGAGGTTTGTGCATTAGTATAATTGCAAAATGCAATCACAACCAATACAACTAGCATTAGTTTGTTTAGGTTTTTCATAAGATTGAGTTTATAGGTAAGCGTGAATATACCCTGATGAAAAGTAAACTAGAAAAAAAATATACGAGCCGTAATGAAAAATATACTAACTACATAAAAAGAACTGTTTTATGTGTTATTTGATACAACTAGACTTCTATTCTCGATTTAGATTTCAGACAAAATATTATGCTTTATTCAAAACCCTAAACCACTATTGATTCAAGAAGCATGATTAAACACCCATCTTTAATTACAAAAAAAGGTGTTTTAAATATAAATCAAAGCCTTCAAAACATTTATTTTGAAGAATTTAATGGTTTTCAATCTCAATAGATAATTCCCTCATTAGCCTGAATATAAGATCTTCTTGATTTTCTCGATATGCATTAGATGCCAAAAATATGAATAAGTCCTGTTCAATTAAATAAACGAAATCAGCAAAAAAGATATCATTCCCTCCATTATGTGTTGCCGCAAGTCCTTTATTGGTGTCAAATATACCCCAACCATAACCTCGATAAAATTCGCTGGTATTATCTTCTCTTATATACTTAGTATACATTTTTTGTTTGTTTACTTCACTTACGAGATTTGACTTTATGAATTTATAATAGTGGGCAATATCATTTGCCGACATCAATAATCCCCCATTGCCTTTTAAATGCCAATAGGGGCCATCTGTATCCCATGGTTGTTCATTAGGTTTTCCTAGGTTAGTCATAGGTGTTGTAAATATTCCTAAATCGTCATATCCATTAGCAATTATATCATTATCATAATCTGGTAATAAATATCCTGCAGTTTTCATTTCTGAAGGAAGAAAAACGTGTTCGTTTAAAAATTCTTCATAAGATTTATTACTTACAGTTTCAATAATAATCCCCAAAAGGCTGAAGCCAACATTTGAATATTCATATCGCTCACCAGGCGGAAATAATAATTGCGTGTCAAAGCTTTGAGCTATATACATTTCTTTCGATATTTCGTCATAATCACCACCAATAAGATCAACAAATCCAGAACTGTGCGTTAGTAATTGTTCGATCGTAACATCTTTTTTATCTTCTGGTACTTCCGAGAAAAAAACTTCCAGCTTATCTTGATAATCTAGTAGCCCAAGCTCTTGGCATTTGATGATGCCAATAGCAGTAAATGGTTTTGTTATTGAACCTATATCAAAAACAGTATTTTTATCAATCGCTATCTGTTTCTGTCTATCTGAATAGCCAAAACCTTTACTGTAAGAAATGGTATTTGATGTTCCAATGTGAACTATTCCATTGAAATCGGTCTCTTGTTCTAGTATTTTATCAATTTTGGAAGTAAGAGAATCCTCAGTAGTGTTATTATCATCTTTACATCCCTGAAATAGAAAGAAGACTAAAATTAAATTAAATCTTGTCATCACTTTTTTTTAAATATTATGTGATTCAAAACTATCTTATATTTCTATTGAAGTGTTTTTAAAAGGTTTGAAAGAAGTTGTAAAAAGGTTGGATTTTGAAACTCTGAGCATATTTTACTCACATATCATCAATTATCAACTTGCTAAGCAACTCTCTTTTATTCTTTACGCCAAATACTTTATATATTTTATTTGCGTGTGATTTAACCGTAGAGACTTCTATAAATAAAGTTTCTGCGATCTCTTTTAAGGATTGATTCTGCAATATTTCGTCAAGTACTTGCCTTTCCCGAACAGATAGACGACTCATTTTATCAATAAATGGATTCCTAATTTGGGTACTTAGATTTCTTGTTTTGTTAATCTTCAAATAAAACAATCCAATGAAAAGAATAAGTATTACAAGCAGAAGTATTATAATCTCAGGCTGAAAAAAACCTAGCTCCTCTTCTATCTCAATCTCTTCGCTAAGGACTATATTTCTCTGTAGTTTACTTAAATCGTACATAGCATCAATAATCAAACTTGTATGTCACGCCACCTAAAACTTGTATTCCTTGTACCGGAAAATTGACCCAACGCTCGTAGTTTTCGCCTACCAGATTATTTCCCTTCACAAAAAAGGAAAGCTGCTCATCTAATCGATACCCTATATTTATATTAGCATCAAAATAAGAATCCAGTGTAACCGTTGCTTCAGGTAACGTTGGCGATGTTAGAACAGTATGATCAATATCCTTTCGTTCTCCCACATAAAAAAGCTGTGCACCGGCAAACCATTGTTTATTAATTTGATAATCTAAAAGTACAGAAGCTTTTACTTCGGGTAAATTCCAGGCTTCTTGTTCGTCTTCATTATCATAATTAAAATATTCTGCAGCCGCTCCTAGCTTAAATTTTTTACTAATCTCAACATTAAGCTCTCCATATCCAACTAGCGTAGTTACATCATCATACCGGTATGAAAACGAGTTACCGTAATCAAATCCTTCCAACAATAGTGTATTCCTTGGATTGTTAACAATTAAAGGTTTTTCATCTTCTGAAATATAACTTCCTCTGAAATTATAACTTACTACCTCAGATATTTTACCTTTTAGCCCTACATAAGCATCATAAAGGTTATTTGTAGGTTCAATAATCAATGTTGGCGAAACAAATGGGTTTTGTTGTACCGCATCCCGATAGGAGTTTTGGTTTAATTCTCCTTCTAATCCTCCGTAAGCAATAACGTTATCATCCAGCAATCGATAGGAGGCTGTAACCTTTGGATATATGAAAAAATCATTATCATCATTTTCTGTGTCGATACTATAATACACTGCTGCCCCTAGATGAAGAGTTAAGTTGTCTCTCAAAATCACCAAACTTGGGTTCACTCCCAGATTCAAAACCCCATAGTCATTTGGGATCTCTTGCGCAGGGTCCAAGTCGCGATCAAAACTTCCTGAAAGATAATCAACTATAAAATTGGTGGTTATCAATGAGTTTCCCATCTCAAATTCAAAGGTGGGTTTAACAACAGCATGATGCTCTATAGAGCCTTGGGCATCACCAAAAAACCTATAGTTTAACGATGCCTTTTTAAAATACAGATCGTCAAATTGAAGTTTACCCCCCAACTTTGCTCCAAAGTAATTTTGTTGTGGATCTATAGCGATGATCTCTTCCTGAGTTAATGTTGGTGTTTCTGGCAATCCATACCAATTAAATAGTTGGTGTTCTGCGCCAATTTCTATGCCGTAGGTATAATCACGACTGCGCGATGTGTAATTAAGGTCTAACGAAGTATTGTAGAACTTATCTTCTACTAGTATCTCATCAATACCACCTTGCGAAGAATTATGATGCAAATATAATCCTAAGTTGTCAGAACGGTTTAACTGAAAATTGCTATAAAACTCGGCCAAAACTGATGTAAAATTACCAAAGCCTAAGGTTGCATAATTATCATATATTTCTATTGGTTTTGGTCTATCAATATTAGCTGCTCGACCTTTTGCTGGAGTATACGTAGATGCTACCGGAACAGAAAAAATACTATACCGTATTTGTTTTTTCTTTTGAGTTACCGAGTCATTAAGAATAGGAGTAGATTTAATCTTAAATGCATCGCTAATAGTAGGTGTATATGCTTTAACAATAATTACACGTTCTGTTTCTAGGGTTTCATCTTTTTTTTCTTGTGCAATCGATCCCCAACTTACTATTCCCAAGCAAATAAAAGGTATTACTTTCTGAAAATATTTAATCATAAGATACAAATCGTTTTAAAGATATTACTGTTCGGTTTGAATGGATGAATTAGTTTTAGCCTCTTCGGCTTTGATTTTTTTAAGTTCTTCGTTTGCCTCATCAACAATTTCAGGAAAGTCTGAGAAATTTTTTACAACACTTTCTAAAATATAGGTTGCCTGATATGCATCGTTTAGACCATAAAAGTTTTTTGCCATGAGCACCAATCCTTTTGAGCCGTATAATCGATACCCAGGGTAATCTTTTGCAAGTTTTTGTATGGTTTCATTAGAGCTTTTAAAATTTCCTTCTTCATTTTTGAAATATGCATCATAGTACAGCGCTTCGGCTGCCAATTCTCCAATAGCAATTTTCTGAACCTCTGCATACGCTTTTTTGGCTCTGCTCATATCATTAGTTTGTAGTGCAGCCCTTGCAATGAATATTTTGGCATCACTCTTCACCTTATTTTGAATCTTAGGATTTGCCAAAACTTTATCGGCATATTCGATTGTTTTTTGATAATTGAGTAATCGATAATACAATTTCATCAAATTGGATTGAGCAAAAATGATATTTTGAGGATAATCAGCATCACTTTCTAACCGTTCTAAAACCGATATTGCTTTTTCGTAATTACGATTCTCTAGATAAATCTCTGATAATCGGGCCAAAGCTTGTTCAGTGAATTCGGTACGCTTACTTTTAAGCACAAATTCATAATGTGGTATAGCGGCTTCTTTATCTCCTTTTTTGAAATATAATTGAGCAAGATGAAAATGACTTTTTAAAGCATGCAATCCATTAGGAAATTCTGTTACATATTTTTCAAAACCTTTAATAGCACCATTATCATTATTTTCTAAGAACTGTTTTTCTGCTGCTTCAAAAGAAGTATTATCTAAGTCTGCGTCACTAATGTCTACAAAACTTAGTCCTTTTACCCAAGAAGCATATTCGTCGGTTCTGCCCAGGTCCACATAAATTAGTCTTGCTGTATTTACTGCCTGAATGGCTTCTTCTGATCCAGGATATTCTGACACTACTTTTTTAAACTTAGATAATGCTCTATCGCCCTGATCTCCATTATAAAATACCAAACCTTGCTTGAGTAGTGCTTTAGGCACATAGGAACTTCTGGGCACATCTCGAATTAGACGATCATAGGCAGCTATACCCCGATTAGTTTTAGTTTCTGAAATATAGACATCACCCAAAGCAAACATAGCATCATCACGATAGGTAGAACGAGGATATTTTTTGATGAACATCTCCAGATCCTGTATTTTTTGATCATTTTTATTCACAAAACCATAACTAATCGCTTTTTGATAAAATGCATAGTCAGCATCTGGACCATTTGCTTTGATTGCTTTGTTGTAAGCCTCCATCGCAGGCCAGTATTTACTAGAGATAAAATGACTATCTCCTAATCTTAAATACGTATCCACTAGCCTTGCTTCATCTATATCGTTTTTCTTAGAAAAGGCTTCAAAAAATTGTGCTGCCTGTGGATATTGTTTTAACTTAAAATAGGTGTACCCCAAATTATATTCAATTTGTTGATATTCTACTGTTGTTGAAGCGCCAGTACTTCCTTGAAATTGTTTAAATCCAATTAAAGCTTCATCAAAATCATTAAGCAGATAATTACTCTCTGCTTTCCAATAGATAGCCCTTACAGTAAATCTAGGATCAACTTGTTTGTCTAAAGATTTATCAAAATATGTGATAGCTTCACTATAATTATTTTCATTATACAGTTCTATACCACGATAGAAAGCTACTTTTTGATATACTTCTTTATCGGCAAAATTTCGACTGCCTTCCAGTAGATCCATCGCCTCTCTATAATTTTTAGAGGTGATATAAGAACTAATTAATAATTCCTGTATTTCTTCTATAAACTCTGAATTTGGATATTGATCAAGGTAACCCAGCAATATTTTTGGTGTGCTTTCGTACGAATTTCCAATTTCATAACTTAATTTGGCATAATTATACAATGCATCTTCTTTGATTTTAGCTTCAAAATCCATTTCTGAAGCATTCTTAAAAGCATTAAGTGCTTGCTGTTTTTGATCTGTTTTTAAATACGATTCTGCCAAATGATAATAGGCATTTTGAGCCGTAGCATTCCGTCCTCCTACAATTTTATTAAACTCAGAAATCGCATTTGTGTAATCGCCCTGCTTATAGTAGGCATAACCCAGATAATAGTAATCAGTATTGTTCCATTTACCCTTTCGGCCTTTATATTCTTTAAGATGAGGAATTGCTTTTTCGTATTCCCCCAGGTTAAAATAGCTTTCTCCTATAATCTTGTTGAGTTCTGACTTTTCTGAAGGTTTCGATTTTGGCAACTGCGCCAATCCTTCATTAATTGCTTCTTCAAAATTTCCAGATTTAAAGTTCATATCACTCTGGAAATAAGATAAATTCTTATTGTATTGATCGAGGTCCTTTACTTCGTCAAACAATTTGTCTGCTTCCTGATAATTATCGCCCTCATAAGCAATAAAGCCTAAGTAGTACTTTGCCTTCGCACCATATTCAGGAGAATCCTGAACACGATTCAAAAATTTCTTGGCCTCATTAAATCGTTGAATTTTAAAATATGCATAACCGTTATTGAAATTGAATTTTTCTTTTTCGGAACGACTTAAGTTTCCCTCATTGACCTTATCATACCATTTTCTGGCATACGCATATTTTCCGTTATCAAAATAATACGTTGCCGCATCAAGATATGCTGAATTGCGCTTAATACTCGTTGGGTATTGCACGACAAAACTCTCTAGGAGCTGATCTGCATCTTTTTGATTTAACCATACTGCACAATTGGCAATATAATAACTACAATTAGCATCAATGTTTTCGTCATCAACAGCATCACGAACTTTATCAAAAAGATTTTGAGCTGCCAAAAATTGTTTGTTGTTATACAGTTCTAACGCCTGATTATACTGTACCAATTCGTTGGTATAAATTGCAGATTGCTGTGCAGATAATGTTGCAGAGAAGGCAATCACAAAAAGCATCGAGGTGATGTATTTGTTCATTTAATTATATCGATTTAGATTCTGACCTACGCCAGAATGACAATTTAATTGACCAAGGCAAGCCTTGAAATTTTGTTAAGTAAAGATCGTTTCCCGCGAATAAATTTTGTGTTAAAGATAGCCTAATCTTCAAAAGTAATAACGAAAGATTTTAGATATAATTACACGCCTGATTTAGATTTGTGAATTCTTTATGAATACTAAAAACTGATCAATGGATAAAAATTAAAATATTTAGTTCAAAAAATGGTTATCTAGAATACGTTGAAAACTATTTTTAACACTCAATTTTTTTTACTAAAAACTTTTTACTTTTACCAAGTAGTATTAATCTGAAATATAAACCATGTCCAATACGGTATTAAGCCTAAAAGATGCTTCTATTTATCAACGCGAAAGCTTAATCCTCTCTGACGTAAATGTTGAAGTGAATAAAGGGGATTTTGTGTATCTGATTGGTAAAACCGGAACCGGAAAGAGTAGTTTCATGAAAACTCTGTATGGTGATCTTCCACTATTAGAAGGCGAAGGTAGTATAGTTGACTTTGACCTACCCTCGCTTCAGGAAAATCAAATCCCTTTTCTACGCAGGAAGCTGGGGATTGTATTCCAAGACTTTAAATTACTTAACGACAGAACAGTAAAAGAAAATCTCTTATTTGTACTTAAAGCTACCGGATGGACAGATGAAAAAGCAATGGACAGCAAGATAGATGATGTTCTGGATAAAGTGGGTATGAAAACTAAAGACTTTAAATTTCCATATCAATTGTCAGGAGGAGAACAACAGCGTATAGCCATTGCAAGAGCTCTTCTAAATGATCCCGAACTAATTTTGGCAGATGAACCTACAGGAAATCTTGACCCACAAACATCTGTAGAAGTAATGGAAGTGCTACAGGATATTAACAAAAACGGAAATACCATTTTGATGGCCACCCACGATTATGCGTTACTACTTAAATATCCCTCAAAAACTTTAAAATGTGATGGTAACAAAGTATTTGAAGTTGTACAAAGAAAAGGATAAAAGAAAGCATCTTCTATTTTCTTGAATGATGTACAAAAACACCATGTGTTTTACAGAAAAATAGTGTTAAAAACAAAAAGCATATGTAAATTTGTGTATTTCATCGATATTTAATTGTATTTTACCGATTATTTGTTGTTTTTTACAAGTCTTAGCACTAATTATCTTGTTACCTTTGTACTATGAAATTAGGAAAGCATTACAATATTTACCCCAAAATCGAATGCCCCAAATAATTACCCCGAGATATTGAATTAGCCCCAATTCATACCCCAAAATATCGACTATCAGTCCCGAGCCCCCTCTCGGGACTTTATTTTGCCTTCAATCTTTCAAAAAATACATTTCACTTCTCAATTTTTTTAAAACAACTGTAGTTGAACCAACTTGACTAATTTTTATAGTCTTATAGGGCGAAGAATATAATATCTTTCTTTGGGATGGATAAATATTTAAAAAAATAGGAGTATGAAATTATTTTACGGTAGTATGACCTTAGACCTTAAAGCATTGAAAAAAAATTTGAAGCAATTGCCCGAAGCAAGTAGATAAGCTATGAGAAGATAATCTTACAGTACAGTATTAAAGAATTAAAAAAGCCCTGAGAAAAATACTCAGGGCTTCCTATATTATTTTCTATAAGCTACATTACACAATCTTATTTCTCTTTCGCTCTACTTCGGTAAGAAATATCTTTCTTAGTCTAAGATGATTAGGAGTTACCTCTACATACTCATCTTTTTGAATATATTCCAAGGCTTCTTCCAAAGAAAACTTGATCGCAGGAACAATTTTAGCTTTGTCATCTGCTCCGGAAGAACGTACATTCGATAGTTTTTTGGTTTTAGTCACATTAACCGTCATATCATCACCACGAGAATTCTCGCCAATTACCTGACCTTCATAAATATCTTCTCCCGGATCGATAAAGAACTTACCTCTATCCTGAAGCTTATCTATAGAATAAGGAATTGCTGTTCCTTTTTCCATAGACACCAAAGAACCATTAATACGTCCTGGGATATCCCCCTTTAACGGTTGATACTCCTTAAAACGGTGCGCCATAATAGCCTCACCCGCTGTAGCCGTAAGTAATTGATTACGTAAACCAATAATTCCTCTAGACGGAATCATAAACTCACATATCATGCGATCCCCTTTGGCTTCCATACTTAACATCTCACCTTTACGCAAGGTAACCATTTCAACTGCTTTTCCTGAAACATGCTCAGGAAGATCAATCGTTAATTCCTCTATCGGTTCGCATTTTACACCGTTGATCTCTTTGATAATCACCTGTGGTTGTCCGATTTGTAATTCGTAACCTTCTCTTCTCATGGTTTCAATCAATACAGATAAGTGCAAAACACCTCTACCATAAACCATAAATTTATCTGCACTATCGGTTTCTTCAACTCTAAGAGCCAGGTTTTTCTCAAGTTCTTTTTCTAATCTTTCTTTAATATGTCGTGAGGTAACAAACTTACCATCTTTACCAAAGAACGGTGAATCATTGATCGTGAATAGCATGCTCATTGTAGGCTCATCGATCGCAATAGTTTGTAACCCTTCAGGATTTTCAAGATCTGCAACCGTATCGCCTATCTCAAAGCCTTCTAAACCAACAAGAGCACAAATATCTCCTGCAGCTACTTTCTCTACTTTCATCCTTCCAAGACCTTCAAAGGTATGAAGTTCTTTAATTTTTGATTTCTTTATTGTACCATCACGTTTTACCAAAGAAACTTGCATACCTTCAGACAAGGTACCTCTTTGTAAACGACCAATGGCAATACGACCTGTAAATGATGAAAAATCAAGAGAAGTAATCAACATTTGTGGAGTCCCTTCTTCAATTTTAGGAGATGGAATATGCTCAATTACCATATCTAACAATGGCTCTATAGTATCGGTCTCGTTTTTCCAGTCATCACTCATCCAATTGTTCTTTGCAGAACCATAAACGGTTGGAAAATCCAACTGCCACTCTTCTGCTCCTAACTCAAACATCAAATCAAACACCTTTTCATGAACCTCATCTGGTGTACAGTTTTCTTTGTCTACTTTGTTAATAACCACGCAAGGTTTTAATCCCAAATCGATTGCTTTTTGCAATACAAAACGTGTCTGAGGCATCGGTCCTTCAAAAGCATCGACCAAAAGTAATACACCATCAGCCATATTCAATACACGCTCTACCTCTCCTCCAAAATCGGCGTGACCAGGAGTATCAATAATATTGATTTTGGTTCCTTTGTAGGTCACAGAAACGTTCTTTGATGTAATTGTTATCCCTCTTTCACGCTCAAGATCATTATTATCCAGGATTAGATCTCCTGTATTTTCATTTTCACGAAATAATTGACAATGGTACATAATCTTGTCAACCAAGGTTGTTTTACCGTGGTCAACGTGAGCAATTATTGCGATATTTTTTATAGCTGTCATAAACGCCTCATTTTTAAGGGTGCAAAGGTACGAGTTATTTTGTCAGGTTGTATACGAAAACTCAATTAATAAAAACGCTTTTAAAATCAAATTTATTAAGACTACTATTAAGACTACTTTTAGCAATAATTCTTTACTCAAAATATGAAAAGACCTATCTTTGCTTTTTCAAAAAAAATATATGGATCTTTCTAATATCAAAAACCTAAAAAACCTCGAAGCTAATAACTTTTTTCTTCTAGCTGGTCCGTGTGCTATAGAGGGAGAAGAAATGGCTATGCGAATTGCAGAAAAAGTCGTTGATATCACTTCTAAGTTAAAAATTCCATATGTTTTTAAAGGATCCTTTAAAAAAGCCAACCGTAGCCGTATTGATAGTTTTACCGGTATCGGAAATGAAAAGGCCTTAAAAATTTTACGCAAAGTCGGAGAAGCTTTTGAGATCCCGACAGTAACCGATATCCATGAAAATGAAGATGCAGTAATGGCCTCAGAATATGTTGATATTTTACAAATTCCTGCCTTCTTGGTTCGTCAGACGGATCTAGTTGTCGCCGCTGCAAAAACAGGAAAAACGGTGAACCTAAAAAAGGGACAGTTCATGAGTCCTGAAGCTATGCAACATGCGGTTAGAAAGGTAAAGGATAGCGGTAATGACAATGCCATGATCACTGATCGCGGAACCATGTTTGGTTATCAGGATATGATTGTGGATTTTAGAGGAATCCCTACCATGAAACAATACGGAACTACAGTTCTAGATGTTACTCACTCTTTGCAACAACCCAATCAGTCCAGTGGTGTAACGGGTGGACGACCTGATATGATCGAAACTATTGCTCGTGCAGGAATCGTAACTGGGGTAGATGGTTTGTTTATGGAAACACATTTTGATCCGGCTAATGCCAAAAGTGATGGAGCAAATATGCTTCACCTGGATCATTTAGAGAAGCTGTTAAGTAACCTGGTTGCTATCAGACAAACAGTTAATCAGTTATAAACTTTTCTTTTCTGAAATTGTACGCCTGCTCAAGCACCTCAATAAGTACTTGATCATCTATCTCCTCAATTGTCCTATAACGAAGAGACTTTACATACTTCCTTTTATCAGACTCCAATTTATCAAGATGTTTGGTAAAATACTGCGCTCCCCAAAACCCTACATCAACATATCCTTTGGTTACATTGAGATAACATACTGGATTCTTCCCCTCATAATAAAATGGAACTCTCCACTTAAATAATAATTCTACATCCGGTAATGTAGTTTCAACAATCACTTGTAGATGGAGCAGTATAGATTTGAAAGGTTCCTGTTGTTTTAAAATGTATTCTTCGGCTGGGTTCATCTTTCAAAAATAAAACTTTGCGATTATTAATTACAAAAAATCATTTGCACAATTCAATATTTTAATTTTACTTTGCATTTCAAAGTACTTTTAATATGAGCACAGAAGAATACTTAAAAGATATTACAGAGATAAAAGATATGATGAATAAGTCGTCACGCTTTTTCTCGCTAAGTGGTTTATCGGGTATTATGGCCGGTATCTATGCCCTAATTGGCGCGGCTATTGCATATTACCTGGTTAGCATTAGTGGTCGCGATTATTTGATTCTAGATGGTCGAATATTTAATTACATCTTATTAGATCTTGTTGCAGTCGCTCTTTTGAGTATCATAACCGCGATTATCCTAAGTACCAGAAAAGCAAAAAAGAATAATGAAACTTTATGGAACGGTACCTCCAAGCGTTTGCTTATCGCTTTCCTGATTCCATTGATTACAGGCGGGATATATATCACCATAAAGATATTTAGCAGTCATTATGGCCTCACGGGTTCATTAATGCTTATTTTCTATGGATTAGCCCTGGTAAATGCCTCAAAATATACGATTGGTAATGTAAAATATTTGGGATACGTAGAAATTGTATTAGGTTTGATATGTGCTGTGTATCCGGGTTATGGTTTTTGGTTTTGGGTGCTAGGATTTGGTGTCATGCATATTCTTTACGGAAGTTTAATTTACCTTAAGCACGATCGCTAAAGATAAGATTAGAGTAAACTACCCGGGGCAAGCCCATGAGGCATCGGTTGGAAATTAATTTTGATTTTGTGACATGCCAAATAGTATTTAAATCTCGACTATCGAGTAAAATTCTTAGAATATTAAAAAGATTTCTGTATATGCGGAAACAAGAATGAAAAACATAATACACAACATAAACAAAGCTTTTGATCATCGAATTCGATTGGGAATTATGTCGATATTGGTCGTGAATGAATCTGCCGATTTTAAAATGCTAAAGGAATTATTGGGGGTTACCGATGGCAACTTGGCAAGTCATACCAAAGCATTAGAAAAAGAGGAATATATTCTGGTCGAGAAATCATTTATTGGCAGAAAACCAAACACTAGATACAGTGTTACCAAAAAAGGTCGTGAAGCCTTTAAAAAACATGTAGAAGCTATTGAAAAACTATTAAAACAATAGCTATATTTTTTTATCAATTAACTTTGAATTTCAAAGTACTTTTAAATAACTATGAGAGCATTTATTTTAGTAACCATATACGAATGGAGTAAGCAGCCTTACCAAAAATGGATTAAAAAGAACCCTGCATGGGATTTACCTATCGAAAAGTTAATCGCTTATCCCTATGAAAGCTTAGGGTTTCATCTAGGTTGCTTTTTGTTGAAGTATGATTTTACTCCTCAACCCAAACTAGAAGATCATGATGTTTTTCATGTATTAACCAATATAGGTATATCAGTCCCTGAAGAATTAGCTATGCAATATTACCTCTTAGGAAATGGAAAGCGAAGTATGTATTTACTCTCTGTTATTGTATTAGGCTCCCTTTTCTATCCTGATAAGATTAATTTTTTCGCTAAAGCATATAAAAAGGGTAAAACCGCCCACCCATTTTACCAACTAGAGTACAAAAAACTTTTACATCAACCTATTCAAAAAATTCAAAGTACATTTTTAATTACATCACTATGCAAATAACACAAAGTACAAATAAAAAAGCACTCCAAGTAGCCACTATAACCTTTCTACTAGGAACTATCATTTTAATGCTTTATCTCATTTCAGAATCTGCACCTTTTCTTATTGCAGGAGTATTCTATGTATTTATAGCATTAGTTCTTAATACCATTATGCTCATTGAGCTTTTAATTAATGCTATTATCAATCATCGATATTATAAAGAAAATCTAATTACTATTCTATGTTTTCTCATAAACATTCCGTTTGCTATTGGATATTTTTTTCTAGTAACGCATCACCCATTTTAATACCACTTGATATGACACACAAGACTTACAAACAAACATCTTTTGTCAAAAGCTTTTCTATTTCTGTTAGCTTTACCCTTCTGTTATTGATGGTAAGGATCACGAAAACAGGTTCTTTTTTCTACCTGTTTCTTGTCTGGAATCTATTTTTGGCATGTATCCCTTATGTAATCACAATTTTACTAGCCCATTTCAATAGTAAACGATTGTTGTTCTGGTTTGGTTTCTTTGTCTGGCTAGTTTTTTTACCTAACGCTCCTTATATTTTAACCGATATACAGCATATTCGACTAAGCACACTACAATCAGTATGGTTTGATGTTTTACTTATCCTTTCTTTTGCCTTCAACGGAATGATCATAGGATTTGCATCACTACAAATCATGCAAAAATTACTTAGAGAGCGATTATCTAAACAAACTATCAACATTATAACCTATATAATTCTATTTCTCTGTGGATTCGGTATTTATTTAGGTAGAGTTTTACGCTGGAACAGTTGGGATATTATTCAAAATCCTGCGGGAATTCTGTCAGACATACTCAAAAGAATTCTTTTTCCAATTCAACATATCAATACATGGACGTTTACTGTTGGTTTTGGTGGTTTTTTAATCATCACCTATCAATTAATTCAGTTTTACCAGGAAAAAAGATAATACAAACACTATAAATTTATTACTTATGGAAAAACAAAAAAAGTCCTTCGGACAATGGATCAAAACTTCAATCACTATACGCATGCTGATGGTGGGAATACTAATCTTAACCTTACTCATTCCTCTTTCCTATATCAAAAACCTAATCCAGGAACGAGCATATAGACAAGAGGCAGTAGTTAAAGAAATCAACCAAAAATGGGGAAATGAAGTATTATTATATGGTCCTGTTTTAAAAATTCCGTATCAAATCCATTCTTTGAACAAAAGTTGGGACGACAAAGCCAAATCCTATATTGAAGAAGATTTTATAACGATAAAAAATGCTTACTTTTTTCCGAATACACTAGATATCAATGCCAATATAGAATCTGAAACTTTGGGAAGAAGTATTTACGAATCGGTTGTTTACACTGCCAGTATGAACATCAAAGGCTCCTTTATCGCTCCTAATTTTCAAATAGAAGATATTGCAGATGAAGACGTCTTATGGAATAAAGCCACCATACTTATAAATTCTACCAATTTAAAAGGGATAAGAAGCAATCTAGAATTACAAATTGGCAGCAACGCCTATGAATTACAATCTCGATACACTAAAAACTCCTACACCAATATCCTGGAAACCAAACTCCTGAAAGAGAATTCTCTACCCAAAGAAAATCAAGTTGACTTCAGCATGGATTTAGTGATCAACGGAAGTGAGCAATTACGTTTTATTCCAGTAGGTAGAGAGACAAATGTATCCATGACTTCTAATTGGGCTTCTCCTAGCTTTAATGGCAATTATTTGCCGGATACCAAAACCAAAGAAATTACTCAAAACGGTTTTAAAGCCAATTGGAAGGTACTCCAAATAAATAGAGAATTTGAACAAGAATTCTTTGGTGTACTCCCCGAAATACATTCATCAGCTTTTGGGGTAAAATTGTTGATCCCTGTAGATGAGTATCAAAAAAGTGAACGCGCCAGCAAATATGGTTATTTGGTTATCGCCCTCACTTTTCTTGTGTTCTTTTTGATACAAACTATTAGTAAAATTCATATTCATCCTTTTCAATATTTGATGATAGGATTAGCTTTAACTATGTTTTACACACTGCTCATCTCTATATCAGAGCACTCAAGCTTTTTATACGCTTATATTATTGCTGGTATAGCTGTTGTGCTATTAATCTCTATGTACTCTAAGGCTATTCTTAAAAGCTTCAAATTTATGGGATTTGTTGCAGCATCTTTGGCCGCATTGTATGCATTTATTTTTGTAATCATACAGCTAGAGAATTATGCGTTACTTGTGGGAAGTACTGGTTTATTTATAATACTGGCTACCATCATGATGATATCCCGCAGGATTGACTGGAAAAATGATTGATACCAATTGTTAAGATTATAGAAAAGTCATGCTTCTTATTTTTGAAGTGTGGCTTTTTTATCTACTTTTAGTTCTTTAAAATCAATTCGATGAGAAGGAACATTTATTTATCCATTATAACCATTGCTACGGTAAGCTTATTTTCTTGTAAAACAGAAACAAAAAATGAGCAAATGGAGACCAAAGAAATTACTTTTACAAAAGAAGGAGAGCTTTCTTTGTATAATTTAAAAGATTCTATTCCTGATACTATCACCAAGTTAGATATTGAAATTGCTGATGATGAATATCAAATTCAAACAGGTTTAATGTACCGTCAATCCATGCAAGATGATCACGGAATGTTATTTATCTTTTCTGATGAAGCTCCTCGTTCTTTTTATATGAAAAATACAGAGTTTGCATTAGACATTATTTTTATAGATGCTAAAAACAAAGTAGTGAGTATCCAAAAAAATGCTCAGCCATTAAATGAATCTTCTTTACCGTCTGAGGGTCCTGCTAAATATGTACTAGAAGTAAATGCAGGCCTGTCTGAACGATGGAATTTGAAGGCTGGTGATTCCATTTCTTTTGTGAAATTGTAGTTAAACAAACTATTCTATCATTCAATGCTTAAAATCATTATAACCATATCACTTCTATTTGTATTTACAACGCAAGTAAATGCACAGTTAGAATTAAAAAATACTCCTGAAAAAAAAATCGAGAGACTTACAGAGCATCAATCTAATTATTATGACAAAGGAGATTATGAAAAGTTTAAGCTATACACAGATTCTATCTTACAGATCGCCAGAAAAAATAACTTAAAGGAGATTGAAATTGATGCTATCATCAGGCTTGGAGTTTATTATAAGAAAAAGGCAGAATACGATGAAGCTTTATCCTATTATTTAAAGGCTCTAGAAAAATCGAAAACTATTCCTGATACTTTTAAAAAACAAACTGTAATTTTAATTAACGCCGGTAATATTTATAATGTAATTAAAGATACTACAAGGGCAAAAGCTTCTTTTACAGAAGCACTTGGATATATCCAAAAACACAAAGGCCCCGATATTTATAAAATGGCATGTTACATTGGGTTAGGAGGCGTAGCTTCTGTAAAGAAGGAGTATGAAAAATCTTTGGACTACCATTTAAAAGCGAAAGAAATTGGTGAAAAACTAAATCGTGATGACATTATTATTGCCGCCCTAAATAATATGGCAGATAACTACCTCAATCTGGAAAAATACAACAACTCGCTAGAAAGCAGTGAAAAAGCCTTGCGTTTGTATACCAATAAACAATCCTTAGAGAGAAGAGCCCTAAGTCTTTTTCTTAAAGGCGCCGCTTTACTTAAATTAAAAAAATACGATGAAGGTATTTTAGCCCTGCAAATGGCCCAAGGTATTGCATTTACAAATGAGTATCAAAGTATACAAATGGATACCCACAGAAAATTAGCAGAAGCTTTCGAAGAAAAAGGAGATTTAAAAAGAGCCAATATAGAATTAAAACAATATAAAAAATACAAGGAATTATACCTGAAAACATTATCAAAAACAGATAGGGTGCTTATTGAACAAGAACTGGCTGAAAAGGAAGAAGTACTGGCGAGATTAAACAATGATATTACCAAATTATCCTCAGAAAAAAAATATTATTTGGTTTTAGGATTGATCTGCATTTTTGTTCTATCGGGTATATTGTTGTTTTATGTAAAAAGAAACAAACTTACCAAATTAGAAGCAATACAATTGAAGGAAGACAGATTATTGCTAAAAAATGAAAATGAAGCTCTCAAAACGAAAATTTATAAGCTTGCAGAACAAAATACTTCTCCTTCAAATTCAAAAGAAAATAACGCTACTTCTTATCAAAAATCGTCGTTATCCCAAGAGGATCGTGAACTCTATCTGAAAAGGATTCTTGAATATATGGAAACCGAAAAACCTTTTCTTGATATGGATATTAAACAATCTGATATTGCCGAAAATCTCTCAATGACTGTCCATCAATTCTCTGAAGTTTTAAATGTTTCCTTGAAAAAGAATTTCAACAATTTTATAAATCTTTACCGTATCAATGAAGCCAAAAAAATGATGAAAAAACCAGAGTATGAAAACTATAAAATTTTGGCGATAGCCTATGAAGCCGGATTCAATAGCAAAACATCATTTAATCGTGTCTTTAAACAATTAGTTGGACAAACACCTTCAGAATATAAACAGCAATTTGGCTGATTAAGTTCAACTATTTTTTATAGGGGGGCTAAAGCTTCCAAAATCTTATTCTTTCACAACTGATATATATGTATTCTGGTTTTGCTTTCTATGAAAAAGAGTGATCTAACGAAATGAATCAATTATTTTTTCATTACAGCTATACAATTGTAGTAGTACGCGTTATATTTCACTGCAATCATCGAAAACTACTCAAAAAAATGAATCAAAACATCAAAACAGTTGCATACATTGGTTATACGGCAAAAGGTGTTGTTTATGCGCTGACAGGAATTTTGGCTTTAATGACAGCATTTGACCTTGGAGGACAAAAAGCTGGAAAACTACAAATCATCGAGTTTTTAGAAAATCAGGCTTTTGGAAAAATCATTTTAGCGTTACTCGGAGTTGGATTGGCATGTTACGCTTTTTGGAGATTCATGCAAAGTTTAAATGATCCCGAAGGAATTGGAAATGATGCAAAAGGCATTGTCAAAAGAATAAGTTTTTTTATTAGTGGGGCCGTTTATTTGGCGCTTGGAATGTATGCTATCATAGAGATTTTCCAGGAACAAGGACGTAGTGGTAGTAAGATGCCTATAGAAGAACAATCGGGTAAATACCTACTTATCGCTATTGGAATAGGTTTAGCTATAAAGAGTGTTTACCAATTTATCAAAGCAATTAAAGGAGATTTCCTAAATAAATTTAATTTTGGTACTATATCAAGTTCTAAGAAAAAGAGTATCATAAAAAATTTGGGATATTTGGGATTAATTGCACGAGGAATAGTAGTAGGAATCATTTCTTACTTTCTTATTAGAGCAGGTATGGATTTGTCTTCTTCCAACACCATTAAGGGAACCAAAGAAGCTTTTTCTTTTTTAGAACAAAGTACTTCTGGTCCATGGCTATTTGCATTGGTTTCGATTGGTTTGTTGTCTTATGGAATTTATATGTTTGCCATGGCAAAATATAGATCTTTTGATGATTAACAGTATTCATTTTTTATTTTGCCAAAAAGTATATCAATAAAAAATCCATCCCTATTTTCGGGACGGATTTTTTATAATATTAATTTACAAAAAAGAATTACTTCTTCTCTTTGATTTCTTTTTCTTTTGTTTTTAAACCTACTTTCCGTACCGTATCATGCATTATCGGCGTTGCAATAAACAATGAAGAGTAAGTACCGATCAATACCCCAATAATCAGAGAAAACATAAATCCTCTAAGGGGTACAGCAAATATAAATATCGCAACAAGTACTAATAAAGTAGTCAAAGATGTATTTAATGTACGACTTAAGGTACTGTTTAAAGCTCCATTCACATTTTTATCAAGTGACCATGTAGTATGTTCTGCAAAGAATTCTCTAATTCTATCAAATACTACCACCGTATCATTCAGAGAGTACCCGATCACGGTAAGTATTGCAGCGATGAAAGCTTGATCGATTTCCATATTGAATGGCATGAATTTCCACGTAAGTGAAAATACGCCCAGTACTACCAAAACATCATGAAATACTGCCGCAACAGCACCCAAACTAAATTGCCATTTTCTAAATCGCAATAGAATATATAAGAATACCACTATTAATGATGCCAGTACAGACCAGAACGCAGCTTGCTTAATATCGTCTGCGATAGTCGGTCCTACTTTCATAGAAGACATAATCCCTACTTGCTTATCTTCATCGCCGTTAGCAAATTCATCATAAGTCAAGCCTTCTGTAAGGTAAGGCTTCAATGCTTCAAATAATTTGTTTGAGATTTCTGTATCTACAGCATCTCCAGTTTCATTAACTTTATATTTGGTCGTAATTTTCAACTGATTGTTTGCTCCAAGAGTCTTTGCTTGAGCACTTTCGAATACTGCTACAAGGTCTTTCTCTACTGTTGTTGGTACAACATCTTTAGCAAAGCGTACTGTATATGATCTTCCTCCCACAAAATCAACACCATAGTCTAGGTTATTGGTAAATAAAGAACCAACGCCGGTAAGAATAATAATACCAGAGATAACATAGGCGATCTTACGCTTTTTAAGGAAGTCGATATTTACATTCTTAAACAGATTTTTGGTAGCTTTTGTAGAAAACATAAGCTCTTTACCGTTTCTACCGTATCCATCAATAAATAATCTAGTTACAAAAATGGCTGTAAATAATGAAGTAAGAATACCAATTAATAAGGTAGTAGCAAAACCTTTAATAGGCCCCGTACCGATTACCAATAGAATTAAACCTGTAAGTCCTGTAGTAATATTAGCATCAAGGATCGATGATAATGCATTGTTAAATCCATCTTTGATCGCATCGGCTTGAGACTTCCCTTTAGAAAGCTCTTCTCTAATTCTTTCAAATATTAACACGTTTGCATCAACAGACATACCAATAGTAAGTACGATACCTGCGATTCCAGGTAGTGTTAATACAGCTTTTAATCCGGCTAATACTCCAAAAATAAATAATATATTCACTACCAAAGCAACGTCTGCGAAAGCACCTGCTTTGCCGTAATAAAATATCATCCAAATTAAAATAAGTACCAAAGCTATAGCAAAAGACATAATACCACTATCGATTGCTTCTTGTCCAAGTGAAGGTCCAACAACCTCACTCTGGATAATGTCTGCAGATGCAGGAAGCTTACCAGCTCTCAATACATTAGCTAAATCCTGTCCTTCTTCAATAGAAAAATCACCGGTGATTTCACTTCTTCCTCCAGGAATTCCGTTAGGATCACTTACTCCAGGCGCAGAATACACGATATCGTCAAGAACAATGGCAATCTGACTTTGTTGTGCTGCAGCTCTTTTGGTCATTTCTGCCCATTTCTTGGCTCCTTTACCATCCATTTGCATGGTTACCGCTACTTTACCAACTTGATTATAATCTTGTCGCGCATCTGTGATCACTCCACCACTTAATTCTGGCTCGCTATCACGATTTCCCTTAATTGCATATAAATCTAAAATCTCAGAATCTTTAACCGGCTTACCCCAGGCAAATTTAACATATCTTTGCTCTGCAGGGAGTAATGCTCTCACCTTTGGATCGTTTAGATATGCCATTATTTGATCTGCATTCTTTTTAAGCGCCTGAAGGATTACTGGTCCACCCTGTCCTCCTTGACCTATTATTAAATCAAATATCGGGTTTACCTGTGTCTCAACATCTGTAGAATCATCTGCGTCTTCGAGTAGATTTTCGATCGCAGCGTCTTCATCAGTTTTAGTAGTATCTACCTGGGCAGAGTCTACAACAACTTCATTTATTTCTTTTGCCTGAGTTTTATTCTTTTCGAGTTCTTCTTTCAACAGGTTATTGGCCGGAACCAAAAATGAGTAGAAAATCTCTTCCATTTTATACACATCCCAGAATTCTAATTGAGCGGTACTTTGTAACAGTTTCCTTACTCTGTCTACATCTTTTGCTCCTGGAAGTTCTACCAAGATACGGCCAGACTCTCCTAGACGTTGTATGTTGGGTTGTGTCACCCCAAATTTATCAATACGCTTACGTAATACTTCAAAAGCAGACGTTACAGACTCATCAATTTTTCTTCTTAGAACAGGTTTCACCTCTTCATTGGTCATATCATAAATGATATCATCACTTAGATTTTTATTTGCAAAAATATCTGGTGAGGCCAATTTTGCATCAGGAATCTTTTCGAACTCTGTAAAAAAGTCTTCGATATACGTATTCTGACTATTTTTTTGTAATTCATCAGTTGCGAGTAATGCTTGGTTAAATGATGGGTCTTTAGAGTTATTAGAAAGCCCTTTTAAAATATCCTTTACAGAAATCTGAAGAATTACGTTGATTCCTCCTTTAAGGTCAAGACCTTTATTAAGTTCTTTATCCTTTGCATCATTATAAGTGATCCCGGCAATGATTTCCTCTTTACCGATAGAATCCAGATATTCACTTTTTGCAGTTTCTCTCAATTTGGAGTAATTCTCTACGCTTTCAGCATACTTTTGTTGTGCGTAGACTTCAGCTTCTTTTTCTTTGGTGTAGGCTAGATACGTATACGACAGCTGGTATACACATACCAATCCGAATAGGATCGCAAACACTCTAACAAGTCCTTTGTTTTGCATTATTTACTTTTTTGGTCAAATCTTTTAATGAGTAATCATAAAATTTACTCTAGATCTGACAATTATTTTTAATTATTTAAAACTGTAATTGAGCTTTATCATACTAAAGACATAAGCTACATTTAAAGGTTAAAATGACTTTCAAAAGCTAGAATTGCTCTTCTTTTTTAACCTTTAATAAAAAAATGATTGATTTTTAGGAATTTCTTAAAAGCTCTGAATTCCAACTAAGCTATTGGTCCAGCTCTTACTTCTGGTATATTATGTGAAGTATTATCTATTGCTATTGCAATATTTGTATTTACTTTTTGGGCTACTTTTATAAGCCTACTTATATCCTCGACCTTATTATCAGGAACAACACCAAATGAGTAAAAGTTTGAATACTCACCTCGTTCCTGGTTAACCTCTGATATATATATCCCATTAAAGTCAGAACCAAAATCTGTACTTTTTTGAATTTCATAAACGTCCAGATGGTAATCTTTCGGGTTTTTATCTGAAGGATATTTGTTGTCATTCTTGTGATGATCATAAACAGTGTGCTCGAGTGCTACATTGTGTTCTTCAGAAAGTATTTTTTTTATAACCTCAATACCTGCATCGCTATAATATGTGATTTTAAGCGTGCCATTTTTAGGCCCGTTGGATATTCTTGTACCTTTTACCCCTATGGATTGCAATTGTTTCTTAACGGTAGTTATTGCATTTTGAGCTTCTAGAGAGGAAGCTTCAATAGTAACAAACTCTAGTACAATTTCCTGATTAGGTACAACAGTTTGCTGCTGAACAACAACAAGCAATGCAAGCGCGGTAATTAAAACCCCGAGGTACCATTTTTTCTTCATGGCGCAAATATAAAAAATTAAAACTGCTTTTCTAAGGTCTTCAAATAAATATGCATTGTAATCTATCACACGCTACAAACGAACTAAAAAGAAACAACTTAAAGTCAGGTTGACCCTAATCATTATTCTTTAAACTGCTCTACAGTAACATCTAGCAAGCTCATTTTTGGAAGAACTCCAGAATTTAGAATGTTTGCTAAATCTTGTGCCTGTTCTACAGTAAAATCTCCAGAGATTTGTGACATTCCTCCAAAAATAGGTCCAGATGATACTCCTGGAGCACTATACACCTTATTATCAATCACCATAGCTATTTGTGATCTTTGTTCGAACACACTACCCGTCAAATCCTCCCAAATCTTTGATCCTTCTTCATTCATCTTTATGGTTATTATAGGTCTTGCCAACTGATCAAACTCTTGACGAGCTTGTTTAACGACCTCACCACTTAACGCTGGTTTTCCTTGTTTATTGAGCTTAAGAGCATATAAAGGAATATCACCATTTTCTGTTGGTTTTATACCCCACAAAAATTTGGTATTTCTTTTTCCATTGGGAAGTTTAGCTACTGCACTTTTTAAAGACAAATATGTATTTACCGCAGACGTATCTTTTTCTGAAACACTAAAAAGAATTGCGCCACCTTGATATCCCCGACTTTTAATCAAATCAAACAACGGATCCTCATTCTTATCTTCTTCTTTAGCTAATGTATTCACTATTGTTATAAAGTCCATCATTTCATCTAGATGGTATACTTCATAAAACTTAAGTTGACCTTGATTGATAATCAAATCTGTAATTCTCTTAGGGCTGTAATGAGTAGCAGCTTCGAGGTAGATTTGATTTTTTCCATGCACTCGCTCCAGCCGATTAATCATTGCAACTTTATGAATTCTTTTACTTAAAGTTTCTATAATGCTATCGATTTTTTCATCTGACTTCAACTTTTCATCATATGCGATGTTTACTCTAAGTATCTTGTCGGGTTTATGTCCTGAATGACAAGATGAAGTAGCCCAAACAATAATAGTCAAGAATAAAAATTTGAAGAAACTCGTTATGTACATGAATTTTTGATTAAAAAAAGCCACAATGAAGTGGCTTTAATAATTATTTGTTTGATATAATAAATTACAATTCTAGCAATCCATTAGTTTTCTTTACGCCCTCTGCACTTTCAGCTAATTTAGCCTTTTCTTCATCGCTAAGTGTTATCTCAACAATTTTTTCAATACCATTTCTGCCCAAAACTACAGGGGTACCAATACAAAGATCGTTTAATCCATATTCCCCTTCTAGTAATGTAGAACAAGGGAAAATTTTCTTTTGATCACAAGCAATTGCCTGCACTAAACCAGACACAGCAGCTCCCGGTGCATACCAAGCAGAAGTTCCCAATAATTTTGTGAGTGTCGCGCCACCTACTTTAGTATCGGCAGCCACCTGCTCTAATCTATCTTCAGAAATAAATTCTGAAACTGGCACACTGTTTCTGGTTGCCAATCTAGTTAAAGGCACCATTCCTTTATCACTATGACCGCCAATTACCATTCCGTCGACATCTGAAATTGGTGCTCCCAATGCCTCTGCCAATCTATATTTAAAACGTGCGCTATCCAAAGCTCCTCCCATACCGATAATTCTATTTTTAGGAAGATTTGTTGTTTTGTGCACCAAATACGTCATGGTATCCATAGGATTACTAACTACAATAATTATAGCATTTGGTGAGTGCTCGATCAGATTGGAAGACACTGTTTTCACAATTCCAGCATTAATCCCGATCAGTTCTTCTCGAGTCATTCCTGGTTTACGGGGGATCCCAGAAGTAATTACAGCAATATCGCTACCTGCAGTTTTAGAATAATCTCCTGTAGTTCCAGTAATTTTGGTGTCAAATCCATTTAAAGAAGCTGTTTGCATAAGATCCATGGCCTTACCTTCTGCATATCCTTCTTTGATGTCTAACAATACTACTTCTGAAGCAAAATCCTTGATGGCGATATATTCAGCACAACTTGCACCTACTGCACCAGCTCCTACTACTGTAATTTTCATTGTATATTTTTTTGATTGTAATTAAACTTATTTGAGTTGCGAAAATACGAATTCTTAAATGAATTTATCAGCCAATAAAAAGTTAATTACCATCCAAAAGCAAGTCCTAAGGAGAGATTTCCAAAATTCTGTAAGGTGTAATCCATATTTGCTTTAAAAATACCAAATTGTGCTCTTGCACCAATGGTTGCTTTGATACCATTGGTCTTAGTTCTAACACTAATTGGATCAGTCACCACTTCGGAAGCAAATGGCCCGTTCTGGATTTGATAAGTCCCTAATAGATCCGCATCATTGGATCCAAAATAATACCCAAGCCCTCCATAAAAATTATACACCGGAAATTTAGTTGAAACAATGCTGGTGAGCAGCCATGAATTTGAATTTAAACGTACCTCCTGATCTGCTCCCGGAACTCCTGTCGTAGTATTAAGATCATAAAATCCTTTTACATTGGTGTATCCCAACAAGGCAGAAATTCTCATAGGCAATCTTTTTAACGGAAAAATCCAATCCGTAAATTCATGTTGAAAAGCAACCCCGTATAATTGTATTTCGGCATCCCCAACAGTTTTGATTTTTGGTAAAAATCGAAGTTTTATCTCTGTGCTTTTTATTAGTCCTATGGATCCCTGGATAAATCCCCCAGGTAAAGATCCTATATCAGAATCACCAATTCCATCGGGTAATACAACTTCTAACTCTGAAGCTTGTCCTTCATTAATAACCACCGACAAATTTTCGGGATTAGAACCCAATGAGCTTCCCACAAACTGACTAAAGGTGCCATCTCTGAAAGAGAGATTGGTATACTCTGCAGTTCTTAAAAGAAAAGATTGTTTATCATCCCTTACAAAAGAAAGGTTACCTACAATACCCACTTCAAAATGCCAGAGTTTCTTTGTTTTTGCAGTAGTATACCAGCCGTTAGACATATTATTTATTAAAGCCTCTCCAGCTGGTTCAAAATAATCTTGACTAAACCTTTGGGCGTTTTCTACTCCTAACTCAAGGATTTGATCGATATCGGTTTGAGAAGTGATTACCTGACTTAAAAAAAAAGCAATCAGTATTGTAATTTTTTTCATGAATTTGGATTTATGGGCAACGCAATATAAAAAAAAACACCCAAATCATTGTAAAAGCAAAATTTCAAAAGCATTTGTTAATGTTGCACACCATTAAATGACTAACGCTACAAATCTCAGAAAATTTTCCTAAACATTCATTTTTGAATCATTGTTTCAACAAAAAAGGATGCTTCTATAAAGAAGCATCCTTATATAAAACTGTTTATTTAAGATTATTCGTAATCAAAAATATTAAGATTCTGTCCTTTGCTATAAAAAACTCTTTTTTCTACCTGGTCTACGTGATAATTAGGCTTATTATCTTCAAAAGTAAATTTATCTTTTTCTTCACCTGCATCCTTGGTCACCTGAACCAAGTATTTTGTTTCTGCATCATCTTTGGTAAAGAAGAAAGAATAATCTCTTGTATTGGCAGAACCATCATAACGATTTGGGTTATACAGCGCTTCTGAAGCCATTTGACCGTAGGCTCCTGCCTGGTATTGTACTGCTCCTTTATCTGCTTGCTTGAAACCTCCTGTTCCCGGAGGTCTTACTCCTGTAAATGTTTCTGCAGCTCCAGATGTTGCTCCCATACCCATATTATATACTCCTGCAGTTTGATATGCTGCACCTGCAACACTACCCACTACAGATAATGCGTTAAGTAATTTACGTCCTGTTTCTCCTGGTTGTGGATAATATTTGGTTTTTTTAACTGTACCATCTTTTGCTACGATGGCAAACTCCCAAGGACTGCTTAAGAAATAATTATCTCCTCGTACTTCTAGTCTATTGAAATCCTTATGCTTCTTAAGCTCAAGTTTTTGGCTATTATCTTCACCCCATCCTTTATCTGGGTTCAATAAGTACAATCTCTTACCATCTAATACAATCAAATTCTTTTCTTGCTCGTCATAAGCGATTCTAGTTTCTTCATCAACACTAAATTTCCATACTGCCTTCTTTAGACCATCTTCATAGTATGCTATCCTGTATGGTGTAGCAATGATACTTCCTTTACTATATCTAAATTCATCATAGGTGTCATCTTCTCCTACTTCGGCTAAGAAATCGTTACCGTTGAATTGTGGCTTTTTCCAGATTTTTTTTCCAGTATCGTCCAATAAGATTTTTCTAGCACCGTAGTATACCATATACCCTTCATCAACTTTCTCTACTTCGTTAATCCTTCTTTTCTCAAAATCTTTCTTCCAAATTTTTTCACCTGTAGCATAATCATACACGCTACCTGCTTTTTCGTGCTTGATAAATAGTTTTCCATCTACTTCTTGCTCAAACATAAAACCTTCATCTAACTTAATAGGTTTTTTCCATGCTTTGCTTCCGTCTGCAGAGTTAAAAGCATAAATTTTATCTCCTAATGCTGTCAATTTATTCAAATTCATTGTCATTGCAGCACCCATCATTGATCCAAGACCCCCTCCTGCAGCTTCTACAGCATACACTATATCTTTGGAAGGATTAAGGAATAATTTACCTATTTTCTCTTCTTCGTTAAGGATCACCGTTCCATTATCACTATTAAGGATAAATAAGTTAGATCCCAAGCTAAATGCGATATTATTATTCTTATCTACAACAAGATTATCAAGGTTACCTTTCTTTTTAAGTGTTAATTCGGCATTCCATTTAGTTTCATTTGACTTTAAAGAAACGAGAAAGGCCTTATTCTTTGTTTTATCTTCTGTGGTACACTGAAAAATGAACGACTCTAACTCAGGAATTATCTGAAAAGACTTGATCTTCTTATATCCTTCTTTTTCTTTATCCAATAATACTTTACCGTCGCGCGTATCAATTAATAGGTTAGCAACAATAATGTAAGGTGAAAACGGAACCATTCTGTAATTATCCTGATCTGCTTGAATTGCACCACCTAACAGAGAAATACGATCTCCTGTCACTTCCCATATTTTTGTTCCTTTCTCTGCATCTATTCCAGCAACGGTTTTATCTGTTAGTACAATTGGAACCGCAGAGAATTCGTGAAAAAATAATTGCTCGATTTTCCCATCGAAGCTTATTTGCTTATCAGCACTTCGCTGGGCAAAAATGGTATTACAGCTCACCAAAAGAACCAGTAATGAAAGTTTAGATAGATTTAGTTTCATTTTATGAAATTTAATTATTTAGGAATTTAAATTCAGAACTTGATAGAACAGAAAACCAAACACGCCACAACATTTTTTAGTGTAAGGTGAGTTATAAAAATACAAAGAGTATTTATTCATTTAGATTCACGTTTCTAATCTTCTTAACATTACATTAAGAATTTGCAAATTTATACAAAAAAAAGAATCTACCATATATTATGGTAGATTCTTGATAAAATCGTAAAGCTGTTTTCATATTGCAAATGAAACTTTATGCGTCAATATTAGCATAAACAGCATTCTTTTCTATAAACTCTCTACGCGGTGGCACTTCGTCTCCCATAAGCATAGAGAATATTCGATCGGCCTCGGTAAGGTTATCAATGCTAACTTGTCGAAGTGTTCTAAATTCTGGATTCATGGTTGTATCCCAAAGTTGCTCAGCATTCATCTCTCCAAGACCTTTATATCGTTGGATTTTGGAGTTTTCCCCAAATTCTTTAACGATTTGATCCCGTTGATCATCATTCCATGCATATTGTTTCTTTGCACCTTTTTTAACCAAGTACAATGGTGGTGCAGCAATATAAATATGCCCTGCCTCAATTAATTCTTTCATATAACGGAAAAAGAAGGTTAAGATTAATGTCGAAATGTGACTACCATCTACATCGGCATCACACATAATTATTACTTTATGATACCGAAGCTTGGAAAGATTTAAAGCTTTGCTATCTTCTTCTGTACCTATGGTAACTCCTAGTGCAGTAAAAATGTTTTTGATTTCTTCGTTTTCAAAAACCTTATGGTGCATGGCTTTTTCAACATTCAGAATTTTTCCGCGTAGTGGAAGAATTGCCTGAAACATACGGTCACGACCTTGTTTAGCCGTTCCTCCTGCAGAATCACCCTCTACAAGATACACCTCGCATAATGCAGGATCCTGCTCAGAACAATCTGAAAGCTTACCAGGAAGACCCCCAATACTCATTACCGATTTACGCTGTACCATTTCACGTGCTTTCTTAGCAGCGTGACGCGCTTGTGCAGCAAGAATAACTTTTTCGACTATTATCTTTGCATCGCTTGGGTTTTCTTCAAGGTAATTCTCTAGCATTTCAGAAACTGCTTGAGAAACAGCCGAGGTAACTTCTCTATTCCCTAACTTAGTTTTGGTTTGCCCTTCAAACTGAGGTTCTTGAACTTTTACAGAAATAATTGCGGTCAAGCCTTCTCTAAAATCATCCCCTGCTATCTCGAATTTCAGCTTATCCAACATTCCTGAGGCATCAGCATATTTCTTCAGCGTTGATGTCAATCCTCTTCTGAAACCCGACAAATGCGTTCCTCCTTCGTGGGTATTGATATTATTAACATAAGAATGTAAGTTCTCTGCATAAGAATCGTTATAAATCATTGCTACTTCTACCGGGATATCGTTCTTCTCCCCTTCCATAGCAATCACATTCCCGATGATAGGGTTTCGACTAGCGTCTAAAAATCTAACAAATTCTTTTAAACCTTCATCAGAATGAAAGATCTCTGACACGTATTCACCCTCATCATCTTTATGACGCATATCGGTGAGCGTAATGGTAATTCCTTTATTAAGATACGCCAACTCACGCATACGACTGGCCAGGGTATCGTAATTATATTCTAGAGTTTGCTGAAAAATAGTCGGATCAGGCTTAAAAGTGACCATGGTACCTCTAAAATCTGTATCACCAGTCGATTTTACAGGATATAATGGTTTACCTTTCTCATATTCCTGTTCCCACACTTTACCCTCTCTATAGACGTAGGCATGCAGATGATCTGAAAGTGCGTTTACACAGGAGACACCAACCCCATGCAGACCTCCTGAAACTTTATAAGAATCTTTATCAAACTTTCCTCCTGCTCCGATCTTGGTCATCACCACCTCTAGTGCAGAAACCCCTTCTTTTTTATGAATTTCTACAGGAATTCCACGACCATTATCTCGGGTTGTAATAGAGTTGTCTTCATTAATAGTTACTTCAATAGTATCACAGTGTCCTGCAAGTGCTTCATCAATAGAGTTATCTACTACCTCATATACTAAATGATGTAAACCTCTAGTTCCTACGTCACCAATATACATCGATGGACGCATACGCACGTGCTCCATTCCCTCTAATGCCTGAATACTATCGGCAGAGTATTTATCTTTCTTTTGTTCTTCGCTCATAAACCAGCTTTATTTTTATGATAATTTTGGTTAACGAACAAAGATAAAAAAACAGTAAAAGATAAAAAGGTTTTAACAAAGATGATTTAAAGAGTTATCAACAATTAATTAAGATTAGTACCAGAAAAAAGAAAAACGTTCTTAAAAACGATAAAAAGCACCTTAAACGGATTTTATAAAAATTTTAATATTTCTGAATGCAAGAATTACTTACACTTTAAATTTCAAAAAATATTGTCTATAGCTCTTGACTTTATAACAAATCAATACGCTTCCTAACTCAGTGTTTACGAATACTCAAGCCTTAAGATTAATTAACGCTTTTTAACATATTTTTAATCTCAAAAATTACAATAACCTTTGCGCCTTTCTAGTTAACCAACCCATAATTTTAACTTAAAACAAACTCAAATTAAACACGAAATGAAAACACAAAATCTAATTAATTTAGTAAAAGCCACCACATTAAGTTTGGGGATTTTCTTTGCTTCTTGTTCTAACGAAAGCGTAGATGACATTCCAGAAGAAACCGGTGAAAGTACAAAACTTGTAAACAAATACTTTAAAGGTGATTTGATACAAGTAGAAGATTTAGGAAACGGAACACTCAAATGGGGAGACATTCTATTTGATGAAGCTCAATTATCAGACAAAAAGATCCAGTTTGACGCGTTGGCCGCACCAAACCAAGGTATAGATGCAAAATTGGGGCTTGCATCAAGAGTACGAAAATGGAGTAACAACACCATTGTATATATTTTGGACAATAGTTTATCCAGCAGACAACGTGAGGTCACTTTTGATGCAATGGATGAATGGATTAACAAAACCAATATACGTTTTAAAGAAAGAACCAACGAAAGTTCTTATGTAACTATTCGTAATAGCGGCCGCAATTGTAATTGTGCTTCTGCTAGCTTAGGAGTACAGGGTTCTCGAGGTACAATTAACATGGGAGTGAGAACTGGCATTGGAGTAATGACTCATGAAATAGGACATACTTTAGGCTATTTGCATGAACAAAACCGAAGTGACCGAGATCAATTTGTCGATATTTTCCCAGAAAACATTCAAGATGGTGCTATTAGCCAATTTAGAGTGGACAACAACTCAGTGAATCCAGGAAGATTTGATGTTGCGTCTATCATGATTTACAGTAGTTTTACGTTTAGCAAAAATGGTCAGCCTGTAATGCTAGAAAAAGATGGCAGTCGTATTCCTTTTAGAAGTACATTATCTGCTGGCGATATTGCCGGGACTAACCAATTGTATCCAAGCGATACTGGTGGTGGTGATACCTGCGAAGGTGTAGATGAGTGGGTTTCCGGACAGCAATATAATGTTGGCGATAGAGTTACCTATCAAGGATTCTTATATGAAAGAGATTTTTCTGGGTGGAATCGTATTCTTGAATGTGACACCCCGGTAATTGAAGATATTTGTGAAGGGATTTCAGAATGGAGTAGAAATGGAAGTTATTCTGTTGGAGATCAAGTTACTTATCAAGGGTTCCTTTATGAATTACAAAGTAACAGAAGATGGTCTAACCTTGGACGGTGTGGGAACTAACCCTTCCAAATAAACATATAATTTAGTTATAGAACAAAACCCTGAGAAGATTTCTCAGGGTTTTTAATCTCAATTAAACTCAACTTTCAGCTAATAAAAAATAAACTGATACTATTATATATCATTTCATTATATTAATTTAATAAGCTTCTTCATGAACATTAGCTACTGCCCTACCACTTGGATCATTCATGTTTTTAAATGCTTCATCCCATTCTAGGGCAATTTTTGTACTACAAGCCACCGAAGGTTCTTGAGGCACACTTAAAGCAGCCGCATCACTAGGAAAATGACCTTCGAATATGGAACGGTAATAGAACTCTTCTTTATTTTGAGGAGTTTGTATAGGAAATCTAAAACGTGCATTTTTCATCTGTTCATCAGAAACTTCTCTTTCCACTACTTCTTTTAGGGTATCGATCCAGCTATAACCCACTCCATCAGAGAATTGTTCTTTTTGACGCCAAGCAACGCTCTTTGGAAGATATGATTCAAAAGCTTTGCGAATTACCCATTTCTCCATTCTTTCGCCATTGATCATCTTATCTTGAGGATTAATTCGCATTGCAACATCCATAAATTCTTTATCCAAAAATGGAACCCGACCTTCAATTCCCCAGGCAGCCAAGGATTTATTAGCTCGTAAACAGTCATACATATGCAGCTTATCAAGCTTGCGAACCGTTTCTTCATGGAATTCCTGAGCGTTCGGTGCTTTATGAAAATATAGATATCCACCAAAAATTTCATCGGCTCCTTCTCCCGATAGAACCATCTTAACTCCCATCGATTTAATCACTCTAGCCATTAAGTACATTGGTGTCGAAGCCCTAATCGTAGTTATATCATAAGTCTCAAGATTGTAGATAACATCTTTTATAGCATCTAAACCTTCTTGGATTGTGAATTTAATTTCATGATGAACCGTTCCGATATGATCTGCAACTTTTTGAGCTGCCTCTAGGTCTGGAGATCCTTCTAACCCAACAGAAAACGAATGTAATTGGGGCCACCAGGCTTCTTTTGTGTCACCAGATTCAACCCGTTTTTCTGAGTATTTTTTTGCGATAGCCGAAGTAACTGATGAGTCAAGACCCCCAGATAACAAAACTCCGTAAGGAACATCAGACATTAGCTGTCTATGAACCGCAGCTTCTAAAGCCTCTCTTACCTCATCAATACTAGTTTGATTTTCTCTTACGGTTTTATACTCTGACCAATCTCTTAGATACCATTTTTTAGCCTCATCATCTTTACTAAACAAATAATGGCCAGGAGGAAATAATTCAATCTTAGTACAAACACCTTCTAGAGCTTTCAATTCAGAAGCCACATAAAACGTCCCATTTTGATCCCATCCCATATATAAGGGTATGATTCCCATATGATCTCTTGCAATTAAATATGTATCATTTTCAGCATCATAAAGAGCAAAAGCAAAAATGCCGTTCAGCTCATCTAAAAAATCCGTTCCTTTTTCTCTATACAATGCCAAAATCACTTCACAATCGGATGCTGTCTGGAAGTTATATTTCCCATCGAATTGTTTACGGATTTCACTATGATTATATATCTCACCATTTGCAGCCAAGACTAATTTTTTATCTTCACTAAAAAGAGGTTGTTTCCCCGATACCGGATCAACAATAGCCAATCTCTCATGAGCCAGTATAGCCTTCTTATCTGAATAAATACCGCTCCAATCTGGACCTCTGTGACGAATTTTTTTTGACATCTCTAGTAATTGAGGCCTTAAAACCTCAGCATCTTGCTTCAAATCGAAAGCACACACAATCCCGCACATAACATTTCTTTTTCTATTAATTAAGTGTTCAAAGATTAGATTATGATTACAAAAGTAAAACAATAAAGCATTTATCAATTTCAATATGAAATATTAAAGCATCATAAATGAACAAAATCGTAATTTTAAACATCTATTCTTCTTAAAAAACTATCGATTTGTTATCTAAAACATTTAACAGAATTTATAGAGTGGATTAACATTTAGCTTGTAAGTTCAAATATATCTTTACGTCTGTTATAGAAATTAAAAATCACTATTATGAAAAAATCACTCTTACTAATTGCCTTTATGTTATTGGGAACAATAACTTCTATGAATGCTCAAAAATTTGCCGGATTACAGAAAAGCCCAACAGATATTGCTTATGCCAAAGCTGATAGAAATGCTAAGCCTGCAATTAAAGTTGTTTATAGTCGTCCGCAAAAAAAAGGTCGTGAAATATTTGGTGGTCTGGAAAAGTACGATAAAGTATGGAGAACCGGAGCCGATGAAGCCACAGAAATCAAATTCTTTCAAGACGTAAAAATGGGAGATAAAACCATTAAAGCAGGAACTTATTCATTGTTTACTATCCCAGGAGAGAAAGAATGGACCATCATTATAAATTCTGATCTTGATAGCTGGGGAGCTTACTCATATGACGAAGCAAAGGATGTTGCCAGAATAAAAGTGCCAACAGCATCAGGAGAAGAGCTAGAAGTGTTCTCTATAGCGTTCAAAAAAGTCGATAAAGGATATCATATGGTTTTGGGATGGGATACCACTCGAGTAGAAGTGCCTTTCTACATGTAATCAAAATACATCAGTAAATCTTACAAAAAAAAGCTTGGTAGTACTACCAAGCTTTTTTTACAATTATTTTATGCCCCTAAAATAATATGATTTGCGATTATTCTTAAACAAAGAATAATAAAATTCCTTTAATTTACCTATGGATTGCGTGCCCTGACGCTCCTGGTAGTTCTCTTAGAAATTCCATTACAATTCTAAAAGTTAATCTAAATTTTGTGTAAAATAGCCCCATATATTTATTTTAAATTATAATTAATCAAATATAACATCAAAATGACATGAATTCAACATTTTATTTACATTTTAGACATAATCAGAGATTTTATCGATAACCTGCACAAAAACCTAATTTACTGTTAGTTAACACTTGTTTACTAAATCATTTTTTACTAGGAAAATGGGGTAATTTCCCCAAATTCTATACATTACATCTTCCAGTCTTACCTAATAAAACTCTGTTCATTTCTTAAATGCCCCATAGAAAAAATCTTATCTATGAATAGCGTGGCTACACGCTGCTGGTAACTGCCTTAAAAAAGATTTTAATGCTTTAATATCAATCACCAAAATACCGTAAAATAGCTTCATAATTTTTTGATTTTTAAATTGTTATACAAAGGTAATACTCATCCCCTAAGAAGATGAAAAAATTAACACTCACAGAAGAAAATTTTAGATAAATACTATTTCAATTACGGTGTAATACACAAATTTGATATTCCGTCGCTAAATAAAGAAGAAACCCCTTACAAATAAAATCAACAATTTAGGGGTTTTCTCCCCTGATCTACAAATAGAATATGTCAAATTAAATTCTGAAAAAATCAATTTTTTTAAAAATTAATATTTTTCAATAGTAACCAGTCTAAAATTCTGCAATATTTTCCCTAGTTTACTTTGAATTTATAAAAAAAGAGACCATACCATTTGGGGACAGTCTCTTTTATTATATATAAAAGTAAATATTTTAAGTTCTTCGCATTTTAATCTGCTTAAGTGAATGCACTACTTGCGCATCGCACTTCCAGAAGCACCAGGCAGGTCTTTTATAAATCCAATAAAAGATTTAAAACCAAGACCTAAAATTGTAAAAAATCTATTCATTTTTGAATACAATTAAAAGTTAATTAGTAATAAATTTAGGTAATGAAAATCAAAAAATGAAGTGCCCTAAATAATAAATTTATTTTTTTTGACGAATCACACTTTATATAGATCAACATACAAAACTCAAGTAAAGACTTACAAAAAATATGTTGCTTTTTCCTACAAAACAGGCCGCCTTAATTGAAAACCTATCAATTAAAAAACTTTACAACATGTAGATAATAACAAAAATTAATATTTATTGATATGTATGATCACTATCTACGAATTGCGTAACGAGATGCACTTGGTAAATCGCTTATAAAACTGAATATAGTTTTAAAGTTTAGTCCTAAAATTGAGTAAAAATTCTTCATAGTTTATTGATTTTTAATTACTTATCAAATTTAAAAACTATTAAGAATTATATTACTATGAATATTCAAATAAGAATTAACATTTCGACACGAACTGCAAAACGATAGATAAAAAGCTGAAATAATTATTAAAAAAAATGAAAAAGTAGGTGTTTTCTTTCTCGTCTGACTAATATTTTAGGGGAATATACCCCTAAAATACGGTTTAACCGTAATATGTTTATTACCTATTACTTGTACAATTATTTGGAATCAACCAAAAACTGAATTTGTGAACATTTTTACGGAATGTTTAAATATTTATGGGTCTGAAGAGACACGCGCCACTTAGGGTTATTCATCACATAATCTACAATTAATGGTATTATTTTATCACGAACGCTCCATTCTGGTTGGAGATACAGAATACAGTCCTTCGAAACCTTGGATGCCTGCTCTTCGGCAAATTCAAAGTCACTTTTATTATAGACAATACATTTTAACTCATTAGCTACATTGTAAATTTCCTCTTTTGGCAACTTTATTTTTTTAGGCGATAAACAGATCCAATCCCAATCCCCGGTTAGCGGGTATGCGCCAGAAGTCTCTATATGGGTTTGAGCCCCTCTGCTTTTAAGTTCTTTGGTAAGCAAGGTCATATCCCATGTTAATGGTTCCCCTCCTGTAACTACAACTACATCGCTATATCGCACTGCATTTTCTACTATTTTTTTGGTATCTGTTGGAGGGTGTAAATCGGCATTCCAGCTTTCTTTTACATCACACCAATGACAACCAACATCACATCCTCCTATCCTCACAAAATAAGCGGCAGTTCCTTTATGATATCCTTCTCCCTGAATAGTATAAAACTCTTCCATTAAAGGAAGCATTTTACCAGTATTCACTAATTCTTGTGTACTCTCTTGCATAAGGCCGCAAAGGTACACAACATAAAAGAAATATCTAACAAATATTGGTTACGATTCTGCAATCTGAAATCATTTCTTTACGGCTACACATTCGATTTCTATTTTGGCCCCTACTGCCAAATCTTTTGCGGCAAAGGTGGTACGAGCAGGTTTTTGTGGAAAATACGTTTTATAAACGTCATTAAACACAGTAAAATCCTTGATATCGGATAGAATCACCGTACACTTTACAACATCATTCATTTTCATACCATGATGTTCTAAGACAGCTTTAATATTTTCTAAAGTTTGTTGGGTTTCGGCCTTGATCCCGCCTTCAACCAATTTGCGTGTTGCATGATCCATTCCTACCTGACCAGAAAGAAAAAACAGATGATTAACCTGGACTACATCAGAAAAAGGAGCTTCAGATTTCTTAGGTTCATGAGTCTTGTGAAAGACAACGTTTGCATGTTCGGTATTACAGCCCAATAATATTACGTTAATGCATATTATAAATACTATTCTTTTCATAGATAAAACTTTCCAAAAATTGCGATTATACTTCTACTTCACATTAAAAATAGCTTATAATTTCAATAGAAAAGTTAAGATTCCTATTTTTATCAAAAATAAATCTACTATGAGTGACCAACAGGCATTTTTGGATCATATAAATGAGGGCTATAAAACCAAGGGTGATTTTATAACTATGGGAGCTGCCATGTATAATGGTGAGACCGTGACTAATGCCCATGTAAAAGTACCCTTAAAAACGTTAAACCGACACGGACTTATTGCAGGTGCAACTGGTACTGGTAAAACCAAAACCTTACAGGTAATTGCTGAAAATTTAAGTGAAAAAGGGATTCCTGTGCTATTAATGGATATAAAGGGAGATTTAAGTGGAATTGCTGCTGCAAGTCCAGGGCATCCAAAAATTGATGAAAGACATGAAAAAATTGGAATTCCATTTACAGCAAAGGCTTTCCCAGTTGAAATACTTTCTCTTTCAGAGCAAGATGGGATCAGACTTAGAGCGACAGTAAGTGAGTTTGGACCTGTACTGTTGTCTCGTATTTTAGATGTTACTGAAACACAAGCAGGCATTATCTCTATTATCTTTAAATATTGTGACGATAATAAATTACCGTTGTTAGATTTAAAAGATCTAAAAAAAGTGCTACAATTCTCAACGCAAGAAGGTAAAAAAGAGCTCGAAAAAGATTACGGCCGTATTTCTACTGCTTCTACAGGATCAATTTTACGTAAAATTGTTGAACTAGAACAACAAGGAGCAGATCTGTTTTTTGGAGAAAAATCTTTTGACGTTCAGGATTTATGTCGGATAGACGAAAGTGGTAGGGGTATGATCAATATTATTAGATTAACCGATATCCAGGATAGGCCAAAACTGTTCTCAACATTTATGTTAAGTCTCTTGGCGGAAATTTATAGTACTTTTCCTGAACAAGGTGATAGCGAAAGGCCAGAATTAGTTATTTTTCTGGATGAAGCTCATCTAATTTTTAAGCAAGCTTCTAATGCCCTGATGGATCAGATAGAAAGTATTGTAAAACTAATTCGATCAAAAGGCGTAGGACTGTATTTTGTAACTCAAAATCCAACCGATGTACCCGATGGAGTTTTAGGTCAATTAGGGCTTAAAGTACAACATGCCCTAAGAGCATTTACAGCCAAAGATCGAAAAGCTATAAAATTGACAGCAGAAAACTATCCGATTTCAGAATATTATGATACCAAGGAAATACTGACTTCGTTAGGAATAGGAGAAGCATTAATATCTGCTCTTGATGAAAAAGGTCGCCCTACCCCTCTGGCAGCCACCATGCTAAGAGCTCCTATGAGTAGAATGGATATATTGAGTCCAGAGGAACTTAAAAAGTTACTTAAAAAGTCAAACCTTATTTCTAAGTATAATGAAGAAATCGATAGAGAAAGCGCATACGAACTTCTAGCTGAAAAAATTGAAAAAGCTGAAGCTGAAGAAGCTAAAGCGGCTGCAAAAAAAGAAAGAGAGAAGTTGAATAAAACCTCATCGAGTTCTCGCTCTAGAAGTAGAAGAACAAGCACCACAGAAAAAGCGGTCATTAAAGTATTGACCAGTGCAACTTTTATTAGAGGCGCCTTGGGGGTCTTAAATAAGTTATTGAAATGAGTTTGAGCTAGAATCAAAAATACAGATTAAAAAGATAAAATAATCCTCGTTTTCGAATTCTATCTGACAATTTAAAAATTTTGATTATATGCAGATTAGATAATTTACGTTTAATAATAAATTATTTATTTAAAGTAAGCCATGACAAACAGATTTTTTCAGATTCTTATTCTATCAACATTACTTTTTAATTGTCAAAATGAAGAAAAACCAAATCCTTTCGACATTTCGCATCATAGAATAGGACTTTTAACTAACGAAATTAGAGTACATCAACTAGATTCTATCTTTGCCAAGGATTCTATAGTAAAAATTAAGATTGGAGATCAGTCTTTAAGAAATACTAATGAAATAGAAATATTTGAAAAAGGGGGTGCTAAACTTCTTGTTTTGGAGGTTACAAAGGAATCTGATCCGACATCTACCATACAAAACATACAAATTATTGACCCCAGATACAAAACCAATTCTGGACTATCGTCAAGTAGTACTTTTAAAGACATCAAAGATCATTATACAATATCAAAGATTAATAATACATTAAGTACGGCAGTAATTTTTATTGATAGTATCCAAGCATATTTTACTATTGACAAGAAAGAATTGCCAAAGAAGTTTCAATCTAATACTGATACCAAAATTGAAGTCTCAGATATTCCTGATTCTGCAAATATTAAGCATTTTTGGATACATTGGGATGTGAATTAAAAAATTATGAGTAAAAAATATAGCATTCAAAAAACTCCATTTATAGTTCCCACGACAGACGGAAAATTAATTGAGGAACATTTTGGAAAAGCAACAGACGGAAATTCTAATATTAGTATTGCTCATATGATAGCCCCTCCCGGATGGAGCGAACCCTTTCAAACTCCAGAATTTGATGAATACACCTATGTCATCAAAGGTAAAAAACAATTTGTCATTGAGAATGAAACTATTGTATTAGAGGCAGGACAATCTATTAAAATTGAAAAAAACACAAGAATTCAATATTCTAATCCATTTGACCAAGAATGTGAGTATCTTGCCATTTGTCTTCCTGCATTTTCTATGGAAGCTGTACACAGAGAAGACGAATGAAAGAAAAACTAGAAAAATATTTACCTGTCTTAATTGGAAAATACTTCCAATTTCTGTTCATCTTTTATCCCAAAAAAGCAGTTCGCAAAGCGTATGTTCTTTTTTGTACGCCAAGAAAAGGAAGAATTTTACCTGAACAAGAAGGTTTTCTAGAAGATGCAGAAGATGAAAGGATCTTGATTGGCGAAACCAAAATCCAAACCTATCGCTGGCCCAGTATGGGAGAAACCATATTAATGGTTCATGGTTGGGAAAGCAATACACACCGGTGGAAGACACTTATTTTAAAATTACACAAAAAAGGGTACAACATTATTGCTTTTGACGCTCCTGCTCACGGAAATTCTTCGGGAAAAATTCTCAACGTCCCTTTATATACAGAGTGTCTCCAAAAAATAATAGAGCTATATAGACCTAATCATTTGGTAGGTCATTCAGTTGGAGGTATGACTACCATATTTCATCAGTATAGTTATCCCAATCCAGAAGTACAGAAAATGGTAGTATTGGCACCTCCTTCAGAATTGTCTCGAATTATGAAAGGATATCAACGCGTCCTAAAACTTTCACCCAAATTTATGAAGGCTTTAAATCAACATTTCAAGGATAAGCACAATTTCTATTTTGAAGAATTCTCCGTTTCAGATTTTGCAAAAAAAATTACAAATAATGGCCTGTTAATTCATGATAAACATGATGATATTGCCCCATACAGAGAAGCCAAAGCCATTGGAAAAAACTGGAGTAATGTACAATTTATTACTACAGAAAATTACGGACATTCATTATTTTTTGAAGAGGTAGACAATATGATTATTGATTTTTTGAAAGCTTAATTATTATAGCCACCTTTGCATGTGGAAAATTCTAAACTCACAAGACTTAATAAATACCTAAGCGAAGTTGGATATTGTTCGCGCCGAGAAGCTGATAGATTAATCGATCAAGGCCGCGTAACTATCAATGGCAAAGTACCAGAAATGGGGATCAAAGTTGCCGTCGATGATGTTGTACGGGTAGATGGCGAATTAATTCATCAACCCAAAGAAAAACATGTTTATCTTGCTTTTAATAAACCTGTAGGTATTGTTTGCACCACTGCACAAAATGAAAAAGATAACATTGTAGATTACATAAATTATCCTAAGCGTATTTTTCCTATCGGGAGATTAGATAAACCTAGTGAAGGACTCATTTTTTTGACGAGCGACGGGGATATCGTCAACAAAATCCTTCGAGCTCGAAATAATCACGAAAAAGAATATATAGTTACTGTTAATAAACTTATTAATTCTCAGTTTATAAAACGAATGAGTAATGGCATTCCTATATTAGATACGGTTACAAGAAAATGCGAAGTTGAGCAACTTAGCAAGTATACCTTTAGAATTGTACTTACACAAGGGCTTAATCGTCAGATTCGTAGAATGTGCGAATATTTAGGGTATGAGGTGGTTACTTTAAAAAGAATTAGGATCATGAACGTCTCCCTGGATGTTCCAGTTGGTAAATGGCGGTATTTAACCGAGAATGAACTGAAAGTTATTAATTCTGATGTTGAAGATTCGAGCAAAACAGAAGAAGCTTCAATCATCCAAACCCCGACACCAAAGCAGCGAAAAACGAGTAGAAAAGAGTCAACCAGACCAAGAAGTAAAAAACGAAGAGAACGTTAAAATAAAACTTGCTGTTAATTAATTCATAATTTTCTAAGCATATCTTTTATTCCTTTTTCTGAAATAAGTACTTTACATATTGTTTGTAAATCTTAAATTATGAGTAGTACTCTATCTCCTTTTCATTTAGCTATCCCGGTAGATGACTTAAAAAAAGCCAGAAACTTCTATAACAAAATTTTAGAACTGGAAGAAGGTCGAAGTAGTGATCATTGGGTGGATTTTAATTTTTTTGGCCATCAACTTGTTATTCATTATAAAGAAAAATTGGATTCAGAAGATAATTATACAAATCCTGTTGATGGAAAAGATGTTCCCGTACCCCACTTTGGAATTATTCTTCAATGGGAAAACTGGCAAAACTTAGCCGATATGCTAATAGAAAAAAAAATTGAATTTGTTATTAAACCTTACATAAGGTTTAAAGGGCAAGTGGGTGAACAAGGCACTATGTTTTTCTACGACCCCTGCGGAAATGCTCTCGAATTCAAATCCTTTAAAGACATGTCTGAATTATTTAAAAAATAACACATTATCTGAAGGTAATTTTTACGGTTTACACGTAAAATTATGACTGTTAACACTTTTTTAGTATATTGAGGTTCAAAATTTAACATCTAAAACAGTCCTATAAATTACCTACTTATGAAAAATGTTAGACTAACCTCCTATGTTTTATTCTTAATATTTACTATTGGTTGTGGTGTCCCGCAAGCCGACTTCGAAAAGGTAAAGAAAGAGAATGAAGACCTAAAAAAAGAACTAGCTGAATGCGAACTTACGCCTACCCAAATACTTGAAAAAGCGACTTCAGATTACGATGCTGCAGAGTATACAAAAAGCAGGGAGCGCCTTCAAACTTTAGTTGCAAAATATGCTAATTCTAATGAGGCTAAGCAAGGTAAAAGGCTACTTAAAAAAGTCGAAAACAAAATATTAGAAACCGCGAGAACCAGTAGACAAGACAAAGCCCCTTTGGATGATAACGTTGACGAAGAAAATACCGATGAAAATTCTGAAAATAATGAAGAGGCTATTACCAAAATGAAAGTGAAATACGACATTAATGATGACGTTACCTGGTATACCGATCCATCTTCCTCTACATTGAATAATAAAAGCTATATACAAACTTATATTGGTAAGAAAGAAAAAAAGCCCTGGATAGGATTATCCATCAATTATTATTCTAAAAAGAAATGGCTTCATTTACAAAGAATAGAAATAAGTGTAGATGGAGAAATTTTTGAGATAGAAGAAGATACTCCTGGAGAATTTAAAGCCAAAAAAATATCTGGAGGAAAGAGAGAATGGTTGGATCGAGTTATTAAAAGTCGCGACATTCAACTAACTGAAAAAATTGCATCAAGTAAAACAGCCAAAATCAAATTTGTTGGAGAAGATGATGTATATACCAAAACCGTGAGCAAAACAGAAAAAAAGGCATTACAAAATGTTCTGGATGCATTTGTTGCTCTTGGGGGAAGTATGAAATAAGGTCCCTAAGAAGTTTTATCTTTTCAAAACATACTTTTTTCATTAGACAATCGTTAAAAAAATAGCGTTCATGCGAATTAGAATTACATAGTTAAAGATTTACTAAAAAATCTTACTATATTCTGCCCCTATAAAAATTGAACGGAAAAAGAATGGATTTTACTAACCCCTTAGTTTATGGAGTACCTTGTTTTTTAGGCTTAATTCTGTTAGAACTTACTTACAGCAAAGCTCATGATCACAAAAACAAGAATTTATATGAATGGAAAGATCTAGGTGCCAGTTTGTTTATGGGTGTTGGATCTGCATTATTAGCCCCCTTAATCAAAACGATCTCTGCTATTGTCATTTTCAATTATGTTTATGATATATTTAACCCTGAAATTAATGGCATTCGTACTAACATTTTTGGATGGGAATCTTTTGGATATGCATGGTACGTTTGGTTACTCTGCCAATTGTTAGATGACTTTACGTATTACTGGTTTCACAGACAAAATCATATGGTAAGAGCCTTATGGGCTGCACATATTGTTCATCACTCTTCAGACAATTTTAATTTGGGTACAGCTGTTAGAAATGGATGGTTTACTATTTTATACAAACCGTTATTTTATATGTGGTTACCTGCTATAGGTTTTCCGCCTGAGATGGTTGTAGTCTGTTTGGGAATAGAAGCTTTATGGCAATTCCAGTTACATTCTGTTTACATCCCAAAAATGGGGTTCATCGAAAAGGTTTTTAATACGCATACGATGCATCAAGTACATCATGCAAAAAATGTAGAATATATGGATAAAAACCATGGAGGATTTCTCAATATATTTGACAAAATGTTTGGTACCTGGAAAGAACTTGATGAAGATATAGAAGTACAATATGGTGTAACGCATGCACCTAACTCTTATAATCCCTGGGTAATTCTTACCCACGAGTATAAAGACATCTGGAATGATACTAAAAGATCCAAAAACTGGTATCATAAATTCATGTATATTTTTGGTCCTCCTGGGTGGAGCCATGACGGTAGTACGCTGACGGTAAAACAAATGCAACGGGAGCTTGAAGTTAAAAAACAAAAAGCTTAACTTAGTTCTTTTAGATTTTAACGTATAGATCATTCCTTCCATTATGAATTATCAAGAGATAATAAATCAGCAACGTGCGTTTTTTAATACTCATACTACAAAAAACATTTCGTTCAGAATTAAAGAATTAAAACGTCTCAAGGATATTCTAAAAAAGAACGAAAATCAGCTTTATGAGTCTATTTATAAGGATTTTAAAAAGTCTGAATTTGAGACCTATACCACAGAGTTATCTATAATTTATCATGAAATTGATCTGGCAATCAAAAAGGTAAAAAAATGGGCTAGACAAAAGAGAGCCTCTATTGGTTTAGCGAATCTACCTGGAAAAAGCTATATTATACCAGAACCCTATGGAACGGTTTTGGTTATAGGAGCGTGGAACTATCCATATCAGCTTTCGCTTTGTCCTGCAGTTGCGGCTATTGCTGCAGGTTGTACGGTTATACTTAAGCCAAGCGAGGTTCCTTCTCGTACTTCCGCTACTATGGCCCAACTTATTAATGAGAATTTTGATCCTAATTTTTTTAAGGTCGTTGAAGGAGGAGTACAAGAAACTACAGACCTACTGGATGTAAAATTTGATAAAATATTCTTTACAGGAAGCGTTCCTGTAGGAAAAATTATCTATCAAGCAGCAGCTAAGCATTTGACACCGGTGACACTCGAATTGGGAGGAAAAAGCCCAGCCATTATTACCAAAGATGTAAATGTCGATATGACAGCGAAACGATTGGTTTGGGCTAAGTTTTTGAACGCTGGCCAGACTTGTATTGCTCCAGATTATGTTATGGTTCAATCTGGTATAAAAGATAAGTTCTTAACTGCGGTAAAAAAATACATCGATCAATCAGAGTATCACGTCGATAATGACAATTATACTCAAATCATTAATGATAAAAATTTTGAGCGGCTTATCGGCATGATCGAACAAGATAAAATCTATTTAGGAGGTAAAGGCAATAAAGAAGAGAGAGTGATTCCTCCGACGGTGATGAAGAACGTAGATTTTTCAGATAAAGTTATGGAAGATGAAATCTTTGGTCCTATTTTACCGATACTTTCCTTTGATACTATTGAAGAAGCAATTCAAAAAGTCAGACAATTGTCTAAACCCCTTTCTTGTTATGTATTTACAAAAAATAGCACTATAAAAAAGAAGATATTAACTGAAATTTCTTTTGGTGGTGGCGCTGTTAATGATGCTGTTATGCATTTTACAGAGCAAACTCTTCCTTTTGGTGGCGTTGGCGACAGTGGCATAGGAAATTATCACGGGAAATATGGTTTTGAAACTTTTTCACACTATAAAAGTGTCCTTCAGAAACCCTTTTGGATAGAACCAAATTTGAAGTACCCTCCTTATAGCAAAACCAAATTTAAGTGGTTAAAACGTATTCTTGGTTAAAAAAAATATAAATAGAATTTACGCAAAATCATAACAATACCACTCCTAAACTACAAACTATTATTTCTAATAACCTTAACATAAAATTTCCTAAAATAAGGTTAATTAACACATTAGAATATTAGTAGCCTTTTAAAAATACTTAAATTTTAGAATCAAAAGTATGCACTTTTGTTCATACCTTTTTAAATTTTTATAGTACAATTTTAAACAATTGCTCTATAAAATATAACTTTTAAAACCTAAAATCATGAAAAATTTTGAAAAACTTAAACAGTCAAATTATCGCAAGTTAAAACGCAATGAGACCAGCCTTATTCATGGCGGTGGGAATCCATGTACTTCAATTAGAGCCCATTGCGCTGCTCGATGCGGAAATGATTACGATTGGTGTTTCTATACTTGTGTTAGCAATGCAGGATGCCCTGTATAGTAAACTAAGCGGAAATAAATAATTCTAAAATTTAACTAGGAAATGGGTAAAACCAATTAAAATACAATTTTGCCCATTTCTTTTTTATGGATATCGTTGAGATGATTAATTCTGAAAGTTATATTTTTTTGCATTCAATAGTTCAAATATATACTGTTCAACCTCATCACTATCCCAAATAGATTCTATGTTATCCATTTCCATAACTTGATCCATTATGGCAGCTTGATACTCTCCTGTTTCTAAGGCTTCAGCATAAGGGCGATGGCTAAAAGTAACTCTTGAATACAGAGGCATCCATTTATTAGGATATTTTTCAGCAAATCTTTTTTCTATCTTTTTTCGTAGTAAAAATTCTGGATCAGCAGTTTTACTACTCATTTCTATGAAGTTACGATAGGATAGTTCGGCAATGGCATCGGCATTAGGTTTTCGAGCCTTTTGATACGTTTCGAAAATAGCTTCCCAATTATCATCTCCTAACTTCTCTATAATTTCATCAAGGACAGAAATATCTTCAAATCCTGCATTCATTCCTTGTCCATAAAAAGGTACAATAGCGTGGGCCGAATCTCCTACCAGAGCCACTTTATTCCAGTAGGTCCAGGGATAACACTTTATGGTAACCAAAGCACTTGTAGGGTTATTTTTGAAGTCATTCAACAATGTAGGCATGATGGCAATAGTATCAGAAAAATGTTGTTTCCAAAATTTTCTTACTTGATCATCATTTGTCAATGTTTCAAATGAATTTTCCCCTTCATGAGGCATAAATAATGTGCAAGTAAAACTACCATCAAGGTTAGGCAATGCGATTAGCATAAACTTACCTCTTGGCCAAATGTGAAGTGAGTTCTTGTCTAGCTTATGACTTCCATCTGGATTAGGTGGAATTCCTAACTCTTTGTACCCAGTATTCAGAAATTTTTGTGAATAGTTGAACCTGCTTCTTCTTTGCATTTTATGTCGCACTCTGGAAAAGGCGCCATCACATCCAAAAATCATATCATATTGATACTCTTTCCATTCACTTTTTTCTGTCTCGCCAGTATAGATTTTAGCTTCAGGTAAGTCGATATCCCAAACTTTCTCATTAAATCTGAAAACTACTCCAGCATTTTCAGCCAGCGTAATCATTTTTTTATTTAATATTCCTCTAGGGATCGAAAAAATAGCTTCCCCATCTTTTCCATAGTATTGATGATAAACCGGCTCACCAGTTACATGCATAGTTCTTTTATGCATTGGGATTGCCAGTTTTCTCACTTCATCTCCAATTCCTATGTTATCAAGAGTTTTCCATCCTCTTACAGACATAGCAAGATTGATAGAACGACCACTGAATTCGATTGTTCTTATATCTGGTCTTCTATCAAAAACGGTCACGCTATAATTACGCTTTCTAAGGTAAAGAGCTAAGAGCGAACCAACCAGGCCGCTTCCTACGATAGCAATATTTTTTGTTTGCATAGGGTATTTGTATTCAAGACCCGCCAGATTGAAACGTAGAATCATGAGAAGACTCGAGCTTTAATGTATCTAACAGGTAAGCTCTTTTTTACTAAAGAGCATAAGCAACCACTAAAACCTTCGGTAAAAATAACAAATATTGCCGAATTATCTTGAATAGTTGATAGTTGTTAGCTGATGGTTGACCAAAACGGTAAATTGCGATTAGTGGATTCCGAAATTAGCAAAAACCTACTACCTACTACTTACTCCCTACTAAAGTTTAGCTTTTATCGCAAAGAGTAATGGATACAATTTGTCTCTGGTTTCGAACATTCCTTTTTCTTTTTCGATTAATCCAGGAAATATTTCATAAGGAGATTGATCGTACTCTTTTAAATACTCAATAGTAAGTCCTGCCGCTGATAATGAGGATACCACCTCCCCTAATCCATGGTTCCAACCAAATTCTTTGCTAATCATTTTAGCGTTTTGATCTGCATAAGTTCCTTGATATTCTTCATAAATCACGTCTTTTTGATAGTACCCATATTTCATCATAGGTTCTTTTTCAAGATAATCAAACATCCAAACAATAGGATGAAACTCTACCATATAGAAAACTCCTCCCGGTTTTAATCGCTCGGCGATCATATTACCCCACGGTTTAAGATCTGGTAACCAACCGATCACCCCGTAGCTTGTAAATACAATATCAAATAGATCTTTAACATAGAAAGAAGTATCCAACACATTACAACTTACAAAATTAGCATCCAATCCCAATTCAGAATTTAACTGTTTTGCTAATCTGATTCCTTTTTCAGAAAGATCAACCCCAGTACATTGAGCTCCCATCCTACTCCAACTTAACGTATCCTGACCAAAATGGCACTGTAGATGTAATAATGATTTACCAGAGACATCTCCCAAAGCTTCTAGTTCATACTTATTCAATGATGATTTACCTTTTTTAAAGGCATTCAAATCATAAAAATCGCTTGCAGCATGAACGCCTACTTTTTCGTTCCATGTTTGTTTATTGGTTTCAAAATATTCCTTGAATTCTTCAGACATTTTACACAGATTGATTAGTTTTGAAATATTATCACTTTAGATTGAATGCTAAATATAAGATATATATGAATTACTTTACCTTAGATGATCTTAATAAAATGCCTTCAAGATATAGGGCCAATCTTATTAATAGTTGTACCGGTTATAAATCCTGTAATTTGTTGGCTACCAAAAGTAAAAATGGTAGTACTAATGTAGCTATTTTTAACTCTATAATTCATATAGGTAGCAATCCACCTATGTTGGGTTTTGTTTTGAGACCAACAACAGTACCAAGAAATACCTACAAAAACCTTAAAGACACAGGTTTTTTTACAGTAAATCAAGTTCATCAATCTATGATTAAAGACGCACATCATACTGCTTCCAGGTATGATGAACACATTTCTGAATTTGATAAAACTGAACTTGAAGAAGAATATCTAAATGACTTCTATGCACCCTATGTGCAAAATAGTCCTATACAACTGGGGTGTAAATATGTAAACGAATATTTAATTAAAGAGAATGATACTATTTTAATTATTGGAGCGATAGAAAATATACACCTTGATAAAAGTATCATGCATGATGATGGTTGGGTACAACTTGACAAAGCCAAAACTGTATCTTGTATTGGGCTAGACGGCTATGCTTTACCCACTTTGATAGATCGCTTTCAGTATGCAAAACCAGAACAGGAAACAAAATCTCTTTTGAACAAGCCATAATTATTCAATATTCTTTCAATTTTATAAAAATCTTAAGACTTGTAGCATTTATACGTATTGCAAGGTGGATTTTTATTACCTATTTTTAAACAGATGAAACTCACTGCGCACATTCTTCAAGAAATACCAGATTTTAGCAATGTCCCTAGTCAACAATTGCAATGGCTGATCGATAAATCAGAAATTCAAACTTATAAACAAGGAGAGTTTATTTTTAAGAAGGGAGATACCATTGATCAACTGTCCATTATCCTGCAAGGTAAAATTGATATAAAATTCGAACAAAATGGTAATTATAAAGTGATTGGCCAAATTAAAAAGAATGGAATCTCCGGGTTGCTTCCGTTCTCAAGAATGAGCTCTGCGATGGGATATGGAGAAGTTGTTGAGAATGCCCAAGTGTTATTTTTGGACAAATCTTTTTTTCGGGAAATGATTAGCAATCATTATGAACTTACCGAAAGCCTGGTGCATAACATGACCTCAAGAGTACGAGAATTTACAAAAAACAATGTGCAGTCAGAAAAAATGATGGCTTTAGGAAAATTATCTGCAGGGTTGGCTCATGAGCTGAATAATCCTGCTTCGGCAATGCTACGAAGTTCTAAGGCGTTGAAAAAACATCTCGGCAATGTCCCTGAGAAATTTAAAAGGATCATCTCAATTAAAGCTTCTGAAGAAGAAGTGAATACCATAAATGATGTTCTTTTCGAGAAGATTACCAACCGCCCGGAAAATAACATGAAACTTACTGAACGAAATGAAAAAGAGGATGAACTGGAAGAATGGCTAGAGAATCATGGAGTTGAAAATGCTTTTGAACTTACTGAAACATTATTAGATTTCTGTATGGGTATTCCGGCTATGGAAGAAATTCATAACGCTACAGGAGATCATAACTTTCCTCATGCTATTGAGTGGATAGAAAATGTACTGACTACCGAAAAAATAGTAGACGAAATTGAAGAAGCATCAGACAGGATTTCCAGTCTGGTACAATCTATTAAAAGTTATACGCATATGGATCGTGCTCCCGAAAAAGTAGCTACAGATGTTCATCTGGGGATCAAAAGCACGCTTACCATGCTTAATCATAAATTAAAGAAGAAGAATATCATTGTAGAGAAGAATTTTCAAGAAAATCTTCCTAAACCAAAAATATTTGTTAGTGAGATTAATCAGGTATGGACCAACTTAATGGATAATGCCATAGATGCAATGGACCAATCTGGAACCTTAAAAATTAGGACCAGTAAAGACAAAAATTCTATAAAAATTAACATTACTGATAATGGAAAAGGAATTAGTGAAGAAAACTTAGGAAAAATCTTTGATCCCTTTTTCACAACCAAGAGTATTGGAAAAGGTACTGGAATGGGACTTGAAGTCGTACAACGAATAATTAACCAACATAACGGAGATATAAAAGTAACATCTACAAAAGAAGAGACCACTTTTACGGTATGTCTTCCGATATCTTAAATTAACCATAATGAGAAAAATTTCAGATATAAAAGGAACATTTCAGCTGCATAATGGTGTTCATATGCCTTACCTAGGCTTAGGCGTGTATCAAGCAGATAATGATCAAGAGGTGATCAATGCTATCCATTGGGCATTAGAAACAGGATACAGACATATCGATACCGCAAGTATTTATAGAAATGAAGAAGGCGTAGGCAAGGCAATAGATAGCAGTGCAATACCCAGAGAAGATATTTTTGTGGTAAGTAAAGTATGGAATGATGATCAGGGGTATGAAAATACCTTACAAGCATTTGATGATAGTCTAAAGCGTTTACAACTAGAATACCTGGATCTTTATTTAATCCATTGGCCGGTAGCTGGTAAGTATGTTGATACATGGAAAGCTTTAGAGAAATTATATAAAGATAAAAGAATTCGTGCTATTGGTGTAAGTAATTTTATGCAACATCACTTGGAAGATCTAATGGAGCAAACTGAAATGGTACCTATGGTAAATCAAATGGAATTTCATCCTTATTTAGTTCAGCAGAATTTAATCGACTTTTGTCACCAACACAAAATCCAATATGAAGCATGGTCTCCTATGATGCAGGGAAAAATCTTCGAACTGCCAATTTTAGATAATTTGGCAAAGAAGTATAAGAAAACAGTCGCCCAAATTGTGCTCAGGTGGGATCTCCAAAAAGGAGTGATTACCATCCCTAAATCAGTAAAAAAAGAACGCATTAAATCGAATGCAGATCTATTTGATTTTGAATTATCTGAAGAAGATATGAAACACATTGACTCCTTAGATAAAAATGAACGCATTGGACCAGATCCCAATAATTTTGATTTTTAAGGTTATCATGTAAACTCACTCAAAAAAAATGAAAAAACCCATCATATTTACGCTAGATGATGATCCTCAGGTACTGCGTGCTGTTACCAGAGATTTAAAATCTGAATATCGCAAGGAATATCGGATCATGAGCACCGTTTCTGCCAATGATGCATTGGAAGCTTTGGTTGATTTGAAAAAGAAAAATGAAGTAATTGCGCTGTTTTTGGTAGATCAACGCATGCCAGAAATGTTAGGTGTAGAATTTCTTTCGGAAGCCAAAAAACACTACCCAGAAGCTAAAAAAGTATTGTTAACAGCATATTCTGATACCGATGCAGCAATTAAGGCGATTAACGATGTGCAATTGGACTATTATCTTACTAAACCCTGGAATCCTCCTGAAGAAAAACTATATCCAACACTTAACGATTTACTAGATGCCTGGCAATTAGATTTTCGGCCAGAATTTGATGGCATCAAGGTAGTTGGATATCAGTTTTCGCCAAAATCACATGATATCAAAGATTTTTTGTCTGCCAATCTATTTCCTTTTCAGTGGTTAGATGCAGAAACAAGTGAAAAGGCTCAAGAACTCATTCAACTCTATCATCTCACCCCAAAAGATATGCCTGTCGTATCACTGCAAGATGGTAGCTGTTTTAAAAATCCAGATATCATAGAACTGGCATCAGCCTTAGGATTAAATGCACACCCTAAAGACAATTTATATGACGTAGTGATCATTGGTGCAGGACCTTCTGGACTTGCTGCTGCTGTATATGGCGGTTCTGAAGGATTAAAAACGTTACTCATCGAGAAACACGCTCCTGGTGGACAGGCGGGAACAAGCTCGAGGATAGAAAATTACCTTGGTTTTCCTAATGGTTTAAGTGGCCAGGAATTAACCCACAGAGCTATCACGCAAGCTAAACGATTTGGGATAGAATTTCTATCGCCGCAGGAAGTTACTTCTATCTCAGAAAAAGATGGTTATAAAAGTATTATTCTTAGCAACGGAGAATGTATAAGTACCAAAAGCGTGGTGATCACGACCGGTGTGAACTACAGAAAACTTGAAGCTGAAGGTATAGAGAACTTTACCGGGGCAGGAATTTATTACGGTTCCTCTATGACAGAGGCACAGGCTTGTACAGATAAAGAAGTCTATATTGTTGGTGGAGGCAATTCTGCAGGTCAATCTGCAGTATATCTTTCTAAATTTGCCAAAAACGTGTACATAGTTGTTCGTAAAAAAGATCTAAGGAGTAGTATGTCGAGTTATCTCATCGATCAAATTGATGCTATAGATAATATAATTTTACTTGGACATACTAATATAACCAAAGCATCTGGAAAAGATGAACGGCTTACCGAATTAGAGCTTACTAATCGTGAAACCTTGGAAACAAAAAAAGTACCAGCAGACGCGCTATTCATTTTTATCGGTGCACGTCCTTATACCGATTGGATTGAATTGGATATCATAAAAAATGAAAGAGGATTTATTGAAACCGGTAGAGACCTTACTCGATATGAGAACTTCAAAAAGATTTGGAAAAAAAATCGGGAACCCTTTTTACTTGAAACCTGTAGTCCGGGTATATTTGCGTCGGGAGATGTACGCGCAGGCGCAATGAATAGAGTTGCTTCTGCCGTTGGTGAAGGCGCTATGGCCATTAAGTTCGTTCATGAATATTTGGCTGAAATTTAACTGGAATTATAACCTTTGTTAATGTTCATGATAAACTTGTCATCCTGAGCTTGCTGAAGTGTTGATTCAGGATCTCATTTAAAAGATTTGATCATTAAAGTTACAATATCTAATTATGAAAATGAGAACCAAAATATGCGAGCATCTTGAAGGTTTTGACACAAACAATGTCAAGAAAGGTGATAGTTATGAATGTGTAGAATGTATCAAAACTGGCGATTCATGGGTGCATCTACGTACCTGTCAGGAATGCGGAGTTACACTCTGTTGTGATTCGTCACTAAATAAGCATGCAAGTCAGCATTATCAAATACATAACGAACATAGAGTGGTAATATCTGCAGAACCCAACGAGCGGTGGGCGTGGTGCTATGAGCATAAATCTTTTATTCAGTATTAAAAGGACAATTTGAGTTATTAAAATACAATCATGAAAAAGGTTTCATTCTTTATCTTATCAATGTTCTTATCATTAAACTCAATGGGGCAAACTAATGATACTTGGAAACTTATCTATCATAACGATAAAAATGGAAAAATAATTGAAGGTAATATCGACAATCTGATTAAAGCGGTGAAATCAGGAAAAAAAATACGTATTTATTGGTCATCACAAAGAAAAGATGAGCCCACCAAAAAAGTCGAACACTTTACCGATGCCAAATTCCTTACTATTTTAAGTGATACGATTGTCTTTGCCCAGATAGATCCAATCATTGGACAAACGCCTAATTTTGATACGCAAACCATGAAGCTTAAAGAAAATCTTGAGTGGTCCCTTATTGCTGCTAGTAACGGAAAATCAGACACTATGATGCGAAATATGATTACAGGTAAAATACTTGGTCATGGTCAGGGATCTTTCGCAATTAAATGGTACATAAAAGAATAATTAGCCACTTGCATAAATTTAATGTTACTTAAAAATTTGCGCAAGTGAATACTTGCGCTTATATTTGCAAGCAAATACTTGCATAAAATTAGAATGGAAATAAAAAGAGACGTATTTCAAGCCATTGCAGATCCAACCAGGAGGAAAATAATTGGCTTATTAGCGACTCAAAGTATGAATCTTAATACTATTTCAGAAAACTTTGAGATAACCAGACAAGCCGTTTCATTGCATATAAAAATTCTTGAGCAATGTAATCTTGTTTCTATACGCCAAGAAGGACGAGAAAGAATCTGTGAAGCAAAACTCGAAAAGCTTAATGAAGTGCACCAATGGACCGAGCAATTTAGCATCTTTTGGACTAAAAAGTTACAAGCCCTTAAACAGGTGGTAGAAAACAGCCCAAAAACACCTTAAAACCTACCAGGAAATAAAATGTCACAAGCGACAAAAAATACAAAATAAGATGAAAACAGTAGTTGTTGAAGAAATCTATGATGCTTCTATAGAAAAAGTATGGAAAGCATTAACTGATAAGGACGAAATGAAAAAATGGTACTTCGATCTCTCTGAGTTTAGAGCCGAAGTAGGATTTGAATTTCAATTTACAGGGCAGGGAGTAAAAGGGGATGATTATTTACATCTATGCAAAATCACCGAAGTGGTTCCTCATAAAAGATTACAATATAGTTGGGAATATGAAAATCTTGAGGGTTATTCTCTGGTCACGTTTGATCTTTATAAAGAAGGAAACAAAACACGTGTAAAGCTAACCCACAGTGGAATCGCAACATTCCCACAAGATAACACTGACTTTGATATCAAAAACTTCGAAAATGGATGGACAGAATTACTTAAAAAACTTTTAAAAAATCATCTATTGGACAAATAAAAAATACTTGTCTATTTTTCGGTTGCATCCCAAATTTCATCTCCTGTACTTTGCGTAAAAACTACAAATGATGAACTTTAAAAATCTACATCAACAGGTCAGTCCATTGCTTATCTGCAATGTTTGGGATGTAACTAGTGCAAAAATTGCAGAACAACTAAACTTCAAAGCCATTGGTACATCAAGTGCTGCTATTGCCGCTATGCTTGGATATCGAGATGGAGAAGAAATGGATTTTTCTGAACTAGAATATATAGTGAAACGCATTAAAAATAACACCTCTATTCCTTTATCGGTGGACTTAGAATCAGGATACGGCGATAATCCTTCAGAAATTATGAGTAATATCAAAAGATTGATAAGCTTGGGAGTAGTAGGAATAAATCTTGAAGACAGTATCATTGGCAAAAAACGAACATTACTTCCTGCAGGGCAGTTTTCAAAAATAATTTCCGAAATAAAAAATCAATGCACAAAAGAGAACATCAATATATTTCTAAATGTCAGAACTGACTCATTTTTATTAAATCAGGCCAGTCCCCTTTCAGAAACAAAAAAAAGAAGTAAATGCTATGAAAATGCTGGAGCAGATGGTATTTTTATTCCTGGTATTACACAAGAAAATGATATAAAAAATGTAGTGCAAGACACTCATTTACCTATTAATGTGATGTGCATGCCGGATCTACCAGATTTTGAGGTTTTGACTAGCTTAGGCGTAAAACGTATTAGTATGGGAAATTTTTTATTTGATTATATATACAATGGTGTTGAAATGACAATAAACACTATCTTGAAACAAAAATCTTTTACTCCTATTTTTTGATATGTTGATTACCGAAAAGAAAAAAATAGATACGTATTACCAAGCGCTCCTGAGCAGAGAAAAAAGCTTTGTCGGTATCTTTTATGTTGGTGTAAAAACAACCTCGGTTTTTTGCATTGCAACATGTCGTGCAAGAAAACCCAAAAAAGAAAATGTAGAATTTTATACGACTTTCAAGGAAGCGTTAGACAACGGATATAGGCCGTGTAAAATATGTAAACCCACTGAAAATGCCAATGAGGCACCCAAACAAGTTGAAGCCGCAATCAACATGGTAAAAGCAAATCCAAAAGAGAAGATTTCAGACTATCGCCTTCGGGAAAATAAAATTAGTCCCGAAATAGTACGAAGATGGTTTAAAAAGAACTATGAAATAACTTTTCATGCATACCAAAGAATGTATCGTATAAATAATGCTTTTCAAGAACTAAAACAGGGTAAGAACGCAACCGTTGCGGCATTTGATACGGGATACGAATCCTTAAGTGGATTTGGGTATACGTACAAGAAACTTATGGGTAAATCTCCGCTAAAAAGTATTGAGAAGACGATTATTTTAATCAACCGCTTCACCACTCCTCTTGGCCCTATGTTTGCATGTGCAACCAATCAAGGTATTTGCCTTCTAGAATTTGTAGATAGAAGAATGTTAGAGACCGAGTTTAAAGACCTTCAAAAATTGTTAAACGCCAAAATCATTACTGGCGAAAATGAGCATATCAGGCAGATTAAAAAAGAAGTTACTGAATACTTTAACGGTAAACGACAAATCTTTGAGGTCTCATTGCATACTCCTGGTACAGATTTTCAAAATTTGGTTTGGCAGAGTTTATTGAAAATCCCGTATGGAAAAACTTCTACCTATCAACAACAGGCCAATAACATTCATAACCCGAAAGCGATTAGAGCAGTGGCCAAAGCTAATGGCTTTAACAGAATTGCAATTGTTATACCCTGCCATCGTGTTATTGGTAAAAATGGAAATCTAAAAGGTTATGGTGGTGGTATCGAAAGAAAACAGTGGCTCATAGATCATGAAATGAAACATATAGAAACAATACAATAAAAACTCACTATTGAAAATCTTAGTCGATTCGCTAATGAATGTACAATGCTATATCCAAACCAGAATACATAGAAATATGTCCTGCAAAGCCTTTAATTAGCTTTGCAGGACATATTTTAAACAGTCTCTTCTTCTTTAGCTCGGGTTTTGGCAAAAGTTTCGATCATATCTGGTACTTTTTCAAATAGAGCAGCTAATCCACGTGTTTTTCCGGCGGCGAGAAATGATATCTCATCTCCTTTGGCCACCAAAAACCCTATAGGTTCAATTCCAACACCGGCACCGGCTCCACCACCTTGTCCTTTTCGAGCTTTTGATTCTGAACCTTCTCCTCCTCCAGAACCAAATCCCATACCCACTCTAATAACCGGTACACATTTAAATTCTCCCAAGTCGAATTGTTCTCCAACAACGGTCTCTGTTTTTGCTTCACTTTTTATAAAATCAGTGATTTGTCCTAATAATTCTTCAAAATGTAATTCCATGATTGTGCGTTTTACTTGTTTATAAATGATTTAATAATATGAATTGGCCTATTCTGTATCTGCAGTACCAATTGATTTCTTCCTTCAAAATTGATATTGAATGTTCCCAAATAATAATTTAGAAATCCGAAAAATGGATACAGTTTTGCATTGAGAACATTGTCTCCTGTATCCATATCGATCAATACTTTTCTTACTTTGAAAGATTTTAACATCGACATCATTTTGCTGATGCTAAATTTTCTTCTGCTTTTGGTAGTAGATTCCTTTGCGCTTTTGCTCTTTTTATCGTTTCGTATTTTTTTAAGCGGATAGAAGTAAAAAGAAAAAAAGAAAATTTTAAATTTTATTCTTAATAGTTCTTCTTCGTGTTCTTCAATAGTTGCCTTTACTATATTATGTAACCGTATTTCATATTGATTTTGATTAGTATTAATATTTACAATAATCGGAATCAACAATAGATAAAGAATCAGCACCAGAAATAAGATAAAGAATACTACAAACCACATGAATTGATTTTTATATGAAAAACGTTAAAAAACAGGAGAATAACAATGATATTTGTCATGCTATCCTAACAGATTTTGTTAATTTTTCATGAGCTTCTTTGTCATCAAAACTCATTGAATATAAAAACTGTAGTTTTGTATATCACTAAAATATAAACGAACACAACATGATGAAAAAAACATTTTTACTCCTTTTTGCCTTTTTAATATTCATCTCTACATCTTTTGCACAAGAAGATGCCGAATATGATAGTGTATTAAAAACAATGTTCGAGGTATCAGGTACTGAAGAATCTTATAGCACTGCCATAAAAGGAATGTTTGACATGTATAAGAAACAATATACCAATGTTGATGCGTCTGTTTGGGACGAATTCGAACAGGATTTTTTACAAACTTCATTAGATGATCTAGTGATCATGTTAGCCCCTATTTATAAAAAATATATGACCAAAGATGATCTAGAAAAGCTTATTAGTTTTTATGAAACACCAGTAGGACAAAAATTTGCCAAAAATACACCCTTAATCATGCAAGAATCCATGCAGGTTGGTCAGGCATGGGGGCAAAAAATCGGACAACAATTCGAACAAAAAATGAAGGAAAAAGGATACTAAATCATTATGAAACATAAATTTGTACTGCAAAAAACAGCGGTTACTTTTAGTGTAGTCCTTTATGCCATAGTAGTGCCTTTTCTAGAGATTAATGACACGCATGTTTTTAATCCTGATTGGACACCACATGTAAAAATTCACGAGGTGTGGCAATTGCTCACTAATACCACTATTGGGGTTTTGTGTTTGTGGTTGATTTGGAAGAAAAAAAATGTACTATTAAGCACAATTCTAAGTCTAATTATTACCGGAAGTTTTTTGATTGCCTTTTCTTTACAGGATCTTTACGGGGGCTCTATGAAATATCTTGACGGAAGTGAAAAAACCATATTTGGACTTAATATTGGCGTGGTGGGATTTGGATTAGCTTCCTCGCTATTGATTTTGTCTTTTCTAGTTTATTTAAAAAAAACGAAACATCAATCCAAAAAAAAGTAAATTTCTATTCAACTATAGTATACTCTCCCGTTGCCTATTTTAATTTGGTTTATGGTCACTTGAGTTTAAAAAATTGCTGTCTGCTTCCGGAACGATGATATTCTAGCCCTATTTTACATGTAGTCTACCGTGTTTTTTTCATTTTGATCTCTACCGACCCGTAAATCTCTAATTCGTATCCCTCATCCCGAGCTTTTAGGATCATATCCCGTATTACATTTTTTTCATGTTTTAGTTCTGAGATTCGTTTTGCAGAATGTAAATTATCGGGGTCAACTCCTTTTTTTGTTTGTAACATTTGAAGATTATGAAATTTTATTTTGTTGGCTATCAATGAAAATAGAACATCCGCGGCCTCGAACGGAGAAAAATTACCTTCAATAAGTTTAATGTGTCTTTCTGTGCTGGTCATGATTTTCAATATTTTAAGTTAGTTTTTCAAAAAAATGGATCAAAAATCATACTAACTTGGATTATCTATTATTTATATTTATGATGCTGTTCATAAATTTATTTTATAAGTTATTATACATTAAAGTGTTTTCATGAAATATCTGATCACCAACCAAGAGACTCAAAGATTGAAATTTTGGTTGTTAGAGTCTAATGATTTTAATGTTTGGATGGATCTGTTTAAAGAAGAAAATGTTGACGAGTTCTCAGAAATGGATACTAAAGGTACTGCCGTTGAATAGTGCCAGAAATGATTTGAAAAAAAATTTAGATGGTGTATTCAATATTTACAGTATACATAAAAAGAACTGGAAGAAAAAAGAGAGATCCTAAGCTACTATTGTAATAAAGCGCTTACAGGAACGACTAATGCATTATGATTAAGGAATTTAAAGAATTTTCTACAGCTGCATTACTAAAAATTGGCGATCAAGAGCTATTACAATCATATACGACCTCGCAAGTAATAGGATTGTATACATTTATTTGGGTGAAAGAATCTGAAGTCAATATAGAAGTAGATGGTATTCTTGTAACTGCACAAAAGAATAAAATTATAGTCCTTACCCCTAATCAGTATTTCAAGTTTATAGGTGGCAACCATCTTATTGTTTATCAATTTAATCGAGAATTTTATTGTATAAAAGATCACGATAAACAAGTAAGTTGCATGGGCGTACTTTTTTATGGCAACAGTATGATCCCAATTATAGAACTGGATGAAAAAAACAGAAACAAACTAGATCTGTTTCATCAGATATTCTTAGAGGAATTGGATACTGTAGACACTATACAAGCCGAAATGCTTCGTATGCTGATGGCGAGATTTATTATTACCACTACTCGTCTTATTATACAACAAGATAACTTTGATAAGATTGAAGATCAAGTAGATATATTTAGAGAATTTAATGCTTTGGTTGAGTTCAATTTTAGAAAAGAACACTCTGTTGGATTTTATGCTGAAAAATTGTTTAAGTCACCAAAGACGCTGTCAAATAATTTTGCTAAATTTGATAAAAGTCCATTAAAGATTATTCATGATAGGATAATTTTGGAAGCCAAACGCCTACTTATATATACAAATAAGACTGCTAAAGAGATTGCCTACGAGATAGGTTTTGATGATGCATCGCATCTTAGCAGATTATTTAAAAAACATACGTCTCTTTCTCCATCAGAGTTCAAGAAACGGTTGAAACCAGAACTCGAAGTGAAATATTGACAACAGTAAGGAAATATACGTTATGTTTTTGTATTTATTTCTGCCTCAATTTTGTGTTATAAAATGAACCGAATCATTAAATCATATCCCTACAACTATGGGATCAAAAGAAATTATATGGGTATGAAAGTTAGGATCAACAAAATTAAATTGATTATATTAATTATTATATTTTTTACAGTTTCAATAGGTACTGCACAGATCATTTACGAGGATCAATTAGAAACCGTATATCTTAACCACAAAGGCGAAGAAGTCGTTTACACTAATAATTTTAGTAGTTTTAATGACAGTTTGATTTCTGCAGATGGTATTAATTTTAGAATAGAGATTAGAAAAGCTAAAGAAAATAACAGTTACTTACTATTTCTTTCTGAAATAAGTAACCTCGAGGTACCCAAAGCAGGATATTTAAAAACCATACGTAAAGGCGCAAATCGGAGCACTAGTGTAAAAGCTTTTGAAAATTATTTAAATGAAAAACTTCCAGAATTAATTAATCAGTTCAGGAAAGATAATAATCTCGAAGAGTTATATATTACTTCACGAAAAAATACATTTAACGGAAAAATAGATTCATTACCCAGTGTGCTCTCTATTGATTTTTAGAAACTAATAAACGCAAACACAAGCAAATGTCAATATGAAAAAAAAATTACCCCTATTACTTCGTATTCTCGTCGCAATCATATTAATCCAAACCCTTCGATTTAAGTTTACTGCACATCCTGATAGCGTGTACATCTTTACCAAAGTTGGCCTAGAACCCTATGGGAGAATTGCCACTGGAATCACAGAGCTTATTGCAGGAATTTTGCTCTTGATACCAAAAACTAGCTGGATAGGAGCCATGCTTGCCTTAGGAATTATCGGTGGAGCCATAATGATGCATTTGACCAAATTAGGTATCGAAATTAATAATGATAGCGGCGTGCTCTTCATTACTGCAGTTTCTACTTTTGTATTTAGTGCAATTATTCTTTGGATGGAACGTAAAGAAATCAAATTCTTCTAACCGCATATACATCCACTCTCTAACCATACCTTAACTTTAATCTAAAAGGATTAAAAGGTCTCCTATTTCTTGTAAAGCTAAGGTATCTTTTAAATTTAAATACTGACAAGCAAATTACTTAGAAATTAGAATTAGGAGTAACTACGTTCTAATTCTTTTAAACAGTCTCCTTTATTCGGGAAATTTTGACAAGTCCTCGGGAAAAACCGTCATTTCTTCACCTTGATTTCTGCTGCATCTTTGTACTGTACAATTATAACTATTACGAATAGGTCTTTAAACGAATTCAAGACAAGATTTAAAACAATTATAAGATGACAATACAGAACAAATCAATTTTCAATTTAATCGAAATTTTTAGTCATGGAAAAAGACGAATTGTAAACTCGATGAATCCCAAAAAACATTGTGAACAAAAAAGTATTCATGATTTTTATTGTGATGCCAAAAACCTCTGATAAAGAGGTAAAATAAAGGATCGGGAAATTTTGACAAGTATTCGGGAAAAATAATCATTTTACCACCTTAGTTTCTGTCGGATCTTTACACCAGGAAATTTAAAATAAATAATTCAATAAGATCAAAACCAGTATTAACATGTTCTCACATAAATGCAGGACAATAAGAAATTAAAATTATGAGCACATTTAATGTACCAACAAGAGAAGAAGTAAGCGCAAACAATCAAGCCATTTTTGACAATTTAAATAAAGCCCTAGGATTTGTACCCAATTTATATGCAAGCTATGCACATAGTGATACAGCATTAGAAAACTACTTAAACTTTGCAAATGCAAAAACATCACTTTCTGTAAAAGAGAAAGAAGTTGTGAATTTAGCCGTTAGTCAAGTTAATGACTGTCTTTATTGTTTATCTGCTCATACAGCTATAGGTAAAATGAATGGATTTACAGAGGAACAAATTTTAGAATTAAGATCAGGAAATGCTTCATTTAATACCAAATTAGATGCCCTGGCAAAATTAGCAAAAAACGTAACAGAAAACAGAGGTAAAGCAGATCAAAACGTGGTCAAAAATTTCTTTACTGTAGGATATACCAAAGGTAATTTAATTGATACGATCGCATTGATAGGAGATAAAACGATTTCAAACTACATAAATAACGTTACAAAAATCCCTATTGACTTTCCAGTTGCACCATCACTAGAAACCGTATCGGCATAAGTGTTACCAAAAAAGATGAATACCCTTTTATAAGTAACCATGGACGAAGTAAAGACGTCTTTCCATTTTCTGTAATCTTTCTAAAAAAATTAAACTATTATATAAATATCAATATCATGAAAAAGTTAATCACATTATTCACTTTTATTTTAGCAATCACTTTTAGTGCTCAGGCTCAAGAGGTAAAAACTGTCTCTTTAGAACAAACTAAAGGCGAGTTTACCCAAAAAGAAGTAAAATTATCTGAAGGTAGCTACATCTTTAATATTACCAACAACAATGCCGGTGTAGATGTAGGTTTTGTATTAGTTCCTGAAGGAAAAGATGCTGCTGATGCCAAAAATCACATTAAAGCGGCTTACGTAACTAAAATAGTTGCAGAAGGAAAAACAGAAAGCTCTAATACAGTAACCTTGCAAAAAGGAACGTATACGTACTTTTGCCCTTTGAATAAAACACCGCAGTATACACTTATTGTAGAATAATCCTTATTCCTTATATGTACTTAAAAAGCTTCCACTTATGGAAGCTTTTTTTATGCACTCATATGGTGTTTCGCAACCGAATTAAATGAAGATCGAAGGACAGGAAACTTATGACTATCTCCTACGATCATGAATTCACTACTTGACAAAAACTTTTGAAAAAGGTGTTCGTTGATTTCAATAGGAACTGAAAGGTTAGGATACTCTAATTTATATTTCCCATTCTTCACCTCTACTAATCTTAACTTAACTGGTTCATTCATAACATAATTATTTTAAAATTAATAGTGTAAATGGTTATTTCAAAATCAATACCATCTAATTAATGTTACAAAGAAACCGACAAAATTTCAGAAATAATGACAACTAAAACCTAAAACCATGTTAATCTATATTAGTAAAATCCTTCTTTTTATACTTTAGCTAAAAACTAACCTAAAATGAAAAATTTAATCCTTGTTGCAGCTATCTCTTTGGTGTGCTTTGCTTGCAAAAAAGAAACCAAAAAACAAAATCAATACGAAGATGAAGTAGAAGTAAGAGATCCTAAAAACATTTCTAAAACCAGGGAAAAAATAACCACTACAGCAGAAGCTATAGCCTATGCAAATGGGATAAAAAACTGGGATAAGGTAAAGGAAATAAAGTTTACATTTAATGTAGATAAAGATACTACTCACTTCGAGCGTTCCTGGAATTGGAAACCTAAAGAAAATATAGTCACTATGATTAACGAGAAAGATACTATCACTTATGACAGAACTAAACTTGATAGTCTTTCTCTAAGAGTTGATCAGGGTTTTGTAAATGATAAATATTGGTTATTAGCCCCTTTCAACCTGGTTTGGGACATAAAAAGTTTCGCTTCTAAACACTATGTAAAATCTGTTGCACCAATAAGCGGAAAGGAGATGCAAAAATTAACTATTATTTATAATAATGAAGGAGGCTATACTCCAGGTGATGCTTATGATTTCTATTTTGAAGGAGATTTTATCATCATAGAATGGGTGTATCGGCAGAAAAATGCAGAAGAACCATCTTTAACTACATCATGGGAAGATTACGAAAATTTTAATGGAATCAAGATAGCCAAAACTCATAAACGTAACGAGGGAGATTGGACACTTCATTTTACTAACATACAAGTCATCACGAAATGAATATCCTAGATTAACCCGTTGTGGATTTTATTTTTTTAGGTTAAAATTCGTCAGTTCGATTTCTATGAAAAACCACTCGAATTGACGCTTTTTTGATGTGCACTCCAAAATGCATAACGGGTTAGATGATCTTTAGGAAATTATTGTTTCCGAAAAGGATAATGGACTGATTACCTATTCTCTTCGCTTTTTGAGAAAAAAAGTAATAGTCATGGCTAAAATTGTTCCTAATAATAAAAGAATAAAACTTAGCCGTAAGCTCTCTATCTTGGATAGAAATCCTAAAACAGGTGGACTTAACAAAAAACCTAAATACCCAAAACCAGCCACAAATGAAATTCCCTCGGCTGAAGAAATTCCTTTGGCTTTGCCCGCTAATCTGAAAAGTTCTGGGATGATTACCGAAAAACCTAAGCCTACTAATCCAAAGCCTGTAATAGTTATTGCTATTTGGGATACCAACACTGCTAAAAAACCTATACTACTAATCATGCAACCACCAATGATAATAGGGAGTGATCCGAATCGCTTGCTAATTTCATCTCCCAGAAACCTTCCTATCGTCATCGTGGCAGAAAAGGCTACAAAACCAAACCCAGAAACCTTTTCTGATGTCACAGCCACTATATCCTGAAGATATAATTTACTCCAATGCTCGATAGCACCTTCGCTTCCCATAATTAAAAAAGCGATAACGGTAAGACCAAACAGTGGTCTTAATAACTTTATAAAATTTAGTTTCTTTTCCCCTTTTTCTTCCTCTCGTTTTCCTTTAACAGAAAAATAAGCTTTGGCAAATAGTAAATTTGTAATAATCACAAAAATCGATACATACACCATATGAAATACCGGAACCTCGATATAAACAATAAGAAAACTTCCAATACCAGCACCAATAACTCCACCAAGGCTAAAGAAACCATGAGATGCAGACATAAAATGTACTTCATCTTCCTGTTCAATATCTGATACTAGTGCGTTCATGGCAATATCGGTCGAACACCCCAATAATCCGGCAATAAATAGAGACATACATAGTAATTCATAGCTAGGTGCAATTATCGGTGCAAAAAATAAAATAGAAAAAGTAATAATCGAAAAAAGGGTAACCCTTCCTACTCCAATTTTTTTGATAAGAATCGAGGATAACGGAATCATCACTAAAGTACCCAATGCAAAACAAAATAAAGCAACCCCTAACTGGGCATCGTCGATAGCTAACCTTTCTTTTACTCCTGGAATATAAAGTACCCATGTCCCTACTATGATATTTAATGAAGCAAACACCCAAGCCGGTCCAAAATAACGAAGTCTTGTTAGGATCAATTGTAAGGAATTCATTCTAATGAATTATAACATTTAATATAAACCTCAAAAGTAAAAACATAATCTTCTGGTTATTAGAACAAAATATTCAAATTTTAAGGCAAATTATTCATTAAAAATGATAAATAAAAAATTAAATGGTAATTTTGTTATATGCAGATTTCATACGAACAAATCTATCTAGAACAGTCTAAATCTTTAAAGATTGAGAGTTATACCAACAAATCTCATTGCAATATTGTAAGCTGGCATCTTCATCCCGAATATGAACTAGTTTTTATAAAGAGTGGTTCGGGAAGTATTCAAATAGATTCTCATCATGAAAATTACGACAATGGTTTATTAGTTTTTTTAGGTCCCAACATACCACATATGCCGTTTGGAAATAAAGAATTTAAAAATAACGTAGAAGTGGTCATTCAATTTCCTGAAAGTTTTGTTACGGAAAAGTTGGCTCATTTTCCAGAATTTGATACCCTAACAGCGTTTATAAAAAGGTCATGCAACGCAATTATATTTTCTTCTGAAAGTCATAAAAAACTTCGGTCTCAGTTTTTGAAATTTAATAAACAAAACGATACAGAGAAATTATTAAACTTTATAGACATCTTACATCAGCTTTCTTTCTCTAAAAATCAAAGAACTATACGTAAAGCTCCATTATCTTTGGATATTAATAAACATTCATTTGAAAGAATTTCAAAAGTATACCAATATGTGAATGATCATTATGCTAAAGAAGTACGTTCTGAGAACTTGGCAAAAATACTTGGATTAACCCCAAATTCTTTTTGTAGAGTGTTCAAAACTGCAACGAATAGAAATTTTATTGATTTTCTAAATGAATTTAGAATAAAAAAAGCCCAGGAATGTTTCGACAATAACGAAATCTCTATTACAGAAGTGATGTATCTAAGTGGTTTCAACGATCCCTCCTATTTTTCAAGACAATTTAAAAAGTATGCTGGGGTATCCCCTTCAACATATAATCAATTATCAACGACTAATTAGACAATTGACTGGTTTTTTTGAGAATTCCTTCTTTTAGAATTTGACCAAAATTGTACATGTCTTCAAAAGAGCAGTAGAACGGAGCTGGAGCCAAACGAATCACATTAGGTTCTCTCCAATCTGTAATTACCCCATTTTTCATCAAGTACTCAAAAAGTTTTTTCCCTTCGCCGTGTAAAAATACAGAAAGTTGGGTACCTCTTTCTTTGGGATTTGAGGGGGTAATAATTTCAAAGCTACTTTCTACTTCTTTGTCGATTTCTTTTAAAACAAATTCGAGATAGGAAACAATTAGATCTCTTTTCTGTACTAATGCATCCATACCTACTTCTTCAAATAACTGTAAAGAAGCTAGATATGGCGCCATGGCTAATATTGGGGCATTACTTAACTGCCATGCATCCGCATTGGGCATAGGTTCGAATTCGGGTTTCATAAGAAAGCGAGTTTCTTTACTGGTACCCCACCATCCTTCAAATCTGGGAATATCTTGTTTGTTATGAAACCGTTCATGAATGAAACATCCTGAAGCATTCCCAGGACCGCTATTCATATATTTATAACTACACCAGGCTGCAAAATCCACATTCCAATCATGTAAATCTAGCTTTATGTTACCCGCAGCATGTGCAAGATCCCACCCTACAAAAGCACCAATATCATGGCCAGCTTTGGTAATAGTCTTCATGTCGAATACCTGACCGGTATAGTAATTCACCCCTCCAATTAATACTAACGCACATTCATCTCCTATCTCCTGAATCGTGTTAAGAATATCTTCGATTCTGAAATTGTGTTCTCCTTCACGTTTTTTAATTTCCACTATAACATCCTTAGGGTTATATCCGTGGAATTTTACTTGACTTTGAAGCATATATTGATCACTGGGAAAAGCTTTCTCTTCGCAAATGATTTTATATCGATTCCCGGTTGGTCGATAAAAAGAAACCATCAATAAATGAAGATTTACTGTTAATGTATTCATTACAGTAATTTCTTCAGGTTTTGCTCCTACAATTTTACTAAGAGGTTGTGCCAAACGTTCATGATAATCCCACCAGGGTTTCTCTGCATAGAAATGCCCTTCGACAGCTAGCTCAGACCAGTCCCGCATTACTTCGTCAACATATTGCTTTGCGTTTTTAGGCTGAAGCCCTAAAGAGTTTCCGGTAAAATAGATGACTTGCTTTCCATTTACTTTTGGAAAAAGAAATTGATCACGATACCTTCTTAACTGATCTTCTTGATCCAGTCTTTGAGCAAATTCTATGGTATTTTCAAATTGCATTCTCAATGTTTTGATTCAAAAATACGTATTAGAATTGGGTAGAAAAAATAAACCCAGCTACTTGATACTTTTATATTGTAAAAAATTCATTACGATTTTTTAACGTAACGTTTCAATAAATAAAACTTAGATATACTAACTTATGTATAATTAAAACCTGCCAAAAATTTAAGACACAAAACCTGAGTGTCTAAAAATGTTCAGGTAAAAATAATTTAAATATTATTAAATATGTTACACAAAATTTCAGAACTCAATGGAGTAAGAATTCTAAAAAAAGATCAGCAACAATCGATTAATGCAGGTGGACCTCCTGTTATTGAATGTCATAAAGATAGTGATTGTCCTCCAGGAACAACATGTAAAGGTTGTTTTTGTTTAGGTCCGAACGATCCTGTATAGCAGAATACTTTCCAATGTTAAAGGTCATCAAATGAGATGACCTTTTTCTTAAGAAGCATCAAATAAAAGAAAAACTTTAACTTTGTGTTTAAAAAGAAATGCAATTCCTGCCTGAAAATTTAGATAATTATGTAATAGATCACACTCAAAAAGAACCAGAGTTATTACAAAAACTAACTCGAGAAACTTATCAAAAAATCTTACAGCCCCGAATGCTGAGTGGCCCTTATCAAGGGAGAGTTCTAAGCATGTTATCCAAACTTATTCATCCAAAGAATATCTTAGAAATTGGCACGTATACCGGGTATTCTGCATTATGTCTTGCAGAAGGTATGCAAAAAGATGGTAAGTTATGTACCATCGATATTAATGAAGAATTAGTTGATTTTCAGCGAAAGTATTTTGATCTTTCTCCCTATGGAAAACAAATCTATCAATATACTGGTGATGCAACAAAAATTATCCCTGACCTTGATATGAGGTTTGATTTGGTCTTTATAGATGCCGACAAACCCAATTACCCTACCTATTTTGAACTAATTATCAACAAAATGAATGCAGGTGGTGTTATTTTATCTGATAATGTACTGTGGAGTGGAAAAGTGATCGAAAAAATTGATGAAGAGGATACTTCTACAAGAGCACTTTTAGAATATAACAAACTTTTGGTTGAAGATGCAAGAATTGAAACGGTATTGCTCCCCATACGAGATGGATTGACAATTAGCAGAGTTAGATAAACCTAAAAAAGGGAACTTTAGAAGCTCCCTTTTTGTATTTCAATTACAAAATATTGACTTATTGAACTGCTTTGAGCGCATCAATATTGCCATAGCCGAACTTACTGTTACGATTAGGATAAAACTGTCCTGATCTTCTTAACTTGTCCAACACCTGATCTCTTGACATATTAGGATTACTCCCCCACACCAGAGCTGCGATTCCTGCAGTCATTGCAGTAGCTACAGACGATCCACTAACATAATCCCTAACCCCTGTATTAAAACCAATAACAGGAACATTTCTACTAGAATCTCCAGCCCGCTGCATTACAATCGTAAAATCGATTTTATTACCATCATGGCAAATATTACAACGATTATAACCATTATCCTTGATTCCGGTCACTGCTACAGTTTCACTCATACTAGCAGGAAAAATAACTCCATACCAATTGGTAAAAGTAGTCGATGTTCCTCCGGCAGCAACAATCAATTTTCCTTTCCCGTATGCATATTTTACGGCATCTTTTACATTACCAATTGACCACGGATATCCTATAGACATAGAAATAATCTTTACGTCATTTCTATTACCTAAAGCTTTTAATGCATTGCTCACTCCTTTACGTTCATGATAATCATTCAATACTACGTCAGATGTACCACGATACGCCACCAGATTACAATTATAAGCAACTCCTACAGGCATAAAGTCATTATTACGAGGAGATGCTATTGCTGATGCCATAGAAGTACCATGACCACATTTATCATTAGGACCATCTGTATTATTAGACCACCACCAGGGTGAATCTATATAGGTTCCATATCGCTCAACAGTTCGCTGATTCGAGTCACCATCATTAAAACCACTTCCTAATAGATTTTGACTAGCTGATATACCACTATCAATAAGACCCACTGTGATACCTGAACCAGTACTATAACCCCATGCCTGAGGTATTTTATGAATATCAAAATTCCACGGTAACCAGGAATTGGGAGAAATCACTCGATAATCATTACTATTTACATTTTCGCCACTTTCATCACATCCCAGGCCAGACTTTTCCTGAATATTAGCTTCCTCTAAGTAAAGGTTGTATCCAATTGGATCTATATATCTGATCTGATCGGCTGCCTGTAATTCAATAACCGTTTCAAGTTTAGTGATCTGAATATCTACAACATTAAGAATATCGTCATCACTCACTACTATATTTGACTTATTCGCTTGCTCTTCTTTTTGAACTATATCAAATATCATATTTTTAGCTTTTGTCAATCTTGGAGATCGCTGAGCTGTAGAAAAGCTTTCTCCTTTGTTTCCGTAGCCAACACTTAAAATTTTACCACCATGTATTGCAGCGCTCCATAAAACTACGGCCGGAGCATCTAACCATGCTATATCACCATTTGTTTTGAGCTGTTTTGCTATATAAGCATTGACTTCTTCCACAGAAAGTAATTTCTGGGAATTAAAAGATTCTGGAGTCTGATCATTGATTTCATTGGGGTTTTCTTGTTCACAAGAAAGTACGAAAAGTAACCCAAAAACGAAGAGAATAATTTTTTTCATTTTAAGAATAAGATTTATGAGTTTGTGTGTAAAAATTCCAAATGACGAATTCTTTAAAAGATAAGAATAATTATCATTTAGTTAGTTTCATAGCTAATATATTAAATATATCTTAAATATTTCAAATATTTATTGAAAGAATGATAATAAAAAGCCAGATGTTATGCTCGCATAGCACTAGATTAAAGGTTGAAATTTCCCCAAAACCCTTATAAACATTGAAGTTTGTTCGGAAAACAAACTCGCTTAAAAAAATTATAAAAAAATGGTGATTTTTTAAGAAATATCTAAAAAACAAAAGCAGAAATATCAAAAATCCTAATAAGAATAAAACAAAGATCTAGAATTTACGTTTTATTGGCCCGGTAACATCATCGATATCATCTTTGACCTGGTCTATTTCCTTTTTAATGTCTGACGTAATTGAAGAAGTAACATCAGTATCCAAGCCGTGCTTTTCTGCACTCTTGGTAATCTCGGTTTTTATATCGTTGGTAGCATCCTTTACTATGCGCATACCCTTACCCAGACCTCTTGCTATCTCGGGAATTTTATCTGCACCAAAAACCATTACCAGTATAAAAACGATAAAAGCTATTTCTGTTCCGCTAATAAATAAAGGCAGTATACTCATAACTCTACAAATATATAGAATATCTTAAAAAGAAAAGCCATCCCTGTGTATCAGGATGGCATATTTATGAAAATTTTATTTCTATTTGGTTACTTTACTGACCTTTAACTTTATTTTTAAATTGTTCGAACTTTCCTAACTTCTTTCTCTTTGGCCAGCTGTTGTTTGATGTATCGATATCTGCAGTTTCTTCATTAGGATCTACAACAATTTTGGTTATTGCTTTCTCTGATGCCAAAGCTTTTTTTACCTTATCATCATTCTTACGCCAAACCTCTGCAGGATACGTTATTGTTTCTGAACTCCCATCTTCATATGTATACTCAACGATTAAAGGCATGACTAATCCTCCAGGTTTTTCAAAAGTAATTTCGTAAAAGAATTTAGGATTCTTAATCCTTTCGCGTTCTTCTTCAGAAAAATTATCCATCAAATATTCTTTTAGATTACTCGCCTCTTCTATTAATCCATCATTGGCTTTAATCCTGTTGTAATCATCACTTCCTTCTTCTACCATAACAACAAGATCTGACGGATTTGCAAATCTTAGTCTTCTGTCGTTAGCCGCAAATTTTTGTGATTCTAAGGTAGGAATTTTAGAAACCACAAATTTCTTTACTTCACTTACTCCTATATCTGTATAATCGGTTGTATAGAACCAACCTCTCCAAAACCAATCCAGATCTACGGCAGAAGCATCTTCCATTGTTCTAAAAAAATCTTCGGGAGTTGGATGCTTAAACATCCAACGTTGCGAATAGGTTCTAAATGAATAATCAAAAAGATCTCTACCCATTACGGTTTCTCTAAGAATATTTAACCCTGTAGCCGGTTTAGCATAGGCATTTGGGCCAAACTGATGTATATTATTTGACTGCGTCATAATTGGCGAAAGACGATCTTGGTTTCCGCTCATGTAAGGAACAATCTTTTTTGCAGGTCCTCGTCTAGACGGATATGCTTTATCTTTACCTAGTGCCGCTGGATACCATTCCCCGAAATCTTGTTCAGCCACGTACTGCACAAAAGTGTTTAAACCTTCATCCATCCATGTCCACTGGCGTTCATCACTATTTACGATCATTGGGAAGAAGTTATGTCCTACCTCATGGATAATTACACTCATCATTCCGTATTTTACGCGGTCACTATAAGTTCCATCAGGATTTGGTCTTCCATAATTCCAGCAAATCATAGGGTATTCCATTCCTTGATTCTTCGCATGTACAGAAATTGCCTTGTGATACGGATAATCAAAAGTCATACGACTATACGACTTTAAGGTACTTGCTACTACTTTTGTAGACCAATCTTCCCATAAAGGATTTCCTTCTTTGGGATACATCGACACCGCCATAATGTCTTTTCCACCTATCTTAACAGCCATCATATCCCAAATAAATCTTCTAGAAGTGGCAAACCCAAAGTCACGCACATTTTCTGCTTTTAATTTCCAGGTCTTTTTCTTTTTTGAAAATGAATTCTCTTTGGCTACTGCTTCATCCTGAGTAACAATAACTACAGGTTCATCATATGATTTTTTCGCCTGTTCATAGCGGCTCATCATTTCTTTGGTAAACACTTCTTTTCTATTTACCAATACACCTGTTCCATCCAAAATATGATCTGCAGGAACGGTAATATTTACTTCAAAATTACCAAAGGGCAATGCAAACTCTCCACGTCCCCAAAATTGATGATTTTGCCAGCCTTCTACATCATTATATACCGCCATACGTGGATAAAATTGTGCAATCACGTAGGCTCTATTTCCATCTTCAAACTCTTCATATCCAGATCGACCTCTACCGTTTACATGATCATTAATATTATACCACCAATCAATTGAAAATACAAATTTACCTCCAGGCTCTAAATCCTTTGGCATCTCGATTCTCATCATTGTTCTGTTAATTGTATATTCTAATGATTTTCCGTTAACATCTTTAACCGATGTAATATTAAATCCACCATCAAATGGTTCGGCGAGATATTTTGTTAGAAAACCTTTTGGAGAACTTGCAAGGTCAATCCCGCCACCTTGAATAAGTGGAGTTTTGGAATCCTTGGCACGCATATTCTGATCTAATTGTACCCAAAGAAACTCCAAATTATCGGGAGAATTGTTGGTATAAGTAATGGTTTCTTTACCTGAAAGCTTTTTATTTTTATCATCAAGTTCGATATCCATTACATAATCTGCTTGTTGCTGATAATATGCAGAACCTGGAGCTCCCGAGGCAGTTCTGTACATATTTGGAGTAGCGAACTCCTCGTACATCTGCTTAAATTTATTTTGATTGGTATGACCTAATTCCCTGGTTTTTTCTTGACTCTGTGCATACGTTATTGAACTAGCCAATAAAGAACCCATTGTAAGAACGAACAATAATTTTTTCATTTTGAGATATGTGTTATATATATGAAAGTGCAAAATAACTGTTTTTTAAAATTTTAATGATTTATTTACTAAAATTTAACAGCCCTTCGCTCTTCCCCTTTTCCAGAATAAGACTTTTCCGTTGATTTTCTTTTTTTACGTGAACAATATTTTGTTGTTCTTCGAAAAGATCCATTAGGATCTCATTAGTGATTTCTATGGTTTCTAGAGATGGGATGTTCTCAATTTCTAAATAACACACCACAAGGTCATCTTCATATTCTTTACCTAAAAACGTAAAAGATACTTCCTTATCATTTACCTTGATTTTCAATTTTTGAGTGAAATACTTTTTAAAATATTCGTTTATTTTTAGATCATCTCCTTTAACATCCAATAGTATAGCATCATTATACCTTTCTTTCAGTACATTCTCTATATCATCAATAAAAACTCTGGTAATAATTTGCAAGGATTCTTGTTCTTTATTATACTCTATTTGAGTGACGCTCACATAAAACTTATGTGCCGTAAAAGAACTTAAAGTAAAGGTTATCAGTAAAAAAAATATGACTTTCTTCATTATTGAAATTGGTAAAACGCTAAATGTAATTAATTTTAAACTTTTGAATTAAAAAATTATGCCAAACTTAAATGTTAAGGTATCTCGAATTTATGATGCTATTAATCCAACTCTTTGTGTTGTTTGTATAACTTCGATTTTATTTGAAAAAATTCAAGCAAAAGAAGTCTTTGCTGTTCATGTAGCAAACTTTCAAAAGAATCATCTTCTGCACAGTAGTACATAAAATCTGATATTAAATTTTCTGGTACTCCTATAGAGTCGATAAAGAAAGAAGTATTTAGTATAATTTCTCCTTTGTTCACTATACTTTTAAAGTCTTCAATTTCTTTGATACGCTTTAATTTCTTTATTTTTCCGTTCAGATAATTAATTGGTCTCTCAATAATACCTGATTTTGCTGTGTATAATCTTCTTTCTGCCAAAGTAGGTTGTGGCTTATCACTAAAAGGAAGTCCTAATATTTGATTATCTACAAAAGGTTGTATTTCTATGGCGTGTGTATCTTTATTCAAATATCCCGAAAGTTCGACGTTGCTAATCCTTACTTTTTCTAATTGTTGAACTATTGGCTTCAAAATAATCGTAACATTTTTATTTTCAAGATGACTTTGATCAATAACAACCGAGGATGTTTCGTATTGAACAGACGAAAATACAATGGAGTCACCTATAGCTGCTGGAATTTTAAAAACACCTTTTTCGTCATTTGTCGTACCTATCTCTTTAGTATAATTTACGATATTTATGGCATAACCTTGTAACGAATCACCTAGAATTCTTCCTCTTAACATTTGAGATTGACCAAGAGCAGGGATAGAAATAATTAAAAAAACTAAAGATAGTAGTTTATTCATAAAGGTTCTTCTACGATCATCTACGACGACATAGTCTAAAGATCTTTTTAGAAAGACGATACAACCTATATGATATTACAATTATATGCTTTACAAACTACTGTTGTTGCTTATATAGTTTACTTTGAAGGACCAAAAACTGAAGAAGGTCTAACTCTTTTCCTGATTCGAAATATTTATTGTTCAATCCATTATCCTCTGCAAAAAAAATGAAGTCGTTTATTTGATGAATTTCTAAAGCTAAATAATTTTTAAAAAAATCATCATTATACATTTTACGCATTCTTACATCGATATCGGACGCATGATTTTTCTTTTTGGCTTCCTCTTTATCTTTAAAAACTAATTTAAAGAGATTGACAAAATTTAATCCATTGATCATTCTATCCTCTAGGAACACCGTATTCTCTACTGTAGATAACTCATCTGGTCTAAAATCATAATCTGTATCATTAACCCGAACTGAAGTCTGCTTAGAAACTTCTCCTATACCACTCTCACTATAGCCAATTTTTTTTACATCAACAGTAACATTACCATTTAGGTCATAGGGTGTCACTACTACTTCTTCAAGTTGATTAACAGATTCGTTGAGAAAGATATTTAGTTTTTTGCTATCTACTATTCCTTTGTCTACCAAAATGATAAAATGTTGGTATTGCATAGCCACGACTTCAATCCTGTCATTAATTCCAACGCTCAATCTAAACATCCCATCCTTGTTGGTAATTGTTCCTTTGTCCGTACTTCGATTATAAACGACAACTCCTTCGACATCATCTCCAATGGGTGCACTCACTTTTCCATCAATCATAACTCTAGACGTAATTTGTGCATTAGAAATAGTAAGGGTACAGCAGATTAAAAGGGTAGAAAGCCATATTTTCATATCAAATATTATTAATTTATTTTTTGAAGATACCATATTTTTTTATTTTCCGTAAAGATTTGAGATATAAGAAAACGTTAAACTACCTTTATAAAAAAAATTAATGAGAAACTGTATTATAGCCAGTACTTCGACCCTTCATGGAAGTGGTCCTTTGGAATATTTACAAGAAGCTCTAAATGAGTTGTTTGAAGGGATTAATGAAATTCTTTTTATTCCTTATGCCCGTCCTGGCGGAATTTCACATGATGAATATACTATTGGTGTCAATAATATCTTTAAAAAGATAAACAAAAGAATAATGGGTATTCATATGTTTGAAGATCCCCTTGAAGCCGTGAAAAATGCTAAAGGTATATATACCGGAGGTGGCAATACATTTCTACTGGTAGATCAGTTATATCGTAAAGGAGTTATAGAACCATTAAAAGAAAAAATACTTTCTGGAACGCCTTATTTGGGAACCAGTGCCGGGAGTAATATTTGTGGTCTCACGATGCAAACTACCAATGATATGCCAATTGTTTATCCACCAAATTTTAGAACATTGGGAGTATTTCCTTTTAACATCAATGCACATTACCTTGATCCAGATCCCAATTCTAAGCATAAAGGTGAAACCAGAGAAACCAGAATCAAAGAATTCCATAACCTGAACCCCCAACCAGTGGTCGGGCTAAGGGAAGGCAGTTGGTTAAGAATTATAAATGAAGACATTGTTTTAGAAGGCGGTTTATCGGCTAGAATTTTTGAGCAAAACAAGACTCCCTACGAAATGAACTCGGGAAACTCATTATCCAACTTACATTAAAATCTCATTTTGAAATATCAACAGATACTAAATACAATTCAATCAGACCTGGCCACTACACCTTATGCGGGTAAAGTAGCTACATATATTCCTGAATTGGCAAAAATATCTCCTAAAAAATTGGGAATGCATTTATATTGCATCAATTCTGGACATTATAGCTTTGGGGATAATGATGAACGATTTTCTATTCAAAGTATCTCAAAGGTATTTGGTTTAACACTCGCAATGTCTTTATTAAATGATGAGCTTTTTAAACGTGTAGATGTTGAACCTTCAGGAAACGCTTTCAATTCTTTAATACAGTTAGAATATGAAAATGGCATCCCCAGAAATCCTTTTATTAATGCGGGAGCTTTGGTTATTTCGGATGTTTTAATTTCGACTCTAAAAAATCCCAAAAAGAGTTTTTTGGAGTTCATTCATGATATTACCGGAAATACTAGTATAGCTATTAATCAAGAAGTTTTTAATTCTGAAAAAGAATGTAGTTTTCGAAATGCAGCTTTGTTAAATCTTATGAAATCGTTTGGTAACATCAAAAATGAGATTGAAGAAGTCTTAGATTTTTATATCTACCAATGTGCGATAGAAATGTCATGTAAAGAACTAGCAACGGCATTTATGATATATGCCAATGGTGGTAAAAAACTATCTAACGGACAACAAATTATTTCTTCTCAAAAAACAAAACGCATTAATGCCGTGATGCAAACTTGTGGTTTTTATGATGAAGCAGGCGAGTTTAGCTTTAGAGTAGGCTTACCTGGAAAAAGTGGTGTTGGCGGCGGTATTGCAGCGATACACCCCGAGCAATATGCCGTAACGGTTTGGAGTCCCCCGTTAAACCCTAAAGGCAATTCTGAATTAGGAATGTATGCTTTGGAGCGGTTGACTACGCTTACTGGGTTTTCGATTTTCTAAATATTAAAAAATATCTTGCGCAATAAGAAAACTGATTAAATCATTATTTTCAATAACTTGCAAAACTAACAACCGAAATTGAAGGTTTTTTATTAATAAAATTAATTGCATGAGTAATCTTATAGAACAACAGCGAGAACATTTTGAAAATATCTCCGAAAAATATTACAATGCAAGAAAATCTACAAATCATTTGTATCTGAAAGAATTAATGTGGAGTTTCTTCTTTAAAAATAAAGATCAATTAAAAAATAAGGATCTTTCTGTATTAGAACCCATGTGTGGCTATTCTGAAGGAAAATCAATTCTTGAAAGCAACATAGGTGTTCTAGGATCTTATGAAGGATTTGATTATAGCTCAGTCTTAATTGAAAAAGTCAAGGCAGCGAATAAAGACCTAAATGTATACGTTCAAGACATTTCAACTTTCGAAAGTGATAAAAAATTTGATATCATCATCATCATCGGTGGTCTGCATCACGTACCTTCTATGTGTGAAACAGTAGTACAACGTTTAAAAAACAATCTGGCTTCAAATGGAGTTTTTATAGTATTAGAGCCTACACACAATAATATCATTTTCAGAAAAATTAGAGAGCGTATCTATAATAAGAATACACTATTTGATGAAGAAACTGAAAAAGCTTTTCGATTAAAAGAGTTGAATGATTTATTTCTTAATAATGGATACACATTAGCAGATCAAATGTATCCTGGATTACTTTCATACATTTTATTTTATAACCCAGATGCTTTTCCATTTTTAAATATTGGAGGAAAAGGCTTAGTCAAATTAGTGTTTAAAATAGATTCGTTATTTTTTAGAAATTATATTGGTAAAAAATTATCGTTTGCTACGTTAAGTATGTTTACGAAAGGTTAATTATTGGTACCCGTTTTTTTCTTTATTAAATACAAAGGCCTTGATTTGGTTTCATTAAATATTCGGGATACATATTCGCCTATTATTGATAAAATCAATAACTGTATACCCCCCAAGACCAGAATTGTTATAAGTATAGAAGTCCATCCTTCAACGTTAACTCCGGTGAAATAATTATAAAGTATAAATGCTGCATAGATAATGCCGGTAATAAAAAAAATCAAACCTAAATACAATGATATTCTTAAAGGTTTCGAAGACATGGTTGTGATCCCATTTATCGCCAGTTTGATCATTTTTTTAAAGGTATACGAAGATTTTCCTGAAAATCTGGAATTCGCTTTATATTCAACAACGCCCTGATTAAATCCAATCCAACTCACAAGTCCTCTGGTAAAACGATCATGCTCTTTTATACTTAGAAAAGCGTTTACAGTTTCTCTACTCATCAATCTAAAATCAGCGCTAAATGGTTCTACTTTAATATCAGATAGTTTATTGATAATTGTATAAAATAATGTTGATGTTTTCTTTTTGAAAAATGAGATAGACTCAGGATCAATTCTTCTGGTATTTACAATATCATATCCATCCTCGTATTTTTTAATTAACTCTGGAATTATATTTGGAGGATGCTGCAGGTCTCCATCCATTGTAATTACCACATCGCCAGTTGATTTTTCTAAACCTGCAAGCAGTGCAATTTGATGTCCGAAATTTCGAGAAAGCGATATTCCTGATACAAACTTATTTTCAAGCGATATTTTTTCTATTTCACTAAATGTATTATCCTTACTACCATCATCTACAAAAATAACTTCACTAGAGAAAGTTAACACATTAATTACATCAATCAACTCCTTAAAAAGCTCTTGAATGTTACTTTCTTCATTAAAACAAGGTACTACTATGGACAGTTTTGAAATACTCATTAAAATGAATCTTAGTTATTTCTTTTTTTGACTTCTCTGGCCAACATGGCTAGATATCCCTGATTTACTTTATATCCAAGTTTTTTAGCTTGCAAGGCATCTTTTAAAGCAAGTTTCCAATTATTGATACTTACTCTTGCAACAGATCTGGAAAAATAATATTTAGATTTTTTATCATCAATACTAATAGCTTTGGAAAGGTATTTTTCAGCCTCTCTATAATTTTTCAACGTTAAATAACTGTGCCCAACTATATAAAAAATATAACTATCATTAGTTTGATTAGAATTTATAGTTTTAAGAGCATCTTCTAATGCTTTTTGATATTTGTTTTCTTTAAAATAAAACTTGGCTCGTGAAATCAAATACCTCTCATTATCAGGAGAAAATTCTAAAAGCTTATTTAAATCTTTCAAATATTTCTCTTTCTGATTGGTTACAAAATACAAGTAAGCTCGATTTTCATAAGCATGTTCGTAACCCGGGTGTAATGAAATTGCTCTAGAAACGTGATAGAAAGCACTATCGTATTGTTTTTGTTCATAATACAACTTCGTAATATTATTATGGGCCAAAAAATAATTTGGGCTTAGTTTTATAGATTTTTTGTACAGAATTTTTGCCGTATCCAACTTACCTTGATTTCTATAGTAATAACCCAGACTATTATACGCAAAAGGATTCATAGGATTTACTTCCAAAGCTTGACTCCATAAGTTTTTATTGTTTCTAAAAACATTAACTCTGTTAAATGACACTATCGAAAATGAAACTATAAAAAACAAAGACAAAATAATAAACCAAGACTTATTCACAATCCTTATCTTTTCCTTTAAATAAGAAAGGGATTGATAAAATATAACAGAAAAACCGATTATAGCAACATAAGCGTATCGATCTGCCATATGTGAATCCCTTAAATGAAAAAATGCAAAAGCTAAGGCTAGACTTAAAAATCCCAAGCTCCACAAAAACCCGAACCTAAATATTTTATCTTTAAAAGAAATAAAACATCCTAAAAGTATAAGCCCAAAAGCTAACAACACATTGAAAATAGAAATATTCGATTGATTATCTGGATAAGGGTAAGAGTATGATAATTCGAATGGAAATAAAAAGTTATAGCAATACAATAAAAAAGTTTTTGACAAAAGTGCTATCTTTTGATAAAATGAAACATTTCTATCAATGATACTTGGACCTCCTGTTTTGGTAATTTCTACTGTTATCAATCCGAAAATAAGTATTATGACAATGCAAAGAGTCATTTCTACTATAAATCTCTTGTTCCAAATCGAATCAAACTTTATTAAATTTATTAGAAACAATCCAATAGGAAATAAAATAGCTTGTTCCTTTGTCAACAAAGCCAGAATATAGCATACAAAAACTGGGATTAATCGATGTTTTTCAAAATTACTTTCTAAATATTTTAAATAGAAGAAATATCCTAAAAACATTAACAATACCGCATTTCTAAAAATAACGGATATCCAACCAATAGTTTCCACCTGCATAGGGTGTATAGCAAAAAATAAGACAACAATTACAAGAAATAACTTATCTTGAAAAAGTTTGCCAAAAACTTTGAATAACAGAAATATATTCAAAAGATGCACTAATAAAGCACAAATCTTGAAAGCCGTTGCGTTTTCACCAAAGAAATAATAAATAACAGCATGGTAAACCTCCCCTAAAGGAGAGTATTGCCCCCCTTGTAGTGTAGTAAATATGTTTTTTATTGATTGCCATGATAAATTGATCACATTTTCATTTTCATAGATATACCAATTGTCATCATACGACAAAAATTCTGAACCCGTAAAAACTGAACTGAAAACAATTAAGGTAACGACTATAATACTTAATATAATCTTTTGTGAACTAATGTTTTGCACAACTTCTTCATAGTTAACCAAAAAATTTTTCAAGTGCATAGGTGGTAGTTTTTTCAGTAAATATAATAAAATATTAGTGCCAGAAAAGAATTGTCTTTAATCAGAACTCTTTAGAAATTAGGTCCTGTTTGAATGAAAATGAAGGAACTTATTCATAAAAAGTTATTATCTATTTCTTTTTCTAACATCTCTAATCAGTGCATTGTAATAATTAGTATTTACTTTATATCCTTTTTCTTTTACTTTAACAATGTCTATTACTGCAACAATCTATCGATTGATTTATACTTTGGTTAAGGAACGTAGATAGAAATTCTTACCATCATCAGGAGTTAACTTGATTGCTTTTAAGAAAAAATATTCAACAAGATCTATCTGTTTTTTCCATCAGTAATTTCTAAATCGCAATAAAATACTGAGGGTTTACTTTAACTACATTCAATCAAATACTTATGTGACATCGATACTATATTAAAAGAAAAAATAGCAAATAAAAAACTGCATTTCGAAATATAAATGACAGCCAACCAATTGTTTTAACTTGCATCGGGTGAATAGCAAAAAAAAGGTTACCATACTGACCTATAATTTATCTTTGAAAATACTTTTCAAAATATTGAACAGTAAAAAATATTGAGAAGATGAACTAATAATGCTACTATCCAGAATGTTGTGGCGTGATTACCAAATATGTAAAATAATAAATAATTATAGACTTCACCTTAAGGAAAATATTGCCCAGCTAAGGGAGATAAATACACATTTTTAATTGAATCCCACGAAAAATTAATTACATTTTTATTTTTGTATATATACCAATTATCATTTTAGGTTAAAAACTCTGAACCCATAAAAATCCGACTAAAAACAATTATACTAATACTAATCAGTATAATAGAAAATAATATCTTTTGGGGATTTGTTTTTTGTAAAATTTCTTTATGATTAATACCAAAATATTTAGCCAACAAAAACATCTATTTTGTTGTGAATATAATAAATTAAGATAAGCGAATCTTTATATAAGAACATATCACAAACTCTCTTAGTTCCAAATGCATTATCACTGTTTAATCCCAATTATTCTCTACCTGGGATATATTTACAAAAAAAATAGGAAACCGTATCAAATTCTTTTACGTAAGTATAATAGTTAACATCATACAATAATGCTCATAACAATAAATCTAAATTCGTGAATATAAAGTAGGAAATCAAAAACCTTGTTATTTTATGACAGGGTTTAGAGCGGGAGACCGGGTTCGAACCGGCGACATTCAGCTTGGAAGGCTGACGCTCTACCAACTGAGCTACTCCCGCTTTTATGGGGTAAATGTATAAGATTTAATCAGAAAAATAAAATTTTAAATTAAAAATATAAAAAGTAACGAGCAAGTTGTTAATTTTACGGTTTTACCGTAATATATATAAAGGCTAAAACGTATTTTATCGATAAAAATTGCTGTTAGTCCGAAAAAAAATGTATTTTTGTTAATAAATTTTTAATTATTTAAGTAGTTATAACTAATATTGTTAGCAAAACGATTTTAAAGAACTACTTTAAAATATATAAATGTCATCGTCATTATTATAATTTAAAAGCCTATTTATCGTAAAGAAATACCCAATACTATGAACGTAAGAATTACCCTAATTCTACTACTTTTATTGCATACCAGTACGTTACTTTCACAAGTAAAAGTAGGAGACGCCCCAAATACAATCGACCCTTCATCTTTACTTGAATTAGAAAGTGCTGATAAGGTTTTTGTTTTAACAAGAGTGACTAATAGTCAAATGAATCTTATAACTCCTCTCTCAGGAGCTATGGTTTATAATACTGACCAAGGTTGTGTATTTCAATACGATGGTTCCGTATGGCAGTCCTTATGTTCTGTAAGTTTTACGGAAACGATTACTTTTATTGTAGATAATAATGATGGTACTTTTACCTATACTAATGAAGAAGGAACTCCAGTAACCATTAATAAAGCCCAATTAACCGATCTTGGTAATGGTACTTTCACTTTTGATAACGGTAATGGGACACCGATTAACTTTGTTGGTACCGATGATCAAAATGCAAGTGAGGTAACTTTAAATCCATCTTTTGACTTAAATGGAGATTCCGTAAACGAAAATACTGTACAAGAAGCTCTCGAAGCTTTAGCTACAAGGCCAGGTACTAATAATGTAAGCTTTACCGAAGACGGAACGAATTTGATTATCACCGATTCTGATGGTAGTACGGTGGCGATTGCACTGGCAGATATTGATACCAATACTACGAATGCTTCCTTAACTGAAGATGGAACGAATTTGATCATTACTGATTCCGATGGAAGTACCGTAGCCATCGCATTAGCGGATATTGATACCAATACAACCAATGCTTCTTTAACTGAAGACGGAACAAATTTAATTATCACTGATTCCGATGGTAGTACGGTGGCGATTGCACTAGCGGATATCGATACCAATACAACCAATGCTTCTTTTACCGAAGATGGAACGAATTTAATTATCACTGATTCCGATGGAAGTACGGTGGCGATTGCATTAGCGGATATTGATACCAATACGACCAATGCTTCTTTAACTGAAGATGGAACGAATTTGATCATCACTGATTCTGATGGAAGTACGGTGGCGATTGCATTAGCAGATATCGATACGAATACAACCAATGCTTCCTTAACTGAAGATGGAACGAATTTAATTATCACTGATTCCGATGGAAGTACGGTGGCGATTGCACTGGCAGATATCGATACGAATACGACCAATGCTTCCTTAACTGAAGATGGAACGAATTTGATCATCACTGATTCCGATGGAAGTACGGTGGCGATTGCACTGGCGGATATTGATACCAATACAACCAACGCTTCCTTTACCGAAGACGGAACCAATTTGATCATCACTGATTCTGATGGAAGTACGGTGGCGATTGCATTAGCAGATATTGATACTAATACTACGAATGCTTCTTTTACCGAAGATGGAACGAACCTGATCATTACTGATTCCGATGGTAGCACGGTAGCGATTGCATTAGCGGATATTGATACCAATACAACCAATGCTTCCTTTACCGAAGACGGAACCAACCTGATCATTACTGATTCCGATGGAAGTACGGTGGCGATTGCATTAGCGGATATTGATACCAATACAACCAATGCTTCTTTAACTGAAGACGGAACGAATTTGATCATCACTGATTCCGATGGTAGTACTGTAGCCATTGCACTAGCGGATATTGATACCAACACAACCAATGCTTCTTTTACCGAAGACGGAACGAATTTGATCATCACTGATTCTGATGGAAGTACCGTAGCCATCGCATTAGCGGATATCGATACCAACACGACCAATGCTTCCTTAACCGAAGATGGAACGAACCTGATCATTACCGATTCCGATGGTAGCACGGTGGCTATCGCATTAGCAGATATTGATACTAATACTACCAATGCTTCCTTTACCGAAGACGGAACGAATTTGATCATTACCGATTCCGATGGTAGTACGGTGGCGATTGCACTGGCAGATATTGATACCAATACAACCAATGCTTCCTTTACCGAAGATGGAACGAATTTGATCATCACTGATTCTGATGGAAGTACGGTGGCGATTGCATTAGCGGATATTGATACCAATACAACCAATGCTTCCTTAACTGAAGACGGAACGAATTTGATCATCACTGATTCCGATGGTAGTACGGTGGCGATTGCACTAGCGGATATTGATACCAATACAACCAATGCAAGTCTTACTGAAGATGGAACCAACTTAATCTTAACAGACTCTGATGGTAGTACGGTGGCGATTGCACTGGCGGATATTGATACCAATACAACCAATGCAAGTCTTACTGAAGATGGAACCAACTTAATCTTAACAGACTCTGATGGTAGTACGGTGGCGATTGCACTGGCAGATATCGATACGAATACGACCAATGCTTCCTTAACTGAAGATGGAACGAATTTAATTATCACTGATTCTGATGGAAGTACGGTGACGATTGCATTAGCGGATATTGATACCAATACAACCAATGCTTCTTTAACTGAAGACGGAACCAACCTGATCATTACTGATTCCGATGGTAGTACGGTGGCGATTGCACTGGCAGATATTGATACGAATACTACGAATGCTTCTTTAACTGAAGACGGAACCAATTTGATCATCACTGATTCTGATGGAAGTACGGTGGCGATTGCATTAGCGGATATTGATACCAATACAACCAATGCTTCTTTTACTGAAGATGGAACGAATTTGATCATTACTGATTCTGATGGAAGTACTGTAGCGATCGCACTGGCAGATATCGATACGAATACTACGAATGCTTCTTTAACTGAAGATGGAACGAATTTGATCATTACTGATTCCGATGGAAGTACGGTGGCGATTGCACTGGCAGATATTGATACGAATACGACCAATGCTTCTTTAACTGAAGACGGAACCAATTTAATTATCACTGATTCTGATGGTAGTACGGTGGCGATTGCACTAGCGGATATTGACACCAACACAACCAATGCTTCCTTAACTGAAGATGGAACTAACCTTATCATCACCGATTCCGATGGTAGTACTGTAGCCATTGCACTGGCAGATATCGCAGCAGAAACAGATACTAATACAACCAATGCAAGTCTTACTGAAGATGGAACCAACTTGATCATCACTGATTCCGATGGTAGTACGGTGGCGATTGCACTGGCAGATATCGCAGCAGAAACAGATACCAATACAACCAATGCAAGTCTTACTGAAGACGGAACCAACTTAATCTTAACAGACTCTGATGGAAGTACGGTGGCGATTGCATTAGCGGATATCGATACCAATACGACTAATGCTTCCTTAACTGAAGATGGAACGAATTTAATTATCACTGATTCCGATGGAAGTACGGTGGCGATTGCATTAGCGGATATTGATACCAATACAACCAATGCT
>NZ_JBHUHY010000006.1:0-141368 GCF_042682765.1 Aquimarina celericrescens | reverse complement strand
AATGTGTAGTCGTTCTGCTAATTCATCTACTGGTCCTGTAGCTTGCATACGAATCAACTGGTCTATACGCTCTATAGTTTCGACTTGTTTGATGATAGTGCTCATAATGTGTTTCCCTTTTTTTGATGGTTAGTACTTCTTTTACTTTTTCATGTTTTGCATTACTGCTTTGTTTACAATTTGTTTAGTTCGTTAAATTTTGCGGGGTAGCTATTTTGACGATGTGTTTCTTTTTTAAGACGGTCGGGCATCTTTGCAAGAAATATATGCTTCTTTTGACAATAACATATTTCTTGCTTTGTAAATAAGTTGCACAGCATCTTCACTGGATTTTCCTTTTAAGTATAGTTTATGTATCCAGATATACAACACTATTTCGTAAGGACTATGATGTACCAAGTTGTACATAAACTGGTCTAGTTTTATATGCAATGCTTGTATGGTATCTACAATAAATTTGCTTTTCTTGTTGTACCCAAAATGATTCATGCGATTGATTTTTGTTGGGTCAAAAGTATAGGGTGGGATGGGTTGGATGCAAGGAGAGATAGTCCAGATTCTTGGAATTTAAGGTGTAAATTCCAAGAATTTACATTCTTAAAGTAGTAAAAAAACAATAAAAAATTAGTTGAATATGATACAAATATTATAAATGATATATTTTAATTATGCTTATCTTTCCCGATGAAATATTATACTATGCTCAAGGGTTTTTTAAGATCTTATTTATTTGTTTTTATGTTGCCTTTTGTCTGTTTTGGACAGCAAAAAAATAATTCTTTGGACTCTTTAATCAATTTACAATATGAAGAATTAGCCAAAATACTTAATGATACTAAAACGGATACAAATATCTACAAAAATTATGCAGATGCATATTTAAAAAAAGCAAGAAAAGATACTTCAAAACAACAGCTATTATGGGCTTATGAGTACCAAAGATTACATGCATATTTAACTAATTCAGATACACAAATCAATTATTTGGATTCGATTATCGATTATAGTAAAAATTTGAAAATAAAAAATTACCCAGAAATGGGGTATTATATTAAGGCACTTATCCTTTACGACAAAAAGGATTTTAAAGGAAGCCTTGACAATTATTTAGAAGCCTATAACCTCGCAAAGAAAAAAAAATCACATCAGCTTATTTACGGCACAACGCATGGTATTGCAGTAATAAAAAGTAGAATTGGAAATTACAAGGAAGCACTGAATATTACTTTAAATTGTAAAAAATATCTTGAAACCGAAACAAAAAGTAAAAGAAATAGTGAAAATTATCTTATCACACTTTCCTTGTTGACTCATCTATATAGAAAAACCAACAAAATAGATTCTTCATCTATAATTAACCAATTGGGAATTAAAAAATCACTTAAAAAAAGCTTGAATGAATACTATTCATATTTTATTTTAAGTGAAGGGATAAACCTCTATAAAAGGAATAATTACAAGCAATCAATCGATAGTTTGCGAAAATCATTGATTCTTTTAAAAGAAATTAATGATAAACCAAATATTGCATTTGCGAATTTTTATATAGGCAAAAACTATTTAAAGGTCGGAAACAAGGAAAAATCAATTTCTTTTTTCGAACAAGTGGATACCATTTTTCAAAATACAAACTATCTAAACCCAGATTTGCGGGAAAATTATGAAATATTAATAGACCATTTTAAGAGTCAGAATAATAAAGACAAGCAACTTGTTTACATTAATCGTTTATTAAAACTAGATAGTATTCTATTTAACGATTATAAATATTTGGTCAATAATCTTAATAAAAGGTATAATTCTCCAGAACTTTTAGAATCCAAAGAAAAACTTGTACATTCAATAAATAAAAAAAACAAAACTCTTTCTGGTTCAGTTTTGATTATCGGAGCTATCTCCTTCATCATAACTTTATTTTTAATTTATAATTATCGAAAGAAGCGATATTACAGAAAAAGGTTTAATGAACTTATTAATACAAGTTCTAATGTTACTAAATCAAATCCATCTAAAACTTCTAATAAGAAAGAAAGAGATTTAGATATTCCGGAAAAAGTTAGTACTCAAATTTTATCTGGTTTGGAAAGATTTGAATCCAAAAAAGGATATTTACAACAAAATATCACCATTGGATCTCTTGCAAAAGATTTAAAAACTAATACAAAATACTTATCTAAAATAATTAATCTATATCATAAAAAATCATTTGTAAATTATATTAATGATGCACGAATCGATTTTATTGTTAATGAGTTAAAGGATAATGAAAAAATCAGAAAATTCACCATTAAAGCAATCAGCGAACACTCAGGATTCAAAAACGCACAATCCTTTTCTCAAGCTTTTTTGAAAAGAACTGGAATTTATCCATCTTATTTTATCAAAAACGTAAGTAATTAAAAATCAGACTATTAATAAATAAAACTACTTGAAATTCCGGGAATTTAAACATATATCACTAACTTAATCAGACATTGTTTTACAAAAACAAATACTTTTGCTTCTGAATACAAATTATTAATCAGATTTAGAAATGAAAAAAAGAACAAAATTAAATTTTAACAAATTCAAAATTGCCGTAATAAATAATTTGGCTAGTATCAAAGGAGGAGATGATCAAGATGTAAAAACAACACGTACATCTAAAGATTGTCCTACTACAAGCAAAGACCCAAATGAAGTTTGTCCTATCAGTGGAAATTAAATAATTTTCAAAATAATATGATATTGAAAAGGCTTCTACTTGGAATAGTATTATTAGGGTTATGGAGTTGTAAAACTATTTACACATTTCATAGTACTAATAGTTTTACAGTAATAATTAAAAAAAATAAAAAAGTTGTCAGGGAAGAAAGAAAATCTTGGCAACATAAGGATATTACTATTGATACTATTCCAGGTATAAGCCTTGACAAAGCGTATGCCGATTTATTGAATACCAGAAAAGGAGATACCATAATAGTTGCAGTATTGGACTCTGGTTTTGATAGTAATCATGAAGACCTTAAACCTCAAATATGGACCAATACCAAAGAAATCCCTAATAACAACATCGATGATGACAAAAACGGTTATGTAGATGACGTACATGGTTGGAATTTTTTGGGAGCACCCGATGGCACATCATTAATTTATGGTAACTATGAAGTTGTGCGCATATTGCAGCAAGGCAAAACACTTTTTGAAGGACGAATCTCTAAAGAAATAACCCCAGAACAACAAGCCGATTTTGAAATCTACCAAAAAGCCAAAATCGATTATAATAACAGAGTAAAAGAACTGGAAGACGATAAACAATACCTTAAAACATTTCTAGAGGCCAAAGAAGCACTAAAAAAATACTTCCCGAAAGAGGATTATACCCGTGAACAACTTGCCACAATTGATACCGTTGGCAATAAAAAATTACAAGAACAAATCGCACTCAGAGATCATGCCTTATACTGGGGTATGGACGATGATTGGATTAAGTATTTTACCAAAGACATAGAGGTCCTTGAAAAATACTCTCTTAACTTCGAGTATAATGGTAGAAAAAAAATTGTAGGAGATAATCCATATACCTTTGATAGAAAACCGTATGGCAATAACAATTTTGCGGGTGATCTTTCTTTTGAAACTCATGGTACCAACGTCGCGGGTGTTATTGCTGCTACTAGAAATAATGGCAAAGGCCTAGATGGAATTACCAATACGGTAAAAATAATGCCGATTAGAGTGATCCCAAGGGGAGATGAATACGATAAAGATGTGGCTATGGCTATACATTATGCAACCAATAATGGCGCCAAGGTCATTAACATGAGTTTTGGCAAACAGTTTTCACCAAATAAAGAATTCGTACATAAAGCTATACAATATGCCGCAAAACATGATGTGTTATTGGTTACTTCAGCCGGTAATTCTAGTTTAAACACGGACACTCATATTTTTTATCCCAACGATTTTAAAGAAAATCCAGATGAAGAATTGACAAAGAATTTTATAAGTGTTGGTGCTTCTTCAATACCCTTAAATCAAAGGATATTTACATATTTTACTAATTATGGCAAAAAAAATGTAGACCTTTTTGCTCCTGGAGAGCAAATTTATACCACCAAATCGAATAACGAATATGAATTTGCAGATGGAACCTCTATCGCTGCTCCCATAGTATCTGGTATAGCAGCATTAATACGATCATATTATCCAGATCTTACTGCACCACAAGTAAAGCAAATTTTAATGCAATCTGGAGTATCATACAATATCGAGATTGGCATTACCCAAGAAGATGGAACTAAAAAAATGGTACCATTCTCAGAACTCTCAAAATCAGGAAAAATCGTAAATGCCTACAATGCACTTTTAATGGCAGAACGGATATCAAAAAGTAAGAATTAGTCAGTTCTTTGAGCAAAATATTTACTCCTAATGAAAAAATAACCTTTTTACTTTTATTCTCACTAACTGTTTGGGGCAAGAGTCCACATTCACATTTCAAGAAGGAAAGTAAACAACTATAAAAGGTGATCAAATCCACAACTATTTCATACCATTAAACAAAGGTGAGTTACTGCGACTGCAACTGCGACAAAAAAAATGTAAGCCTTCAAGTGCTGTGCTTACTCCTAGAGGTAAAGAAAAAAATATATTAAAAACGGAAAAAGACTATAATAAAAATTGTACCTCTATCAGCCTTTAAATCTTTATTATCAATCCATACGTTTTTTATAAAAGACGTACAATACTATATGTATTTTAGACACTTACCTTCTTAAACTTGCACCATTTTAAATACTTTTGGGCCATCAAAACAACGATTATGAGGTTACGTTTTTATGGGATTGTGATTTTTCTTTTGGTTTCTGGGATGGGATTTGGGCAGAAGTTTGAAGTGCCAGATTCTTTAAACAACCTGTCCTACGATCAGCTTTACGATAAAATTTATTATCATTTAGAAAGAAAACAAAATGAAACTTCAAAAGTATATGTAAACACCTATTTTAATAGAGCCAAATTAAACAATGATTCTTCTAAAATTGCTAGAGCTTTCAGCTTAAAAAGTGCGTTATACAACTACACAGACAAAAGAAGAATAATCTTTCTTGACAGCGCACTTTTATATGTTAATGAAGGACAAAATAAAAAATATCCTGAAGCTATTTATACCTGGAAAGGCATTGCATATGAAAGAAAAGGAAATTTTGGAGATGCTTTGAGTAATTATCTACTGGGACTTAAGTATTCTAAAAAATCTAAAAACATCTTTTACATTTATGTTCTCAAGCATAATATCGGACTTATCAAAAGAAAGTTAGGTAAATACGATGAAGCGATATCCCATTTCAAAGAATGTATTGCTTATGAAGAAAGTATTCCATCAAAAGACAAGTGGGATACAATTTCTTACCTCTCTAGTGTATCAGAATTGATATCTTGTTACCGATTAAATAATCAATTAGATTCGGCTAAAATATTTAATAAAAAAGCGTTGCACCTGTCCAAAAACAAAGGGATAAATTACCTATTTGAACTCAACAAAGGAATATTTCTTTACAAAGAAGCTAAGTACAACGAAGCAAAACTAATTATTGAAAATACAATTCCTCATTTCTTTACATTGGAAAATCAAATGCACTTTGAGAAGTACAATTTAGTTAGTGCTTACCTTTACCTTGGTAAGACGTATAAAAAATTAGGAAATAAATTAAACGCAAATAAGTACTTTAAAAAAATTGACTCAATCTCAAACGCAACTAACTATATAATACCAGAAAATCGATCTGCATATGTTGAATTAGTAGATCATTACAAATCTGAAAATGATTTTTCTAATCAACTGTTTTACATAAATAAATTAGTTCATACAGATAGTATACTTAGCAATAATTACAAGCTAGTAGGAAATAAATTGCTAAGAGAATATGACACTCCCCAACTCCTAGCCGAAAAACGAAAACTTATTTCTTCACTAGAAAAAGAGAATACCAAAATCTCTACACAAAACATTATTATCGCGGTTCTTTTAGGAATAAGTCTATTTGGTATTGGATATTACTACTCTCGTCAGCGATTATATAAACAACGATTCTTAAAACTTTTAGAAGAAAAAAATAACAACCAAAAAAAAGATGATTCAAATCCAAACCCTACTGGTGGTACATCGATCAATAAAGAAACTGTAAACAAGTTGCTCGATAAACTACAACAATTTGAAGAGCAACAAGGGTTTTTAAAGCAAGGTCTCAATTCTAAAGATCTGGCCAAAAGTTTTGGATCTAATTCTAGTTATCTATCTAAAGTGGTAAATACGTTTAAAGAAAAAAGTTTTAGCAACTATATCAACGATTTGCGTATTGATTTTGTAGTTGATAGGCTGCAAGAAGATAGCCGTTTTAGAAAATACACCATAAAAGCTATCGCTCAAGACATTGGCTTTAATAACTCTGAAGCCTTTGCAAAAGCGTTCTATAAAAAGACCGGGATTTATCCTTCGTATTTTATTAAGGAATTGGAGAAACGATAGTCTATCTTAACTAAAAATCTTATTCGCAGCTTCATCTAAAACTACATTTTCAAAATCAGCAAAATACGACTCAGTAGTGTAATAATTGGTGTGACCTAACATATCACCTATTTGAGCTTTGAAAATCCCTTTGTGCAATCCAGCGGTTGCAAAAGTATGACGAGCTACATAGGAGGTTAATTTAGTTTCTAACCCCACATTTTTACCAATCGTACCTAGCCTTCTAATATGGTTTCTACGTCTGTTTTTATATACTTCGTATACCCGATCTTCAGATTCTGTTTTCATAACATCTTCCAAAATAGGAAATACCAAATCTTCTCTTGATTTATTCTTACAGTAATGGTCGAAAATTGGTTTTACTTTTTCAGGAATCAGAATATCGAACTCTTTTACATTATTCCCTCTTTTGGTTTTTCTGCGTTTGTATTGTAACCTACCATTATTAATAGCATCAACGGAAAGATAGGCCATGTCCATAAAGTTCATTCCTCGCATATAAAAGTTGACCAAAAAATAATTTTTATGATGCCATAAGGCAGAGTCTTTAGGATATTTAAGCACTTCAATATCTTTTATCACTTCTAGGGAAACGGCTTTCTTTTTCGTTCGCTGTTGTTTGATCGAGTATCCATTTTTACCAAAAGGGTAGTGCTCAAGTGTAAGTTCGGTTTGGGAATCTTTTATCGCCAAATTATAAATCCGTCGTATCGATCTAAGATGTACGCCCAATCCATTCAAACTATTTCCTTGTCCTAGATAATGTGACTCCAGATCTTCAAGAAAAAGTTCGTTGATTTCTGATAACAAAATATCGTTCCCTCCAGTATATTTTTTAATAAAAACCACAGCATTATGCAGTGCATCGGCTGTACCAAAACGTTTGGCATTATAATATCGATTGATAATCTTTTTACTGTATAATTCAAGGTAGGTTCCTCCCCTGTTCAATACCCTATCATTATTAATCGACTTTTCATTGTTTTTCTTTTTGAGGGCAGCTTCAATGAGATCTGCTATTTCATAAGCCGTTAAATCTTTTAGCGTGGTACTATATTCTGAAATAATACCAGAGGCAACAGTCATTTTAGAACTTATATCATGATTGGCTCTTTTTGAGTTCGGAAAAGGAGATTTGATCTGCTTCGCTTTTTCATTCCATTGCGAGCTTTCCAACTTATAGCCCAACTGAATATTCTTTGGTATTCGCTTATGATATATTCGTATTACCAGTGGAAATTTCTTGGCCGTTTTATTCCGTTTATCAAGCATTAAAGTAATCGATGCCATAGTACAATTTTTGTTTTGTCTAAAGTAGATCAACACATCTTAACATACAAGAAAATTTGCTTGCATTTTGCTTGCATTTTGTGGTTTTTGGCGATTTAAAACGGTTCAAAAAGAATTTCAAAATTTTACTATTATTTGATTATCAGTTATTTATCAATTTTATTGATTCATATAAAATCATATGTCTATTAACTGTTAATCAAAGGGTCCTTGGTTCGAGCCCAAGAGGGGGAGCTTAATAATTAGAGAGTTACGATCAAAAATCGTAGCTCTTTTTTTATATTTAGCACTTTTTGACATTTTTTGCTTGTATCTCTTGATTTTAGATGAATTGAAAAGAACTGCTAATGGTTTTTAAAGGAATTTGTTATTCATAGTACTACCTATTTCTTACCAGTAACCATTGTATAACGCGATAATAAGTGGTTTTACCAAGGCCAAATTCCTGTATATAGCAATAAACAAATATGGATACACCATATTTGTTTATAATCTTGCACCATTTCTTTATCCTCAATAAGCTCTAGGATATTTTCTTAGAAGAATTTTTTCATAAAATTACTCTTATAAGCTCTGCCCAAAGGAACTGTCTTTTGATTTGTTAAATAAATCTGATTACCCGATACTTTCTCAATTTTTGAAGTATTGATAATATAGGATTTGTGTACCCTCATAAATTTCTTTGAAGATAAAAGTTTTTCCCAGTAACGAAGTGTTTCAGAGGATAAGTGTTTTTTGTTTTGTAGATGAATTTCTGTATAATCAGCATCAGATACGATGTAGACAATATTATCAATAACGACACGTACATGATCGTAACCCACCTTAATATAAACTTCATTTATTTCCGTGATTTCAATACTCGGGATTGAATTTTTTTGTTTGGTGTCGATCTTAGAAATAGCTTTAATAAACCGCTGAAATGAAAATGGTTTCAACAAATAGTCCACTACTTCAAATTCATAACTCTCCAAAGCATAATCCGGGAAAGCTGTTGTGAGGATAACCTGAGGTGGATTGGATAACGTTTTCAAAAAGTCGATACCTGATATCTTTGGTAAGTGAATGTCTAAAAAAATGACATCAACTTTAGTCGATTTCATCATTTCCATAGCTTCCAGGGCATCAGTAAATGTTCCTGCTAGTACTAGGGAACCTATATCTTCTACGTATTTTTTTAAAATACGCTGTGCCGGTAGTTGGTCTTCTATGATAATACACTTCATTGTTCCCGGGATTTTTTTAAATCAATGGTTAACTCAACTTTGTATGTTTTTTTATTAGCCTTAATTTGTAATGTATGTGCCTTAGGATATATAATGTCAAGCCGCTTTTTTACATTTTCTAGGCCAATCCCGCTATCTAAATTATTTATATTGGCCTGAGTTTTGTAGGTATTAGAGCAATTGAAATAAAGCAGTCCGTTTTCTGTAACCTCAATATCTACGTCAATAATTATACCACTAGTCTGACTGGAGCCACCGTGTTTTAAAGCATTCTCAACGAAAACGATCAAAATAAGAGGAGCTACCCAAAAATTTGATTGGATAATATTTTTTGAGAACGTAACTGAGCCACGCCCTTCTATTTGCAAACGACCAAGATTAATGAAGTTTTCTAACTGTTCTACCTCTTTTGAGAGTGAAACGTATTTTGCCTTGCACTCGTAAAGCATATACCGCAGTACACCCGACAACTCCAGGATAAGCTCTGGTGTACGCGGGGATTTTTCAATGGCATATGAATATAGGTTGTTCATATTATTAAACAGGAAGTGAGGATTAATTTGCGACTTCAGGAATTGGAGTTCGCTTTCTTTTACAGAATCTTTCAATTCTTTGACCTCTTTTTGTTTGATAAGGGCGTCCCAACCAAATTTGAACCCAGCCAGAACCGATAAGGTGGGCAAAGTACCCATAAGGTTATATCCTACACCCAAGAACCGCTTGCCGCGAGTATCCGGGAAATAGATTTTTTCCAGTATAGCTTCTTCTATAAAAATAACGCATCCCGCCACCAATCCAACATACAATGCAAACTTTAAGTATGCTCCGGAATATAGAAATTTTGGCAGGAGTACATAATTCACTACAAGACCGGCAAGCACAAAATTCAAAAAGAACACATACTTATAGGTCTGTATTTCAGGATTACGACGGTCAAATGAATAGAAGGTAAATACTACGATATGCAATATCACCTGAAACCAAATCTCTTTATTTAAGAATATTCTTTTCACCATGTCAAAAGCCGTATAACAAATATAGTTTTTTGCTTCCCCAACTTTTAGATTTAAGAGGTAATCGTCTCAAAATCTCCTCCAAACAGCAAATTTATCAAGGTGAATGACAACAATGTCGTTTGTAGGTTTAGTATGGCTGTTCACCTAGGTGGATTTTTATAAATCTTTTTTACTTTCGTTCTTTGAATTCTGAAATTATAATAACACATACGATGAATATACGGTTTCTTTTACTCCTATTATTTTTTACCATTGGAGCCTGGGCTCAAGATGAAGAAATACTAGTTTCGGGATCGTTGATTGAGGCTGAAACTGGTCAACCTATACCCTATGCTACCGTCGTATTGAAAGATGTTAGTTCTAAAGCTACAATTATGGGGGCAATAACAAATGACCAAGGGAGATTTCAATTAAATTCATCAACAAAGGACTTTTACGTTGAAATTAGTTTTATGGGTTTTGAAACTATTCAGCTACGAGATTTTAAAGTAAAAGGGAATAAAGTTACCCTGGGTATAATCAAACTTTTTCAAGACAGCCAAATGTTAGACGAAGTAGTAGTTAGAGGAGAAGTTTCTAAAACCGAATTTAAACTGGATAAACGTGTTTTTAATGTTGGAAAAGACTTAAGTAGTACAGGAGCCAGCGCATTGGAGGTACTCAATAATGTACCATCTGTCAACGTTAATATTGAAGGAGATATAAGTCTGCGAGGAAGTGACGGAGTTCAAATCTTGATTAATGGAAAGCCTTCAGTATTAGCCGACGAATCAAGCAATGCCTTGGGAACCATCACAGCGGATATGATCGAAAGTATCGAGGTCATCACCAATCCTTCTGCCAAATATGAGGCTTCCGGTACTTCAGGTATTTTAAATATCATTCTAAAAAAAGAAGAAAAACGGGGATGGAACGGTTCTGTATCTATTAATACCGGTGTTCCTGACAACCATAGTATAGGAGGAAGCTTGAACCGCAGAACCGAAAAATTTAACTTGTTTACCCAGTTTGGTGCGGGATATCGTTCCCTGCCCAGAGATAATGAGGCGATCAACCGAAATCTAATTAATAACGAAGTAATTTTTAGCGAAGGCGAGAGCTTTAGAAATGAGACCTTTTTCAATATTACGTTGGGTACAGACTACCATTTAAATCAATACAATGTATTCACGCTTTCAGGAAATTTTGCTTATGAAATTGAAGACCAACCCTCTGAAACTAACTTTCGCTTTTTTGACACCAATAATACTCTGGTATCTAGATGGCTAAGAGATGAAACTACTGATGCTACTAATCCCAAGTGGCAGTACGAATTTAATTGGAAAAAACAGTTCAAGAATAATGAGGATCATACCTTTCAGCTAAGTGCATTAGGTAGTTTCTTCGGAAAAGATCAATCTTCACTTTTTACAGACACTACCCTAGAAGGTGAAAATGTAGATAATAACCAACAAACAGCTACCAATTTTCAACAAGCAGATTATACGTTCAAGGCAGATTATACCAATCCGCTAACCAAAGAATATACCCTTGAAACTGGGGTGCAGTATGTCATGAACGATGTGGGTAACGATTTTGAAGTACGAGATTTGATAGCGGGTGAGTTTGTGATCAATGAAAATCTGACTAATGACTTTGAATGGAATCAAAAGGTGTTGGGAATATATGCAACCGGAGCTTACGAAAATGACACCTGGGGAATCAAAGTAGGTGTACGAGTAGAAAATACTGATCTGCAAACACTACTGGCAAATACCAACGAAGGTAACTCGCAAAATTTTACCAATTTGTTTCCGAGTTTGCATACCTCGTATACATTTAGTGAGAAGTTTTCACTACAGGCAGGCTATTCCAAACGTATTTTCAGGCCTCGACTTTGGGATTTGAATCCTTTCTTCAACATTCGAAATAATTTTAATATCCGCGCAGGAAATCCGGAACTACAACCTGAGTTCACCAATTCATATGAGTTAACCAGTATTTATAAAATTGGAAAAGCCAGTATGAGTTCCAGCCTGTATCACCGTTACACAACTGATGTGGTAGAACGTGTATCGACATTTGTAGATAATGTAAACTTTTCCACCCCAGAAAATATCGGTACAAATTCTTCAATTGGTTTTGAAGCCAATGGAAAATATAGTCCTGCAAAATGGTTAACGTTTACCTGGGATTTCAATTTCAATTATTTTGATCGAAAGGGAACATTTGAAGATCAGGTTTTTGATTTTACAGGCAATCAATGGTCTACGAGACTAGGTTCAAAAATAGGCCTGCCCGCTGATATTGATTTAGAATTTAATGGAAATTACCGATCTGGTTTTGAAACTGTACAAGGCGAGCAAAGTGGTTTTGCTTTTCTCGATATAGGAATGCGTAAAAAAATACTAAAAGGAAAAATAGTTGCAAATCTGGGTATTCGAGATGTATTTGCTTCCAGAATTCAAGAACGTTTCGTGAATCAACCCACTTTTGAAATCTATGATTTTGGACTACGCGGACGCTTTTTGACTTTTAGTTTAAGCTATGCTTTCGGAAAAGGGGAAGCAATGACATACTCTGGTAGAAGACGCTAATTAGCAAAAAAAATGTATCCATCAATGTTCTGCTTCTAGTCACTCTTAAAAAGGTCCGACCAAGTCTGAGGTAGTCCATCCAGCATAAAATTCGCTAGATTATGCCAAGACTGAAAACTTAAATAATGAATATCAAATCTTTTATTATCTTCATTAAAATCAAATATAGCTTCTGGCAAATCTCAGAAAAGTATCCTCCTTGGTATATCAAAACGCTGTTAACCCACTATTAAAAAGTGCTATGAAGTTATACTATTTTTAATCAGACACTATTGAATAAGAATAAAGACTAAAATTAATTGTAACAAAGAGTTAAAAACCCCCCATTATTACTAACAGGGGATCTCTACATCGAATTGTGTACTCTGTCTTGGGATAAAAAATTTGTATCTAAATCACTCAATTCTATGTTAAGTGATCCATCTGGTTTCTGATTGTTAATGATCAGCAAAATAATTATTATGTCGCTAGATTAACTCTGAATGTGTTTGAAAAAGGTCAAAAAACGTAGAGGTGTAGTATTTTGACCATAAAGGGTTGTATAAATATACAATTTATTTTCATTCAACAAATTGCGATAACAGATTAAGCTTCTTAATATTCAAAATTCTATCTACTTGACTGTTCTCTTTTTTTAAATTTTCTAATTCCCCAGGCTACTTTATAGGTTCTATACAACAAATCATAGAGTACCATCTCATGTAATCTGTTTTTGGATCTAAACAATCTATTCATGAGCATATGAATATAACTACCCATCAACCTATCTAGTTCTGGTCCTACAGTCATGATGGATACAATACTTTTTATAGCAATCTTACTTTCTTTACTTTTCTCTTCCAGAACATCTAGGATAGGAGCATAATCGGGATTGTCTTCTCTTTTAAAAGCTAAAAATTCATTAATTTTTTCTTTCTCATCTCTAAATTTCTTGTCCAGCTGTTTTTTCAAGAATTTATTCATTCCAAATTCTTCACCAAAACCTGATTTGAGCCCTTCTAAAACTTTAAGTTTTCCATCCTCATCATATCCAAAATCATTTAATAAGGTATCGATCGCTCTAATTCCAAATAACCAACGTAATTCTTCTCCTTCATCACCTTCAACCATATCCAGAAAATCTATAATCATCTTGCTATCATAAAAAAACAAAGCTTCTGATTGTTCTATGGTTCTTTCACCATACCGCTCTATTTCTCTTTGGTAGGTATCTATCTGCACTTTCCAAATTAAATCTTCATCAATATATTCTTTGATAGGATTATACAAAGTATTAATAATATCTGCAATATGTGCAGGTTCGGTATAATGAAATCGAACACGAATATGAGGTTTTGGATCGCTATATCGAATAAAAAACCAGGCGTCGATGCTTTTGTTTTTTAATAGTGTGTTGGTAACTGGTTTAATAATATTGGTAAGCACTAAATCAGAAGTTTTGGGTCCAGTATATATTTTATAGTACAACCACTCGTCGCCAATTATAAAAGATCTCTGAATGTTACTCATTGTTATGTTCTGGTGTTTTTAAGCTTTTTTTCGTTGTAAAAAGAAAAAATAATCTGATTTGTATAGGCTTCCTTACCCTGATTTACTACACTCTTTTGGGTGTGTAAAAATTCCTTAATTTTGAATAAAGGTCTCTTTTTGACAGCCTCTAATAACATTTTGACAGAAGTTATATTCTTTGTATTCACCAAAAGTTCATTATCTCCATCAATAAGAAGGACAAACTGAGGTATTTTTTTTAAGGAAAAAAATTTCTCTGCTTCTTCTATTAATTTATCTTGATTTTTATAGTTGTCAAGTAATGATTTAATATCGTTATTCTTGATATTCCAGATAGCTGTAGAAAGTATCACCTCTTTGTATTCAACTCTAGGTAAAAAATCGTATTCGTCTGATATGGGTCCCCAATTAAATCCAATTCCCGAACGTTGATTTTGGGTTTGCATATTGGCCAAGAACTGGTAAATAGGCAATGCATTCCCAGAATAATTATGTGCATTGGTAAGATGAGGTAACACTTCTTTATTATATTTTTTTGATCTTAAACTTACCTTGCCATACACAGAAGTAGAAATCATGAGATCATCTAAGTTAAGCTGATTTTCTATATCCTGAATAGACTTTGCCAAATAAGGAATTTCATATTTCCTAAAAGCCGGCCGCATCAAAATATTACCTACTCTGGATTCTGGCAAATGCACTATTTCTGCCAGGATCTTATCCGGATTTTCCAGCTGTTCTACATCTATAATTTCTTGAGTATATTTGTACAGTTCATCATCACCATGACAAAAACGCCCCAATAAATTTGCTGCACTAGAACCGCCTGCACTAGACATTACTATCTTTTCTTCCCCATCAAGATTTACTATTTCTATCATTGAAGAAATTGTATCCGGTAGATCGTCCCAGTTTTCTTTAAAACCTTCAAAATCTTTATCGGTAAGTGTTATACAATCTTGTTTTTGTTCAATACTCGAAATTAATTTTTTTTGAAGGATAGCATCCACCGCAGACCAACGTATTTCTTTTGTTGCTCTACCATTATCTTTTTGCGGTAGAACGATATCATCAACAATGTTACTTACATCCCCTAAACCTTGATTTTGTAGAAATCCTACTCCCAATTCGACATCTAAGGCCTTAGATAGAGGTACTTCTCTTTCTTCATATCGTTCGTAAAAGGCAGATTTAAAAGAAGAAATCAATGTTTCTTTTGGCGGTATTGTAATTTTATTGAGTAATGTAAGTGCCCTTTGTACTTGATATACCCATTTCTTTTCAAGAGTATTCGCCTTGGGTGAAAGTGACATATCTGTTTGAAACATATATTTAAGCTCAAAACCTACTTCCAATTTTTTAAGAGACTCGCTTAAATTGATATAATGTTCAGCTTCGTTTCCTATGGATGCATCTAGTTTCTCTAGAGTGTCTTGTGCTTTTTCTAATTCTGAAATAAGTTCTTCTGTTCCCTCCAATCTTTTTAATACTGGTAATATTTGATCTAAAAACTCTGGGCCTGAAACTGAAGGTTCTAATTCGCTGATGAGTAATTGACTATCAACTAATTGATATATGAAATCCTGAGCTTCATCCATCGTAATTTCATCATCTACTAATACTTTGGCCAGATCATTAAGTAGTGCTCCTTGATGTGCTTTTTCTATAACCTTTTGTAAATACTCAGAATACTCTACTCCCACAATATGATGAATCCTTCTACTATTTACATAGGTGTATTCTACATATCGCAATTGATGTCCTGTTTTATAGATGCTAGTATTGGGATAAAAGAGCAGCTGATTCCTTATGGTTGCATTTTGTACAATGTCTTGGGACAATGCTACAAGATAATTCATATCTAATCTCGTATGCCTCTTATTTTTTGATTTATGCTGAAGTTCTATATGTGTCTCATCAGAAAATTTACCCACAGATGTCCCTGCAAAAAGGCCAAATGGCGTACATCGCGATGACATACGGCTAATATATTTCAACACAGAATACATCATTTTATCCGACTTTTCTTTGTCTTTTATCTCTCCTCGCAACCATTTTTCGAATTCTGCATACAAAGAAGGAGAAGCCAAGAAAATAGCTTCTTTAATGATTTTGTCAGAGCAAACTTTTTTTAACTCTTCTTCTTCTAAAACGATATTTTGGGTAAGCTTTTTATAAAATGAAAATGAAAATAACGGGGAACGCAAAACATACTTAGAAAAATTCTTATAAGCCATACTTGTTTTTTAGTGATTTGGATTAGCTAATCATTAAACATTCATCCCATTTTGTATCAAAATTAGCCAAAAATGAAATCATAGTAAGTCCAATCCCTGCGATTCCCTCTAATAGATTAGTTTCTTCTTTCCAATTTTCTAAATTTCCTTGCCATTGTACATATCCTGCATTACCCTCATGAGTATCCATTTTTAATACTTCATTTATCCAAAAATCTGCTGTATCCTTAAATATAGGTTCTTGGGTTTCTTTGTACATATAGTTAAATATACTGGCAATACCACAAGATCCATGACAAAACCCAGCATCTTTGACTCCTGCTTCTACAATATCCTTTCTTTGTGCAGCATATTTTATTATTTCTATTGCCTCTTCTTTATATTCAGAATTGGCCATGGCTTTTCCTGCTTTCCATAAAGAAACACCAACTCCTAAATCTCCGTAACACCAAGCTAATCTTGCTTTTGGTTTTTTGTCCATTCCTTCATATATCCAACTAGGAAACTTGGAAGTCGTGCTGCGATCTTCACTTTTATGGCTCAGAATATATGTCACCGTACTTTCCAAAAGATTTTGAACTTCTTGCTTAAAGTCATTGTGAATGTACACTCTGCTTAAAAAATTAATAATGCTTGAAATTCCGTGAGATAGGCTTAGATTAACTCCAACAAGTCCTTCTTCTTGATTTAATGTTGTTTTCCAATACGTTCCGGTTTCATCAGTTATTGAAGATTTTTTAAGAGCCACGATTAAATATGAAATATATTCTTTATATCTACTTTTTAAATCTGCAGATCGTGTGTTTTCATAACGTTTCAAAAAATAATATCCGTATCCTATCGCTCCATGTAAGAAATCATAGTACCCGTTATCAGCATTCTCCTTCATAGAGGCGAATAAATACTCGTCAAGGTCTGATAAAAGTTCGTCGTTGTTGATATCAATAAATTCTTCCTCATTTAGTAATTCTAATACCCAACCCGCACCAGCAATTCCCGTGCAAAAAGTAGGAAAAGCGTATCCATTATTAATTTCTTCAATAGTTTTAGATATGGTATTGACACCGATATCTGCAGGTTCTTCCTTTTCAGTTAATCTAGCATAGTAAAATTGAAATAAGGAAATGCCAGACATGCCAGATAATACACCATGATGATTTTCCTGTGTATCGACATTTTTTAGGATGTCATATATTTCTTTTACTTTTTTTTCCAGAAGAGTTGTATTAGTCATTGTGTAAAAAGTACTTTTTTTTTGAAGTTTTATTACTACGAAACAATATAAATCCTATTTATTAAGACAATATATGGCAGAATACTATAAATGAAAAACAAAATTTAAGGATTTTAGACAAAATTAGTTCAGAAAAAAAGCTCAGCAGAATATTGAGCTTTAAAATTATTGAAATGGCTTGTTTCTAAAGGAGGGCAGACTCCATAATTTTATAAAATTATGAGGGTTGTTTTTAATTGCTTCATTCTTACTTTTATTTTAACTCATTAGCAAACACTGATCCCATTTGATTTCAAAAGATGCAATATAGGATAGGATAGAAAGCCCGATTCCTGCAATGCCTTCTAACAGATTGGTCTCTTTTATCCATCTTGGATTATCTCCCCCTTGCCACTTCATGTATCCTGCATGTCCATTAGAGTGTACAGCCATATTTAAAGCCTTATCGAGCCAAAATTCTGCGGTTTCTTTAAATTTAGGATCTTTAGTTTCTTTGTACATATAACTATATATATGCATGATGCCGTAAGCGCCATGGCATAAACCCGCATCTTTCACTCCAGCCTCGACAAGGTTCGTTCTCTTTGCCGCATGTGTTAACGTTTGTATTGCCTGCTCTTTGTACTCGGTATTATTCAACGATTTGCCTGCTTTCCAAAGCGTAATGGCAATACCTAAATCCCCATAACACCAGGCCAGTCTAGAATTATCACTTTTTTGATTATTGCAAGTAATCCAACTTGGGAATGATGAAGAACAAATTATATCTTCGTTTTTAGAACTTAAAATATAGGTTACTGATTGATCCAATAATTTCTCAACCTTATTTTTAAAGTCCGTGTATTCTACCAAACGAGATAGAAAATTAGTAATACTGGCGTTCCCATGCGCCAAACTTAAGTTATACCCTTTTATCCCTTTATCTCGTATGAGATAAGTTTCCCATTTGGCAGTATTATCTTCGACTTTTGCTCGTTGCTGCAATAAGTCAATAATGTTGAATAGAATTTTTGTGTATCGTTTTTTTAACTCATTGGATTGGGTATTGGTATATCGTTTTAAGAAATAATATCCTATCCCTAATATTCCGTGCAGAAAATCATAGAAATTTTGATCATCCTGTATCTCTTGGATAGCTTGTACTAAAAAATTATCTAGTCCCGATAGTAATTGATCGCAATCCAGATCTATCAATTCTTCTTCTTGCAACAGTTCGATAACCCATGCTGCTCCAGAGATTCCTGAACAAAATGTATGAAAATCATAACCGTTATTAATCTTTTCGATAATAGATGATAAAATTTCTACGCCAACATCGGCATGAGATTCTTTTTGTAAAAACTTTGAATAGTAAAATTGAAACAAAGCGATCCCAGCACGGCCAGATAATACTCCAATCTCGTCAGTACTATGATAGGTTTTTCTTAGTATCGCACTGATTTCTTCTAACTTTTTTAGTAAAAGTTGTTCTTTCTCCATCTTGTTTTTTTGAAAAGATATTATTAGGAAGTAAAAAGTATACTATACTCTTATTTCGACCAAGCTTGTACCGAACTATTCTGAAGGGCTCAATACAGTAGACTTAAGTTCTAATTACTTTTATACAGCCTCTACTGAAAGCATGAGGATTGTATTTATAATCCAGTAAAAGTTGAACCCATTTACTTTTTTTTATAAATTAAAGTATGGCAAGGTTCAACTTTTTTTAGATTTACATTTTATATATTAAAAACATTGCACTCCAGGAGGCGGACATGTATTTAACGGTCCGTTAGTAATGCAAAAGCGTGTAGCACCAGGTCCACCAGGCTGCGGGCATCCTCCTTTAACTTTGTCCTGCTCTAGTTTTGTGATCACTTCTTTTTTAAGCTGTAAGCTTTTCAATGATTTTTTCATGTGTATATGTTTTAAAAATTACCTACTCTGTCAAAGGTTTTCGGTTTCCCCTTATGAGTCAAAAATCTTTTTGATCTCACCTTAAAATTAGAAGGTTATCACTGAGCAGAAAAACAAAATATCCTCATATTGGACAAAATAGGGGCATAAAAAAACCCTGCATTTGGCGCAGGGTTTATCTAATTCTTTGTCAAATTTGCTAATAAATCTGGATACACGCTCCACCATGCTCTCTTGCAGTAGCTCGGCAAAGACCTATTTGCTCTGTTGGCGGAACACTACTTCCACCTTTCACAACATTCAATTCGTTTACACTAATTTTTGCAATGGTTAATTTTTTGAGATTGATTTTGTTTGGCTTCTGTGTTTTCATTGAGTTTTAATTTATTTGAAATTCCCTGTTATTACTGAAAATGTAATATAATTTTTTAACCCCAATAAATACAATTTCATAGCCCTAATTTGTTTAAAATAGGGTAGCTTATATTACATTCTCTAAAGCTTTTTCTTGCTTTTCGATCTTCTTGATATAATAGGACGGGTTTAACCCTGTTTTAGCCTTAAAATGTTTAGCAAATGAATAATCACTTTTATACCCAACCTCAGTAGCAATCGATTTTATAGAAAAGGAACGAAATTTTTTATCGTTTTTTATTCGTTTCAATACATAATCAATACGCAAATCATTGATATATTCGTTGAAGTTTTTTTTCCGATGTTTATTAATGATTTTTGAAAGATAAGTAGCATTTGTTTTTACTTTTTTGGCCACCGACCTCAGGTTACAATCTGAACGCAAGTAGAATTCTTGGGATTCTAATCTAGAGAGTCCCTTAAGTACTTTATTTACCTTGTCATTATCAATTACAATTTCTTTGTACGTTTCCTTGTTCTCTAACTGTTCCTGTTCTTTAGCTTCAAAATTATTGATTTTTTGTAATAATTTATTAAATACTAATTTATTTGATTTTTGTTTTTTAAAATATAAAACTAACCCTGTGACAACGATCAAGAAAAGTAGTCCCGAGGCTATATACGTATATCTTTTGATTTGTTCATTTTTACGTTGTTCACTTTGTAAATTGGCAATACCTCTCTTTAATATCTGGGCTTCCTTTTGATATATCTTATTTATAATTTTATCTTTTTGTTTTTGAAAAGCTGCATTCAACTCTAAGTACTTATTGTTCCAATACAAAGCATTTTCGTATTCCTCTTTTTTACCATAAGAATTGGCTAATAACAGATGAGATTGTAGTACTGGTATCTTAAGCAAGTCATTCCCTTTAGAAGCACTGATATTCTTAAGCAATCGCTCAATGGCTTCATCGTAATGGCCCTGCTTAAAGTAACAGCTTGCAATAAAATAGTTACTGTTCACTGTAGGGTAAAACTTGTTTTTAATCTCACCTTCTTGCAGTATTTCTTCAGCTTTTAATAAATAATCAAGGGACTTCTCAAATTCCTTTTTATAATAAAACACTACTCCTTTTTTGATGTAGAGATCTACCAATCCTTCTTTATAGTTCAAAGATTGACTAAGAGCAATTCCTTGGTCTGCATAATGCATAACGGAGTCATATTTCTCTGTATCTAGATATACTTCAATACCTGTAGTAATAATACTTACGTGGGTCATACTATTCTTTAGCGAAGTACTATTAATAGATTGAAGCATTCTTTGAGAGACTTTAAGAGCTTTATCATATTGAAGAGTTTTCTTATAAACCAAAACTAAACCAGAGCTGGCAATCAGCTCTCGTTCAAAATTTTTAAGTTTTTGTGCAATTTCAAGACTCACATAATAGGCGTCCAGAGCTTCCTGATTTTGATTATTCATGAGATATGCATTACCTTTCATATAAGTAGCTTTACACAAAAGCATATCATCATTTGATTGTTTTCCTATAGTTTCTACTTTGTTGAAATACACAATACTTTTTTCATATTCTTCAGCGAAGTAGAGTGATTTTCCTTTTTTGTATAGTTCCTCGGCTACTACGAGTTTACTTTTCTGTGCAATTATGTTCTGACTAAAAAGAATCCATAAAAACAAACCAAGATATAATGACAAATATCGAATGTTCACGCCCCCCATCCTATTGTATTTTTGTGTAATTACTCAAAAGTAAGAATTACTTTTCAATTGAAATATGATAGTCTTATTTGTTCAAGAGTTCTTAAAGACAAAATGTTTATTCATATTCGTGATATAGTATTAACACAATATTCTTTTGTTTAAGAACAACTTAATTATTAATTTTGTAACCACTAGTATTATACCTAATTATATTACCTATATCCCCCCTCTTGGTAATTATAATACTATTCTTTTAAAAACAAGAATATAGAGAACGTAAGACTTCTCAAAAATTACCCCTAGTATCTACACATATTTGGTTTGCTTAGTATGCTGCGATTTAAAAAATTGTAAATACCAGCATGTGCTATCATTTACTATATCATATAGAAAAACAACCACCATAAATAAAATTGAATGATGAAAAAACTACTATGTATTTGTTTCCTTCTAACTTTAGGAAATCAATTAATATTTTCGCAGGCCGACTATATAAGTTGGGAGTTTAGAGGAGGAAATCTTCTCAACAATCCCGATGGTACCTCTACAGGCCCCGGGCCAGAACCAGCAGGATTATTTAATACTAAAATACCAACGACAAATGGCCGTCTTCCCTCGGCTATATTAGCAGATCTTGATAATGATAATGACCTGGATTTTATTTCTGGAAGCCAGGAAGGGTCTGTTCATTATTTTGAAAATACAGGCACCCCAACAGCACCTCATTGGGTACTGGCATCTATCCCTACTTTGGATACTATTTGGATCGCTAGAGATTTAACGGTAAGAAATCAAAACAGACCTCAGTTAGCCGATATTGACGGCGATGGAGATTTAGATCTCTTCATTGGCACTGATTACGATTATGAAGAAGATCGAAATAATGATATTCTCTTTTATAGAAATATAAGTATCGAAGCAAATAGTCCAATATTTGAATACGTCCCTGCCGGCTTACCAGGGCTCAATAATCAGGAGATCGGTGAGTTTCCTGGACTAGGTTTTGTAGATCTTGATAATGACACTGATCTTGACCTGGTTGCACTGGGTAGTGACAAATTAACCTATTATAAGAACATCGGTACCCGAACAGACCCTAACTTCGAACGTCAATCTGAAGCAGACAGCCCGTGGGATGATGCCAATGCTTTCAATAATATGGATGCCCCAATTCCAGTATTTGAGGATTTTGATAAAGACGGGGATTATGATATGTTTTTCATGGTTGACGATCCTGGTTTGGTTCGGTGGATAGAAAACGTAGGTACAGTCACTACCCCTAATTTTGTGTCTCCCCAAAAAGTATTTAATGGGGAATTAACCCTTGGGGAAATTGGAAGTTTTGGCACAATAGATTTTGGTGATGTTGATGGGGATGGTTTGAAAGATGCTATTTTGGCAAGTTTTAATGTTCCAAGATTTGCCTGGTTTAGACAAGTTCCAGTGTGTATAGCTCCTACAATTACAGAAGTAGCCGCTACACCAGTATTGTGTGAAGGTGAAACGTCTACCATAACTATTTCTGGCAATCTCAATATTGCTTCAACATGGTCTATTTATACCGATTCTTGCGGTGGGACTTTGTTAGGAACTACCTCCACAAATACATCTGCTTTTGAAGTCACACCAAGTGCACCAAGTACCACATATTATATAAGAGGAGAGGATGGAAACATAACGTGTATTGATGAAACTACAGCTATCTGTACGACAATTACTATTCCGGTTAATGCTCTGGATGATTCATCATTTAATTATAATAAAGTTATACATTGTACTAACGATTCAAACCCTACTCCAATAATAACCGGATTGGCCGGGGGGACATTTAGTGCCGATACCGGATTAAATATCGATCCCAACTCAGGAACCATTGACATTGCCAGCAGTACGACAGGAAGTTATACCGTAACCTATACCACGGCGGGAACCTGTCCTGACTCTAGTGAGGTCACTGTGGAAATCGTAGCATTGGATGATCCTTCTTTTAGGTACAGCCAGGCGTTATATTGTTCTAATGAGGCCAATCCATCGCCAATCATTACTGGAACTCCTGGAGGAACCTTTAGTGCCGATATAGGATTAAATATCGATCCCAACTCAGGAACCATCGATATTGCCGGCAGTACGACAGGAAGTTATACCGTAACCTATACCACGGCGGGAACCTGTCCTGACTCTAGTGAGGTCACTGTGGAAATCGTAGCGTTGGATGATCCTTCTTTTGGGTACAGCCAGGCGGTATATTGTTCTAATGAGGCCAATCCATCGCCAATCATTACTGGAACTCCTGGAGGAACATTTAGTGCCGATATAGGATTAAATATCGATCCTAACTCAGGAACTATCGATATTGCCAGCAGTACGGCAGGAATTTATACCATAGCCTATACCACGGCAGGAACCTGTCCCAACTCTAGTGAGGTCACTTTGGAGATCTCAGAATTGGATGATCCTTCCTTTGGGTACAGCCAGGCGGTATATTGTTCTAATGAGGCCAATCCATCGCCAATCATTACTGGAACTCCTGGAGGAACATTTAGTGCCGATACCGGATTAAATATCGATCCCAACTCAGGAACCATCGACATTGCCGGCAGTACGGCAGGAAGTTATACCGTGACCTATACCACCACAGGAATTTGTTCTGACTCTAGTAATTTCGAGGTGGATATAAGTGCTTTGGATGATGCCAGTTTTAATTATGAAGCAACCACATACTGTGCCAATGATTCGAACCCTACCCCCTCAATAACCGGATTAATCGAAGGAGTATTCTCCAGCACTGCAGGACTTAGTATAGATCCTTCCTCAGGAAGTATTGATATTGCTTCCAGTACTCCTGGTATATATACTGTAACTTATACTACCTCAGGGACCTGTCCCAATTCTAATACGGTAGATGTAACCATTAATGAATTGCCGGATGTCATCGTCACCAATAATTCACCAACTCTTACTAGTACCACTCTGGCCAATGCAAGCTATCAGTGGATCAATTGTGATACTAATGAGCCCGTATCAGGAGAAACGAATGCATCATTTACAGCTACCGAAAATGGTTTATTCGCGGTAGAAGTAACTCAAAATGGATGTTCTATACGGTCTTCTTGTTTTGCGATTCAAAACCTTAATCCAGATGATGTTGATACGATCAATTCTTTTAAAACATATCCTAATCCAACCCGCAGTAGTATAAATCTTACGCTTTCGACAGTAAATAAAATAACACTGTATAATTATTATGGAAGAAAAGTATTCGAAACATCAGAAACTAGCTTTGATATTTCTTCGCTAACATCAGGGATATATTTTATGGAAGTTGAAACTAATGAAGGTAGGACTATCAAAAAAATTGTAAGACAATAATAGGTTTTGTGATCTATCAAAAAACCGTCGGATGCGACCTGCTATAAATTCGTTATAGGCCATTGAGATTATTTTGGTTAGAAATTAATAAAATCTTCGGTGAAGTATTACATAGGATTAGATAATTTGACAATATGTCTTGCAAAACGAATAGTATTTTAAATGTCAGTTTGAGCATACTGAAGATAATTTGTAATATCGAACGAAAAACCTTCGGCAAGCTCGGTACAGAATTAAAACATATTTTTTGAAACTCGAAAATGTAAATCTTACTTTACAGAATGAAAAGCGACTCTGTTTCCTTCGGTATCAAGGAAAATTGCCATAAACCCGTTTTCTCCTAGGGATGTTTTGGACATTAAAACCTTTCCTCCTGCTTTTTCTACTCGAGAAAGAGGTACAGATAGATCCTCACCACCGTTAACATACGCAAAGGTACCTTCTTGTGATGGTTTATTACCATTACCGTAGGTAACGCAACCCCCTACTCCTCCATCCTTATATGGAAAAAATGCCATTTTAAAATCCATCTCCATGGGTTGTAATTCGACATCCAAAAGCTCATTATAAAATTTTACAGCTCTTTCAAAATTAGTACTTGGTATCTCGAACCAGCTAATTGCATTTGACATAGTAATATTTTTTTGATTAGTAACTATTCAAAGATACCTGATCAAGTCATCTAAAAAAATTATATTTTTGAAAAAACATAGGTTTCTAAAATCATTTTTGATGAAAAAAAGTGAAGAATTATTTTATCTTATCCAGTCATTATCCAAAAGTGAAAAACGACATTTTAAGTTGAGTACACAAGGAAATGAATCTGCAGAATACTTACTTCTTTTTAATGCAATTGAAGCTCAAAAAACATATGACGAAAAAGCTATTAAGGAGCGATTTAAAAACAAGGCGTTTATACATCAGCTCACTACCATAAAGAACTATTTAAAACAACGAATTTTACAGTCTCTTAGAAATTATCATACCAGAGTTTCAAGAAATGCAGAGCTTATTGATATTATTAGAAATATAGAAATCCTGTACCACAAAGGTCAATATGAAATTTGTGAGAGTGAATTGAAACGAGCTGAAAAAAAAGCAACGAATTTTCAGCAGGATCTTCTTTTGTTTCAAATTTATGATTGGAAAAGAAAGGTTCATCAAGCAGTAAACCCCCAAGATTTGGCAACCATTAAAAAGATTACTGAAACGCAGAAAAACACTTTAAAATTCACTAATGAATATATAGACCTAATTCTGGCTAATATTGATCCATCACAATTTTCGCCTTCGCATAAAAAGAGTGTCTCGTTGCAAAACAAAACCCTCAAAACCCTTCATAAATATCAAAAACTATTGATTTCAAAAGATCATAACAAGGCAAAACGCACCTTAGAGGATCTACTAAAAGAATGGGAACAACAACCAGAATTGCTTAAAGAATACTTTACCATGTATTTTTCGGTTTGTAACAATCTTATGGGGTATTTGGTCTTTAAAAAACAATACAAAGAAGCATTTGTTAGAATCTTATTGATCAAACAAAAAGCACAAGCTATCGAAAATACCTCTGCGTCTTTTATCAAAGAAAAACTACGTTTGTACAATATCGAACTTGAGATACACCGTAGTTTAAAAGATCTACATACCACACGCGAAATAATTAATGAAATTCAGCATTTTGTTGAGGAACACAAAGCCCTGGTTCCAGGTAATTATCTCTTATCATTCCGCTTTCAGTTTGCTACCATATATTTCTTAAAAAACGATTTCAAAAAGACATTACATTGGATCAACGCAGTTTTGAACAACCAAACCAAAAAGGATCGAAAAGATTTAATCACGTACACACATTGGCTTAATCTTTTGACACATTATGAGCTTGGAAATGGATTTACACTTCGGTATTTAATCGACAATATGAAAAAACATCTTAAAAAACAAAAAAACATAGTAGTCTATGAAAGAATGTTATTCAAATTTTTATCAAAAACTGTAGAACTTTCACCTGTGCAAAAGAGAAGTGCATTTATAGAGCTTCAAAAAGAATTAGTAATTTATCCTTTTCCTGAAGATGTATTAGGCTATGTTGATTTTAATGAATGGATCAATGGCAGGATATAATAATTAATTGAAGCAATCTATTTGTGTTACATTTAGAGAAATTACTCGCAAAAAAGCGTCAACCCGCCTGACGGATCAGGCAGGTTCGAGTAGTTTTTCAAAGTAAAACGAAGAAAAATTGTATCGAGAATAGCTGTAATAAAAACCAAACATATTATGAAAATCGTTTGGTCGTGTCATAGAAATCGAATAGACGGATTTTATATTAAAAAATATCCAAATGCACAACGGGTGTAATCTAAGTCTTTCTATAAAAGCAAAAGATGCAATATCACTTTTTTTGATATTGCATCTCGAACAACTGACTTACTTCAAATAAAATATTTATTTTTTCAACATCTTAATCGTTTCAAGATAAGATCCCGAGGTAAGTTTAATCATATATAATCCAGAAGAAAGTTTATTGGTAAGCGAAGAAATATCCAAGGTACTTTTTCCTTTGTCCATATATTCTCTAGGCATTTGGGCGATCATTCTTCCTTGTAGATTATATGCTCCTATGTAGACAGTACCATATTCAGGTTGCTGCCATGTTAAGACTGCCTTATCATTTACTTCATTAGGATGCAATGTCAACTTTTGAGCATTCACTTCAGTAAAAAATCTTCCAAAATTCATAGTAACGTCAAAATTTCCAGGAATAGACCAGTTACCCGCATCGTCTCTAACCATACTTTTCACTTTTCCGGTAGTAGTCCTAAGATCTTTATTATTGTCAGAATTTCCGGCGGTTACTTTTACGCTGTTTCCTGCTCTGAATTTATACACTTTGAAATCATCAAATTCGACAGCTGTTTTATTGGTTCGCAGTGAAATAGCAACTCCCGAAGAAATTTGACTACTATCTGTCCAGCTTAACAAATACTCATTATTCTTCCAGATTTGTATTACTCCATAAGCTGGACTATATGTGACTCTATATTTTGCCCAATTATTATCTAAAGACACATCTCCAATAGCTCTGAAGTATAATGTATTGTTCACAGTCTCGTAAATACGTACTTTGTTATCTTCACCACTAAACCAGATCAAATAAGAATTTCCTCGCTGACTGAGTGTGCCATCAGATGACATAATATGAATCCCAAATTTACGTGGTCCTGAAGTTGAGGTTACCTTAGCGGCAAATTCGTACAAATATGGCAATCCAGAATCCTGGATCAAATAAGAGCTCCATAAAGTATTATCAGAAGTGGTATTGGTTTGTTTTAATCTCCCATCGGTTACACTCCAACTTCCTGCTCCTTTATCATAAACACCAAAGTCTTGTCCAAAATTTTCATTAAAGAATCCATTTCTTCTATTCGCCAAAAAACTAGAACTATATTTTTCTAATACCTGATAATACCGTCTTGCCACTCCAACATTGTCATTATCAGAAAAAGTAACGGTAAAATCTCCAGTTTGCACATTTCCGCCGCTAATAGAAGTTGTAGGAGGTGTTGTGTCTGAAGAAGGAGGTGTACTCCCTCCAGAACAACCATTAGAAAGCAACAGATCTACCCCGCTACGTATTCCGCCAAGAGTTGCATATCCTCCACTACCCGGACAAACAGAACATCCTGCATCACGGTGTCCTGAAATATGTGTTAATGCCCTATTCACAGAATAATGAAAGGACGATCCTAACGGATTGATATTTTCTTTATCTGCTTTCCATGCCAATAGACTTTTTACTGAATTTTGTGTTGCCGTAGTAGGTGATATTGAAGAATAATCTCCTAACATACAGACGCCCATAGTATTGCGATTTCTTCCACAAAAATGAGCACCAATGGCATTATCCCCTCCAGCTCTTCCTTCATAAATTACTCCGTTAGGATCTACCAGAAAGTTATATCCTATGTCTGACCATCCGTTTCCATTAATATGAAAATTTTGTACAGAACGCACTCTTGCCGCCCAATCGCTACTGGTATTGGACCCAAACTCATGATGCACAATAAGATGGGAAACTGTAGAAGTAGCCGCAGCACCTCTAGGAATTGCACCCCATTGGCTTCTACTTACTACAGCGGGTTTAGAACACACCGCTTTGGTAGCATTGGTGGCATTCTTTTCGATTTGTTTTTGAATTTTCTTTGGAGTTTCACCTGGGCTGTAATGATACAATTTGGCGTTAGAAATGATAACATCTTGCATTCCGCTATTTAATGAAACTTTGTATTGAATGTACCTTACACGCTTATCCAGAAATTCCATTTTTGAAACTACACGTTTGTCTGTTTGTTCCAAATGTCCGTCAAGAACAGTGGGCTTCCAATTGGACCATGATTTACCATTTTTTGAAGTACGGTACATCAGGGTCATCTGGGTATAATCTAGATTTTTTCCTTCCCAAACTGAATAGGCCGAGATAAAAGGCTTTGCCTTTTTCAGCTTAATTTTGGAAGGTTTAAGAACGAACTCTGACGTTTCTTGTGTCTTTTCTAGTATTGTAAGTCCAGTTGATTGTTGCGTAAACGCTTTACTGGTCAATAAAGCATCTTGATTCGATAAATTAATTTCAGAAACTTCAGCGCTTTCTCCTTTAAATACATGTCGCTTCTCTTGTGCAAAAGTATTGAGCACAAGAAGTAGGCAACATATTACCTGGGGTAATACATTGTTTTTCATAGTTGATGAGTTTGTGTTAGTCGAACTAAAATTGAAAAAAAGTTTTGTGTTATCCAAAATTCAGAACACAAAAAAACCCATAATTTTCAAAAAACCAATTAATTAGCTGTAAACACAGTAACTGACAACATCGTTAAAAATATGTTACAAAATTGAAAAAAGAAGTTAATGCTCTATTTATTGATCACGTTTTTAGGGTTAGAATATCAAAGATTTCTTCCAGTCCTCAATTCAAATGCAATCTTTAAGAAAAATAAATATAAATCCCTATCACAATAACACAAATAGAACCTCCAACTATTTTTACTGCCTTCCAAGGAGTGATATCCACCTCTTCGGTATATCGCTGAGTGTAGGCCACCTGGCGTGGATATAGCTTCCCTATAATCAACATCACAGCAATATTAAATACAAAAAGAATTGCCATTACATGCAAGAAATGTGGAAATTGATCTTTCATAATAGTCCCATCGAGCACTACATAAATTAGGTACAATACTGCCCCAGAAATAATCGCAATTTTTGCCGCTATGGCAGGAACATTCTTTGTGAGATACCCTACAACAATAATGGTTAGAATCGGAATGCTATAACAACCGTTTACCTGCTGTAGATATCCAAATAACCCATCGGGAGCATTAGCGATGAAAGGAGCAATGAACATTGCCAAAAGTGCTAGCACTATTCCAAATAGTTTACCTGCTTTAACCACCTGCCGCTCTGAAGCCTCTTTATTAAAATATTCTTTATAAATGTCGATCCCGAATAGGGTGACCGAACTGTTCAAAGCACTATTAAACGAACTAAGTATAGCTCCAAAAAGTACCGCAGCAAAAAATCCAACCAATGATAACGGTAATACTTTACTTACTAAGGTAGGATACGCTTCATCAGGATTGGTGAGTGTATCTCCAAACATATGAAATGCAATTACCCCGGGAAGAACTACGATAAGCGGACCTAAAATTTTAATAAAAGAAGCCAATAGTAATCCCTTTTGACCTTCTTTTAAGTTTTTCGCACCCAGAGCGCGTTGAATAATAGCTTGATTGGTCCCCCAATAAAACAATTGTACTAACATCATACCCGTAAAAATAGTTGCAAATGGTACCGTAGCTTCATTAGAACCTACAGCATTAAATTTCTCTGGATTGTCCTTAAATAACGTAGCTAACCCATTACCAATACTACCATCACCTATTTCTAGTAATCCAAAAACAGGAATCATAATTCCTCCAATCAATAATCCAACAGCATTAATGGTGTCAGATACCGCTACCGCTTTCAATCCTCCAAAAATTGCATAAATCGATCCCGTAATACCTATTCCAAAAACACAGATCCATATAGACATCTCTTTGGATACTCCCAGTAATTCTGGTACATCAAACATCGTGCTTATAGCCAGTGATCCGGAGTATAACACAATAGGCAAAAATACCACCACGTATCCAGTTAAAAACAAACCAGAAGTAATTGCTTTAGTTGTTGTATCATAACGACGTTCTAAAAACTGAGGTACGGTGGTTATACCTCCCTTTAAATATCTGGGTAATAAAAACACGGCAGTAATAACCATAGCAATCGCTGCCAGAGTTTCCCAGGCCATAACCAAAATACCTTCGGTAAATGCTTGACCGTTGAGCCCTACGATTTGCTCTGTAGAAAGATTGGTGAGTAATAAAGAACCTGCAATGACCACTCCCGTGAGACTCCTGCCTCCCAGAAAATAGCCATCAGATGTATTTTCGTCTGTTTTTAATGTTGAGATATACGCTATTATCCCTACTAACAGTGTAAACCCTAAAAAGGAAAGTATGCCCATAATTTGTGTTTTTGAAGTACTAAATATATAGGATTTATTTTAACTATTTGAAAACGCTATTCTTATACCATACCCTATTGAAGCACTTATTGCATTCATCAAGACTCATTGAAAACAATTTTCGATATAATTTCTTAACTTTTTTACTAATTTGTTAAACCCTTAACATGTCCTTAAAAAGTGTTAAGATTTTTAAAAAATCGCAATAATCAAACTCCTTCGCGTTAACAAGACGTATATAATTTATGATCATACAAACTCAGCGAAAATGAAAATTAATGAATTAATCCTACCAAAAAAAGATGAATTATTAACTCGTAATTCAAAAGAACTTAGCCAACACTTTTAGCTTACAATTATGATATCCTAAAACCGAATTGTTTTAGTAATACATGACACCACGTATAAATGCGAATCCCTGAACTTAACCAATTACCTATGCATTTGTTGGACCTCAGATAGATTTATCTGAGGTCTTTTTTGTTTTTATGTACTTATATTCCGTAATAAATATCCTATTTTTGAGTCTTTACAAAAAATAGTACTACATGAATCTGTCTCGACTTCTTCTTCTAGGAATTATTATTCTGTGCTTTGCCTGTAAAAACGAAAAAGAAACAAATTTTAACACTCCCCAGCTCCCAGCAAAGCTTGATAGTCTTTCTACCGAAAAAATCAAGTTAGAGCTTTTAAAACTTTCTTCACAGGCTGAAAAAGATCTTCAAAGTTTTGAGGATTTTAAAAATCTCCAAAGCTTTATTACGACCTTACAGAATTCTAATCCTTATTACATAAATAAACATGTAGATAGTTTGGAGTTATTGGTTCAGACTTTTGAAGAAAATCTATCAGAGGATTTAAATGTAAACACCATCAATTCACGACTTACCGTGATTGCCACAGAATTGGGATTATTGAAATTATTATCTGAAAGTAAAAACCCGGATGCAAAAAAAATTCTTGAAGCTAATGCCAGAATAATAAAGGCTTACAATAGCTTGATTATACAACTGAACGAATTATCATTGGCAATTCCTGAAAATATAGAAAAAGAGTTATTAAGAGACGAAGAAAAAAAAGAGCAATAATTTTAAATAGATACTATGCAAATATATATATATTCCCTTTTAATACTGATCTGTACCTCCTGTTTTGCTCAAGAAAAATCTGAAATTAATACCATCATTCAAAACTGGCATAAAGCTGCAGCCGATGCTAATTTTAAAGAATATTTTGATTTTATGACCAAGGATGCCGTCTTTATTGGAACCGATCCTGCCGAAAATTGGGCTTGTCCTGATTTTAAAACCTTTGCCAAGCCGTATTTTGATAAAGGAAAAGCATGGAGCTTTTCTGGTTTAGAAAGAAACATTTTTGTTGCTGAAGACGCAGAAATTGCATGGTTCGATGAACTATTGGACACACAAATGGGAATTTGTAGAGGTAGCGGTGTTTTACAAAAAACAAATGAAGGTTGGAAGATAAAGCATTATGTTCTTTCTATTGCTATTCCTAATGAAAATGTAAAAGAAATCACAGCAATTAAAGAGAAATTTGATGATGATTTGATGAAGAAACTTAGAGCAGTTAAAAATTAAAGGAATCTTTCTTTAAATTCTTCTAAATCTGAAAAGCAGTTTTCCGCTCCGTTTGCCACCAGTTTTGTTCGGTTTTTTTCTCCTATTCCAACAAAATCAAGGTGTAAATTTTGAGCTGTTTTTAAATCCCATAAACCGTCACCAACAGATATAATCTGATCAAAATTACTTTTGTCGTAAAAAGTCCTAGCTCTTTCAATTGCATCCACGACAAAACCCTCTCTTGCTTCGTGAGTTTTTGAAGTTGCTAAAATACGTTCATCATACCAAATATTACATTGCTTTAGTTTTTGTATGGCAGGCTTTGGAAGAGCACCCGTTGCAAAACAAAAAGAAATATTGTGATCTCTTAAAAATTGTATTAAGGATTTAGCTCCTTTAATCTCTTTTACAGGACCTAATAGATTCATTTGATTTACCAAATCAGTTTCAAAGTCATCTAATAATGTTGTTGATGGTGTTCTTGAAAAATTGCGTTCATAATTATAACGCAGCGCATAGCTATCTGTATGATGTTGATAGTTATTATAATCGGTATCAATATCTGAGATACCAAGAGCCATCAAGGCTTTTGTGACCGAAATCAAATACATAGGGACGCTGTCTGTAAGCGTGCCATCTATATCGAATATGAACAGTTTATTTTCCAGAAGATGTAATTATTTATAAAGAATATTTTAACGATACAATAAAATTTCTTCCCGCAGCCGCAACTCCAGAAGAATAAGGTCTGTAGCGTTGATCGGTTATATTTTCTAAAGAAATTATACTTTTTAGATTATCTGTAATTTTATATTGTGTTCTTAAATTAAGCGTGTACCAAGATGGAGAATACGGATTTCCATTTTTATCTTTGGCATATAAGAAATCATTGTTTTGCTGGGATGGGGCCAAATCCTCAAAATCGAACTGACCGTTATAAACAGTAAATGCATCTACTATCCATTTTTGTGAAGTAAATGTCAAGCGTGTATTCCCAAACTGCGGAGACACATGCCTTGTTGGGGTGGTTACGCCATTATCTAGCTCCTCTTCTCCCCCCACAAAAGTATATTGAGAAGCAAGTTTAAAATGTTTTGCAAATTCATATTCAACACCTGCTTCAAAACCGTAGATTCGAGCTCTAGCCGCATTTTGGATGGCTTGTACATTACTTAATTCACCCCCAAACACAATTTGAGTCTCTCCGTTTAAATTAAAGTCTCTTCGCACTAATGCGTTATCCAAATATGTATAATATGTAGCTAGATCTAAAGTGAAATTTTTACTAAGAGTTGCGGTTAACCCCAATTCTCCATTGTAGGCGTATTCTGGTTTAAGATCAGGATTTGGCACCACTACAGATCCTGGTTCTGAATCAAAAATCTTACCTACGTCATCAATATTTGGCGCTCTAAAAGCTGAAGAGAAGTTTAATTTCCATTGAAGCTTATTATTAGGTAACCAGCTTAAGCCTGCGGTACCAGTAAGAGCACCTGTATCAATATTTGCTTCGTCGAAAGGGAATTCGAAAAAATCATTATTAAAATCTGAATACAGAATAATTCTATTATATCGCAGCCCGCCCTGAAACCTTAATTTATCACTAAAATTATTTTTTACACTTGCATAAGCCGCTATAGATTGCCAGGTAGATCCATCTGGATATCTGGAAGGGGCCGCAACAATCTCTCTTGTATTGATATCACGTTCTGACCCATCAGAAAACACATTATTCAAGATATATTCAAGGCCATAATAGAACGATGTTTTTTTATTGAATTCTTTTTCGAAATCTACATTGAAAGAATATACATCTACCTGCTCTTGAGTTCTTGATAAAATATCACCTCCAAAATCTCTATCATTTCTACTTTCTTCAAAAAACTGATACGCTGCGGTAACTTTTATCTTGTCGTAAAGATTACTTCTTGATTTATGAAATACATGAAAGTTTCCCATTCCCCATCTTTGTGGTCCATAAAACCATTCTGCGGATCTTAAATTCCCATCTCGGCGTCTAATCAAACGATCATATCTTGGGTAATCTGAAGTCTCTGAATATATAAGTCCCACACTGAAATCCCATTTTTCGTTGGGTGTAAAATGTATCTTTTGTAATAGATTTATTTGATTATATCCTGTAAAAACCTGCTCTTCGGGATCTGAATTTTGAACTATTATATCTTCACCGTTAACTGTCGCCACGTATTCAGTTCGCAAATAATCATCAGGACCGTGACTCCCCATTTTCAAATCATCAAAATCAGTATAACTTACACTAGTTAAAAACGCCCATTTTTCCAATCCTATATTAAAATCTATGTGACCTGTCATCTCGTTGCTTGCACTAGCGTATCTCACCAAAGCATTACCACTTACGTGATTTTCATCTCTAATCGCAAATTTAGGTTGTACCGTGTAAAAATTCATGACCCCCCCTATCGCATCGCTACCGTACACAACAGACCCCGGACCTAAGATTACTTCTGTTCTATCCACCGTAAAAGGATCTATGGATATAACGTTTTGTACATTTCCTCCTCTAAAAATTGCAGTATTCATACGAACACCATCGACAGTGAGCAATAACCTATTGGTAGAAAAACCTCTTATGATGGGACTACCCCCTCCTAATTGACTCTTTTGAATAAATACCTGACCGCTACTTTGCAATAAATCTGCAGATGTTTGTGGTGTGGCAATGGCAATGTCTTCAGAAGATAGACTTACTATTTTCTGAGGGATATCTTTTTTATCCTGTTCCCATTTGGATACCGAAATCACAACTTCAGACAGTTGATTTTGATCCTCTTCGAGGTGTATTATATAAAGTGATTCGATCAATTCTGACTTTAAAATAGAAATAGGCGTATGAAGACTGTGAGTAAAATACAGTATTTCATTATTTGAAAACTCAGCAATATCAGCTTTACCATCAAAGTCGGTAATCACTCTTTTTGACTTTTCCTTGTTCTCAATTATTACATCTGGAATCGGTGTATCTGACAGTTTTTCAATAACAGTTACTACCTCTTGCGCATTTGCCAGTGGAATAGAAAATAGTATGAGTAAAACTGAAATAAATGAACGCATTATTTTACTTAAAAATTTCGCTTAGTACCGAAAGTGATTTTGGTTTCTTAAAACCGTGCAAATGTAGTTCAAAATATACTAACAGCATAGCTAGAAGCTCACTTCGTGTACCCTTGGATAATCCAATATTCATACTTTCCTCAAATGTTGTGCCTAAAAATTCTTTGAATTTTGATATATGCATACCGCTAACACAATGGATGTTGGTTCCAGATGCCTGAAAAACACCTTCTTGTAAGTTGAAGTACTCATGCTCTATAACAGATGCGTCTGGGAAAAAACCTAAATATTGGGTAAGCTTAATAAGAAATGTGATATGAAAATTTGCAATAGCATCGTTAGCATCTAACCATAGTAGGGCCGTCTCTAGGTATTCGAACAAATCATTATTTTCTTCTTCTTCCTGTATTGAGCTTTTAAGGATATCTGAAATAAAGAAAACTAAAGAACTTTTTATAAAATCTGTATGCAGGGTATTGTAATGTGTTACTACCTTAGCTTCTTTAATTCTTTCTAACGTTCCTTTATTTTTATGAACAGCTTCAATCTCTAAAATCATGAGCGGTTGAAAAAAAGAAGAACGTATTTTTCCTTTTTTTGATTTTAGCACCCCTCTTTGCAAATACGATCGAAGTCCACTGGTCTTGGTAAAAAGAGTAACAATTAAGTCTGCTTCACCATAACGCAAAGAGTGTATTACAATAGCTTTAGAATTGATAATCATTTAAACACACTATACTATAATTAAAAAGATACTCTTAATGGTTAAGAACTGAGACATTCATGTCAAAAGCGAGTCCGAGATATTCATTTTCGTTGAATATAAATTCGTCTATTATTTCCCATCCTAATTTTTTGGTATGTGCCTTTTCTGAAATCTTATTGACTTTATTGATAAATGTAATACTAATTGGATATTTTTTAAGAAACTCTAGTCTCATTTCTTCAAAAATTGAATTTAAGAGTCCTCTACCCCTATAACTCGTATCGATGCAAATAGGTCCATATTGAAAGCTATTTTTTGTGGTAATACTTTCTCCTTTAAAGGATAAACCAGGGAAACGAGATACCATAAAATTAAAAATATCCCACTGCTTGAAATACTCCCAGTCTCCTGCATAAACATATGCCACTATTTCTTGATCCTTCTCAGCTACGAAAAGTCCCGTTTGCATAATTATTTCTTTAATTTGATTTTTGGTAAAAGGTGTGGTTACAAATCCATTTTTTCGTTCTTCCTTAGAAAGGTTACTGTATAAGTTTTTTTCCTGCAGCAGTAAAACTCCTTCTATATCTGATTCATTTCCTATTCTTGTTTTGATCATTTTTTCTTTTGAGGAGGATACTTCGCTAAAGATTTTTCAACAAGTCTCTGAAAAAACAGAGTTCGCTTTTCTGGAGAGGAGTTGGTATAAAATCGTTTTCTGGTTATAGCCTGCCAAACCAGCGCATCTTTTTTTACATCAACAAAATCAAACGTAAGTTCTAGATAGGTTTGTGGTCCCCCTAAAGGAATGTTACCACCAACTCCTACGTTTACACCTCTGCCACCGCCTCCACCAAGACCTACACCCAGATTGCTGTTAGACGCCTCTTTGGTAAAGACTGTTTCAAAATTAACGTATATATCAGGAGTTTCAGATTTGATCAAGCCTTTGGCTTTCATTGCAGCTTCTGTAGCTGATAACAACCGTTTTTGATCAATATCACTAAGCCCAGAATTCATCTCAGGAAAAAAAGCATACGTTTGGTATGAAGCAAAGTCTTGTTGCTCATCATAATCATAGACAATATTTACAGTACCGCAAGAGGTTGACAATACTATTAATAACGAAAAAGCAATTTGCCTCATAAGCTAAGTTTTACTATAAAAATACGGAACAAAACGATATCAAAGTCATTTTAGAGTCCAGTAAAAACAAAAAAAGCCATTCAAAATAAAAATTTGAACAGCTTTTGATCATCAAATGTGATATGGTATTCTTTATACGACTCCCTGAGCAAGCATAGCATCAGCAACTTTTACAAAGCCTGCAATATTTGCTCCTTTTACATAATCTATATAACCATCATCTTCAGTTCCATACTCTACACATTTTTCATGAATATCATTCATGATTTGTTGCAATTTTTCATCCACTTCTTTTCGTGTCCACTTAAAACGTAATGAGTTTTGTGTCATTTCTAAACCAGACGTCGCCACTCCTCCAGCATTCGAAGCTTTTCCAGGAGCAAAAAATATTTTGGCTTTATGAAATGCTATTACGGCTTCAGAGGTACAAGGCATATTAGCTCCTTCGCTTACGCAAATACATCCATTATCAATTAAGTTTTTGGCATCTTCACCTTCTAATTCATTTTGAGTGGCACAAGGTAATGCGATATCACATTTTTCTCCCCACGGAGTTTTTCCATCGTGATACTTTGCAGAAGAAAATTTATCGACATATTCTTTTATTCGTCCTCTCTTTTCATTCTTTAACTTCATGACAAATTCCAACTTCTCTTGATCGATTCCGTCCTCATCATAGATATATCCAGAAGAATCTGAAAGTGTCACCACTTTTGCACCCAATTGAATTGCTTTTTCTGCAGCAAACTGTGCCACATTTCCAGAACCAGAAATCACTACAGTTTTTCCTTCAAAAGAATCATCTTTGGTTTTTAACATGTTTTGCGCAAAGTACACTGTGCCGTATCCTGTAGCTTCAGGTCTGATTTCAGATCCACCCCAGCTTAATCCTTTACCTGTTAAAACCCCAGTAAATTCATTACGAAGTTTGCGATACATTCCAAATAAAAATCCTATCTCTCTTGCTCCAACACCTATATCACCAGCAGGAACATCTGTATTTGGCCCAATATGTCTGAACAATTCTGTCATAAAACTATGGCAAAAACGCATAATTTCATCATCAGACTTTCCTTTAGGATCAAAATCAGAACCTCCTTTACCACCTCCCATAGGAAGTGTCGTAAGACTATTCTTAAACACTTGTTCAAAAGCTAAGAACTTAAGGATACTAAGATTTACCGATGGATGAAAACGTAATCCACCCTTATAAGGCCCGATAGCAGAATTCATTTGAATACGATATCCCCTATTTACGTGAATTTCTCCATCATCGTCAACCCACGGTACACGGAACATAATTGCCCTTTCTGGCTCTACCATTCGAAGTAAAATGTTTTGACCATTATAAATTTCGTTCTTGGCGATGTAAGGAATTACCGTCTCAGCTACTTCTTGTACCGCTTGTAAGAATTCAGGCTCATGTGTATTACGAGCTCTTACTTCTTCCATAAATGCATCAATCTTTGCTTGCATATGTTAAAAGGATTAATAGATTCTTATTTGATAACTAAAATTACGACTCAAAGATATGATATTCTCAAAATACTGAGTCTATTTTTTTGAATTTAATAACAGATTATCCTATGGCTTGTTCAAGATCTGCAATGAGATCATCAACATCCTCGATACCCACACTTAATCGTATCAATGCATCCACTACTCCAGTCTTTTCACGTTCTTCTTTTGGAATTGATGCATGCGTCATACTAGCGGGATGTCCTGCAAGGCTTTCGACACCACCCAAGGATTCTGCCAAAGTAAAAATCTTCAGGTTTTCTACGATCTTAATAGCCTTCTCATAATTACTTCCCTTGGTAACAAATGAGATCATACCCCCAAAGCCATCCATTTGAGCTTTAGCGATGTTGTGGTTGGGGTGATCTTCAAAACCGGGCCAAAATACTTTTTCTATTTTTGGATGATTTTTTAAATATTTTGCGATGGCTTCTCCATTCTCACAGTGTCTCTGCATGCGAATGTGCAAGGTTTTGATTCCTCTCAAAGCCAAGAAGCTATCCTGTGGCCCACAAACGGCACCACTTGCATTCTGAATAAAGTATAACTTTTCTGCAATTTTTTCATCTTTTACGATCAAAGCGCCCATGACCAAATCACTATGGCCTCCAATATATTTTGTAGCACTATGCATTACAATATCTGCACCAAGATCCAAAGGTCTCTGTAAATATGGTGTAGCAAAAGTGTTATCTACAGCGAGTAGCAGATTGTGCTTTTTTGATACTTCTGCCATTGCCTTAATGTCGATAATATTCATCATTGGATTGGTAGGCGTTTCTACCCAAATCAATTTTGTGTTCTCATTAACATAGCTAGCCACTTTATCTTCATTTTCCATGCCGATAAAGTGAAACTTAATTCCAAAATCCTCGAAGATTTTGGTAAATAAACGATACGTCCCACCATATAAATCATTGGTAGAAATTACCTCATCACCGGGTTTCAACAATTTAATTACTGCATCAATAGCGGCCAGGCCAGAAGCAAAAGCTAATCCAAATTTTCCGTTCTCGATACTGGCCAGTGAGTTTTCTAATGCTTTCCTGGTAGGGTTATGCGTTCTACTATATTCAAATCCTTTGTGGCCCCCGGGGGTCGTTTGGGCATATGTTGAAGTTTGATAAATTGGAGGCATTACTGCACCATATGCAGGATCGTGTTCCTGGCCTCCGTGTATTGTTTTTGTATTAAATTTCATTTAGATCTTAATTTTTGACAAGAAAAAAATAACTTGCTTGTTTTTATGTTAAAAAACTGAGCAAATGTATGATTTAATTCGTTCTAATCATATTTCATTAAATATCTTTAGTAGATGATTAACACAAAAACTAACATTACTTTTTGGATAACTTTTGTTATAGGATTTTTCCTGGTGATTACAAGTTGTACTACCAAGGAAGCTTTCACTTTTGAAAAGCAGAATTTTACGGTTGATTCTTTACTCGACTGCAAGAATATAGAATGTGCTTCAATCGAAATTACCTTATTAAAAATAGTTGAAGAAACTCCTGTCTCAAAAAACATTAATCAGGAGATTGAAAGAATGGCATGTTCTGTTTTGAATATTGGCGAAAATGAAACCATGGGAACCCTAAGGGAGGAGGTCAATCAATTTAACGTGTCTTATCAGGAAATCCATGAAAAATTTGGAGATGAGATCCCTCAATATGAAGCCAACATTAATTGTGAACTTGGTTTCGCATGTAAAAGTTTGATCTCTTTGGCCTTGGATTCTTATATATTTACTGGAGGTGCTCATGGCTATGGTAGCCTTTCTTTTCTAAATATAGATACCAAAACCGGTAAAAGAATAGCAAACAAAGATTTATTTAAGAATTATACCGAATTTGAAAATTATGCCGAAAGAGTGTTTCGATCGACTTATGAAATTCTTGAAAATGAATCTATCAATAGCACTGGTTTCTTTTTTGAAAATGATACATTCACTTTACCAGAGAATATTGGATTTACCGATACTGAAGTTATACTTTATTATAATCCTTATGAAATTAGCTCCTATGCCGAAGGACCTGTTGAAATAAAAATAAAAAAAGAAGATGTAGCTTCTTATTTTGCCTTTGATGTTTTATAACGCTTTCTTTAATGCCAAAATATATCCTAAATGAATCCCCTCGTGAAAGTTATTGAAGTTGACAGCATCTTCAAGAGACTTCAATACAAATCCTGTGCTGGTTGGGTACTCCTGGAAGTTTTTAAACACCCCAGCTTCAAGATCCTTTTCGGTTTGATCCAATGTAGAAAATAATAATGTTTTAATCTTATCTATTTCATTTTGAGATATCGGTCCTTCAGTTTTGGTTCCTTTTCTGAAAGAATTCACCATTTCCTCATCTATCATCATGGGCAATCCACTCAAGTTATACACCAATAATTGTTGGGTAACCACTACATGGGCAATATTCCAGATCAAATTATTTTTAAATCTATCGGGCACGGTATTTAATTGTTCGATAGAATGGTTGTCAAGAATTTTTTCTAGTAAACGACGGTTGGTGCGAGTGATTTCTAATTGATGTAGCATGAGTTTCTTAATTTTTAGCCAAAAATATATTTTTTAATTGTGAAATGAATTTCCTTTGTGAGGATTTTTATACTTAAATTTTTTACTAACAAATCCCAAAAATCAAAGTATATGTGCACTGTCACATTGAGCAGAGTCCAGATGTATAAGCCATACGGTTTATTTTTATCGACTCCTCCCGAAATGACAAAATAGATTTGCTTTTTAAAATATAAAGAATATTCAATGAAAAAAATATACCATCTTTCTACTTGCGACACTTGTAAACGTATCCTAAATGAATTAAACCCTTCTTCAGAATTTATTTTACAAGACATAAAAGCAGAAGCAATAACCACCACACAAATTGAGGAAATGCAACATCTTGCAGGAAGCTACGAAGCTTTATTTAGCAAACGAGCACGATTATATAAAGAGCGTGATCTTAAAAATCAAAATTTATCTGAAGAAGATTATAAAAATCTTATTCTCGAGCATTATACGTTCTTAAAAAGACCAGTGATTGTTGTTGATGATCAAATTTTTATTGGAAACAGCAAAAAAGTGGTTGAGGCAGCACAATCTGCAATGTAGCATATGAGCAAAAGAGCATTAGCACTCATGGCTGCAAGTTTTGTAGCCATATTTTATGGCGCAAATTATACCATTGCCAAAGATGTGATGCCCCATTATGTAGCACCTTTTGGATTTATCGTATTGCGTGTTTCGGGTGCCTTTTTATTGTTCTGGGCAATTAGTTTCTTGGGGCCTAAAGAAAAAATCGAGCGTAAAGATTTTGCTCAAATCGCTTTGGCATCTTTGTTTGGTGTAGGGATAAACATGTTAGCCTTTTTTGAAGGCTTAAATCTTACTACCCCTATTAATGCCTCTGTTTTGATGGTGACCACCCCCATCATAATACTGATATTGGCAGTGATATTTCTCAAAGAAAAAGTAAGACTTTTAAAAGTAATCGGCGTATTGATTGGGCTTTCGGGAACGCTCTTGATTATACTTTATGGTACAGGGAGTTCTGCCACCGCCACGAATCCAACATTAGGCAATTTTCTCATTTTTGTGAATGCCACATCGTATGCTTGCTACATTATTGTGGTAAAAAAAATCACTCAAAAGTACCATCCGTTTACGTTTATAAAATGGATGTATGGTTTCGGCTTTTTCTTTGTGTTGCCTTTCGGACTGTCACAATTGCTTGAAATGCAACCCGATTTAATTCCCCTAGAAGGATATTTAAAAATTGGATATGTAATTGTCTTTGCCACTTTTGGGACCTATATCCTTAATATTTTTGCCATAAGGGAACTAAAACCCACTACAGTAGCGGTTTTTATTTATCTACAACCCATGTTAGCCTCAATATTTGCTATTGGATTAGGGAAAGACAAATTAGATATGGTTAAAGTGACAGCTACACTCTTAATTTTTTTAGGAGTATATCTGGTGACCAAAAAACAAAAAGTATCAAACTAAATCTACGGGTTTTTTACTAAATCTTCGTGTATCTTCTTTGGTAAGTATTCTAAAATCCTTCGGGCGTTCAATTTTGTCTAAAATTTTACGCATTTCTTCTGGTAATGGTATTAGTTTTCGAGTACCTAGATCTAACCATGCACCCATCATCTCACATTGTGCAAAATTTCTTCCTTTATGATCATAAAAGTAATGTCTGAACTCATAAAACATACCATCTTCGCTCAAACCCGAAATTTCTAGAGAAACTTTTACTGGCCTACCATAAAAAACTTCTTTAAAGTAATAGATATGCTCATAAAAGACTACGGGACCAATATTAAAAGTACCTAATAACCGTTGATCAAATCCACTTTCTGATAAAAATGACATACGAGTGTGAGCCGCAAATTCTATATACGATTTATTGGCCAAATGACGATTTGCGTCGATATCATTCCATCTAATTTCAAAATCTTTTATGTACATACCCCTTGTTTTAGGATTACAAAATTACAAAAGATTTTATTATGCACGCATAATAAAATACGGTCTTGCCTCTTAACATAATGCTAATTAACTTTTATGTAACACCAAGAATCTTGTAATCAAATATTTATCAAAGTATCTTAAAAGAAAAATTTACACAATGAGTTTAGAAAAGTATTACACATTAGGAAAAACCGGATTAAGAGTAAGTAGACTAGCTTTAGGAACCATGACCTTTGGCGAAGATTGGGGCTGGGGTAGTGAAAAAAAAGCTGCCAAAGAAATTTTCGATCGATATATTGATGAAGGAGGTAATTTTATTGATACCGCAGATTTATATACTGAAGGAAATAGTGAAAAAATGGTAGGAGAATTTGTAAAGGACCGTAGCCTTCGTGAAAAAGTGGTGATCGCTACAAAATTTAGCTACAATAGTGACCCTGGAAACCCGAATGCAGGAGGAAACAGCAGAAAACATATCACTCACGCGGTAGAAAATTCGCTGAAAAGATTGGGTACAGATTATATAGATTTATATTTTTTGCACACCTGGGACATGCTTACGAAGCCCGAAGAAGTAATGCGCACACTCGACGACCTGGTGAAGCAAGGTAAAATACTTCACGTGGGATTAAGCGATATCCCCGCATGGTATGTAAGTAGAGCACAAACTATTGCAGAGTTTAGGGGTTATGAACTTGTATCTACCATGCAAATGGAATATTCTTTGGTAGAACGAAATATTGAGAAAGAATTTATTCCACTGGGTCAGGAAATGGGTATTGGTACTATGGTCTGGAGCCCATTGGCGAGTGGACTATTGTCTGGAAAATATAAACCTTCTGAAGGCGGCATCGATGGTGAGGGAAGGCTAAAAACAATGGAAGGCAGTAGCAATAAAGCCTTTGATAAAAACACCGAAAGAAACTGGAAAATCGTAGCAACACTTGAAGAAGTTGCCAAAGAAGTTGAGCAACCTATGGCCAGTGTAGCTTTGAATTGGGTTGCCAATCGCCCGGGCATTTCTAGTGTAATCGTTGGTGCTACCAAAATGCATCAACTAGAAGAAAACCTGAAGGCACTCGATTTTGACATACCACATGACCTTAAACAAAAACTTAAAGAAGCCAGCAATCCTATAACCGAATTTCCGTATTCATTTTTTGAACCAGAAATGCAAGCCATGCTTACTGGTGGAGCCAAGGTTGGACATAAACCCCAAAGTTATTGGAGCGATGTGAGTATTGAAGCGCAGCCGGCTGGTGTTTAAAAATTAAACAACCCTCTAATAAATACCGGTTTTTATCAAACCGGTATTTTTAAGTTATGTATATCAAAAAAATGAGCGACGATTCAAAAATTAAAGCCTATAATAAACTATCAGACTTATATGACGACGAAAATGTAGGCCAGAGTATCGTACAAGATACAGATTTTACCATCCACCGCTTGGAAATAGTACATGACAAACCTGTACAGTCTCCTGTTTTTAGAGCAAATTACTTTTCGTTTGTGTTAGTCAAAAAAGGTAAAAGTTTTTATACTATTGATGATCACAAATTTTATACAAAGCCTAATACCTTGTATTTTACCAATCCCGGACATTTAAAATCCTTCGGAATTGAAGAAGTGGTACAAGGTTTTATCATTACTTCGTCTGAGGAGTATTTAAAAAAATATATCCATACCACGGTTTTTGACGAATTTTCTTTCCTATTGACAGAGATGGTACCCCCTTGTTATCTTGATGATGCAAAATTTAAAGAATTGTATCATTTAGCCGAACAAATTCTAGCAGAGCAAGAAAAGAAATCTACATTACGGCATAAAATCGTAAGTTCTCTTTTTATGGTATTCTTATTAAAAGTGAAGGAGTACTTGCTAAAAGACGATTCTTTTAAAGTTGCTTACGACCGTGATAGTGAAATTGTAAATCAATTTAAGAAAGATCTTGAAAGTGCTTTTAGATCAGATACATTAAAAAATGGAGATTTGCAGGTTAGCGCTTTCGCGGAAGCACAACAGCTGCATCCTGCTTATTTTTCAACTGTAATAAAAACTAAAACAGGAATATCTGCCAATCGTTGGATACAGGATAAAACTATTACTGAAGCACAGGCTTTACTTTCAAAATCTACCACTCCTATAAAAGAGATTGCTTATCAACTGGGATTTAAAGAACCTACTCATTTTTCTAAATTCTTTAAAAAATATGCAGGAGTGAGTCCTAACCAATATCGAAATCAATAAAAATCTTCGGTATCTTAAAAATATACCTTTCTTCCTAAAAAATATGCCTTTATGCGCTTGGTTTTCTGGATGATATTTGCAGTGTAATTATTTAATAATCATTTAAAACACATAATATCATGAAAACTTTAGAAAACAAAATTGCATTAGTGACAGGAAGTAGCCGAGGTCTAGGAAAAGAAATGGCAATTAGACTAGCGCAACAAGGAGCTGATATTTTGGTTACCTACAATTCAAACAAAGCACAGGCAGATGAAACGGTAAACGAAATCGAATCTTTAGGACAAAAAGCAGTAGCATTTCAATTAAATGTAGGCGACGCTTCTACTTTTGATTCCTTCTTTTCTGAAATAAAAAATATTTTACAACAGCAGTGGAGCGCCTCAAAATTTGACATATTGGTCAATAATGCTGGTATTATCGCACATGAGATGATAGCTGAAACCTCTGAAGCTACTTTCGATAGCTTAATGAATATTCAACTTAAAGGGCCTTTCTTTATGACTCAAAAAGCACTTGAACTGTTGAGTGATGGTGGAAGAATTATTAACGTTTCAACCGGATTAGCAAGATTTTCTATCCCTGGATACGGTGCCTATGCAGCTATGAAGTCTGGTATGGAAACCTTAACGAGATACTTGGCTAAAGAACTAGGTACTAGACAAATCACCGTAAATGCAGTAGCTCCCGGTGCTATTAATACAGATATGAACAAAACAGCTCTTGAAAATAATCCGGAATTAGAGAAAATGTTATCCTCTGTAACTGCTTTGGGACGCGTGGGTGTAGCCAAAGATATAGGAGGTGTCGTAGCCTTTTTGGCCAGCGAAGATGCTCGATGGATCAATGGCCAACGTATAGAAGCTTCTGGCGGAATGTTTCTTTAAAAACTATCTTCACTAAAAATGACCTCATAAGTTTTGAAAACGGATGAGGTCTTCTTATTTTAGAACAAAAATCACAGATGTACATCAAACGAAATATTGGCTGGGGGCTCATTCTTAGGTACGGCTGGAAAAATCTCATCTTCTTTACTGTTTATACAGCAGGTATCTTTTCTCTATATTATTTCTTGCAATGGACTTTTATAGATATTCCTTTTCAGCCATTATCAGTGATTGGTATTGCAGTTGCATTTTATATTGGTTTCAAGAATAGTCAAAGCTATGATCGCTTTTGGGAAGCTCGCAAAATATGGGGTGGGATTGTGAATTATTCGAGAACCTGGGCAAATCAAGTACTTAGTTTAGTTAATGATGATCACCAAACCAAAAAAGTTCTTATTCATCGACATGTTGGTTGGCTCAATGCTTTACGAATTCAACTAAGACAACCTACTTCTTTTAGCTTAAAAGAAAATGTCGCCGTAGAAAAACTCTTTAAAAAACATGGAGAGCAAAAACCTGCTTGTGATGCTACAAAGTTTTTTGTGTCTGAGGAAGAATATAACGACCTGTTACTGAGAAAAAATCCTGCTACTCATTTGGTGAAAAATCAAGGGTTACATATCAGAAAACTTTATGGTGAAGGTAAAATAAGTGAATTCGATAAACAACTTTTTCATGCTACCCTTGAAGAGTTTTATAACCTTCAAGGAAAATGTGAACGGATCAAAAATACCCCTTTCCCTAGGCAGTATGCTTATTTCAGTACTGTTTTTACCTGGATTTTTGTACTCCTTTTACCTTTCGGAATGTTGAATGTCTTTGAAAGTGAGTTAAACACTATGAATGATGAAATTAAATCACGCTTTATCTTCTTAATGATTCCACTATCTGTATTGGTATCCTGGATATTTACCACCATGGAAAAAGTGGGTAGCAATAGTGAAGATCCTTTTGAAGGTCGTGTAAATGATGTACCTATGACTGCCTTGTGCAGAACCATAGAGATTGACCTGAGAGATATGCTAGACGAAAAAGACTTACCAGAAAAAATACAACCAAAAGATAACATATTGTATTAATGCCTATACTTTCGTCAACCTATACCCCTCCATATATATTTAGAAACGCACATGTTTCTACGATCTATCCTAATCTTTTACGAAAAGTAAATGGCATACAACAAAAAAGAGAACGAGTTGAGCTTGATGATGGTGATTTTATCGATTTAGATTGGAGTTATACTGCCTCTACAACCGAAAAAGTAATCATCGTTGTACATGGGTTAGAAGGAAACGCTCAAAGACAATATATGATGGGGATAGCTAGACTCCTCAATAAAAATAATTGGGATACGGTATTAGTTAATCTTAGAAATTGTAGTGGCGAAGTCAATCGATTGTACAAATCATACAATGCCGGTGTAAGTGACGATTTGGATCATATCGTGAATCATGTACTGCGTAAAAATAAATATACTACTATATCTTTGTGCGGATTTAGCCTTGGTGGTAATATTACCTTGAAATATCTGGGCGAAGGACGAAAGATACCTTTCGAAATTAAGGCTGCCGTAGCGGTTTCGGTGCCCTGTGATCTGTATGATTCTCTCTTAGAGATCAATAAACCTAAAAATTATATTTATGAGCAACGATTTATACGACATTTAAAGGCAAAATTATACGAACGACAAGCAGTATTTCCCGATAAAATAAGCAAATCAGATATCAAAGCTTGTTCATCACTAATTGAAATTGACAATCTATATACCAGTGTTGCCCATGGATATAAAGATGCTATAGATTATTATAACCAATGTAGTAGCAAACAATTTCTGAAAACCATTAAAATTCCTACACTTATCCTTAATGCAAAAAATGATTCTTTTTTAGGAAATCGCTGTTATCCAGAGGGTGAAGCCAAAGAAAACCCTAATTTGTTCCTTGAAATTCCAAAATACGGAGGTCATGTCGGGTTTTATTTTCCAGGAAAAACCTACTATAATGAGGCGCGAACCCTCGAATTTCTCGAAAAATGGGTTTATAAAAACAAATAAAAGCAGTTTTTTCCTACATTACTTTAATAGTAAACGAAAGTTAACCCTTTGTTAATGTTTTATGAAGTCTTTTCTAATCACTTAGTCGAAAAACTTTTTTTTATTAAGAATATTTTAAGAGTTTTGGTCGTTTCCTTATACAATTTTCAAGGAAAACTCACTAATGCTAACTCAAACTCAATAAAAATGAAAAAAAGTTATCGAAGTCTCATTTCTATATTAGACTTCACGGAAAACAAAATGGCCATATTTGTATTTTTTACAATGCTACTACTATCAGCCGGGCTTTTTGCACAAACTCCTGCAGAGAAGGCAGCAATAGGTCGACAAAGTAATGTGGAAAAATTAAATCAACTGCAAGCTGACTTTTCGCAAAAAGCAGCAATAGATAAGAAAAAGGCTGTCCAAGCTGCTCGTTTAAACGGATGGCAAACTGAATTTAAGGCTAAAGATGGCAGCTATTCTGAACTACAAAAAGTAGCCTCCTTTGGTGGTAAAGATTATGCGGTTTACTATACCACATATAATGTTGCTGCAGCAAGATCAACCAGAACAAATCACTTAAACGGGGGTGGTTCTCTGGGTCTTAACTTAGATGGTCAAAATATGACTGCCTATGTTTGGGATGGTGGTCATGCTCGTGTTACACACCAGGAGTATGATGGTCCGGGAGGAAATAATCGTGTTTCGGTAGAGGATGCGTCTTCTGAAGGTGGTTTGGATCTAAACTTCCATGCGGCTCACGTTACAGGTACTATCGTCGCATCAGGTGTGCAAGCTAATGCCAAAGGTATGGCTTCACAAGCTAAAGCAAGAGGGTACAAATGGAATAATGACATTGCAGAAGCTACAACAGCTGCTGCGAACGGAATGTTACTTTCTAACCATTCCTATGGTTTTAGAAGTGACTTAGTTCCTGATCAGTACTTTGGTGCTTATATAGACGAGTCAAGAAGCTGGGATGAAGTCATGTTTAATGCACCTTTCTATCTTATGGTAGTTGCTGCCGGTAACGACGGTAACCAAAATAGTTATAACGGTGCTCCACTTGACGGAAACTCTTCTTATGACAAGTTAACAGGCCACTCTACTTCAAAAAACAACCTTGTTGTTGCCAATGCACAAGATGCAAATGTAAATAATGATGGAACTTTGATAAGTGTATCTATCAACAGCTCCAGTAGTGAAGGGCCTACAGATGATTACAGAATCAAACCAGATATTACAGGTAATGGCACCGGGGTTTACTCAACATATGAAAGCAGTGACACTGCATATAACAGCATTACCGGTACATCTATGGCTTCGCCAAACGTAACTGGATCTCTTTTGTTATTGCAACAACACTATAATAATTTGAACGGAAACTTTATGAGAGCTGCAACCCTTAAAGGTTTGGCGCTACATACAGCAGATGATGCAGGACCTTCTGGGCCTGATGCCGTTTACGGATGGGGGTTATTAAATGCTAAAGCAGCGGCTGAAACTATTTCTGCTGTAGCTAGTGGTGATTCAAAAGTGGAAGAATTATCGCTTTCAAGCGGTCAAACCTATACAATTAATGTAGATTCTGACGGAGTAAGCCCATTATTGGCATCTATCTCCTGGACAGACAGACCTGGTACTGCGACCACGGCTACCAACTCTAATACTCCAGTTCTTATAAATGACTTAGATATTAGAGTATCTCAAGGATCTACAACTTTTAGCCCATATAGATTAACTGGAATTACTACCAATGGAACTGGAGATAATACAGTTGATCCTTACGAAAAAATTGATATTGCTGGTGCTTCTGGAACATACACCATCACAGTAACTCATAAAGGTTCTTTAACCGGGGGAAGTCAAAACTTCACTCTAGTAGTAACAGGCCTTTCGGGAACACCAGTAGTTTGTAACGCAACTGTACCAACAGGTGTAGCTGCTTCCAATATTGGGTATGATACAGCAACTATCTCATGGACTGCAGTACCTGCTGCAACTTATGATCTGAGATATAGAGTTGCTGGAACTTCTTCTTGGACTAATCAACAGGATATTAGTGGTGCTTCTGTTAACCTTACTGGATTAACTGAGTTAACGTCATACGAAGTACAGGTAAGAAGTAAGTGTTCTGACGGTACGAATTCTGTCTATAGCAGTACTACTGCCTTTAGCACTACAGAATTTCAATTGGTATACTGTGCTTCTAACGGACAAAGTGTTGCCGACGAATATATTGGCAACGTCCAATTAGAAACTATCAATAATGCTTCTGGTGCAGGATCTGGGGGATATAGTGATTTCACTTCTATCTCTACTAGTTTGGCGAAAGGTAGCACATATACCATCTCTGTAACACCAACCTGGACAGGTACTGCGTACAATGAAGGATACGCTGTGTGGATTGATTATAATCAGAATGGAGACTTTACTGATGCCGGTGAGCAAGTTTGGTCACAGGTTGCTACGCAAACTACGCCAGTAAGCGGAATATTTACCGTTCCTGCAGGAGCAACAGCCGGAAATACAAGAATGCGTGTGTCTATGAAATATAATGGAATACCTACTTCTTGTGAGTCTTTCCAGTATGGTGAAGTTGAAGATTACACCATAGTAATTGGTGGTGCAACTGCTGATACGCAAGCGCCAACAGCACCAACAGCATTGGCTGCATCTGATATTACCGAAACTACATTGACACTTAACTGGACTGCTTCTACAGATAACGTAGGAGTAACAGAATACGACGTATTTCAAGGAAGTGCGAATATTGGATCTGTAACCGCTACCACAGCAAACGTTACCGCTTTAACTGCCAATACCGCATATCAATTTACCGTAGTAGCAAAAGATGCTGCAGGAAACGAATCTGCTGCAAGTAATGTTGTTAACGTTACTACCGCTGGTGGTGGAGGTGGAACAGGTTGTACTACTGGTATTACTGCTTTCCCTTATAACGAAGGATTTGAGAATACGCTAGGTGCATGGACACAGTCTACTGCTGACGATATTGACTGGACTGTTAATGCAAGTGGCACTCCATCAAATGGAACCGGACCATCTAGTGCAACTCAGGGTACATATTACATATTTGTAGAAGCCTCTGGAAACGGAACAGGATATCCAAATAAGCAAGCGATCTTAACATCTCCTTGTTTTGACCTTTCAAGTACTTCACAAGCAAGCTTCAAGTTTAGCTACCACATGTATGGGGCTACCGACATGGGAAGCATCGCTGTAGAAGCTAGTACTGATGAAGGTGCTACATGGGCAAGCATTTGGAGCCAGACGGGCAACAAGGGTAACTCCTGGCAAAGTGCAGACATCGACCTAGCTGCTTATGTAGGCGGAGGTGTTCAGTTACGATTTAACAGAATCACAGGTGCTACTTGGCAAGCAGATATTGCACTGGACAATGTATCCCTTACCAACTCAACTGGTAGTGGACCGGTAGATCAATGTGATGGGATTCCTGCGTGGAGCAGTACACAGAGTTATCAAGTTGGTGATCGTGTAGTATACCAAGGAAGTCTTTATGAAAGAACATCTACAGGATGGACTAACCTTGGACCATGTGGTACAACTTCCTCGTTTGCTACGACTAGTGATCTAGCTGGACCACCAGTACTAGATTCTAAAATTAGTGCGTATCCAAACCCGGCAAGTGCAGATTTATTTATCTCTATGCAAGGTAATGCAGAGCATACGTTTGTAATTTACAGCTTACTAGGAAATGTAGTAGGAAAAGGAAACTTTACAAATAAAATCGATGTAAGGGAATTAAAAGCTGGAATATACATGCTTAACATAGACGGAAGACAAAATCTACGTTTTGTGAAGCAGTAGGCCAATAAATAAGTAAATTTTTATAAAACCCCTGAAACATCTGTTTTGGGGGTTATTTTTTTTAATACAATTAAATACTTCCGCTTAACACAACCTATATCTAATTCTTGCATCTACCATAAAAATAGGGTCATGCAAAAAATAATAATAAGAATGCTGCTACTATTATTTGTAATAGTAGCTTGTAACAGTGATGATGATGTAACTACCGCCTGCGATCAGTTTATAATAGTTAGCGATACGCAATTCGAAAATGCTCCAAAAGACCCAGTAACCATCAATAGTGCTATTATCAATGATGATTGCATAACAATCAACTTTAGTGCTGGTGGATGCGATGGTGATAGCTGGGAAGTCAAACTAATTGACTCTGGCGGAGTTTCATTTTCACTACCCCCACAAAGAAACCTAAGGTTATCCTTAAAAAATGAGGAGCTATGTGAGGCATTTATCACCAGAGAATTGACTTTTGACATTGGGGCTTTGCAAGTAAGTGGTAATCAAGTGTTACTTAATATCCAAAACTTTGATCAACAAATACTTTATGAGTATTAAAACCATGTACAATAATATCTTCTAGAATTTCTGTTTCTTTTTTCAGAATGACTATTAAAAAGTAACTTTAACTGAAAAATTTTCTGAAATGAGACTAAAATATATCTTCCTGCTTCTGGCTATTGTCGGTGTCTGCTATACCTGGTATTTTAATATCCAGTTTTATATGACTGCTGAAGACACCTCGCTGCTTAACTTTATAGCGCAAACCAAAACTACTTTCCCCGCACGATCATTGAGTGCCGATTTATTAGTGGTGGTCGTCACATTTTTTGTGTGGTATATTCCTGAAGCTATCAAACTAAAGATAAAATATTGGTGGGTTTTGATACCACTCACATTTTTGGTTGCAATTGCCTTTACTTTTCCTCTTTTTTTGTACATGAGACAATCTAGGTTAGATAAATTGAATGCCCATACTACTGCTAATCCATGACTATTGGCGACATTGAGTTATGAAATGAAAAATGAACAAAGCTAAACTAAAAAGATCAATATCATTACCAGTACTATTCCTTTATGGATTAGGTACCATGGTGGGGGGTGGTTTTTATGCACTATCCGGAAAAGTAGCTGGCATGGCAGGAATCGCTGCTCCCCTGTCCTTTTTAATAGCTGGGATTTTAGCTTTTTTAAATGTATTTACCTTTTCGGAGTTGTCATCACGCTATCCTGTAAGTGCAGGTGAGTCAAAATATGTTCAAGAAGCATTTCATAACCGATGGTTTTCAGGATTAGTGGGTTGGCTAGTGATTCTAACTGGTGTAGTCTCTGCAGCTACCCTCTCTGTAGCAACAATTGGTTTTCTACAAGACCTGATTAGTGTTCCCGAATCTATCGGAATCATAATTTTAGTCCTACTTATGGGGATAGTTTGTGCCTGGGGAGTCGGCGAATCGGTAAAAGTTGTTTTGGTCATCACTATTATTGAAGTAGGAGCATTATTCTATATTTTATTTTCCAAAGGAGAAAACCTGGGTCAAATTCCAGATGTACTCTCAAACCTGGACTATCATTTCTCTCAAGGCTTTTCTGGTATTGGAATATTGTCGGGTGCATTTTTAAGTTTCTATGCATTCGTTGGTTTTGAGGATATGGTAAATATGGCTGAAGAAGTTAAAAACGTAAAGAATACTTTGCCAAAAGCCATGATATGGGCCGTGATTAGCACCACCATACTTTATGTTTTTGTAGCTACTACCATGGTGTTAACGATTACTCCCAATGTGCTTGCTGTCGCAAATGCACCACTAGCCAAAATCATTGAGGGAGATGGAGCTCTTGTGGGCTTATTTTTTATCATCATTAGCATACTTACAGGTCTTAATGGAGCATTAGTACAAATAGTAATGTCCTCGAGGGTTCTGTATGGATTAGGTAAAGAAAAAAAGGCTCCTCAACTTTTTTCAGTGGTCAATAAAAAAACCCAAACACCTATTGCTGCAACTGTTTTTGCTACTCTTATCGTACTCATCTTAGCACTTTTCTTCCCTTTGATAGGTCTTGCAGAAGCAACGAGCTTCATCATTCTTATTGTTTTTACATTCCTTAATATTGCACTGATCACCATAAAAAAACGGGAAAAAGCAATCCCAAATGATATCAAAACCTACCCTATTTGGTTACCTTATATAGCACTAGTCGCTTGTATCGCCATTCTCTTTTTTAAAATAACTCAATAGGGCGATTATGTTTCTCTACTTCAAGTGTAACAACCTCAACCAAAAGTCGTCGGATAGATAAATGAGTATATTCAACAATTGAGCAATAAAATTTGCTTAGATTTAGAATAAAATAAGTGTTTTTGAATTTAGTAGACAACCTAAGAAAGTTATAAAATATACCCATGAAATTAAAAGTTTGTGCTATAACTGGGTTAATATTTCTAACCCTTAATCAAATATTACTTTTAAAAGGCAACGAATTTATACAAGCCCAAAAACCAATTGATTACGTACATTGGTTGTTACTCATTGGGATATTGTTGACTTTATCTTTAAACTATATTTTTTCAGACAACATTTTTAGTAATACCGCAACAATTTTAACTTCACTTGGAGTAGTTGCTCTTATCGGACAAGCAACTATTGATTTCTTATGGTGGAGCTACGGAACTGATTATACAGGAATGAATGATTTAACAAATCAAATAATGAGCAGACCATCAATTCGTATCCCTTTTATTACAATTGGACCGGCTTTGTTCTATTTTGGTTTAGCAACTCACGCCGGAAAATTAATACGAACATATCCTGTATGGTCTATAGCGTCATTTATTGGAGTTATTATTATTGGTTTGGGAGCATTTGTTTACAACAACAGAATGCCTATTGTTTTAGGTCATATAATCCTTACCCTTGGTCTTGCCGTACTGATTTGTAAAAAAGGCGATACAACGACTAAAACTAAAATAGGTACAATGTGAATTGAAAGGTCTGAACAAACTAAGAACGGAACTGAAAAGAAGTAATAAAAAATGCCTAATCAAAATTGTCATAATATTTTTCTTAAGAAGGGTCATTATCTTGCCCCAAGCTACCGCACACGCGATTACGGTGATTTTTTAGTTGGTCTTACTGAATATAAAAACCCTATTGATACTGGAAAATGGCATTTTCATGAAAAACCAATGATTAGCTTTGTTCTTTATGGTGGTAATGTTGAATTTAGAAAAGGGAAAGTCATTACAAGAGTGGCTGGATCAGCTAATTTCTACCACTCCCATGAAATCCATAAAAACATATACAACTGTTTCCCTTCCAAACACATAAGTTTAGAGTTAGACTCTGGTCTTTTAAAAAGGTATGGATATTCAGCATCAGAAGTTGAGCTTGCTATTCAAAAGAATCACAATACCACTTTTACTTTTATAAAATTAATGAATGAATTACAGATTAATGATTCACAATCATCATCCGCGGTTGAGATGTTATTTCTGGAGTTCATGGAAAAATCTTTAAAATCTAAGAGCTCCAATCAATTTCCATCCTGGATGAAATCGGTAGAAGAACTTTTAAATGATCGATGGGATGAACATATTAGCTTAAAAGAACTAGCAGATCATTCTGGCATCCATCCTACTACAATTTCAAAGAATTTCAGAAAATATTTTCAGTATTCATTTGGAGAATATACCAGAAGGCTTAAAGTAGCCCACTCGCTGGACTTTTTACATTCTTCGAAATATTCGATTACCGAGATAGCCTATCTATGTGGATTCGCTGACCAAAGTCATTTTACAAGAGTATTTAAATCATTAACTGGTTACTTACCCAAAGAATACAATAAAGTGTAAAAGGCAAATTTCATTCTATTTTAATTGATAATCGTATCCTTTCTTTGAAAATAATATTATTAAATTAGATATGATATATCCAAGAATACTTCAAGTACTATTTCCTTTCAGCTTTTTTATAGCCATTATAACAATTAGTTGCAATGATACAGGAAAAAACAAAATCAAAACCGAAAGTAAAACCTCGGCCAATAATGATACTCAAGAATGGGTAATTCTATTGACGGAAGGGTATCATAACCTAAATAAAAATCGCAGTACGAAGGCTGCAGATAAGATTTTTGAAGCTACAGAACTCATGCCCAAAAAAAATTGGGAAAATTATTTAGTGAGTGCAACCGTTTATGCTCCTAATGGAGAAAATGAAAAGGCTTTTACGGCTATTGAAAAAGCCATCGAAGCAGGATTTAATGATCCTGAATTATTAAAATCGCTTCCTGAATTTTCATCACTTCATAATAACCCGAGATGGGATAGCCTAATTTCAAAAACCAATGATAGGAGAGTGGCATCTCAGCAATCTATTCAAAACCCCGAACTACTAGAAGAGCTGAAAAACATGTGGGCTCAAGATCAACTTGCGCTAAGTGAGTATGAAGAAAACATACGATCTTTAGACAGTACAGCCTCGGCAGAAGACTATCGCCAACTTTTTGAGCCGGTAGAAAATAGATGGGAAATAAACAAAAGTAAATTAGATAGTATTGTTAAGATTCACGGTTGGCCGGGATATGAATTAGTAGGAGAATATGGCGCTAAAATAGCTTGGGCAATCCCGCAACATTATCCAGATGTTTTTTATAAAGAAAAGTGTTTGTCATTACTTAAAAAGGCTATAGAAAAAGAGGATGCAGATCCCAACCACTACGCAGAATTAAGTGACAGAATAGCTCGCGAAACCTGGCAAAAACAAATCTATGGTGCAAGTATGGGAGAAACTGCTCCTTACCCAATAAAAAATCCATCAGAAGTAAATAAAAGAAGATTGCAATTAGGCCTAGTAGAGCCTATAGAAGTTTATGCAGTTTACCATGGGGTTGACTATCAAACACCTACCGAAGAAGAAGCTCAAGCGATAGTAAAAGAATCCTATCAAAAGGCTCAGGCAGATTATGAGAAATTCGAAAGCTTTGTGACTTTAAAAATGGCAGATTCTGCGAATGTATACATTACCAAAGCAATTGAAGCTTATGGCGATATCAGTAATAAGCAGCTTTATAGAGCTTCGATTGAACTTTCGAAGATGAAAAATAACCGTTCTAACCGAATAAGCTTAAAAATCCTTAAGGTCCTCATCTGGCGAAAATGGGAGAAGCGATATCATATATTAACTGAAAGCGGACTCAATACTTTACACGATAAACAGGAGTGGATAGAAATTAAAGAACTACTCGAAATGAGTAAATCATAAAAGCTATGCACAATTCTGAAGTGTAACAATTGCCTGACTGAATCCTCATCCAAGTACACAAATCCTAACCCAAATGAAAGCCGTTGTCTTTAAGAAATATGGATCTCCCCAGAAGGTTCTTACAATAAAAGAAGTAGCAAGACCTACTTCCAAGGAAAATGAGGTTCTGATAAAAATTAAGGCTACCACAGTAAATGATTATGACCGGAGTTTTGTAAGAGGTAAACCCTATTTGTACAGGCTAATGTATGGGTTGCTTAAACCTAAACATCCCATTTCCGGAATGGAACTATCAGGTTTGGTAGAAAATGTTGGTTATAATGTTGGTTATAGTGTAAAGAAGTTGAAAGTTGGAGATGCTGTCTTTGGAGTTATATCTAGCTATGGTTTTGGAACTTTTGCCGAATATATAAGCATTCATGAAAATACGGTAATCAAAAAACCGGATAAGTTAAGTTTTGAGGAAGCCGCTGCAATTCCTCATGCATCTAGAATACTCCTGAAATGGAAATTAAATTTAAAGTATATAACAATCATGATTCAAGGTTTTTTTCAAATGTCTGCGGTCTTAGATAAAGGAAAAACATTGATCAAAGATGTTGTTGAAAAACTTTCGGTATATTTAAGATAATTACAATAAGTTCATTAAATGACAAACCTATTCAACAAAGAAAAAATTGACTAACAAAGGGAATACAAAATGAATTCAAAATACCTCTTTAGAAACCTAATTATTGCTTTCTTCTTATTACTCTTTACCTTTGGATGTACCTCAACGAATTCTCGAAAAGTAACTATTGCCACAGCGGCCAATATGCAGTTTGTAATGAAAGAAATTGCTGCCGCTTTTACCCAAGAGACCGGGATTGATTGCGATGTGATCATTAGTTCGTCGGGAAAGCTCACCGCTCAAATCAAAGAAGGAGCACCATACGATGTTTTCATCTCGGCAGACACAAAATATCCTAAAATTCTTTATGAAAAAGGTTTTACATCCAATATTCCCAAGATCTATGGGTATGGTACTTTGGTACTCTGGTCTTTTTCAGAAAATGTACCGCTCGACATTAATTTGCTAACCCAAAATCAAATCGAGCATATCGCGCTGGCCAATCCCAAAACAGCTCCATATGGTACGGCGGCAATCGAAGTATTGAAACATGCCAAAATTTATGATCAAATTTCAGAGAAATTAGTATTTGGAGAGAGTATTTCCCAAACCAATCAATTTATCCTATCTGGAGCGGCTCAAATTGGTTTTACGGCTAAATCGGTAGTGCTATCTCCACAAATGAAAGGGAAAGGCGAGTGGATTTCAATAGATTCAACTTCGTATACTCCTATTGCACAGGCTGCAGTAATCATTAAAAAAGATAAAATTAGCGACGCTGCTATGAAATTTTACGAATTCTTATTCTCTACAAAATCAAAAGAAATTCTTGAAAATTTTGGATACCTTGTCCCTGTAAAATGAATACACTACAAGGACAAATATCAAATATCGAAGTGAATGGTAGTCTTGCATTGGTTACTGTGATTGTAAAAAATGTATCTTTCACAGCTATTATTATTGAAACCCCTAAGACAGCTTCATATCTCAAAATAGGTAACACCATTACCATCTTATTTAAAGAAACCGAAGTGGTCATAACTACCGGGTCTCCAGAACACATAAGCCTGCAAAATCAAATTTTGGGTACCGTTAAAAAGTTAGAAAAAGGAACATTATTGAGCAAGCTTATCATCAATACTGAAATTGGGGAAATTGTTTCGATTATTACCAGCAATGCTGTACAAAAATTAAGTATAGAGAAAGGGTCTGAAATAACCGCAATGATCAAAACCAATGAAATTCTATTAAGCCAATGATGGATTGGGAACCACTCATATTGACTTTCAAGTTGGCATTGATTACCACTGCCCTACTTCTTGTTATTGGAGTTCCTCTTGCTTATTGGTTAGCCTATTCAAAATCAAAAATCAAACCTGTAATTGAGACTTTGGTGAGCATGCCTTTGGTATTACCCCCTACGGTATTAGGATTTTATTTGTTGGTCGCTTTTAGTCCGAACAATTCTTTTGGTCACTGGTTAAATGACTGGTTGGGACTTCGTCTTATCTTTTCATTTGAAGGGTTGATAATTGCTTCTATTTTGTATAGCCTTCCGTTTATGGTACAACCTATACAATCTGGATTGGCAACGCTTCCCAGCCAACTCAAAGAAGCTTCATATGTGCTTGGGAAATCAAAACTAAAAACAGTCTTCAAAATATTATTACCCAATATAAAACCTGCCTTGCTCACGGGTATCGTGCTTTCTTTTGCACATACCATTGGCGAATTTGGTGTAGTATTAATGATCGGGGGCAATATACCAGGAAAAACCAAAGTAGCTTCAATCGCAATTTATGACGAAGTCGAAGCGTTAAACTATGACACTGCTAATGCTTACTCTCTTATCTTACTGGTCATTACTTTTTTCATTCTATTAACTGTATACCTCGTTAATGGAGGGTACCTTAAAAAGTTTAAGAAATGATTGTCTTGTCGCTATATAAAATGTTACATACAGCCCAAGGCACTATTCCTTTAGATATCCAGCTGATGACTGAACCACGTCAATTTATTACATTGTATGGTGAATCTGGTGCCGGAAAAACTTCAACCCTACGCATGATCTCAGGACTGCTTGCTCCCGATAAAGGAAAGATTGTGGTGAATAATAAGGAGTGGTTAGATACCAATAGTAAAACCAATCTAAAACCTCAACAACGAAATGTAGGTTTTGTGTTTCAGGAGTATGCATTGTTTCCAAATATGACGGTACGCAAAAATTTGGAATATGCTCTTGAAAAAAATCAAGACAAAAACATCATCGAAGAATTAATTGATCTCGTCGAATTAGGAGAACTTCAACATTTAAAACCTAATACTTTGTCTGGGGGACAGCAGCAGCGCGTTGCTCTAGCCAGAGCTTTAGTACGAAAACCTGAAATACTTTTACTTGACGAGCCTTTATCAGCTTTGGATTCAAAAATGCGGGTCAAATTACAGGACTATATTCTAAAGGTTCACAAGGAATATAACCTAACTACAGTATTAGTGAGTCATGATATCGGAGAAATTATTAAATTATCTGATCAGGTGTATGTCCTAGAAAAAGGAAAAATTATCCAATCAGGAACGCCTACAGAAATCTTCACAACACATCAAATGAGCGCCAAATTTAGATTTACAGGCGAAGTAATCGAAATACAACAAGAAGAAGTAGTATATATAGTAACTGTCTTAATAGGCACTAATGTGGTAAAGGTGATTGCTCAAGAATCTGAAGTTACAGACCTGAAAATTGGGGATAAAGTAATAGTAGCTTCAAAAGCATTTAATCCGGTACTGCAGAAAATAATTTAGAAAACTAGTCCTGTTCCAAAACTTTAATAATAGCATATAAAGAATCAACAAAACTTAAAAAAATGTTAATAATTGACCTTTCATTTTAAAATAAATCTATATATTCGCAGTATCAATTTCTTCACAGAAACCAGAAGCTTAATTTTGATTTGGCTATTTACTCCATCAATTAATATCATAAAATTTTTTGTAGGGTTTTTATTTATTTTCTACCCTGCTTGCTTTGTAATTATATCGAAGGGAATCAACTTGAACATAGAAATTCGAGTTTGTTGGGGGACACGACTGGCATATAATTACTTGAAATTCCCTCACTCAAAAGGTGAGGGATATTTTTTGAATTATGTAAGTAGATTATACAGAAATCACTTCTTCATCACAGAGTAATTCTTCTTGCCGTAAACGAAGTAAGATCTGTGCTACAGCTACCGTATCTTTTTCGCAATACATAATAATTCGATCAATATCCTGATCTTCATAATACACCTCTCGAACCTGACTACCATCAATATCATCCTTAGGTGAAGGAATCCCTAAAATATTGGTTAGTAATTTCAAAGAAGTGTAGTGTTTATAATCACCAAATTTCCATAGATCTAAGGTATCCAGATGTGGTACTTCCCAAGGTTTTTTACCAAAAAGATTCAGCTTATAGGGTAAAGCAATATTATGAATAATCATCCTGCGAGCGATGTAAGGAAAATCAAATTCTTTTCCATTATGAGCGCAAAGCAGATGATGTGGGCTACTAAAATGTGTTTCTATAAGACTTTTGAAATCTAACAGCAATTGTTTTTCTGCTCCATAAAATGATGTCGTTCTGAAGGACCTTTTTTCACCTTTAAAGGTAAAATATCCAACAGAAATACATACAATTTTTCCAAATTCTGCCCAAATACCGGCACGTTCATAAAATTCTTCGGGAGAGAACTCTTCTTTGCGTTGATACTTAGTCTTATCTGCCCAGAGATATTTCATTTCATCACTCAAACTCTCGAAATCACTATGTTCAGAAACGGTTTCTATATCCAAAAATAATATGTGTTCAAGGTTTAATTTATGAAGCATTCTGTAGCATTTTATAAGCTTCTTCTACAAAGACAAAAAAATCATGGGTAAATGATTCTCCATCTACAAACTGGCCTCTATTGTGTCCTAATCTAACAATAATTACATCGTCTTCGGGGATACAAATCACATATTGCCCCAAGATACCGCGCATAGCAAATATTTTCTTATCTAAATGATCAGACAACCAAAAACCATAACCATACATATCATCTTTTTTGAATCTTTTTTTGGTGGCCAGTTCAATAAACTCTTTTGGTAATAATTGTTTACCTGCAAAAACACCTTTGTTTTTGAATAACACTCCAAAACGTGCAAAGTCTCTAGCGTTACTGGCCACACAGCAGTATGCTTTTTCCATTCCACTATCTTCACTGTCTAATTGCCAGATAGCGTCTTGCTCCATTCCCATGGGTTTCCAGAAACTTTTGCTTAGATACTCAGATAAAGTTTTTCCTGTTGCTTTTTCGATCACCATACCCAACAATTGCGTATTACCACTCAAATACTTAAACTCCTTTCCTGGTTCTTCTACCACTTCTAATCCAAGTAGCACCTCTCGTATATCGGTATCATAATATGCCTTGGCAGTAATAGAAAACGGACTTTTATAGCTTTCTTCCCAGTTAAGACCAGAAGACATCGAAGAAAGGTCTCCTACCGTAGTCTTTGTTGCCAAGCCTTCAGAAAACTCGGGAAAGAAATCTCCCAGCGGTTGATTCAGGCTTTTAATATAACCCTCCATAATAGCTTTTCCCAGCATTGCCGTGACCATACTTTTGGCCATTGAAAAAGAATTAGTTTTAGACTCGACACCAAAGCCATCAGCATACTTCTCATACCAAATGCTATCGTTTTTAATGATCAAATATGCCACTGTACCTAACTCTTCATTGATCTTATTTAATCGATCTGTAGATGTAACGGTATTGTAATCTTCATGCAGTGCCCACGGAATATCAGCTGTACCCTTTTCAATAGTACGATTTTCAAAATGCGTATAATCATCGAGATACGCTGTGTTATGACCAGTCATATACACTACTCGTACCCCTTTTAAAATATATTCACTATCAAAAACATATAATAAGAGAATACATAAGATAACGATAGCTAAGAGTCCTTTAAGAAATTTTTTGAAGATTCGCATACGAGAGTTTAATTAATAAAAATGAATTCACGACAATTTAATTAAAAAAATGAAACGCTTAAGCATGCAATTATAAAATATATCAGTTTCATTTTTTGAAACTGAAAAAAATAACTTTTGTGAAGTAGACCTGTCGTAATTAGATTGCTTTCATTTAACTCATGATACTCCATGATAAAAATATGTTAAGATTTGAAAAGTGAATTCCAGCCTGCGCCAGGATGAAAAATATGTTACCTTAAGAGAAAAATCACCTCGTGGGCCAAACTTTAAAACAATGATTGTTGCTTTACTGGATTTTCATGATCCAATAACCATTTTTTTCTCCATAAACCACCTGCGTATCCTGTAAGAGAACCATCACTGCCAATTACACGATGGCACGGTATAATAATCCATAATGGATTTTTGCCATTAGCAGACGCGGCAGCACGTATGCATTTTGGATCTCCCAATCGCTTAGCCATATCAAGGTATGTAGTTGTTTTTCCGAAAGGAATACTTAATAATTCTTTCCAGACCTTTTTCTGAAAATCAGTTCCTGAGGGATTAAGCTTTAAGTCGAAAGTGGTACGCTGACCATTAAAATATTCCAGGAGTTGTGAAGCAGCCTCTTTTAAATGAGAAGGAATCTCTTTGGAAGGCCTATCAGGAGATTCTTGACCAACTGAAACACGGCAAACTCCCTCTTTATCACCAGAAATTATAGCTATGCCTAACGGAGTTTCTATGAAGACATCATCACTCATTATTCATCTTTATCTTCCAAAATCCCAAGTTTTCTGGCTCTGTTTTCCCAATTTTTTCGAGCAAGTACCTGCATATCAGTTTCGGTATCACTCTCATCTACAATCTCTAATCCCAAAAGGGTTTCTATCACATCTTCCATAGTCACCAGACCATTTACAGATCCATATTCGTCTACCACTAATGCGACGTGATTTTTAGATTGTATCAATTCATTAAACAATTCTGGGATTGGTAAATTTCTAGGAGTGAATAAAATCGGTCTCTTTATTTCTGCCAGAGTTTTCTGACCATTCTGATTCGCCATTTCTTTGAAAACCTCATCTTTTAAAACCTGACCTGTTATATTGTCTGCTCTATCCTTATAAACCGGTATTCTGGAAAACCGAAGATTTTGATTTTCCTTGAAAAACTCTTCTATGGTGGTCTCTTCTGAAGCAATTTTCATAACAGTTCTAGGTGTCATCACATCCTTTGTCAAAACTTCTTTAAACGTAAGTAAATTCTTAATCACTTTTGATTCTGACTCTTCAAAAACTCCTTCTTCTTGAGCAATATCTGCCATCGCTGTAAAATCTTCTCTACTTAATACTGATCCATGATGTCCTTTACCTCCTATTAACTTAGTAGTAAGTTGAAGCAACCATAATATTCCTGTATATTTAAGTGGAGCGATTAAAATCACTAGAGCTTTTGAGGTAAAATTTGCTAATTGCCTCCAGAATGTAGCCCCTATAGTTTTTGGTATGATTTCAGAAACTACCAAGATTAACATGGTCATAATTGCTGATACCACACCTACTATATTTACTCCAAGTATTTCGAATTTATATGGCAATTGTTCTGCTTGTACTCCAACCAAAATTGCACCAACGGTGTGAGCAATAGTATTAAGAGTTAGTATCGCAATTAAAGGCTGATCTACATCTTTTTTAAGGTTTTCTAAGATGGTGGCATAAGGTTTGCCTTCCTTTTTCTTGACGTTAATAAATGTTGGGGTAACACTAAGCAGTACGGCTTCTAAAATTGAACATAGAAACGAAAAAAAAATAGAAATTACTGCGTATATTATAAGTAAGGTCATTGTTTATAAATATGATACTAAAGTACGGATTTTGAAATGTATTGTGATCATTATTGTTCACTTACTTCTGTCATGTAAACTTCTAATGCTTTGAGCTCTTCTTCAGAAAATGTTTTAATGATGGCAAAGTTTGTTTTCATAACCGCATAGGTTTCTGGATCAACGATCGGTTCTGCTTCTTGTTTTAAAAAAGCGATCAGGTCTGCATTTTGTTCTTTATAGATTTTTACAATTTCATGCACCCCCGGTCCAATGGACTTTTTATCTATTTTATGGCAGGTATAGCATTTACCTTTTCCGTTAAAAATTTTCTTTCCTGTATCAAAAGCAGAAATTTCTTTTTTCTTTGTTCCAATCTTAATATCTTCTTTTTCTTTTTTTTCAGATTGACAACTTACTGCAAATAAGGCCAAAGTGATGAGTATGATAGTTGTTTTTTGCATTTACAGTGAATGTATTATGTGTATTTTTCTTTGATTTTTTCTATATCTTTTAAAAATCGTTCTAATAGATCCTTAGAAAAATTGGTGATCACTTTTTCCTCTTTAGGATCAATCCCTTTACTGGCTTCGGCTATTTCGGTAAGTGCATAGATCATAAAATCGTATTCTACATCGGGGCCGTTATCAGAAAATACCTCAATAACTTTTTTGTACAGCGTTTCGACATTATTTTGGTTGGCACTTTCATAATCAAAAGACCATTTAATTTCTTTACCCTTTGGATGTCCTTTTAAAATCTTTTCCAGGGTTTCGACTTCTTCCTTCTGTATAACTCCATCGCTCATGGCAACTACGTATAACAACTCACCGAATGTCCTATATAATCTCTCTCTACTTACCATAAGTCTTGATTTTATATTATTCTAACCCAAAAGCTTCACCACATCCTTGGCAAAATAGCTTGCAATGATATGTGCTCCAGCCCTTTTAAAAGCCATTATCTGTTCCAGCATTACTGAATCGTGATCCAGCCATCCTTTTTCTGCAGCTGCTTTCAACATAGCATATTCTCCGCTTACCTGATACACTGCTACCGGCACATCTACACTATCTCTGACATCTCTAACCAAATCTAAGTATGCTATACCTGGCTTTACCATTACAATATCAGCACCTTCTTCGACATCCATAATCGTTTCTTTGATGGCTTCATCACGATTGGCAAAATCCATCTGATATGTTTTTTTATCTCCAAATCCCGGTGCAGAATCCAATGCATCTCTAAAAGGGCCATAAAATGCCGAAGCATATTTGGCGCTATAGCTCATGATACCAGTATTCTTGAAATTTTCTTTTTCCAGCAATTCGCGAATAGCCAGAATACGTCCATCCATCATATCACTAGGGGCTACAAAATCTGCTCCTGCTTGTGCATGAGATAATGACATCTGTGCCAACACTTCACACGTTTGATCATTTACAATATATCCATCGTCAACAATCCCATCGTGCCCGTATGACGAGTATGGATCTAGAGCTACATCAGTCATGACCAACATATCTGGTGTTGCATCTTTTACTGTTTTAATAGCTCTTTGCATCAAGCCATCAGCATTTAATGCTTCAGTACCCTTATTATCCTTAAGCTCATCAGGCACTTTTACAAACAGTAGCACCGATTTTAAACCTAAGGACCAAAGTTCTTTAACTTCTTTTTTAAGTATATCCAAACTATATCTATAATAGCGAGGCATAGAAGGAATTTCTTCTTTAATACCTTTTCCTTCTACAATAAAAATGGGAACTAAAAAATCATTTGGAGTAATTGTATGTTCTCTAATCAAGGAACGAATCGCTTCATTAGTTCTAAGTCGTCTGTTTCTGCGAAGTAGTTGCATTCTTAATAATAAATTAATCGAAGTAAAGATACTCATAATATCTATTATACATTATCGTTAATAAACGCATCTTTAAAGCTAACTTTATTTAAAAAACATGGCTATCATTGTAACAAAACCTTAACAAGAAGTACTAACTTTAAAACTGCATATGCCTTTAAAATTAACTCTATGCTTACTATAAAAAATTTGAATAAAACCTATCCCAATGGCACTCAGGCCTTAAAAGATGTCAACTTGAATCTTGAAAAGGGAATGTTTGGTCTGTTAGGACCTAACGGAGCCGGAAAATCTACATTAATGCGAACCATCGCTACTTTACAATTAGCAGACTCTGGCAACATTCAGTTTGATGGCATCGACGTTTTTAAGCAGCCTGATGAGATAAGAAAAACACTTGGATATCTTCCTCAGGATTTTGGTGTATACCCAAAGGTATCTGCAGAAATGATGCTTAATCATATCGCCAAGGTTAAAGGTATCATAAATAAGAGTGAACGAAAAGACTACGTAGCCGACTTACTTCATAAAGTAAACTTATATCCGTTTAGAAATCGAAATCTAGGCGATTTTTCAGGAGGTATGCGACAACGTTTTGGGATCGCGCAGGCATTACTTGGTAGTCCTAAATTAATTATTGTTGATGAGCCTACCGCTGGTCTTGATCCATTAGAGCGTAATCGCTTTCATAACCTATTAAGTGAGTTGGGAGAAAATGCAGTGGTGATTCTAAGTACCCATATTGTAGATGATGTAACCAATCTATGTCAAAGAATGGCCGTATTTAATGAAGGTAAAATTTTGATTGAAGGAAATCCGCAAGAATTGTCAGACACATTACGTGGTAAAGTTTACAGAAAACATATTGAGAAATCTGAATTAGAAATCCTTGAAAACGATTTTACCGTACTGTCCAATTATCTAAGAGGTGGACAATTTTATGTGAATGTATACAGTGAATCAAATCCGGGTGAAGGATTTGAAATTGTAGACAATGATCTTGAAGATTTTTACTTCTACTGTATTAACAAAAAACAAGAGCAGGAGGCAGCTATATGAAAGAAGTATTTATATTCGAACTCCACTATAGGCTAAAAAGACCAGCAACCTGGATCTATTTTGCCTTAGGTATTGGTCTTGCCATTCTATTTGCTGCTTTACAGCGATCTTCTACCGCAGAATTTGTAAATAGCCCCACAAAGATCGCTAACGTAATGACCGCAATATCGGTGATCAGTATTTTCTTTTATGCAGCTATTATGGGTGTTCCTATTTACAGAGATCATGATCATAAAACAGCTCAAACCTATTTTACATTTCCTATCACTCAAAAATCATATATATTGGGTAGGTTTTTGGGCAGCTTCTCTATTGCTACCCTTCTTAACGTTGGTATTGTGATCGGTGTTATGATGGGTTTTGGTATCGGTGATTTTCTGGAAAGACCAGATTATGGAACATATACCAATTATAATCTATCTTCATACCTATTGCCATTTATTTTTATACTGCAAATCAATGCACTTTTGGTGGGCTCCTTATTTTTCTCTTTGATGGCTTTCTTTAAAAAAATGCCAATTATCTATTTGGGTGGAATTTGTCTATTTTTATTGAACACTTTGTCAGAAAGTCTACTGGGGAATTTAGACAACCAATGGATGAGTATATATCTTGATCCTTTTGGCGGTGAAGCGTTTAGCTTCATCAAAAAGTATTGGTCCATTGCCGAATTAAATTCAAATCAATTGCCAATCTATGGCAAGTTTTTATTGAATAGATTGTTGTGGTTAGCCATCGGTCTTTTATTTTTTCTAATTACACTCTTCAAATTTAATTATAAAAAGTTTTTAGTTTCAGGAAAAAAAGAGAAGAAAACCGATAGTGGTCCCTACCAAAGATCTTTGGTAACTTCTGTTACTCAATTTTTTTCGAAGAGCACAGAAAGACAAAAACTATGGTCTTTAAGCAAAATAGAGTTTTTGTCTATTGTTAAAGATCCTGTATTCATCATTCTATTAACCATCGGTATTATAATTTCACTAGTAACGATTTTTCTGGCAAATGAAACGTATGGCACTCCTAACCTACCCCTTACCAGATATGTTGCGCTTTTTGCATCAGGAGGTATCTCCTTGTTTTCGGCTATAATTTTAATAATTTATTCTGGAGAAGCCGTGCATAGAACTCGAAAAAATAAAACCTTTGTATTTTATGATGCTTTGCCAATTAGTGATTCGAGTTTATATTTTTCTAAAATTATTGCCCTTCTTGGAATATCGATAATCCTTGCTCTAACCAATATTATCGTAGGAATGTTATTTCAAACCTTCAGTGGTTATTTTGTATATGAATTGGATATGTATTTCATATATAATTTTGTCATTTTATTTCCAGGATTAATCATGACAGTGCTGTTAGCATTTTTTATTCATGTCCTGGTTAATAATAAATTCTTAGGGCACTTTATTGTGATATTACTTTATGTTGGTTTGCCTTTGTTGGTGACTTTTGGATTTAAAAGCAATAATCCCTTACTCGTTTTTGGCCAGCCTACTCCATTTTTTATAAGTGATCTTAATAGTTTTGGACACTATCTTACTGGAATTACCTGGCTTAATTTATATTGGACATTATTTACGGCTATACTAATGATGATTGGTAAAGTGTTCTGGACAAGAGGATTCTTTTCTTCTGTTAAAGAAAGATTGTCATTAGCCAAAGAACGTTTCGATTCTCATACAATTTTGGCAACCATAACCATAATCCTCATATTCGCATCGGTAACGGGGTATAGCTATTATAATTTAAAAATAGTAAACACTATACAAGATGGAAATTATGCCCAAAAAGTAGATGCAGATGCCGAAAAAAAATACGCAAAATATATTGGCAAAGAACATCCTATCGTAACCGACCTGAAGGCATACATTGATGTTTTCCCTAAAGAAAGAGATCTAAAAGCCAGAGGCGAATTTAAAATTTTCAACCCTCACGAAAAAGCTATAGACACCTTATTACTAGAAGTACAGTATCCCGGGCAACATTTTACATTGAAAAAAGTAATGTATAACGGACAGGAAATTACTCCTACTCTAACAGACTCGGTATATAGAATGTATTTCTACAAATTACCCAATGCCATACAACCCCAGGAAAAAGCCTCGCTTATCATAGAAGTAACTGCCGAAACTAAAGGGTTTGCCAATGCCAGGGAAACCCAGGTGTTATATAATGGATCTTTCTTTAATAACTCCATATTTCCCAGGTTTCATTATGAAAGGAGTTTGATCGATAACGGAGTGCGTATTAAAAATGGTTTAGAAAAATTAGACTACCTCTACCCGCCCAGAACGGATTCTACGGCTCTAAAGAAAAATTTATTTAATGAAGATGCCAATTACATTAATTTTGAGGCAGTCGTAAGTACTGCAATTGATCAAACGGCTCTTGCACCTGGAAAATTAGTGAAACAATGGCAAGAAAACGACCGTGCTTATTATCATTACCAACTAGAATCACAAACAGACCTGTTTTTTAACGTGGTTTCAGCAAGATACGATATAGAAAAATCAAGTTGGACTGCTCCCAGCGGAAAAAAAGTAGCTATAGAAATCTATCATTCACCAAAACATAAGCGTAATCTTGATTATTTCATTCATGGTGCCAAAGTTGCTTTAGACTACTGTTCTAAGAACTTCTATGAATATCCCAATTCTGTATTACGTATTGTAGAATTTCCAGGGCATTCTACTTTTGCACAATCTTTTGCTACCACTATACCCTATTCTGAGGATTTTGGATTCGTTGCTAATTTTGATAAAGCAGAAGATTTTAATTATGCATTTAGAGTTACAGCACATGAAGTAGCGCACCAATGGTGGGGCCATATCGTTACTCCTAGTAAAACATCTGGGGCTAATATTATTTCTGAAACCTTAGCAGAGTATACGTCCCTTATGACTATGAAGCATGAGTACGGGGAAAACGGTATTAAAAACTTCTTAAAGTATTCTTTGGATGACTACCTAAGAAGCAGAGCATTAAGTTTTAAACCAGAAAGATCATTACTTAATGTAGAGTATGGTCCTCATATCTGGTATCGTAAAGGATCTATGATTATGTATGAACTTCAAGATCTAATTGGAGAAGATAGAATGAATCAAGCGCTTAAGAACTTTTTGAATGAATATAAGCATTTCGAAAAGGGAGTATATCCTACTTCAGAAAATCTATTCGATGCGATTTATTCTATTACGCCCGATTCTTTAAAATATAGTGTAGAAGATGGTTTTAAAAAGATTGTCATGTACGAGAACCGAGTTGTTTCCGGAACGTCCAAAAAACTAGATAACGGCAGATATGAAACTACCTTCACAGTAGACACCAAAAAAATCTATTACGATAATGAAGGAAAAGAAGAGCGAACCGATGATAAACCTAATTATATTGAAATTGGGTTATTTGGCGAAGATATTACAAATGAAGAAGATGTGCCTTTGAAAAATCCGTACTATTTAGAGCGTAAATGGTTACAACCGGGAGAGAATACATTTACAATGGTTACCGACCAAAAACCGGTAAAAGCTGGGATTGACCCTTATAACAAATTGATCGACAGAAATTCTAACGATAACTTAAAAGCTATAGAATAAAAATGCGACTATAGTTAATGGAAGGTCCGAATCCACAATCAAAACAACGCTGTTTTGATTGGGATTTTTCATGCTATTAAACTCATGATGAATTTAATTAGTACCTTATCCTTGATATTTAAAATTTGAATCATCAAATGAAAAAAATCAATTGGCAATACGCACTAGGAGAAACTCTAATTGTAATTATAGGTATAACAATCGCTTTTAGTTTAAACAAATGCTCTGAAAATAGTAAGGACAACAAACTGAGAATGGCGTATCTCGAAAATCTGAAAAATGATATTAAAACCGACAAAAAAGCTTTAGAAGATAATCTGCAAACCTTAATAGATTTTCAAAAAGAAGCTCGAGAGATCTCTCCTTTTCTGAACACAAACGCTCAAGACAAAATGAGTATTTTAGAAAAGATATTTAAGATCTCTCCGTTAATTGAATTTATTCCTCAAGATATTACTTATAAAACGCTCATTAATTCAGGAGACTTGAAACTTTTTGATGACTTGAAACTAAAATCAGCAATACAAAAATACTACTCTGGGGATTTACATAAAGTAATGAAAGCCTATGAGCGCCAAGAAATTATTCATAGAGAATATCTGGGAAGCTATTATATCTACCATTCAGATTTTGATAAAATGGCGAATAACGAATTTCCTTTTGATGATGAAAAGTTATTGAAAAGAATTATTCAAAGTTTAGGAGGATCTTACAGTATACAAATTACTGCCACCAAAAAAGGTATTGCGCAGTGTGATAGTATTATTCAGGTTTTTGACAAAGAACTTTAGTAGTGTTTTTATCTTCTAAACGCAAAATTAAAAGATCGATCTCGTCTTTTTTATTTTAATTAACTGCCTCTGTAACAAACACTTTCCTTTTCAGTCTTATTTTTATTAAAACCAAAGGCAACTTTCTTGCTTAGAAAGTCGTCTTTAGATATACATACTAATTTGAACCAAATTTCAAATCATGACACACAAAACAATCGATGCATTTATTCTAGTATTCTTATGCACAGCAATAACTAGTGCACAAACCATAACTTCAAAAGTAGTTGATAAAAAAACCAACGAACCTATACCCTATGCTACTGTGCAAGTTTCAGAAAATCAAGGTATCATCACCAATGAAGAAGGTCGATTTAGTATTACATTAGATAATATTTCTAAAGAAATCGATTCAATCTATATCTCATCGATGGGGTATGAAAAAATAGGATTAGCAGTCGAAAATGTTACAGACAGCATTATTTATATTGCCCCTAAAGCCATAGCTCTTAAAAGTGTTTTTGTATCTAATAAAAAACTTACCGTAGATGAAATCATCGAGAATGTTGAAGAGCGATTAGAACAGAATTACCACTTTGATTTGACCCAAAAGCGATTATTCTTCAGGCAATCAGAATTTAACTCCTTAAATACTTTTGATATTGAATTCAAAAAATCAACTATCGAAGAACTCAACAAACAATTTATAGATAGTGTTACCAAGCTCATCCCCAGAAAATCTGAGTATTATACAGAAACACTATGTGATTATTATGGGGGTCCCGAAAAACGGAAAATTAATATCATCAAGGCAGCAGAATTGTATGACAAAAATAATTCGGGATCTATGGAAGCATTGTCAGAAAGATTAGAAAAAATTTTTAAAGAAAACGTAAGACCCGATTCATACCTAAAAATAAAATCGGGAATCTTTGGTACCAAAGTACAGGTGGATTCGATCCTCGAAAATAATGACGAAGCTACCGCAGCCAAAGAAGAGCTGGATGACAAAAAAGAAGATAAGAGTCATTTCTTAAAGTATAGAAGATCGGCCATTCAGGGGCTTTTTAAAAATATGTTTTTTCAGGAAGATCCTACGCTGAATTTTATTCGTAAATCCAATCGTTATGAGTTTAAACTGGTAGATTATACTTATATGGATGATAGCAGCGTATATATTATCGATTTTTCGCCCAAGCGAAAAGAAGATTTTAAGGGAACTCTTTATGTAAACACAGAAAACTTTGCAATTATGCGTGTTGATTATGAAAATGTAAAGCTACTTAGAAACTTCAGACTTTTGGGACTTAGTTATAAAGAGAATGTTTACAAAGGAACTACTATTTTTACTAAAGGACCAGATAATAAATACACTGTAAAATATCTGGAAAAAATAAAGGGTAATATTTTTGGAGTGGATCGCCCATTGAAAGTTATCGAAAAAAATAAACATGTTAAAGGAAGACGTAAGCAAAATGAGTTGGCTCTAGAAATTGACGCTGGTATTGGTAATGTCAATAAATATGAAATCGTAGTCTTTGACGCAAAACAAATAAGTGAAGCCGATTACAATAGTAGTCAGGAGAATACATCTATTAAACCAGAATATTTATCACAGTATAATCCCGAATTCTGGAAAGGATATAATATCATTGAACCTAATGCCGCAATTAGACAGTTTACTGTTGCTCCTGTAATGGAGTAACTTGGTTAAACAAAAATGTTCCTTTCCCTTGAAAGGGAAAGGTGGCCCGCTCAAAAGCGGGTCGGAAAGGGTAGAACTGAGTATAAAATGAAGAAAAAATTACACAACAAACCTGAGTTAAAAACGTATCGTAGAGAACTTCGAAAAAATATTACTTCTGCAGAAGCCTTTTTATGGAACTATCTTCAAAACAAAAAATTAGGGGGAAGAAAATTCAGAAGACAGCATAGTATTAAAAACTACATTGTTGATTTCTATTGTGCCAAAGAAAAATTAATTATTGAATTGGATGGGGAGGTCCATAAAAATAATAAATCTCAAGAAAAAGATTTTAATAGAGATCAAGAATTAGAAAATTTAGGTTTTACAGTAGTTCGTTTTGAAAATTACATGGTTTTCGATCATCTTCCTTCTGTTTTAGCAAAAATAAAAGATAATTTTAATATAACGTGAATCACCCCTTCCGTTTCACAAAATGTGAAACACCTTCCCCTATTATAGGGGAAGTATCCTATTAGCAATGTTATTATACCATTTCTCACATGAAATTACCGTATAAAATTGTCTCTTTTGACTTGATGCTTCGTTATAAAATTGATCGATAGCTATGGCTATCCATAAATTTTTTACCTAGCCTAAAATCAAAATAGTTCAATTCGTATATCAGTAACTTCATATAAGAACTGGTATTATTTACACTATTCCGCCATCCAACAAATTAATAATCCTAGAACCATAGGAAGTGTTTTTTTCGGAATGCGTTACCTGGATAATGGTTACACCTTCTTTGTTAAGCCCTGAAAATATTTCCATAATCTCCTCCCCTTGTTTAGAATTCAGGTTCCCGGTGGGTTCATCTGCTAAGATAAGTTTGGGGTTAGCAATAAGTGCCCTGGCAATACCTACCAATTGTTGTTGCCCACCACTTAACTGAGCAGGAAAAAGATCTTTTTTACCCACGATATTAAAACGATCCAGCATATCAGCCACTAATGCTTTACGTTCTGACCCCCCATATTTTTTATACAACAAAGGCATTTCAAGGTTTTCTTTTACTGTTAGCTCATCAATCAAATGATACGACTGAAACACAAAACCTATATACTGCTTGTATAAATTCGAGCGATGTTTTTCTTTCAATGTATGTACTGGGTCTTCAAGAAAAGTATATTCTCCTTCATCAAAACTATCAAGCATCCCGATGACATTGAGCAGGGTAGATTTTCCAGATCCCGATGGCCCCATTATCGAGATAAAATCTCCTTCATGCACCCAAAGATCAATATTTTTTAATAAGTAAACTTTTTGACCTCCTGATTGTACCCATTTTGATACTTTATTTAGTTGTAGTAACATATTAATTTAAGTTTTCTGAAATTTATTATTCATTAAATATTCAAGTTCCAGGGAAAAAAGAATTATTCTGTACGTAAGCTATTCACCGGATTCATAGATGCTGCTTTAAAGCTTTTCCAACTTATAGTCATAAATACAATACCTATTGTAATTAAGCCTGCCAAAGCAAATATCCACCACTGTATTTGAATACGATAAGCAAAATCTTCCAGCCATATATTCATCACATAAAATCCTAACGGAAATGCGATCAAAAATGAAATAAGTACTAATTTTAGAAAATCAGAGGACAGCATCGTGATGATTTGCGGCACACTAGATCCTAATACTTTTCGGATTCCGATTTCTTTAAATCGCTGTTCTGCCGTAAAAGTTATGAGTCCGAATAAGCCAAGACAGGCCACAAAGATGGTAAGCAAGGCAAATATTCTGAGGATTGCACCCATTTTTTGTTCTTTGATATACGTTTGATTATATAACTCATCAAGCAATCCATAAGAAAAGGGTTCGCTGGTGTTAAAACTATTCCATAAGTGCCGTACACTTGCAATGAGTGCAGACATATCGGCTGTTTTTGCTCTTATAATCAGCCCTGAACTCTTATCATGGAGCATAATTAATTGATCAATAGGTTCATGTAACGAGTTAAAATGAAAATCCTTTACAACTCCTATTATTGTATATGTTTTTGTACCGCCTTCATTGTTGATTGCCATGGTTACTGTTTTTCCAACGGCGTCATTTGTAAATCCTAAAATCCTTGCAGAAGTCTCATTGATAATCATATTTTTAGATTCAGAACCAAAGTCTTTAGAAAAATTCCTACCGGCAACAAGTTCCATCCCCAAGGTAGGAATGTATTGTTCATCAATATTATACACGACACTTCTTCTGACTGCCTCAGAATTTTGACCTGCATAGATACGCGTCATATACGTATATGTAGGTCCTGCTGGAATATGCCCTGACATCGTTATACTAGAAACCCTGGGATCTTTGGCCAATTGCTCTTTAAAAACTTCTTCATTTGCTCCCAGCATCCAAGAATCTCGTAATACCAGTATTTGGTCTTTTTGGTATCCTATATCCTTGTTTTGTATAAACGCCATTTGTTGATCTACCACTAAGGTTGCAATGATAAGTCCCACCGATATCATAAATTGAAAAACAACCAATCCACTGCGTATACCTTTGGTTTTACCTGTATTTTTAAAGGTATTCTTGAGCGCAATAATTGGTTTAAATGATGACAAGAAAAAAGCCGGATAGCTCCCTGCTAAAAAACTGATAAAGATTCCCAAAAATCCAAAGTATAATAGAAGTTTTGGATCCAGAATATACGCCATATCTAATGTCTTACCTGATAGATTATTAAATAATGGCAATGTCAAAATAACAATGATCACTGCCAAAAACATGGCTATCATTGTCGCTATACATGATTCTATCAAAAATTGTCTGATCAATTCGCTTCTAGATGATCCCATAACTTTCTTTACTCCCACTTCTTTGGCTCTTTTGGATGCCGCAGCGGTAGATAGGTTCATGAAATTGATGCACGCAATTATTAAAATAAATATGGCAATGGCACTAAAAATATATACTGTTTTTATATCACCTCCTGGTTCGAGATTAGAAACATCGGCGAAGTCTGAATGAAGATGAATATCAGTGAGTGGTTGTAGAAATAGTCCTATCTCATTACCGTCTTTGAACTCTTCATAGGTCATACCCAAAGTTTTTTTTATCTGTGGACCCATATATTTCTCCACAATACCTGGTAATTTATTTTCGATCGCTTTACTTTCAGAACTATTATCAAGAAGTAAGTAATTATGGTAGTTTGATACTATCCACCTGGCCTCTTTTGCATCAGCAACACCTTCCATAGACCCAAAAACATCAAAATGAAAATGAGAATTTTGGGGCAGTTGTTGCATTACTCCCGTTACCTTAAACTGTTGCTTCCATTCTTTGAAATCAAGTAGTTGCCCTATTGGATTTTCCTCTCCAAAATATTTCGAAGCTAACTCTTGGGTGATGATAATGGTATTTGGTTCTTTTAAAGCTGTTTTTGAATCTCCTTTAAGGAAAGGCACGGTGAATACTTCAAAGAAATTGGAATCTACATATGCAAATTTATGATCTCTAAAAGTATTGTTTTTATAGGTTATTTGAGGAGTCCCCTGTGGTCTTAGACGTGTTGCTTTTAATACTTCGGGGAATTCTTCTTGTAAGGTAGGCCCAACAGGACCTGGAGTGGCCGCTTCTTTAATTACTTCTCCATTCATCTTCCCTTTAAGCACCACTCGAACGATCTGATCAGAATTTCTGTGAAAACGATCATAGCTTAACTCGTCTGAGACAAAAAGAAATATGATCAATGCGGCAGCAACACCTATGGATAAACCAAGGATGTTAATGGTAAATAATGCTTTGTGTTTTAAAAGGGCCCTCCATGCGATTTTAATATGATTGTTAAACATGATTGTTTATTTTAATCTTTACTATTCATTACTCAGTTCGTAAACTCTTCACTGGGTTTTGCAGAGCTGCCCTTATAGTTCCAAAGCTTATAGTGACCAAGGCAATTCCGAGGGCTAATATTCCTGCCGCTAGAAAAAACCAAATACTTAATTCCATTCTATATGAGTATTCTTGCAACCATCGATCAGAGTACCACCAGGCTATTGGGACAATAAGAACAAAGGCAATAACCACAAGTTTCAAAAAGTCTTTGGCCAACAGCAGGATTAAGGAGGTTACACTGGCCCCCACAACTTTTCTTACTCCTATTTCTTTGGTACGTTTATTGACTACCAACAACGAGATTGCTAGCAAACCAATACAACTTAGTATGATCGCAATCAAAGAACCACTTGTGATAATTGTGATCATTGTTTTTTCTCTCTTTAAGGTTCGATCAATATTCTCATCCAGAAAGGAGCCCAAAAACTCAGCATTCGGTTCTAGACTTTTCCAAACTTTTTCTATTTTATCCACTGTGGTTGAAATATCAGCATTCGATATTTTGAAATAGGCATATCGAACATTTTTTTGATTGCTCATAAATAATGACATGGGCTCAATAGCACGATCTAATTTTTCGAAATTGAAGTCTTTTATAACACCAACTACAGTATGTCTTATACTATCATTAATTACAGCAAGTTGTTTCCCTATGGGGTCAGTTTCTTCTAGTTCTTTTACCATCGCCTCATTTATGATTACAGATAGGCTATCTGAAGCGAAGCTTTTATCAAAAGATCTTCCTGAAAGCAATTTAATATCTAAAGTTTTAATGTAATCATAGTCTACAATTAGCATATTAGTACTTACCTGACGATTTTTATAATCAAAACCTATACTACTACTATATCGACTTCCATCTTTTCCTCTTCCTAAATTGTTGTCTGAAGCGGTAATGCTAATAATATCAGATTGATCTTTTAATTCTTCCCTTAGAAGTTTTATCGCCTTATTTCCATCTTTTTTATCATTTAATGGCAAAGACATCACGTATTCTTTATTGTATCCCAAATCCTTTGTACGCATGTATTGCAGTTGCCCCCATAAAACAAAACTTCCGCTTACCAATAGGATTACAATCGCAAACTGGGTAATCATTAAAATATCTCGTACTTTATCGCGTCCGTTTAATTGAATTTTTCCTTTTAACGCTTGTAGCGTCCCTAGTTTACTAAGTAAGAGAGCAGGGTATCCACCTGCGACGCCAGTAATCACAAAAAACACTAGGGCAAAAACAATAATTGAAAGAAATGATACAGTATTATTGAAAGTGGCTCCTGTATTGAACAGTGTTTTAAATTCATCTAGAAACAGGACACTTAAAAGTATTCCGAATCCCAATGTTGCAATGAAAATTAGAATACTTTCACACCAAAACTGCAAGAAAACATGTTTTTTTGTACCTCCCAGAGTTTTGCGCATTCCTATTTCTTGAAGTCTGGTATTGCTCTTTGCAATACTCATGTTTATAAAGTTTACACAAGCGATAAATAACAATAGAAAAGCGATACCAAGTACGATATATGGTAAGGCTCTGCTAACGACCAAGTTTCCAAGTTTATAACTTGTAAAATAGAGATCTTTAAAAGGGTGTAATTTTAACTGAAGGTATTGCCCATTTTCATTGGGCGAAGCACCATCTCGTTTTGTATCTTCTATGTTTTCTTTAAAATGCAGGTTTGCAAAGCTTTGAGTACTCTCTTCAAATTGAGGAACAGAAATTTCATCTTGAAGCTGCACATATACAATATGGTTTGAGTGATCCCATTGATCCTTAAGTCTTTTGTACCTGGGAGAACTTTTAAAATTACCCAGGATTTCGAACTTCATGCTGCTATTGTCAGGAATATCTTTTAGAACCGTAGCGATGGTAAAAGGTTCTTTTTTCCCATTGATAAGAAGATTAATCGTTTTTCCAATAACATCTGTACTTCCAAAGGTTCTATTGGCCATACTATTAGTGATGGCCAAGGCATTTTTATCATTTATAGGATTATCGTTACCTTTTTCTATTGGAAATGAAAAAAGTTCAAAAAAATCTGGATCTACCCAGCTCATGTCAGCAGTAAGTTCTTTTTCATTATAAATTAATAAAGTTTTGCCATCCAGATACCTTGAAATTCTTTTAACTCCAGGCACCTCATCCTTCAATGCAAAAGCTAACGGAATGGGTTGTGAGGTTTGAATATCAGAACCTTCGGGAATTTGCCATTGGGCATATACCTGATAAATTGAATCTCCTTTTTCGTGAAAATCATCGTACGAAAGTTCAAAAAAAGCAGTCATACTCAATACTATGGCAACACCAAAAGCAATTGATAACCCTATACTATTTAGTATAGTGAAACCTTTATTTTTCCAAAGGTTACGCCAGGCAATTTTGATATAATTCTTAAACATAATTGTTCGTTTTTTGGTGATTTATTCTGATCTCAAACTATCTACCGGATTAGCGATAGCTGCTCGAACTGCCTGATAACTTATTGTTGCAATGGTAATCACAGTTACTCCTATAATCGCTACGGCAAATACCCACCAGTCAATTGAGATTCGATATTGATAATTTTCTAACCAATTAGTCATGAAATACCAGGCAACAGGCGAAGCAATCACTCCTGCAATTAAAATAAGTTTGAAAAAGTCTTGAGTGAACAACAATAAAATATCGCTGATTTTTCCTCCGAGTACTTTCCTAATACCTATCTCTTTTGTTTTTTGTGCCACAAAAAATGAGATTAATCCATACAGCCCTAAACAACTAATGAAGATTGCTAGTCCCGAGAATAACTTGGATAATGATAAAAACCGTTGCTCTTCCTGGTATTGTTCGGCAACGCGCTGATCTAAAAAGGTGTAATCAAATATGTATTTAGGAAATACTTCTTTCCATCGCTTTTCAATTTCTAACAAACTCGTAGTTGCATTTTTACCATTAATTTTGATCGCAAATTCATTATACGCATTACGAGACGGAGCTATAAAAACGGGGTTAATATTCTCATGAAAATTTTGGTCATGAAAATTTGCCACTACTCCTGATATTGTTGCTTTTATAAATCCGCCATTTAGCTCAACCTGCTTACCTACTAATTCTTCGGGAGATGCTACTCCTAGTTTTTCTCCCAATTTTTCATTAACAACTACCTCTGTAATAGAATCTGATTCTCTAAAATTTCGGCCAGCAACTAATTCTAAACCAAAGGTTTTGATGTAATCTTTGTCAGACAACTTTGCAGAAATAAAAAACTCTTCATGTTCTGGTCGAGTATTATATTTTACTGAAGTTCCCCAATTGCTATAGGCAGCACCCGGACTTGCAAAACATGCTGTTACCTTCTCTACACCAGAGATTTGAAAAAAACGATCCTTAAGCCCGTCTATTTTTATTTTTTCAATTTTTTCTGGAATAGGCACCATGACTATCGCATCTTTTTTGAAACCTAAATCTGCATTTACAGCAAAGCTTATTTGTTTTCCAATAACGATGGTTGATACGATAAGTACTATTGAAATCACAAACTGCGCAGTAACTAATATTTTTCTGGTCAATTTTTCTCCTGTATCTCTTTGGGTTAGTTTTCCCTTTAATGCTAAAGTGGGTACAATTCTGGATAAAAGTATTCCCGGATAACTTCCGGCTAATAGAGATACCATAACTAATAATGATAGCACAAAGACAACCGTTTTAAAAGATATCAACGATTGGATAGACAAACTAAGTCCAAAAAGCTCATTAAAAGTAGGTAATGCAAAAAAGGCAATAGCGCAACCTATGATTATGGCAAAAAGACTAAGGACAAAAGTTTCAGAAATAAACTGCCAAAATAAGTGTTGTTTATAGCCGCCAAGTACTTTTCTAATTCCTATTTCTTTGGAACGTGAAAAGGCCTGTGCCGTAGAAATATTGATAAAATTAATACAGGCAATAATGATAAGAAATAATCCGACGAGACCAAAAATCCATAGTAAGCTTGTGTTGATTCCGCCATAATCATTATTAAAATGAATACTGCTTAATGACTGTAATTTATAACGATGTACATTTTTAATTTTAGGACGATGCTTACTGACCAAGGAAATCAGAGACTCTTCAATATTTGCAATATTTTGATTAGGGTGCAGTAATGTATAACACCTCAAAGAGCTATTAATGCCGCTCCAGACATCTTTAGCAACAAAATCGCCTGAACCTTTTAATGTAAGAAAAGAAACAAATACGTCACCCTGAACTGTAGAATTTTTGGGTATATCTTTAAAAATACCGATTATTTGTATAGTTTTATTATTATCCAGAGTAAAACTTTTCCCTAAAGGGTTTTGTACTCCAAATACTTTTTTTCCAAAAGATTCAGAAACATAGGCCGTTTTAGGATCAGCCAAAGACTGTTCGCTGATCTTTTCTAAAATAGGGAAATTAAATATCTCAAAAATATCCTGTTCGGCAAATACGATATCGTTTTGAAATTTTTTAGTTCCATTATCATCCTCAATATCAATTTGCAAAGCATCCTGGTAATAAATTTTGGCAACTTTCTCGGCATAGTCATATTCTGTACTAAACGCATTTGCAAATGCTGGTGGCACTGCTGCTTCATAACCTACATCACTTCCTTGATGCTCCTCGGTAACGACTCGGTATATTCTATCAGCATTTTCGTGAAAATCATCGAACTGAAGATGATAATTAATAAATAGAAAAATTAATATAGAGCAACCAAATCCAAGTGCCAATCCCAGAATATTGATAAAAGCAAAGACCTTTCTTTTTTGAAGGTTCCTCCATGCTATTTTAATATAATTTTTAAACATAACTGTTTGTTTTTTGATGATTTACTCGGTACGTAAGCTTTTTGTAGGATTAGCCATCGCTGCTTTAATACTTTGAAAACTAACAGTAAGTATTGAAATGAAAATCGCTAAAAGAGTAGCTATAACAAAGACCCAAATATTAATTTCTATCCGATACGAAAAGCTTTCCAGCCATTTTGCCATGGCGTACCATCCCAGCGGAAGCGAAACTAAAATTGCAATTCCTACTAATCTTAAAAAATCAATAGATAGCTTATATGTTATTTGGCCTACACTAGCTCCCAGTACTTTACGTATCCCTATTTCTTTAATCCTTCTTTCGGCATTAAAAGTTGCCAAACCAAATAGCCCAAGACAGGCAATGATTATTGAGAGTATGGTGAATGTCATAAAAATACGACCCAATCGCTGTTCTGACTGATATGTATTATTAAAAGACTCATCCATAAAATAATAGGTAAAAGGTGCTTCTGGAGCTATATCATTCCAAATACTTTCTATTTGAGCAATAGATTCAGAAAAATTTCCAGCTTGAAGTTTGACAACCATCACGTCAGAATTTCTTTCTAAAGAAAGACTTAGTGCCCTAATATCATCTTTTAATGAAGTGAAATGAAAATTCTTTACCACTCCTATTACGGTAGAAAAAGTAGGATTCTCTAATTCTATGTCAGATGATAATCTCATTCCCAAAGCTTCCTCCGCATTAACACCCAAAATTTTTATGGCAGATTCATTTAAAATAATTGCTGTCGAATCGGCTATGAATTGTGGGTTAAAATCTCTACCCGCAATAATTTCAAGTCCTACCGTATTTATATATTCATGATCTACTTGCCAGTTTTGCATATTCACTGCATGCTCTTGGTCCTTCAAACCTTCTTTAAAAAAAGAAGCATCACTTCTTGAAGAAGGTGTAGGAAGAAAATTACTCATTGAAGCACTTTTTACCGATCCTAATTTTTGTACTTCTTCTTTAAAAGACAAAGCTTGATCACCAGCACTATACACATCTTCTATCACCAAAACCTGATCCCTAGAAAAGCCTAAATCTTTATTTTGAATGAATTTAAGTTGCTGAAAAACGATCAACGTACTTACCATCAAAAAAATTGAGATGGTAAATTGTACTACTACCAGAGAATTTCTAACACCACTACCCCCTACAGCGCTATTACCAGATCCTTTAAGTACTTTGACCGGAATAAATTTTGACATGAAAAAAGCAGGATAAAATCCCGAAAAGATTCCTAGTAATAATGCCGATACTAATAACAGTATCCAGAAATATGGATAATTAAAAGGAATTGTAATACTAGTGCCAGCAAGGTCATTAAAAAGAGGTAATACCAAAGTTGCTATTATGACTGAAAATAATAGTGAAATAAAAGAAATTAATGCAGATTCAGTAAGGAACTGGCTTACTAACCCGGTTTTGTTTGATCCCAATGTTTTACGAATTCCTATTTCTTTAGCCCTCTTAAGAGATATTGCTGTGGACAAATTCATAAAATTAACACTTGCCAATACAATTAGAAATAGAGCGATTACCGATAAAATATATACATTTTGTATGCTTCCATTTGTACTTAGCTCTGAAGACCTGTCTGAATACAGGTGGATATCTGTTAAGGCGATGGTGTCATACCGTAAATGATTTCCCGCTTCTATAAATTGCTCTTCGGTAATACCCGGAAAAAAATCTTGTGCCCATGGTATTACATAAGCCCCCAAGACAGTATTTAAATACTCTTGAAAATCATCTACCTTGGCATTTGGGCTTAGCTTTATAAATGTAGGATAGTTATGATTTCCCCATCCTCCTTCTCTAGAATCCTGATAGCCTGCCATGGCCATAAAGACACCATGATTTCTAAGAAATGAATTTTTTGGCATATCCTCAATAATACCGGTTACGGTATATGTTTGCTCATTATCTAAAATCAAAGTCTCCCCTACGGCGTTACTACTATCAAAATGTTTTTCTGCTGCCGTCTTGGTAAGTATTAACGTATTGGGTTCGGTTAATGCCGTTTTAGAATCCCCGTACAGCAAACTAATTCCGAACATATTGAAAAAAGTGGAATCAGCATAGGCAACACCATTTTCTTTTACATTTAACGACGCATTCTTTTTTCTGATCAGTATGCTCCCATTATTTCTAAATCGTGTAACCAATTCTATATATGGGTAATCTTCTTTAACGGTTTCTGCCATGGGAGCAGATACTTCGGCGAACTCTTGTTCACTACCTCCAAACTTTACATCTGCATTGATTCTGTAGATACGATCTGCATCTTTGAACATAGTATCAAAATTGAGTTCGCTGTGGATATACAAAGAAATAAGGATGCCTCCTGCCATTCCTATAGCTAGCCCAAAAGTATTTAAAAACGTAAAAAATGGTTGCCTTCTTAGGTTTCTCCACGCGATTTTGATATAATTCTTAAACATAACTTTTTGTTTTTTGATCCGCCTCGGCGGACAAGTTCATATTTATTCTGTTTGCAAGCTTTTTACCGGATTTGCAAGTGAAGCCTTAATGGCATGGAAACTAACAGTTCCCAAAGCAATGATTAATGCGCAAATTCCTGAAATTAAAAACATCCACCATTGCACAGATATTCTATAGGCAAAATCTGACAACCAAATATCCATGATAAACCAAGCTATCGGAGATGCTATAAAAAATGCAATGATTACTAATTTTAAGAAATCTGAGGATAACAATTTTACTACCTCGGCAACCGATGCACCTAAAACTTTTCGGATACCAATTTCTCGTCGGCGCTGAAGTATAGAATAAGCCGCAAGGCCTAAAAGACCTAAACAAGAAATCAAAATCGCGAGAATAGCAAAATTGAGAAATAAACTTCCAAATTGTTCTTGAGATCGATATTGTCTATCGAAAGCTTCGTCAAGGAAATAATAATCAAACGAGTCATTTGGTAAAATAGTTTCCCAAGTGCTTTGAATACTTGATAGTGTCTTTTCAATACTTTGACCACTTATCTTGATGGCCAACACATCTGTTCTATCAGGCATTATAGTCATAGTAAGTGGTTGTATATTATCTTGTAAAGATCTGAAGTGAAAGTCCTTAACCACTCCAATAATCTTACCCTCTTTTCCCCATTGAGAAAATTTCACCCCTAGAGCACCTTCAGGTGAGGTAAACCCCAATAATTTTGCTGCTTTTTCATTAATGACCATTCCCTCTGAAGAGTCTGTAACGAATTTTCTAGAAAATGCACGCCCTGCAACCACTTGTAATCCAAATTGTGAGATAAAATCATGATCTACAAAATAGGCATCAATACTAATTACTTGATCTTCTTGATTTCTATTCTCGATAATCGAATAAGCAGTACTGTTGGGAATTCCCGGGGCAGAAGAAGTAAGCGTGGCAGAAATAACGCCAGAAATGTCATGAATACTATTTTTTAGTGCTTTTTGAGTTGGTGATGGTGTTACTGGTAGCATTACCGTATGCTCTTTATTAAATCCTAACTCTTGGTTACGCATAAAATTCATTTGATAATAAATGATTATGGTACCAATAATCAGGGTAATCGAGATTGTAAATTGTGTGACAACTAAACATTTTCTTAATATTGTGCCTCTTGAACCCGTTGAAAAACTTCCTTTAAGCACATGAACAGGTTTAAAGGATGATAAAACGAATGCCGGATATATTCCGGCCAAACCACCAATCGTAATCGCCATCACAAATAGATACAGAATATTGGTTGGATTAGAGAATATTCCATCACTTATATTCTTACCTGCTAATTCATTAAAAACTGGTGTAATCAAAATCGTTAACCCTACGGCTATTACAAATGCAATCAAACTTATAATGATTGATTCACCTACGAATTGTAAAGATAAATGACGTTTTTCTGCTCCGATTACTTTACGCACCCCTACCTCTTTTGCCCTTTCGACAGATCTAGCTGTTGTAAGATTGATAAAGTTAATACAGGCAATTAATAAAATAAAAATCGCGATAATCGAAAAAACATAGGTTGTTACTAAATCTCCATTATATTCTGCTCCTCTATCAGAACGCAAGTATACATCACTAAGAGGTTCTAGAAAAAGAGACACAAATAATTTATCATTTCTCATCATTTCACCAGTATTTCGCTCTAAAAAAGCTGGCAATTTGGCCTCTAATTCTCTTGGATCTGTGTTTGGATTTAGCAATATATATGCTGAAGGATCATATAGTCCCCAAGCATCATTAACTCTAGGCATAATTCCCTCGGTATATGTAGTCATAGAGAGAATCATATTTGCCTTTATGTGAGAATTTTCAGGGATTTCGGCCATAATACCTGTAACCGTGAAGTTAAGATCGTTAATATCTTCATCTTTAATCTTTATCGTTTTTCCAATTGCAGATTCATTTCCGAAGTATTTATTGGCGGTTTCCTGGGTAAGTACAACACTATAAGGTGCTGTCAAAACAGTTTTTTTGTCACCTTGAAGGAGATCAAAATCGAAAACTTCGAAAAAAGCTTTATCAGCTACTGCCGCGTCGTTTTCTGTTAACTTCACGTCATTTCTTCTTACCAATAGATTAACTCTCATAAATCGTACTGCAGAAATAACCTCTGAAAACTCCTCTTCTAAATGAGGAGGTACCGCAAAGGATGGATTATTTAAATTCATCACGCCTGTTGGAGTTTCCAGATCAGCGACTACCCGGTATATAAAATTTTTATTAGAATGAAATGTATCATAACTCCTTTCGAAGTTTACATACTGTAAAATAAGAAAGCCAGCGGTTAACCCTATTGCTAAACCAAAGATATTTATCCCAGAATATATTTTATTTTTTACCAAATTTCTCCACGCGATTTTGATATAAGTTCTAAACATAACCGTTCTTTTTTTGATTGATGAATTAGGTTTGATTGATAGGTTTCTAGTCCATTTTTTGAATTTTGGCTTTGCCAATGATGATTCCCTTGTTTATTGCAGGGTTTCCATGATACGCCACAGTCGCTTCGCCATATGCCGTTACCTTTAAATTATTTGAAACCCTAATTCTGAAATTCCCTTCTCCATAGGCAGTAATTTTGGTGCTTTCATTACTAATTCCTAAAGTATTTACTTCACCTTCTCCGTATACAGTATATTTTTGATTATTTACAATCCCTTCTTTTATTTCCAGATAGCTCTCACCATACATCGTAGCCTGAAGTTTATTCACCTGCAAAGAATTCATAGTTATTTTGGACTCACCATAAATCTTCAGTTTAAAATCTTCCCTTTCGATAGGACTTTTGCAGAGGATTACTTCTTCACCTCTTATTGAAAGTTCTTGAAGGTTTTTGTATGTTACTTTGGCAACTACTTGTGTTCCTTTGTAAATAGATCTTTTTGTTTTCCATCCCTTCTCGTTGTATACTTTCTCATTCTTGGTGATCATTTTTGCACCATCCAGATAGATTCTCAGTGTTTTTCCTTCGACTTTGATATTGATCTTGTCTTCTGGGACATTTGTACTTTCGATAACTACATTTTCATCATTACCTTCTTCAAAAGTTATCTGAATATGTGGACTAATAATCACTTTGTCAAAATTATCAACTGCTACAGTTTTCTGAGCATACCCTGCAATGATCGAAACCAAAAAAAGTATGAATGTTACCAGGTATTGAGCTATTTTTGTCATGATGTAAGATTTTTGTGTGTTTTTATACTGCTATTATTATACATTCACCGCAAAGGGTTTGTTTTGACTTTCGGTAACAATTTGGCCATCAAAGAGATTAATTACTCTATGCGCATAATGAGAATCTCTGTCTGAGTGGGTTACCATCACGATAGTTGTTCCTTCTTGATTGAGTTCTGTAAGTAGATTCATTACCTCGATCCCGTTTTTTGAATCGAGATTTCCTGTGGGCTCATCTGCCAAAATTAATTTTGGGTTAGTAACCACCGCTCTTGCAATAGCAACTCGCTGTTGTTGTCCTCCTGATAGTTGCTGTGGAAAGTGTTTTTCGCGGTGGGCAATCTTCATACGCTCCAGTACTTTTTTTACTTTTTGCTCACGCTCACTTTTTTTCATATTAAGATAAATCAGTGGAAGCTCAACATTTTCAAAAACAGTAAGCTCATCGATAAGGTTAAAACTCTGAAATACAAATCCGAGGTTGCCTTTTCTAATTTTGGTACGTTGATTTTCTTTGAGCCCACCTACTTCCTGGTTACCAAAATGATAAGTGCCTTCAGTAGGATTATCCAGCATACCAATGATGTTTAATAATGTAGATTTTCCACAACCCGAAGGACCCATTATAGCAACAAACTCTCCTTCTTCAACTTTAAGATTTACACTATTTAACGCCAGGGTTTCGACTTCTTCGGTTCTAAAACTCTTTTTTAAGTTTTGTATCTGTATCATTTTTTGATTGATTTATTTTAATACTATTTTTTCGGCATCGCCAAAACTATCGTAATTTGAGGTTATAACTCGTTCTCCAGATTCCAGGCCTTCTAACAGTTCGTAGTATCTGGAATTCTGTTTTCCAATTCTGATTGGTCTTTTCCAGGCAACATCGCCGGAAGCATCCACTACAAAAATCCATTGTCCTCCGGTACTCTGAAAGAAACTTCCTTTTGGTAATAAAAGCGCATCATTAGAGGCTCCTAATTGTAACTTGAGGTTATAACTCTGACCGGATCTTATGGTTTCTGGCTTTTGGTCTACAAAAACCAGATCTACATTAAACTTGCCGTTACGAACTTCGGGATATACTTTTCTCAAGCGCAATTGATATGCTGTCCCATTACGTTCTAATATAGCTGTTAGATCCCTTTTTACACGATCAATATAGTGCTCGTCGATAGAAGCTTCTATTTTATAATCTGTAAGCACGTTTACTTGCCCGATTCGCTGACCTTGTTGTATATTTTGACCTATTTCTGCATCCAAAAACCCTAATTGCCCATCTGCAGGAGCTCTTACATTTAAATGATCAATACGTTCATAAACCATAGATAATGTTTTTTTCATACGGGCAAGATCTGCGTCTAACTCACTTAATGAAGTGCTGCGTAATACATTGTCCTGATCGGTTTGCAATTTGATAATTTCAAATTGCTTTTGTGAAAGTTCATAATTTTCTTTAGAAGTAAGAAATTCTTCTTTAGAAATCAGTTCATCTTCGTATAACGCTTTATTCTGTTCGTAGTTTCTTTTTAGTTTCTGTAATTCGTATTTAGAACTTACCAAATCTTTCCTTCCTTCTACTTGTCTAGAATCAAAAGTAAGTTTTGTAGATCTCAGGTCATTTTGTTTTAGCGCCAAGTTATTTTCGCTTGCCAAAATCTGTTCATAAAGTCCCCGGTTTTCCAGCTTTAATATAATATCGCCTTTTTTGACCATGGCTCCTTCTTCGATTAATTTTTCTGTGACCCTACCTCCTTCATAAGCATCCATATAAATAGTACTTATCGGTGCTACGGCTCCATTGATAGTAATGTAATCATCAAACTTTCCAAAGGATACTTCGGCAATTGACAATTTTTCTTTATCTGTTCTAAAAGTAGCCGCAGAATTACCGAATGCTATTTTCCATCCTGTAAAAAGTAATATCAAGCCTATAACGATATACCCATAATGTTTAGGTCGTAATCCCTTTTTCTTTTCAATTTTTATATCCATTTTTTACTGTGTTCTATTGATATTAAAAACAGGTAAGCCTTTATAAAAGTCAAGTGTACTCTCATTAACTTTTAACCGTAATTGTACCTGTAAATTCTCATTTTGCGAATTTGCAAAAAGATTTTTCGATTGATTTAATTCTATGGCATTGATCATCCCTTTTTGATATCTTTTTTGAGCTATTTCGAATGCCAGCATCTGAGCTTTCATTTTTTGCAAACTTTGCTCATATTCTGTTCTTAGCGCATCTCCTTCTTGCACAAGTTGTTGTATCAATTGATACATTTCCTGCTTCTGAATATCATAATTGTTCTCTGCACGCATCAATTCAACCTTTTGTTGTTTAATGCGAGAGTGGTTAGACCATCCGTTACTAATTGGTATGTTAATTGAAAGCCCTACAAACTGAGACGCATTATCTTTTATTTGTGTTGAAAAAGGAACAAGTATTCCTGTTTCTTCATTAAAATTATTATCCACATATCGAGACTGATATCCTGCTGAAACAGTTAATGTGGGAAACAAATTTCCTTTAGCAATAGCTAGCCGCTTTTTTGCAGCTTTTGCTCTAAGTTCTTGTGCTTTGATAATTGGCACGAACACTTTAGCCTTATTAAAAATTGAATCTTCATTTATTTCCAGAACTTCGTTAGTATTAGTTTCTACACTCAAAGATTGGATGGCAATGGTAGACGCTCCCTCGAGATTCATTTCCTGAATCAATCTCAATTTTGCGGCAACCACGTTATTTTGATTTTGAGTAACTAATAGTTGATCTGCAATCAGTGCCGATTCTGCCTCATATAAATCTGCTTTGGCTTTCTGACCCAGTTCTACTTGCCTTTCTACTAGATTGTAATTGTTCTGGGATACCGTTTCTTGCTCTTTTGAGATTGAAAGCAAACCCTCCATAAACTGAATATCATAAAAGGCTGCCATCACTCTAAATGCCAATAAATATTTTTGGTGTAGTGTCTCTTCGTTGGTTGCTTTGTATATAAACTTAGATGCTTTTATGGTGTTAACTTTCTGGAAACCTTGAAACAAATCAATCTGAGCACTTACCCTGTAATTGTTAGAAACAAACTCGTTATTTACAAACGTACTTGTATTTGGATCCAATGATCTACCAAAATTAAGATTGTAATCGGAATATGCATTGATGTTTGGTAGCAGACTTCGTACCGACTGGCGATATGTTTCTTTATTGGAGTCTTGATTATATTTAAAATCTTTAAGCTGAAGATTATGATCTACAGCATAGGTAACGCATTCGTCTAACGACCAATATTCTTGTGCGTAACTCATGCTGGATACAAGAAATAATAAAAATAATATGATGTTGTTCGTATAATTCATCTGTAGTGTTGCGTGTAATAAATATAACTAGCTGATAGGTAGAACTGATTCTATTATATTACAATAGTTTTATTTTGTTTTCTTATTTTCAAGTTTGATTGCTAATTCAATTGCTTTATCTTTCTTATTTTTCAAATCATCAAATAATTGATCAAAAAATATGTCTTTATCTGTTGAATATTCCAATGGGAAGTCTGGGGAAATCCCAATATTCTCATAATTATTACCTTTTAGGTCTTGGTAAACTTCGTTTGACAATTCATACTCCCACCCGTTTGGAAGCTTTTTATCTAAGGTAGATGAAAAAATTCCTTCTGTGGTCGAGCCAATTCTTGTGAAATTAGGATTTTGCATAGAAGCCAAAACAAGAATTTCAGATGCACTTGCCGTTCTACCACTTGTCAATAAATATACGTTCCCAGTAAAGTTTTGGTTATTTGGAAAAATATGTATCTCTTGATCTTTTGTAAATCCGCTTCCCAATCGTGCCTTTTTAGTAAAAGCAACTTTTTCTGTATTTGAAAAATGGTTTAAGATAGCAAGTGCAACTCCGTCTTTTCCGCCGCCATTAAATCGCAAATCCAATATATAGGATCTGGCATCTTTCAATTCTTTGATAATTGAGTTTAAAATTTTATGTATTCCGTCAACCTCTTCTTGTCGTTGTATTTCATCTTTGCTCTTTTCTGCAACCTCCCAGTATTGATTGAAAAAATTCATCAAATTTAAATCCCTTTGCAAATTATAATCTGCAAGCATGAGCATTGAATTAATTTGAATATAACCTACGTTCTTGTTTACAAGTCCGTATCTTATCATCCCTGCATTATAGTTCCTCAAGCTGTCGACATATAATTTTGCAATTTCCTCGTGCAATTCAAATTCGTCTAGTTTCGAGTACTTTTCCTTCTTTTGTTTTACTTTATCATTATATTGCTCTTCAATACTTTCGGGTACTTCCATTTTTACATGTCCATCATCAAGTAGTGTAATCATTTCTTGAAATATCATGTATAATTCTAGTTCTGTAGTATTTGAGGTAATTTTAGAATTATACGTCTCATACACTTTCTCCCAATCAATTCCTTTTATTTCGAAAGAAGAATAATGTTCATTAAATGTGTTCCAAAACACATTAAAGTTATGCTTTGGGTCATTTTTTAATTCTTTTACAGGTGTATTACATAATTCAGGTAATTTATCCAATCTTGTAAACAACCAATTATCAATTCCATGTTGAATTGTTAATGTATCTTTTGTCCAACTTTTAATTTTTCCAAAATCAAGAATTTCTTCCTCATACGATAAATCACAATTCTGTTTGGCTATATCATACACTTTGATAGTAGAATCTTTCACTTCAATGATATTTCCATATCCAATCTGTTTCCAAATCCCGTTAGGTTTAGGGTTTTCATGATCTGTCTTTTTATAGTTGTATGAGCAACAAATCAAAATGAGAACAAGAGTAGATAGAATTTTAGTTTTGGTCATTCTTTTTAGGATTTAGTATATAAAATTATGTGTACATAAATTTCTTGATGCCAAACTATAACCTAATGCTATGCCATAATTATAAAAATTTGAAAATCAAATACTTAAAAACAAAATCTATAATTCTGAAGTAACAGATTGTAAAAAAATTATACAAATAGTGTCCACTTTTTTTACACATTGTAGAATCTACCATCTCAAATTTGTAGTTTTGTTCAAGAATTCAAATCTTTAATCATGCAAGACGGAAAAATCTTAGTGATCGATGATAACAAAAGCGTTTTAAGTGCGCTAGAAATTTTATTGCAGTTCGAGTTTAAGACCGTAAATACAATTTCTAATCCCAATCAAATCTCGTCATTGGGTGATTTGAATACATTTGATATCGTATTATTAGATATGAATTTTTCAGCAGGAGTAAATACTGGTAATGAGGGATTATTTTGGCTACGAGAAATAAAGAAAAAAGCTCCACTTATTTCGGTAATAATGATGACGGCTTACGGTGCAGTAGATTTAGCTGTAAAAGCATTAAAAGAAGGAGCATCAGACTTCATTCTAAAACCATGGAATAACGAAAAACTGCTCGCAACTATTAAATCAGCCTATCTTTTACGCAAATCACAAAACGAAGTACAAGAATTAAGGCAAAAAGAAAGTCATCTTAAACAGGTAATTAACCAAGATAGTAATTTTATTATCGGAAATTCAAAAGCGCTAACGGCTGTTCTTAATTTGGTAAGAAAAGTTGCCAAAACCGATGTTAATGTTTTAATTACCGGTGAAAACGGAACTGGTAAAGAATTAATTGCTCGCGAGTTACATAGGCTTTCTTCAAGAAAAAATGAAGTGTTTATAGGAGTTGATATGGGTTCGATATCAGAAACTTTGTTCGAAAGTGAGCTTTTTGGTCACATCAAAGGTGCTTTTACTGATGCTAAAGAAGATCGTGCGGGTAAATTTGAAGCCGCCAATAAAGGCTCTTTGTTTCTGGATGAAATTGGAAATCTTTCTTTACAAACCCAAGCCAAATTGTTGTCTGCTATACAAAACAGAACGATTGTACGAGTAGGATCAAATAAAGTGATTCCGGTAGACATACGACTAATTTGTGCTACCAATTGTAATCTTGGTCAAATGGTTGCAGATGGTATCTTTAGGGAAGATCTACTTTACAGGATCAACACCATTCATATTGAAGTACCTCCGCTACGCGAAAGAGATAATGATATTTTGGTTCTTGCTGATTTTTATTTGAAAAAATTCGCATCAAAGTATAACAAACCTGCTCTTAGAATAAATAATGCTGCTGAAGACAAATTACTAACTTACAAATGGCCGGGAAATGTTAGAGAATTACAACATACGATAGAAAGAGCTGTAATCCTATCTGAAGGCAATGTTCTAAAACCAACAGATTTTTTACTGAGTAAAAATTCAGATTCGTTGCTGGATACCAGTCCAGAAACCCTTGATGAGATGGAGCGTGTCATGATTAATAAAGCATTAAATGCTAATAACGGAAATTATAGTGCTGCTGCCAATCAGCTGGGAATATCCAGGCAGACTTTATACAATAAAATTAAGAAATTTGATCACTAATGGCGAGTAGAAATTTTTACGTTAAACTAATTATAAAAGTATTGTTACTGGCCATTATTGCACTTCTTATGGCGTTTGCTTTTTTTAACAAACAGTATTCGATTTCAATTTTTTTATTATCATTATTTTCTGTACAGACCGCTTTTCTAATAAAATATCTAAATCATAATAACAGAAAAATAGCATTTTTTTTTAATGCTATTAAAAATGAAGATTTTACACTTAGATTTCCAGAAAAAGGGGATGTTGGCTCATTTAATGAACTAAATCAAAGCCTTAACACCTTAAACCACATGATGCAGGAGGTGCATCTAAAAAACCAGGCACAAGAACAGTATTATCAGGAAATAATAAAACAAGCCGAAATAGGTATGTTAACCTTCAATAATAGGGGACATATTCTATTTGCTAATCCTAAAGTCGAAAAACTATTAAATTATACTCCTTTAAATCACATTAAGCAACTAGCACAGGTTGATGTAAAATTATATGAGATCTTTAAAAACATTGAACCCTTTGAGCGGAAGCTTTTTCAGTTAACAAACGAACGAGAAACTATTCAGTTGGCTATAAAATCTAATGAGATCTTGTTAAACAAAGAAAGGCTAAATCTTATCACTATACAAGACATCAATAACGAGTTAGATAAAAAAGAAACCGATTCATGGATTAAGCTAATTCGGGTTTTAACACATGAAATTATGAACTCTGTCACCCCGATCACCTCTATTTCAGAATCTATCCTAAGTTATTATAAAGATGAGAAAGGAGTTGTTATGGCTGATCAAATAGATAGAAACAAAATATACAATACCGCCAAAGGGTTAGAGGTTATTAAGAATCAAGGAAAAGATCTTATGAGTTTTGTGCAATCTTATCGAAGCTTTTTAAACGTTCCGACTCCAGACAAAGAGCTAATTAAAGTGGATCAATTATTCGAAAAAGTAAAAGTTCTTACCAGTCAGGAAAAAGGATTCGATACGATCTCTTTTGAGCTTATTAACTTGTCAAAAGACCTCGAGATTTATGCCGATGAAAAACTAATTACTCAAGTATTGGTGAATCTTTCAAAAAATGCAATTCAATCACTTAAAAAAACGCCTGATGCCCAGTTACAATTTATTTCGGGTATTACCGAAAAAGGAAAAAAATATATGATCGTAAAAGATAATGGCCCCGGTATTCCATCTGAAATTATGAATCAGATCTTTATCCCCTTTTATACTACCAAAAATGATGGTACTGGTATAGGACTTAGTCTTTCTAAACAGATCATGCACCTGCATGGAGGGACATTAAATGTATACTCTATACCAAATCAAGAAACCTCATTTACATTAACTTTTGAATAACGCGAACTCTTCTGATGTATGTATAGCTTTAAGAAGCTTCTTTTAGTATATTGAGCACTCTACGCCATAGAATGTCAGAAAAAATCTCTGAATCCTCCATTCCTTCCATAATTGGAGCTAAATTAGCATGAGTAAGTTTGGCACTAACACTATCAATATCTATATCTCCTTTTTCGCCAAGGAAAGCCAATGACCAGTCTCCAAAAGTTCGCTTTGGTTTAACCCCCTGCCAGATCAACTCTACATCATAATGCCGTTTATCTTTTAAAAGTTTTTCATAAAGCCTTAAAATATCAGATTTAGAGCCTTCAATTATTTGAAAAAACACATTTGAGTAATATACAAGGGCACCCGTTATTGAATCGTTTAAATTATTAACCACAGCTTCTGCAACAAGATTCTCTAAATCTAGAATTGACATATCATTTGAAGCCTTTGATTTATAACTTAGTTCAAAAATCATCCCTTTTTTATCGATAGAAGCCTTAAAATCAGATGGGAGAATTCCAAAATGCTCTGAAAAAATTTTTGAAAAATAACTGCGACTCGAAAAGCCTATTTTATAACAAACTTCAGATACTGTTAATTCTGTATTTTGCAACAATTGCCTTGCCCGCTCAACACGTAGTCGCTGGATCAGATTCCCAACAGTTTCACCATATAGATAATTACAGGCTTTTTGCAATTTTTTTGGATTTAATCCTGATATTTTAGCAAGTTGATCAATACTTATTCTCGTACTAATATTATCTCGAATATAATCTCCAAGATCGATTATCTTTCTTAAATCACCTTTAGAAATTTTAGTAATTTTCGATGTATTTCTATATTGTTCATGATTTATCAATTGCGAGGCTAAAGTATTTAATATGGCACCCTCTGTAATTAACATACCAATGACATCAATTCTTTTATTTTCGACAAGTACTTCGGCAAACTGAGAAGTCTCGGGATTGATTTCACCAAAAAATTTGCTTTTCTGATCCAATTCAAAATTATTGGCAAGATTTTTCATAGCACTATCAAGACGTTTGGCTTTTCTGTTTTCTACTTTTTCGAACTTGTTTGCACTCAAAAAAAGTATACTTATTTGTAAATCAATAGCGCTAGGAAGAAAAATCTCATGACCATTAAGGTTGTTACCTGATAGGATGACGTTTTGATTTTTAGAAATTTTTTCTAGGGCAGATTCATTTTTAAACTTATGAAAATAATACCCTTTAACGCAGTATATAAAATAAGTGGGGTAATCATCTATTTCCTTTTTGGTGAATTTTAATTCCTTTGCTAGCCTAACATTATACACTTTGGCTACCAGTCCAGGAAATACCTGATAAGTAGAAATATAACCCTTACCATGTTCATTATTAAAAGTAAACCTTGCCGAGTTATGATTTTCTATAAAATCAGCCTGAAAATAATTTGCCATTTGGCGTAATTGTTCAATCTCATCATTCGTCTCAATGTGCAACATAAATTACCCTTAAATTAAATCATTGCAAAAATAAAGAATGGTAATAACATTATTCAAACAAATATTAACATAATCGAGTTAAATTACCCACAATGAGTTCGTTAAACCTAATGGATTATCCCTCTTAATTTCTTAAAACAATAACGTTCTGGTTGTGATCTCAATCTAGCTTTAAAGTTTTTATTAAAGCCTCAAAATAATAATCTTCCTGCTCAGGAACAATGATCGCCTTATACGCAGTATTTTTAATAACATAGTATGAATTGGTTTCTGGATCGAGTATGCCAGAATGAACATTAACAATCTTCTGAATAAAATCATTAATCAAAAGCACCTCATCATAGGTGATTTCCCGACGAATTGTTGGTTGATCACTTTTGTAAACTAGATAGTCATTTCTAAAACTTAATGATTCACAATCACCGCCTTTTTTATGAAACTCAAATGTAAAGTCTCTTGAAGCAAATATTTTATTGATATTTTCTATGGTAGGTTCTACTTTGCGAGCACAACTTACCAGAAAAATAAGCATTAGAAATAGTGCAATCCTTCTCATGAGCAATTTTTTATACCAATTCTGATGTTAATTTACGCAAAAGAAAAATAATAGATTTTTGCGTTAGATGAAAAAGAAAAATAAGTAATAGCCTTAGCTACGAGTTATTTTTATTTTAAAATATGACGTAAAAAGACATATTTTAATGGTGTAAATTAACATTGGAAATGGTATTAGAGATCAACCAAAAAGAAAAGTAGTAAATAAATAGTAAAATGCCGTATATAGACTCGTTAATTAAATCGTATATACGGCATTCAATAAGGTTGATACTATGATCAATTTTATTTTACGGCAAGGCGTTTGATAGAGTTTTCAAAGTCTACATCCTCAACATTGCTAATAGATAATCCGATACCTCCATTTTTGGAAGCTACAATATATTCGGTTTGAAATTTCTTTTTCGTTTTGTAAGCCTTCAGATATTTAAGTTTTACCACTTTTGAAGTTGGAGTAAAGAAATATCTCCCATGGATTCTTTTATATTTTACCTTTTGATTATTCGATTCGTCTTTCAATTGATCATTAAGACTTGCCACAACTCGAGCTGCTCTATGTTCATCCAATTTATAGAAGTCACAAGCATACACGAATATGTAGTTCTCTACATTATCTTCATGTACAAATATTTCGTAATCCACCTTTTTCTTTTCAATTTTCTCTAATTCCTGAAGTGCAACCGTTTTAAATTTTGCCTTATCCTCAAGCAAATTTACTCTCTTTTTAAACTCTTCTGACGTAGTCTTTGTATATCCACTTGTAAGAAGAATCGTATTGTTTTTAAACTCGATTGTGTTTTTCTTAAACTTAGGGAATTTTGAATTTTCTGCTACTCCGTTAGATAAGTATTCGCAACCAGTAGCAAGGATTACAATACACAATAGTAGAAGTTTTTTCATAGGGCACTTGTGTTAAATATTTAAATCACAATAAGATAATACTTAAGTGATTGGCCCGCAATATAATAAAAAAAAATCACATTATAACCATTCAACCGGTTTTTTGAGCACTTTAACCAATTTTTCTTCATCGCTTTCCGGTTTTGGATGATGGTCGTAGCGCCATTGTACATGGGGCGGAAGACTCATGAGAATACTTTCAATTCTTCCATTTGTTCTTAATCCAAATAAGGTTCCTTTATCATGAACCAAATTAAATTCTACATATCGCCCTCGACGAATTTCTTGCCAATTTCTTTGTTGCTCGGTATACGACAAATCCTTTCTTTTTTCTACAATAGGCACATATGCTTTTAAGAAACTATCGCCTACTTCGGTTACAAAATCATACCAATTTTGCATCGACATTTCCTCTGTTGCTTTACAATAATCAAAAAATAAACCTCCAATACCACGTGCTTCTCCCCGATGTGCATTATAAAAGTATTCATCACACTTCTTCTTATATAAAGGATAAAAGTCTGGATTATGTGCGTCACATGAAGTTTTACAAACCTGGTGAAAATGTTTTGCGTCTTCTTCAAAAAGATAATATGGAGTTAAATCTTGACCTCCACCAAACCAACTATCTACTATGGTTCCTTCTTTATTATACATCTCAAAATATCTCCAATTCGCATGTACGGTTGGAACCATGGGGTTTTTTGGATGCAGTACCAGTGATAACCCACATGCAAAAAAGTCAACATCACCCACCTTAAAATAATTTTGCATTGCCTCGGGAAGTGCTCCATGTACGCCAGAAATATTTACTCCTCCTTTTTCAAACACATCACCGTTTTCGATAACTCTGGTTCTTCCCCCACCTCCTTCTGTGCGCTTCCAGATATCTTCTTGAAACGTTGCTTTGCCATCTAATTCTTCAAGTTTGGTTGTAATTGTATCCTGAAGATTTTGTATGTAGTTGTAAAATTTATCTTTCATTATAATTTAAGTATCATTCTTTTTACTGAACAAAAGCCTACTCTTCTACTTCTTTAGGTTGTTCTGTAGAGATTTTACCAGTTATCAACCCTTTTTCATTCAAAATTTTTACGGTTTCTGTTGATGCAGCCACTACCGATATGGGCAAAGTAATTATAAAACCAATAATCGGTATAAAAAGCATCAATACAAATACCATCCCGTTACCAATAGCAGTTCCTCTATGTCTTCTTACAAACTGCACACTTTCTTTATAGTTAAAATGACGCTCCATCGTATAGTCCATATTCCCGAAACCGACATAATATGCCTGAATTAAAAATATAAGAATGGTGCCTATAATTCCGATTACCGGAATAAAACTTATAATCAACAGAGGAACCATAAAAAATAGTTCTTTGAGTAAATTACGCGAGTTGATACGAATTCCTCTTGCCAATTGTTTTCCAAATGATGATTGGGAGGTAGTATTTCCCTTATTTCCTAATAGATATCTTTCTATTTTTTCTGAAACCGGACTCATAAACGGTGCAGATAATGCCATAACTATATGCTTATATAAAATTAGCCCCAACACAATAATTACTAATCCACCGATAAAGGTGCTTATTGTCGAAAACGTTTCTGATCCCCACTCCCAAAGCCAAATCTTTGAAATAAAACGCCCCAAATTATCTGAAAAAGAATAGGCTAATGCAACAAAAGTGACCCCTGTAATTAGGCTTATAAGCACAGGTATTGCAAAATATTTCCATAATCCAAGTTTTGAAATCAGGTTGAATGTTCCAAAATAAGCTTTAATTGCATTAATAAAATTTTTTACCATAATTACTTTTTTGATCAATTTACCTGTAATTGACAGCTTTCTCAAAGAGTTATTTAAAACTAAACAGCTATATCTTCTTCTAGCACTTCTCTTTCTTCATTAGTAATTGTTTTGGACCATATCGCTAAACCAAAGGTAAGAACTCCAAGCCTACCAATAAACATTAGTAGAATAATGACAGATTTGCCTACACTCGATAAACCTCCTGTTATTCCGGTACTTAATCCTACGGTTCCCAGTGCCGAAGCCACTTCGAATAAGATTTTTTCAAATTCAAAGGATTCTGAGAAAGTAAGCAAAAAGGTTCCGAAAAAAATTATGGTGGTATAAAATATGAAGGAAGAAGTAGCAATGTATAGCCGTTCAAAAGGAATCGTTTTGCCTAAGAAAGTGATTTTTTTACTACCTCTTATTCTACTCTTCATAATAGAAAAAACCGCTGTAAGGGTTGTAATTTTCATACCCCCTGCAGTACCCGAGGGCGATGCTCCTATATACATCAAAAATGTAGTAACCAATAACATAGGTAGTACAAAACTACCAAAGTCAACAGTATTAAACCCGACCGTAGTCATTGCTGTCATCGATTGAAAAAATGCAGCTAAAAATCTCTCCTTACCCTGTAAATCTGCAACAGCAGGCTCTAAGAAATAAAAGAACCCAAAACCGAAGCTTAGTAAAAGTAAGAAGCCAATAAAAATAATCTTTGTGGTAAAACTCAATTTATGACTTTTTTTCTTAAACCAAAGAATAAAATCAGTCACTACGATGAAACCTAAAGATCCTCCAATCGCCAGAAAGGAGATAATGAAATTTATAAAAGAATTATCTGCGTATTCAGTAAAACCAGAATTGAAAAGACTAAATCCAGCGGTACAAAAAGCACTTATGCTATGAAATATTGATATCCAAATCGCTTCAGAAAAAGATTTACCTTCTTGCATAAATGCAACCAAAAAAAGTATAGTTCCCAAAACCTCCATGACCAATGTAAAAAGAATTAAAGATTTCAAGAAATCTTTAATTTTTATCGTTACTGGTAGTGTAAATTCCGATTTTAACAGGTTTCTATGCCAATGGGTTATTCTTCTGGTAGTAGACAAGATCATGAATGTGGTAAAAGTCAGGTATCCAATACCTCCTAATTGAAAGAGAATCATCACCACAAGCTGTCCCCCAATATTATAAGTATCGAAAACACTTACAGTAACCAACCCTGTAGTAGAGACTGCTGAAGTGGCAATAAATAAATGATCCAGTAGCGGCGCTGATTCCTTTTGTAACCAAGGAAGACTTAAAAGAATGAAGCCACCTAGAACATAGGTTAAAAAACCGTAGAATAAGTTTTGTTGTGGAGACCAGCTTCTTTTGAGTAAAACATACTTCTTGTTCAGATTGCTTAAAAATTCTTTCATTGTACTAAAGATGAACTAAGATTCCAGGAAATTTTTTTATCTCATTACTATTTTTAACACGAACAGACTTTTTTGTTTTTTGTATTAAACATTCAACTATTTCTGTGTCAGATTTGCCAGCAAGTGAATTAAAAAGCTCTCTTCCTACCCCATTATTATGAAGATCCATTTCTCTTTCAAGATGATTATTAGGAGAAAGATCCTCATGCAAATCTGTCACTTGCTTAGCCCAATCTACAGCTTTTTGTTGATTTTTATTAACTCTATACGCAACTTTACAAATCAAAAGATTCCACAATGCATGTCTGAATGCATTTTCTCTTCCATTAGCATGGTGAGTTTTTCCATAAAATTTATCGCTTATATGCAGTGTTTGCTTTGTTGCTTTTAGTGCTGGCCAAATCAAAAGAGGTTTGCGAAGCATTAAAAAAGTTAGCAAGAATACTTCTTGCAGACTTAACTTTTTTACGGTACCCCAGATATTCATTCCTACCCCTTATATTCTTTTACTGCATCTACAAATGCTCTGGCATTTTCAACAGGAATGTTGGGCAAAATACCGTGACCTAGATTAGCAATATATCGATCCTTGCCAAATTCATCGATCATTTGCTTGACCATTTTTTTAATTTCGGCCGGTGGTGACAATAATCTTGATGGGTCAAAATTACCCTGTAACGTGATATTACCACCTGTAAGATAACGCGCATTTCTAGCAGAGCAAGTCCAATCTATACCCAGTGCAGATGCACCCGATTTTGCCATTTCCTGTAACGCAAACCAACATCCTTTACCAAAAACGATTACTTCGGTGTCTTTTTTTAACGCGTCTACTATTTGTTGAATATATTTCCAGGAAAATTCCTGATAATCCACTGGAGATAACATGCCTCCCCAACTATCAAATACCTGTACCGCATTTACTCCGGCCGCAACTTTGGCTTGTAGATAGGCAATAGTAGTATCAGTGATTTTTTGCAACAACTGATGTGCTGCTTCAGGTTGCGTAAAACACAATTCTTTTGCCTTGTCAAAATTCTTAGATCCTTGTCCTTGTACAGCATAACATAAAATGGTCCAGGGAGAACCTGCAAAACCTATTAAAGGAACTCGATTATCCAAACGTTCTTTGGTAAGTTTGATGGCATCCATAACATATCCCAGCTCCTCTTGTATATTGGGTACAATGACTTGCTCAACATCTTTGAGCGATCTAATTGGGTTAGGCAACCAGGGACCAATGCCTTCTTTCATCTCAACTTCGATGTTCATCGCTTGCGGAATCACCAAAATATCACTGAACAAAATTGCTGCATCAGGACCAATAATATCAATGGGTTGCACGGTAATCTCTGAAGCTAACTCAGGCGTTCTGCAACGAGTAAAGAAATCGTATTTTCTCTTTAACGCCATAAATTCAGGAAGATACCTTCCCGCTTGACGCATCATCCAAACCGGCGGACGCTCTACTGTTTCTCCTTTAAGAGCCTTAAGAAATAGGTCGTTTTTAATATGTGTCATAACTTAGCTGTCATCCTGAACTTGTTTCAGGATCTTTTTATCGTTTTACGTTATTCTAGATGGATCCCAGATCAAGTCTGGGATGACAAATCTTGGTTAAAATATTTCACCGCTTGAACAATAACATTCTCTACGGTAGGCTTGTTTGCTATTACAACATGCTCTGTATATTTTTTAGCTTCAGAAGCTGTGGTGTTTCCAATACAAAAAACGATACTTCTGCCAATTGTATTCTCTTTAATATAGCTTTGAATTCCTGATGGACTAAAAAATAAGATTCCATCAAACGAGCGATTAAATTTCTTCGAATTTAAACTCGTTTTGTAGACTATTTGCTCTTTTAATGCTACTTTTTGATCTTTCAGAAGTTCTGGCAGCTCCTTTCTTCTTAAATTTCCGCAAAAAAACAAAAAAGACTCGTTTTTATGCTTTTTTACTATGAAATTAGCCAAATCTGAAGCATTTAAAGCAGTTTTGATTACTTTTTTTCCATTTTCCTCTAAAAGTCTTTTTGTATTTTCACCTACACAAAAACAATTTGAAACGTTTATTTCAGAATTCAATACCGCTTTTACGGCATTTTTACTCGTAAAGATCATATTTTGAATCTCGTCTTGCACATCAACATGCAATAATTCGATGTTAATAGCATCATACGCTATAAAACCAATCCCAGAATTAAGCAACAATTCTTTTTGAGCAGTTGTAAGCTTTTTGGTAGATAGTATTGTAGTGGATTTATTCCCTCTCCTTGGGGAGAGGGCTAGGGTGAGGGGATTTTTACCATCTGTCTTTTTTGGTGTTCCCTTGTTAACTGATTTTTTAATACTATCAAAAATTATTTTGAGATTCTCAAAAACTACTTCGTTTTCGAATCTAAGAACTGAATATCCCAAAGCTTCAAGATGCAAATCTCTTAATTGGTCCTTTTCTTGTTGAAGAATATCATTATGGTATTCTCCATCCAATTCAATAATAAGTCGATTATCTATATTTATGAAATCAACAATATATTTTTTTAATGGATGTTGTCTTCTGAATTTCAAATTTTCAAATCTGCGATTACGAAGATACTTCCAAAGTTTTGCTTCAGCTTTGGTTTGTTCTTTTCGAAGTAATCTTGATATTTGAGTTTTTACATTCATGCAACCCCTCACCCTAGCCCTCTCCCCAAGGAGAGGAAACAAGAGTGCGTTTTTATATTTTTACTTTAGATTCTTTTTTATCTTCGACATCAATTCCTTACCGCCATTATTCAAAATCTCACGTGCACAATTTTGACCAAAGTTTTGCTCTTCACCTATTTTTACCTTTTTGATGACCTCAATCTTATGTTGGCCATCAAGGCTAAACAAAGCTCCCCTAAAAAGAATTGCATCATTTTCTAGTGTTGCTAAGGCACCAATTGGTGCGGTACACCCTCCTTCTAATTCTCTTAAAAACGCTCGCTCTATATGCACACAAATTTCTGAGGGCTTATGATTTAAATGCGCAAGTGCCTCTTTACAATACACATCATCATCTTTGGCAACTACCAACATAGCTCCTTGTGCGGGAGCTGGTACCATCCAATTTAAATCAATGTAGTTTTCTGGTTTCAGATCAATACGTTCTAATCCTGCTGCTGCGAATATGGCGCCATTCCAATTACTATCCTGTAGTTTTTGCATACGGGTATTCACATTTCCTCTTAAATCCACGACAGCATGAGTTGGGTATTTATGTAACCATTGCGCTTTTCTACGAAGACTACCTGTTGCAATAGTCCCATCATTTTCTAGAAAATTTACTCCTTTATGTACTAAAATATCACTTACATTAGCTCTTTTTAATATTGCCGCTTCAACAATTCCCTTAGGCAAAGCAGTGGGAACGTCTTTCATCGAATGAACAGCAATATCAATATCGCCATTGATCATAGCTACATCCAGGGTTTTGGTAAAAATACCTGTGATTCCCAATTCATATAATGGTTTATCCAAAATAATATCCCCTGTAGATTTTACTGGTACAAGCGCTGTATTATAATCCAAATCACGAAGATGATTTTGCACCGTACGAGCTTGCCAAAGTGCCAATTCACTATCTCTGGTACCTATTCGAATTATTCTGCCCAAGACTATTTGTTTTGTAATTGGAAAACTTTCTGAATCAGTTCTAAACTTTCATCTGCCGAAGTGTTTTCATCTTTAAGATGATTGGCAAAGTGATTGGTAATTTTCTGGATTATTCTGCTACTGATAATATCTGCCTGTTCTTCATCAAAATCTGAATACTTCTTGCGTTGCAGATTAATCTCTGCTTCTTTTAATGAAGTTAGTTTGTTTTTTAAGGCTTTGATGGTTGGTGCAAATTTTCTAGTTTCCAACCAATTGTCGAACTCTACTTTTATCTCTTCAATAATAGTTTCGGCTTTTGGGATATGCTCTTTTCGACGTTGCAATGTCCGATCGGTCATTTTAGAAAGATCATCCAGGTGTACCAGGGTCACATTGGGCAACTCTGTGACATCGACCGCTACATTTCTTGGAATAGACAAATCCAAAATAAGCAAGGGCTTCTCAGAATGGATCAATTCTTTAGAAATTGTAGGTTTTTGTGCTCCTGTAGCTACAATAAGTACGTCAGAAGTTGCAATTTCAGACTGAATGTTAGCGTAGTCTTTTACTACAAGATTAAACTTTCCTGCAATTTCTTCTGCTTTGGTCTTAGTTCTATTGACTAAAACGATATGATCGTTCTTGGTATGTTTTACTAGATTTTCACAGGTGTTTCTTCCTATCTTTCCAGTACCAAAAAGCAATAAATTCTTGTCAGAAACATAAGGTACTCTTGCTAGTATATATTGTACCGCTGCAAAACTTACTGAAGTAGCACCACTAGAAATCTCGGTTTCATTCTTAATCCTTTTACTTGCTTGAATCACTGCATTCACCAAACGTTCCATAAAAGGGTTTACCATTTCCTCTTTCTTGGATTGCTTAAAGCTTATTTTTAATTGGCTAATAATTTCAAAATCACCAAGAATCTGGCTATCCAGCCCGGTACCCACCTTAAAAAGGTGAGCAACAGCAGCACTATTTTTATGAACATAGGCTACTTTCTCAAATTCTTCTATCGTACCGTGTGTATGTTCACAAAGTAATTTGATTAACTGAAAAGGATGCTCTGCAAAACCATATAATTCGGTTCTATTGCAAGTAGAAATAACAATAAGAGAAGAAATTCCCTCTTCTTTAGCTTGTAAAAGGATATTTTTTTTGGCCTCATTTCCAATACTAAAATGACCTCTCACCTCGGCATCAGCTTTCTTGTAACTAAGACCGATTGTATAAAAATGTTTTCCTTTGGCTCGCAGATGGGGCTCCATGTATTTTTTATTCCGTTTACTGAGGCAAAAGTATTTTACAAAATCCTTAAAAAATAACGCTAGAAGAATAATAAGTAACGGAATGTGGTATTATCGATAGTTTTTTACCTTAAAATCGTCTAAAACCTTTATTTTTGCTACAATCGAACAAAACTTTTCTCGATAGTTTAAATTGTTTCTAAATAAAATGTATTTGCCATTATGGAAATTGAACTAAAAAATAACGCTCCAGGGATTTTAGAGGAAACTCAGATTGAAGACGGTTTTTTAATTTTAAAATTTCAAAACGAAACTCATGATAATCAAAGAGTTATACGTGATATTAATAGTAACTTCATTCAATTTCACTTCTGTATAAAAGGAGCTATCAAGTTCAATTTTAACAACGGGAGCTATGCCATCAATCTTATTGAAGAAAACTCTCTTTTACTGTATAATCCGCAACGAGATTTACCCATGAACCTTGAAATGGAAAAAGATTCCTGGTTAATTACGATTCTTATTTCTATTAAGAAATTCCATTCTTTATTTTCTCGAGAGGCAGGCTTTATTCCTTTTCTTGGTGAGGGCAATCGCGATAGAAAATACTATACCGATGCCAGTATTTCACCTTCGATGGCAGTAGTTTTAAATCAAATAATGAATTATAGTCTTCATCGGTCTATTAAACTATTATATTTCAAGGGGAAGGCTTATGAACTGTTAAGTCTATATTTTAATCGGCCGGAAGATGCAGATACAGAGCAATGTCCTTTTCTGGTCGACGAAGAAAATGTATTAAAAATTAGAAAAGCCAAAGAAATTATCATTGCAAGAATGGCAGAACCTCCTACTTTGCAGGAATTATCTAAAGAAATAGGATTGCCATTAAAAAAATTAAAAGATGGTTTTAAACAAATCTATGGTGAACCAGTCTATGCTTTCTTGTTTGATTACAAAATGGAGGTAGCCCGACAATTGCTCGCATCAGGAAGTCATAATGTAAATGAAGTAGGCCTGAAGGTTGGATACAGTACGGCAAGCCATTTTATTGCCGCATTTAAAAAGAAATTTGGCACTACTCCAAAAAAATATGTGATGAGTCTTAATTAAAGACCATCTAGTCTGCTGATTCCACTCTGGGAATTCCCACTCCTTTTTGTAAAGATACTATTGAGTCATACATTCCTTGATCTTCTTCTGTAGTATCTACCAATACAGAGACGAAATCGAATTGCTCTAGTAATTCCAAAACAAAAGGTAGTTTGTCTTTTTCAACGTCTACGATTATACGTTTCATGTGTTCTAATTATTGTTTGTTAACGGTCACATGCAACCCATATCTGTATACACAGGATAAACAATTAAAAAAAATAGTTTTTGAAGACTAAATCTTTCTTAATTGAATCGGGTTCATCTTGCTTTTTTTATTCCATCTAAAAGTACTAAAATAAAATCAGTCAACTTTCAGTTTATCAGAATTTAACGTATTTATAAGGTTGATTGTTTTTTAGAAAATCTAAACGGTTCTCACAGTAACATTTATAAATCCTTGTATCAAAAACTCTTATGGTTTTTAGTATCATAACCCTTTATAGTTTGTATTTTTGTTTATGAAAAAAGAAAAATTATGAGTAAAGGAGTTCTTCTTGTAAATCTTGGATCCCCGGATAGCACAGATCCTAAAGATGTTAAGAAATACCTTGGTGAGTTTTTGATGGACCCCAGAGTGATTGATGTTCCTCTGTGGGCAAGAAACTTACTAGTTAAAGGAATTATTTTGAACACCAGGCCTAAAAAGTCTGCAGCAGCTTATAAAAAAATATGGTGGGATGAAGGTTCTCCCCTTATTGTTCTTTCAGAAAGATTACAAAAAAAAGTTGCCGCTCGCACTTCGATACCCGTAGGTTTGGCCATGCGTTATGGCTCTATGAGTATCAAAAAAGGATTACAAGAATTACATGACAAAGGTGTGGATGAGGTGATGATCATACCGTTATATCCTCAATTTGCAATGGCAACAACAGAAACTATACTGGTGCTTGCAGAAGAACTTAGGCAAGAACACTTTCCAAATATGAAATTTACAGATGTCCCAGCTTTTTATAATGAGTCTGAATATATTGATGTCTTATCAAATAGTATTGGTGAAAAATTAGAAAATCTAGAGTATGAACATCTGTTGTTTTCTTATCACGGTGTTCCAGAAAGGCATATCAGAAAAAGTGATATTACCAAATCTCATTGTAAAATAGATGGTTCATGTTGTCAAACCCCATCCCCGGCGCACGAATTTTGCTATCGACATCAGTGTTATGAAACCACAAAGCAAGTTGCAGAGAAGTTAAATTTAAAAGAAGGTACTTATTCTACCTCCTTTCAATCTCGTTTAGGATTTGATCCATGGTTACAACCCTATACTGATCGAACCATTGAGAGAATGGGAAAAGAAGGCACTAAAAAAATGGCGATTGTTACTCCGGCATTCGTTTCAGATTGTTTAGAAACCCTTGAAGAGATTGCCATGGAAGGTGAAGAAATTTTTCACGAAGTCGGCGGAAAAGAATTTACAACCATTCCTTGTCTTAATGATCGCGATGAATGGGCAGATGTTTTGGCAAATTGGGTTAATGAGTGGATTTCTGTTGAAACTCCGGTTTAGCCTCAATATAGACGAGACAAATTTATTTTAGCTATTTTAGGGAGTTCTTTTTTTAACTAACTCAACAATTTATGAAAAATGCACACTTTTCATTGCTTACGGTTATTGTTTTTTCTATAGGAATATCTTCTTGCGAAAACCAAGAAATTATTAAGGCCTCACCTCAAACTACTCCATACAGCAAAAAAAATATTGAAGCCTCTATTGGGATTGTGGGTGATTCTGGTGATGTTGATGCAAGCACCTCTGCCGGAACTCTTTTGATGGGTGGAAGCACCGATGTAGATGCAGCAATGTTATGGATGATTAATAAATCAGGTGGTGGAGATATAGTAGTGCTTCGATCCACAGGAACTGATGCTTATAACCAGTATCTTTTTGATCTGGGGAACGTAAATTCTGTAGAGACCTTACTTATCGACTCTAGAGAAAAAGCTAACTCATTGTCTGTCGAAAATACCATCCGTAATGCTGAGGCTGTTTTTATTGCAGGTGGAGATCAATACAACTATGTTCAATACTGGAAGGACACAAAGGTTGAAGCTGCTTTAAATTATCTTCGAAATACTAAAAAAGTAGTCATCGGAGGTACAAGTGCAGGGTGTGCCATACAAGGCGGAATATATTTTGATGCTATGAACGGAACCATTCGATCTGAAGACGCACTAAGAAATCCTTATCACAAGAATTTAACACTTCAAAAACATAATTTTATTGATAATCCGTATCTAAGAAATGTGATAACGGATACTCATTACGACGATCCTGATCGAAGAGGACGTCATATTACTTTTTTGGCACGAATTAATAAAGACTGGGGAATACGAGGAAAAGGAATTGGGATAGACGAAAGAACGGCTGTTTGTATCGATGAACATGGAAAAGCACAAGTATTCGGCGAAGGATATGCCTTTTTTCTTAATCAATACTTATATGGGCCAGAAAGATGCCAGCCAAGGCGTTCTCTAGATTGGTATCGAGAGCGAAGGGCAGTCGAAACTTACAAAGTATTAGGAAACAACTCTGGGACTAGTTATTTTATGCTGGATCTTTGGACCACAGGTTCTGGAGGTGATTGGCAATATTACTACGTAGATCGAGGAAGACTTAGAGTATCATATTAAACGTAAAAAAACAACCTAATTAATGGCAAAAGTCACTTCTGAAGCATTAGGAACCGAATCTGTTGGAAAATTATTGATCAAACAGGCTGTTCCTGCTTCTATAGGGATTTTAGTTATGTCATTAAATATTCTAATCGATTCGATTTTTGTTGGAAATTGGATTGGTTCTATAGCTATTGCTGCTATTAACGTTGTATTACCAGTCTCCTTTTTTATCGCTGCTCTAGGTATGGCAATAGGAATAGGTGGTTCGAGTATTATCTCCCGTGCTCTAGGGGCCGATAATACAGAAAAGGCACTACATACCTTTGGAAATCAAGTAATTCTTACCTTAATCTGCACCATATCCCTGGTAGTTATCGGGTTACTATTTGTAGACGAAATCATCCCAAAATTTGGAGGAAAAGGTGATATTTTTGATCCGGCAAAGATTTACTACACTATAGTTTTATATGGAGTTCCTATTTTAGGATTTGCAATGATGGGGAATACTGTCATACGTGCCGAAGGCAAACCCAAATTTGCGATGATCGCCATGATCATTCCTACGGTAGGTAATTTATTAATGGATTATGTTTTTATTAATCTACTGGATATGGGCATGCACGGCGCAGCCTGGGCAACCACAGGATCGTATCTGGCTTGTTTTTTATATATCTTCTGGTTTTTCTCTTCAAAAAACTCAGAACTTAAACTCAGTTTTCGTCATTTTGGGTTACAAAAAGAAATTGTTTCTGAAATTGCTTCTCTGGGTGGTGTTACCCTTGCAAGACAAGCTGTCGTAAGTATTACGTACTTACTAATGAATAACATTTTATTTAATCTTGGGCAAGAAGGGTTGGTGGCAGTTTATGCAATTATCGGAAGAATGCTCATGTTTGCCTTATTTCCTGTTTTTGGAGTTACTCAAGGGTTTTTGCCCATTGCGGGATACAATTATGGTGCACAACAATATCCCCGTGTAAGAGAATCTATAAATACCGCAATAAAATATGCTGCGTTTCTAGCAACTTTGGTTTTTATTGGATTAATGATTTTTCCAGAAGAAATTACTGCGCTATTCCTAAGCAAAAACCCAGATCTTAGTGAAAAAGAGCTGGCTTTAAATCAATTTGTTCTAACTCATACTGCGAAACCTATGCGCTGGGTATTTGCAGCAACACCAATTATTGCCTTGCAACTAATTGGTGCTGCATATTTTCAAGCGATTGGCAAAGCTACTCCCGCCTTATTACTTACACTATCCAGACAGGGGTTCTTTTTTATTCCGCTAATCTTGATTTTACCCAAATTTTATGGAGAATTAGGAGTTTGGATTTCATTCCCTATTGCCGATGTATTAGCGACTCTTGTTACCGCATATTTCTTGAATCGAGAGATACGAAAAACACTTATTACTCCTAAACCGGTTAACTAATTGATGTTAAGGTTATCCTTCTATAAAAGCATAGTTTCCTCTCCCTCTGGGAGAGGATTAAGGTGAGGGTTTTTGATTTGAAAACCCCTCATCCTAACACCTAGCTTCACCTCGCTCATTGCTACCACAACGTCGTCCAAGGAGAAGGAACTCAGAATATTACTTGTACAAGGATTGTTAACATAAATTAGTCAATCTTTTACTTCGTTCTTGTTGCAGCTTTACTTATAATTTTCCACTCACCATTAATTTTCTTCAGTATAAAAATATCTACATATCGTATGTCTTTTCCCTTGGATAGAATTTCAGCTTTTGCCGTTGCAATATCATTTTCTTGATCTACAGATAAAATTTTTCCTGTTCTACCATTGAATTTCCCAGATTCCTTTTTTTCAAACCAAGATGCATATTCTGACACCGATACGATCCATACTGGTTTTTCTTTATGAGAAAGAAATAGAGTAGCTTGCTTATAAAAAGCTTCTTTAATAGTGGAAGGCTTGTTATATGAGGTTCCTTCAAGATATTTATTAATTACTGCTTTAATTTGATCTTCTTCGGACTGAGCAACAATTATGCTACTAAATATTAAAAAAAGAGTTGTTAAAAAATAGATTTTCATGTTTTCTAGTTTTTAGTATAAATTACATTGGTATCGAGCACTTCGACTTCGCTATGTACAAGCTGAGTTAAGGTGCAAAAAAATATCAAAATCTTTCAAATTGGATCGAGAAAACAGCTAATTTGTTTTGTTTTTGATCCTAACTATTTTACCATTATCTTCATCGGTAAGCATATACAACTTTCCTTCGGGACTTTGAGCAACTTTTCTGGATCGCACGCGATCATCAATAAATAATTCCTCTGCACTTTTGATCGTATCATTTTCTATTCTAAATCGCCATAGGCTTCCTTTTGATAATCCCGGTACCAGGAGATCATTTTTCCATTCTGGAAACTCATCCCCGGTATAAAACATAAGCCCGGTTGGTGCTACCGTATGTTGCCAGTACCAAATGGGATCAGTAAAAACCGCTTCTTCAATAATTGGAGGCACGTAGTCTCGACTTCGATATCCCCCGGTAGTGATAATCGGCCATCCATAATTTGCTCCAGCTTTTAGTTGATTTACTTCATCCCCCTGTCGTGTGCCGTGCTCACTAAACCATATTTCGCCTGTTTCGGGCTGCACTGTGATTCCTTGTGCCGCTCTAATACCCAATGCGTACAATCCGGGTACAGCTTCCTTACCAAAATCTGGATTATCATCAGGAATATTACCATCGGTATGAAGACGATAGATTTTACCCCGTTTGTCTTTCAAGTCTTGCGCTATAGGAATTTTAGGCTCGTCAATTTCCTTAAACAATCGTTCTCCTATCGTAATATAAAGTTTACCATCAGTTCCAAAAGTCATTCCGCCACCATAATGATGATACTCTTTTAGGTATGGTCCTGCTTCGAGTATAGTTTTTATATCAATCAAAGAGTCGTTATGCAAAGCAGCTCTAACAACTTTTGTAGCACTCCCCTTATTTAATTTCTTGGCTGCGTACGAAAGATATATTTGATTGTTGTTTTTGAAATCTGGATGTAGTAGTACTTCAAAAATACCTGAGTTATCCCCCCGCCAAACTACGCGAATACTATCTGTCAAATCACGAGGAAATCCCTTGATCACTTTTTTCTTTTTTGAAGAAAGACTTACCTTTAAAAGATCACCATCCTTTTCCGAAACCAATACCTCTTCTTCAGAAAGAAAGGCTATACTCCAGGGATGTTTCAGGCTATCAACAATAACTTCCTTAATAGGTTTTGTTTTGGTTGAAACATGAACCAGTTTTTTCTCTTTGCCACAACCTACTATGGCCGTGAGAAATAATAGGAAAACAAGTTTTTTCATTTTTTGATTTTTGGTGTTTTTCAATCGCAAAATGGGAAGATTTTGTTCAAAAGCCTTTAAAAAACATGATTTTTAAAATGAATTATTGGGGTTTTGAAGAAAGAAACTCTTCGAATAAACTAAGGTTTTTTCGAAGAGGTAAAAAGTCCTTTTTTGAAGAATTTTGGCTTTCAAATAAATCAAATGCTAGTTAATAATTTATTATCAAAATAACAGTTTCCTCTCCCTCTGGGAGAGGACTAAGGTGAGGGCTTTTGATATGAAAATTCCCTCATCCTGACCTTCTCCCCAAGGAGAAGGAACTCCAAAATGTTTATTAAAAAGATACTAGTACTTGAGTTAATTCTAAAACTCAAGCAACTCTAAACCTATTTCTGTATTGCGTTGGGGTAATTTCAGTTTCAGCTTTAAAAGCCAGATTAAAAGAAGTTACGTTACCAAATCCGCAATCATAGGCAATCGTGGCAATTTTTTCATTAGAATACTTAGGGTCGATCAAGAAGGTTTTCGCTTTTTGGATGCGATAGTGATTAATGAATTCAGAGAAATTCTTTTGTTCATTTTCATTAATCACCTGTGACAATTCTCGTGGAGTTACAGAAAGTTTCTGTGCAATGCTATTTAAAGAAATACCACTGTCCAGATATACTTCATTTTCTTCCAGCAAACTCTTTACCTGTTGAAGCATTTTTTGTGAAGTTCGCCTGTCAATACTAGAATTGCTATATTTCTCTAAAGTAAATATATGCCGCTTCAATAAAAGGTATGAAAACAGATACGTTAAGAATGAAAAAGAAATCGCACCCAAAATATAGAATGGAATCCATCTCATCAAAATTCCAACATATAAAATCCAGATCAGGCTCACTCCGATTACGATATTGCGATACCATTTTAAAAGCTGCGGTGTAATTTGGTCTTTTACCTTTAAAATATGCCACCAACAAATACTCAGATAAATTCCGAGATGAACAAAAACCAGCCCATAGGCAAAATAGGACTCCAAATCTCCTCTATTTGGAATTATTGGGCTGAATAGAACAAACAATCCAAAGGGTAACAAATGTAAATATTGTTGGCTTGAAAAAGTGCTTTGTCTTTCAAAAAGTGACTTCCCATAAAACAACAAAAAAGGCCCTACTGCCAAAATGGTAGAAATGGCTAAATTTCTAATTCTTGGATCTACCTCGATATAGTAATGAAATACAGATTTGCCTATACGAATCGTTAATGCTAATAAAATAAAAGCTAGGAACCGATTAGCCCTTCTATTTCCTTTTTTTAAAGTAAATAAGTAAAAGCACAGAAACATAGCCTGGATAACACCAAGACAGCTAAGTACTAATATGAAACCCTGTTGAAGCATTACTTCAAATTTAAGAATGATCTGATCGTATACAAGGTTAAAATTACGTGAAAATCTTTTAAAATTATTTTTAATTCCAGACTTTAGTGTCCCATCAAATCTACATGTATAAAATGCTAAGGTATTTTAACTAAAACTCAACTAACCATGCACTCACATTTCTATAGAGTACTTTGTGTACTCTTTTTCGCTTTCGGAAGTATTTTTACAACCAATTCTCAAACCTATAACCAAGAGCTCTATGATGCTCTCGAGTATCGTTTAATAGGACCATTTCGAGGCGGGAGAAGTGCTGCTGTGACTGGTGTTCCCAACAAACCAAACTTGTTTTATTTTGGAGCTACAGGCGGTGGTATCTGGAAAACAACCGATGGTGGTCGTACCTGGGAAAACATTTCAGATGGATTTTTTGGGGGTTCTATCGGTTCTATTTCGGTGTCCAAAAGTGATCCCAATGTGATCTATGTAGGTGGAGGCGAGAAAACACTTCGCGGTAATGTATCTTCAGGGTACGGTATATGGAAAAGTGTAGATGCCGGTAAAACATGGGTGCAATCCGGTCTCCCAAAAAGTAGGCATATCCCCAGAATAACGATTCATCCAACCAATCCAGATATTGTTTATGCAGCGGTATTAGGAAATATTTATAAACCTACGCAAGATCGAGGTGTTTACAAAAGTACTGATGGTGGTAAAACATGGATCAAAGTGCTTTTTGCTAATCCCGATGCCGGAGCTGTAGACTTAACGCTGGACCCCAATAACCCAAGGATTTTGTATGCCTCTACCTGGAACGCCAGAAGAACTCCATATAGTCTAAGTTCTGGTGGTGACGGTTCTGCCTTATGGAAAAGTACTGATAGTGGTGAAACCTGGAAAGAAATCTCAAAAAATAAAGGTTTTGCCAAAGACACTCTGGGGATTATGGGAGTTACCGTTTCACCAGTAGATAGCGAACGTGTTTGGGCCATTGTTGAAAACAAAGAAAAAGGAGGTGTATATCGTAGTGACGATAGTGGTGAAACCTGGAATCTATTAAATAGTGATCGTGGTCTACGCCAACGTGCCTGGTACTATTCCCGAATCTATGCCGATCCAAAAGATAAAGATGTGGTGTATGTTGTAAACGTTTCGTACCATAAAAGTAAAGACGGCGGAAAAAACTTTAGTAGTTACAGAGCTCCGCATGGGGATCATCACGATCTTTGGATCGCGCCAGAAAATTCAAATCGTATGATTATTGGGGATGACGGTGGTGCTCAAATCACGTATGATGGTGGAGAAACATGGAGCACGTACCACAACCAACCAACTTCACAGTTTTATCGCGTAACTACAGATAATAGTTTTCCGTATCGTATTTATGCGGCACAACAAGACAACTCAACCATACGTATTAACCATAGGAGTACCGGTTCTTCAATTTCTGATGATGATTGGGAACGCACCGCAGGTGGAGAATCGGCTCATATAGCTGTCGATCCTAAAAACAATGATATCGTATATGGCGGTAGTTACGATGGATTTTTAACCCGTGTTAATCACAAGACTGAAACCGTTCGATCGGTAAGCGTTTGGCCAGATAATCCTATGGGGCATGGCGCCGAGGATATGAAATATCGCTTTCAGTGGAATTTCCCGATCCTATTCTCAAAACATAATCCTAACAAATTATATACCTTCTCGAATCACGTACATGTTACCGAAAATGAAGGGCAAAGCTGGGAGGTAATTAGCCCGGATCTAACCAGAAACGACCCTGAAAAATTAAAATCATCTGGCGGACCTATTACACAGGATAATACTTCGGTAGAGTACTACTGTACCATTTTTGCTGCAGCCGAAAGCCCGCTAAAAGAGGGATTGCTATGGGTAGGAAGCGATGACGGATTGGTTCATGTAAGTCAGGACGGAGGAAAAACATGGAATAACGTGACTCCAAAAGGCATGCCCGAATGGATGATGATCAACAGTATCGAACCTAGTGCTTTTAACCAAGGCACCTGCTACATTGCAGGAACCAAATACAAATCTGGTGATTTTGCTCCGTATCTCTACAAAACTACAGATTACGGTAAATCTTGGACCAAAATTACGAATGGAATCGCACCAGAACATTTTACACGTGTTTTACGTGAAGATCCCAAACGTAAGGGGTTATTATATGCTGGAACGGAAACCGGCATGTACGTCTCTTTTGATGATGGAAAAAACTGGCAATCTTTTCAGCTAAATTTACCAATTGTACCCATTACTGATCTTACCATCAAAGAAAACAATCTTATTGTTGCAACACAAGGCCGAAGCCTTTGGATTATCGACGACCTTACCGTTTTACATCAACTAAACAATAACCTAAAAACAAAGGATTATATTTTGTATCAGCCAAAAAAAGCATATCGAATGGCCGGGGGAAGTATTAAAAATTCTAAAACTGAAGGTACGAATCATCCGGCTGGAGTGATGACCTATTTTTATCTTAAGAATTTCGACAAAGAAAAAGATACCATTTCACTTACCTATTTCAATATCAAAAATGATACGATCAAATCTTTTAGCACTAAATCCAAAGAAGAAAAAAACAAATTAAAAGATATTGAAAAAGGAGCTAATAAGTTTACCTGGAATATGAGAGGTGACGGAGCAGAAAAACTAAAAGGAATGATTCTATGGTGGGCTAATCTTAATGGTCCAAAGGCGGTACCAGGTAACTACACAGTAAGCTTGAGTGTAAATAAAACAGAAGTTTCCAAACAGCCTTTTACCATAGTAGCTGATCCCAGGACAGAAGCAACGTTACCACAAATGCAAGCACAATTTGATTTTATTACCAGTATCAATGAAACTGTAGACAGAGCGCATAAATCAATTAAAAAAATCAGAAAGATCAATACACAGCTCAAGGCATTTGAAAAACAATATAAAGATGAAGAAAAGACCAAAGATTTGGTAAAAAAGGCTTCAGAATTACAAAAACAGTTTGGTGAGATTGAAAAAGCTTTGTACCAAACCAAAAATAAGAGCAATCAGGATCCACTCAACTTCCCAATTAAGTTAACCAACAAGTTAGGGCACCTCAATTCTTTGGTGGGCATGGGTGATTTTGGCCCTACAGAGCAGGATATTGCAGTAAAAAATGAACTCTCTAAAAAGATAGAAGAGCAATTGCAGGCATTTGATACATTAATTTCAAAAGAAATTGCAGCATTTAATGCAGCGTTTAATACCTTGCAACTTAATTATCTTTTTGTGGAATAAAGTGTATGGATTGCACCACTGTCATCCCAAGCAAAGTCAAGGGAAAATTTAAACTTTTAAGTGTTTAATGTATCTCGACTACGCTCGAGGTGACAGTACCTGATTATTTTATACCTTTGAATCTAATTTAAAGGGCGCTGTCATCCCGAGCGGAGTCGAGGGACAATTTTACTCATTTACACCTTGACTCCAATCCATGTGACTTGCCAGTAATCTTAGCCTAATAAATGCTCGAATATTATAATTACATAAAAGCCCTGCACCTGATTTTTGTAATCACTTGGTTTGCAGGGCTATTTTATATCCCCAGATTGTTTGTATACCAGATTGAAGCTTTTCAAAAACCTTCACCAGAAAAAGAAATATTAGGCAAACAGCTTAAATTAATGGCCAAGCGGTTGTGGTTTATCATAACTTGGCCTTCTGCAATTTTGGCTACACTTTTTGCGATTTGGCTACTAATTTTAATGCCAGCCTGGTTACAACAACCCTGGATGCATGTTAAGTTAGGATTTATAGTGTTACTTTTTGCATATCACCTCAAATGTCACCAAATCCACAAACAACTTCAGGTAGATATCATGAAATGGTCGTCCAATCAAATGCGTATATGGAATGAAGGGTCTACGATCATTTTATTCTCTGTAATCTTTTTGGTGATTGTTCGCGATGCCGTAAACTGGATATATGGAGTAGTCGGAATTGTACTATTATCCATTTTACTAATGCTGGGTATTAAATTATATAAAAAGATTCGTGATAAAAATCCAAACGCATAGTCTTGGATTATTCTTCAAAAACATATCAGTCCAAATCTAGTCAATCAATTCTAATACGAGAAGCTAGTCCTGAAGATGCAAATCAACTTCTTCGACTCAAACTACAATATATAAAAAATACAGATACCCTTCCTTTGTTTGGTTATGAATATCCAAATGATGAAGGTGAAGAAAAAGAACTCATCCAAAGCTATCAAAACCAAAATAACAGTCTTCTTTTGGTAGCCGAAAATAATGGAGTTCTTATTGGAAACATTGATCTGACCGGAAGCTGGCGCAAGAAAATACAACATACTGCAGTACTGGGAATGGGCATTCATACACAATGGCAAAATCAAGGAATAGGTACTATTCTAATTCAAAATGTATTAGACTGGGCAAAACAGAATAAATTACTAAGAATAATTTGGTTAGAAGTTTATACAACTAATATGTCAGGGATAGCTTTGTACCGTAAAATGGGTTTTCGGGAATCAGGAAAGATTAAAGGTTTTTTCCTCGAAAAAAACAAGTTCATCGATAAGATTATAATGACCACCAGTGTTTATTAGTTTATTACTTCAACTTTTATTATTCATCATACTGCATTCGTAATTACTTCGTATCTTCGTGCAACTTTTTACCACAGTTTTATGATCAAATCGATGACCGGCTTCGGGAAATCAATCCTTCAGCTACCTACAAAAAAAATTACTATCGAAGTAAAGTCGCTTAATAGTAAAAATCTAGATCTAAATGCCAGAATTCCTTCTCAGTATCGTGAAAAAGAATTGCAAATGCGTAACACCATTGCAAAATCTTTGGTAAGAGGCAAAGTAGACTTTGGATTATATGTTGAAATCACAGCCGAAGAAACCTCGACAAAAATTAATGAAGCCGTTGTTAAAGATTATATCAAACAATTAGAGGCCATTGATGCTTCTGGTGATGTCACCGAACTTCTGAAAATGGCTGTTCGTATGCCAGATTCTTTAAAAACTGTGAGAGAGGAAATCGACGAAGAAGAGTTTAAAGCGATCAATAAGGCCCTTATCGAAGCCTTAGTTAAAATTGATTCGTATAGAATTGATGAAGGCAAGGCTCTGGAAAAGGATTTTGATTTAAGGATTAAAAATATTGGTGATTTACTTGAAAAAGTAATTGCTATGGATCCAGAACGAATAGAAGGGGTACGAGAGCGGTTACACAAAGCGGTTTCTGATCTTAAAGAAGAAGTAGATCAAAATCGATTTGAGCAAGAACTGATCTATTATCTGGAAAAATTTGATATCACCGAAGAAAAGGTGCGATTGGCTAATCACGTCAAATATTTCACTACCACCCTTGACTCTGATGATTCTAACGGAAAAAAATTAGGTTTTATCACTCAGGAAATAGGTCGGGAAATTAATACCATCGGTAGTAAATCCAACTATGCCCCGATGCAACAATTGGTTGTACAGATGAAAGACGAACTCGAAAAAATTAAAGAACAATTACTTAACGTTTTATAAATGAACCAAGGTAAGCTTATTGTACTTTCTGCACCGTCTGGTAGTGGAAAAACAACGTTAGTTAGGCATTTATTAAATAAAAAAGAACTCAATCTTGGATTCTCAATCTCGGCAGCATCTAGAGAACCTCGCGGAGCAGAAGTACACGGTAAAGATTATTATTTCTTGTCCCTGCGCGAGTTTAAAGATAAGATCAAAGCCGATGAATTTTTAGAGTGGGAAGAAGTATATCGGGACAATTTTTATGGGACTTTAAAATCTGAAGTGCAACGTCTCTGGGATAGTGGCAAACATGTGATTTTTGATATTGATGTAGTTGGAGGCTTGGATATTAAAAGAATTTATCCCGATCGTACGTTGGCCATATTTGTAAAGCCTCCAAGTATCGAGGAATTAAAAATTCGTTTAAAAAAGCGTAAAACCGAATCTGAAGACAAAATCAATATGCGCGTGGCCAAGGCTTCAACAGAGATGGCAACCGCCCCACAATTTGATGCTATTGTAACTAATGATGATCTTGAAAAAGCCCAGGAAGAAGTGTATCAATTGGTAAAAAAGTTTCTTTTGGCGTAATTCTTTATATTTAAAAAAGATTCCCGTCTTCACGGGAATGAAAACAGGGTTTTCATGAAAAAAGTTGGATTATATTTTGGAACCTTTAATCCAATTCACATTGGTCATCTGGCCATTGCCAATCATATAGCCGAATTTTCTGATCTTGATGAAGTTTGGATGGTCGTAACTCCACATAATCCATTTAAAAAGAAAAGCTCTTTACTCGATAACCATCATAGATATGAAATGGTATATCGCGCCACAGAATCTTATCCAAAACTAAAACCCAGTGATGTTGAATTTAAGTTACCTCAACCTAATTATACAGTGAATACGCTGGTGCATCTTCAGGAACAGTATCCCAAATATCAATTTAGCCTTATTATGGGTGAGGATAATCTAAAAAGCTTCCACAAATGGAAGAATTATGAAATAATTCTTGAAAACCACCACATCTATGTGTATCCCCGTATTGCTGAAGGAGTGATGAAAACCCAATTTGAGGATCATCCAAAAATACATCGAGTAGACGCACCAATTATGGAAATCTCTTCTACTTTTATTCGTAAAACGATTGCTCTAGGTAAAAATGTGAGGCCATTACTTCCTAATGAGGTATGGCAATACATTGATGAAATGAACTTTTACAAGGTATAAAAGTATTTAAAAAGTATCATTGCCAATAATCTCCTTTGCTCTCTTTATAAGACGATGCATTCTATCGCTTCCTCCAGCGATAATTCCTGCGGTAAGAACAATATCAATAGAGATGATGACTTTTATTTGTATTTCAGAAAGCTCTGATGCCGATTCTGGCAATATAATACCAGACATGAGCCGTAGACCCGATAAGGAAAGTATTAAGCCAATGACAAAAGCGATAGTAATCGTTCTTTGTTGCCTGAGCTGACCATGGGTTAACAAAAAATCTTCTATTTCTCTTTTTTCTTTCATTAATCTAATCACCTTTTCTGTATTTGTTTCCTCAGGCAAAGATTGTATATCTACGATCATAGAATTATCTGGATCATTTAGACTTTCTAGGTATTTATTGATCTCTTCTACCCGTCTTTTGTTTTTAACCTTTGTTTTTTGATTAGGATCAAATACAAATATTTCTATAACCTGTTCTACAACTAACATTATAACAGACAAATAACCAAGTATAGATATAATATTGCTTAGTTCTAAGTTTTTGAGATGTACAGAAGGTAAATATTCTTTAAAATATACAAAACAAAAAATTGAAAGTACAATGAGAATAATAACCAATGGATTTTTATACAAAACTTTCATATTTTATTTGGTTTAAGAGTAACGATAAAAGTACAAAAACTCTTTCTGATGATATCTGAGTTTTTTAAAATCAACGATAAAAAAGATCTCTTAGTGTTTCTTCAAAGAGGTCTTTATCATTTTATTTCAAGATTTTGACTTATTTTCAAGGAAAATCGGCCTTACACTTTTCTAAAAAGGCGGTAGTTTCTTCTTTCAAATATTCCGCACCAAAAACACTTGCAAATACCTTTAATCTGCAATTTTATTAGAAAAATAATTGTTGAGAGTTGCACTTACCTAAAAAACCTAGAAAATGTATTGAGGCCAGTTTCTATAAAACTCTTCCTGTTTTTTTAAACCTTCAGCCATTTTGTGAGTCTACACTATAGTAACTAAACTTAAATATAAAGAACATGAAAAAAATCATTTTGCACTTGAAAATCTTACTCATTGGATTTTCAGTAACAACATTTGCTCAGCAAAACAATGTTTTAATTATCATTGCTGATGATCTCGGTGTAGATTATATGTCTACTTATGAAGAAGGGTCAGATTTTGCCTCTACCCCTAATATTAACGAATTATCGGCTACTGGAATCCAATTTAACAACGCCTGGTCTAATCCGGTATGCTCACCTACCCGTGCTGGTATATTAACAGGACGATATGGATTTAGGACAGGAATTACAAATGTAGTAGGAGGAAGAAACGGCGGCCAAGGTATCAATACAGAAGAATTTACCCTTCCTGACGTGATTAAAACTTCACTGTCTGGTTATGCTAATGCGTGTATTGGCAAATGGCATCTAAGTGATGATACTAACGGTGGTGATGACAACCCTAATCTTATGGGATTTGATTATTATTCAGGGTTACTAACAGGTGCTTCCAACTATTTTGAATGGAATAAAACCACAAATGGTATAACTGTAACTGTTTCTAATTATGCTACTTCCGAAAATGTTGACGATGCTATTCGATGGATAGATCAACAAGCAGGCCCATGGTTTCAATGGCTTGCTTTTACGAACCCGCATACTCCCTTTCATCTACCTCCAGTTGAACTTCACAGTTTCGATAATTTAAGTGGGTCATTCAGGGATATAAGAACAAGGCCTATCCCTTATTTTAAAGCAATGGTTGAAGCAATGGATACTGAAATCGGAAGACTTTTTCAGCACCTAAAACAAACAGGGCAGTTCGATAATACCAATATTATTTTCATAGGAGATAACGGCACTACCGAACAGGTGGTCCAGGCTCCTTTTGATCCTAACCGTTCCAAAACCACCTTATATGAAGGCGGAGTAAATGTTCCTATGATTATTTCAGGTCCCGCAATAAACAGTGGTGGAAGGCAAAGTAATGCACTAATCAACACACTGGATATATTTGCAACTTCACTTGATTTAATGGGTATAAATACTTTAAATACTATTCCTAGCAACATTATAATCGACTCTAAAAGCTTGTTGCCAATTATCAAAAATGAAAGCACTTCTGTAAGGAATTGGGTTTTTTCTGAACTTTCAGGTCTTAACGAACAAAGTGATGGAAAAACTATTCGGAATACTACATTTAAGTTAATTAGGTTTGACAACGGAATTGAAGAATTTTATAATTTAAACAATGATCCTTTTGAAAACAATAACTTGTTAAGTCAAACCCTTTCTGCCAATGCACAAAATAATTATATTGAATTATCTGATCAACTCAATCAATTAACAGGAGCTACAAACATATCCAATACCACGGTAAGAGACGATCGCTTTATAGATGTACAGATATATCCAAATCCTTCTTCTGAACAAATAACCATTTCCGCTTTTGACGAAGTAGGCACATTCAAATATAACATTGTAGATATTTACGGAAACATTGTAATATCCGGTTCTTCTGATAATAAAATAAAAATCGTTAGCCTAACTGAAATTGATCCGGCTCTTTATTTTATTGAAATTGAATTTGACAAAAAGAAAATAATAAAGCGCTTTTTGAAGAAATAGTTGTATTTAAAAGGCCGGGGATTTTTACACCCGGCCTAATTTTTATTTCCCAGGAAAATCGGCTTTGCGCTTTTCTAGAAAAGCAGTAGTTCCTTCTTTAAAATCTTCGGTACCAAAGCAATTACCAAATTGTTCAATTTCGGTTTTAAAACCATTTACACCATCCTCATAACCAGCATTTACAGATGTAATAGCAGCACTTATCGCTACAGACGAATTTCTCATAATTTTACCCCCTATTTTCTCTGCAAGCGGAAGTAATTCGTCTAATGTTGTCACGTGGTTTACCAATCCATATTGCAGTGCTTGATTAGCATCAATCATTCCTGCGGTCATAATCATTTCCATAGCTCTACCCTTACCTATTAATTGGGGTAAACGTTGTGTGCCCCCATAACCAGGTATTACACCCAAAGAAACCTCAGGCAGTCCCATTTTTGCATTAGCACTTGCAATTCTAAAATGCGCAGCCATGGCCAACTCAAGTCCGCCGCCTAGTGCAAATCCATTTACGGCTGCGATTACGGGTGTAGAAAGATTGGCTACAAAGTCAAACAATAGCTCTTGTCCTTTTGCCGCAAGTTTGCCTCCTTCGCTAACCGAAAAATTAGCAAATTCGCTAATATCTGCCCCGGCAACGAAAGCTTTTTCACCACTACCTGTTATAATAACTACTTTGGTATCGTGATCAAGATCTGCCACTCTAAAAGCAGCGTGTAATTCTTGAATGGTCTCTTTATTAAGAGCATTCAGTTTTGATGGTCGATTAATAGTTATTGTTGAAATTCCGTTGTTTTGAGAAGTAAGAATATTAGTGTACATATTGTATATTATTTTTTGTGATAGTTAATTGTTGTTTACGGTCTCTTTTAAAGTATAAAGCTGTTTAAAAATTTGTTTTTACAAAAAAATGAATGCATCTGTCAGGTTTCAGCTACTAATAAACAAATTACTAAGAAATTACAGGTTCCCTTGGAAACTTAACTTTGAAAACAGTTCCTTTTCCTTCTTGCGAGGTAAAGGTAATACTTCCGTTATAGGTTTCCACTATATTTTTTACCATTCCCAATCCTAATCCCATACCACTTGTTTTTGTGGTAAACTTAGGTTCAAAGATTTTCTTTTTGTTTTCTGCAGTAATTCCCGCACCATTGTCTGCTACGGTAATAACCACTTCACCATTTTCAGAAAACACATCCACAATAATTTTTGGAACTCGATCTTCAGGAATGGCCTGTATCCCGTTTTTTACTAGGTTAGTCACTACTCTTATCAACTGTGTTCTATCAAATTTGGCAATGATTTCCTCTTTTTCTGAAGGGAAAATAATATAATCTTCATTAAAAATATCTAACGCCAGACCTACAATTTTAACTACATCTAATGTTTCATTTTTTTGTGCCGGCATTTGTGCAAAATTAGAGAATGCAGAGGCAATCGAACTCATGGTGTCAATTTGCTGTATTAAAGTATCGCTATATTCCTGAACTTTTTGATATGCATTCGGATCATTGGGATCAAATTTTCTTTGAAAGCTCTGGACAGTTAGTCGCATTGGGGTTAACGGATTCTTAATCTCATGGGCTACTTGCTTTGCCATTTCCCTCCACGCAGCTTCTCTTTCGCTCCTGGCTAATTTTACAGCACTTTGTTCAAGCTCATCAATCATACTATTATACGCATTAACCAAAGAATGAATCTCATCACTGGCATCTCCTATATCAATTCGTTTATTTCGTTTGTCTAACCTCGTCTGATCAATGGTTTCTGAAATAGTTTTGAGGGATCTGGTAATATATTTAGATAAAAAATAGGCCAATACAATGGCAATCAGAAACATGAAAATATAAACTTGCCCTACTCGCTGAAGAAATTCTATGAGCTCCCTGGTAATTAGATCATCATCCTCTAAATAAGGTAAGTTTAAAATACCTAAAGGTTTAGATCGAATATCAGTAATATACGTATATGAGGTCAAGAATTTTTCTCCGTTTTTTTCTGATTTAACAAGATATTTTTTATCGTATAATGATTCTAAGGTATCTAGAATTAAAGGACTAAGTTGTTTATCGGTAGTATCTTTTGCAAAAACACCTTCAGATTTTACCAAAAGCTCACCAGATAGTGAATATACATTGATGGGTAGCGAATGTTCTTGCGAAATCTGATAGATCCGATCCCGCTCTCTAAAAATTAATTTAAGATTTTCTTCGTTTACCGGATAGGTGGTGCTTTTTAAGGCATTATTGATTGCAATCTGAATTCGTTCTTCTTTTCTCTCTAATCGCTCCTGGTGATATTCTTCTGCCTCTTCTTTATATTGATAAATGGAAACCGCACCTATTAATATCGAAGCTATTAACACCAATAAAGTCATAGAAATAAAAATGCGGGTACGAAGGGAAAGTTTTGATAGCTTCATAGTATTCTTTGAGCTATAAATATAACAAATATCACACCAAAATAGTTGGTAAAACGAATCCTGAAAACTATTGAATTCCCTAAATTTACCTAGCTTTATTATTATGGAAGATACAACGTTACTTTCTGTACGACATCTATGCGTTTCTTTTTTTTCAGAAAAAACTGAAAATCAAGTGCTTCACGATATTTCTTTTACTATCAAAAAAGATGAAATATTAGGGGTTGTTGGAGAATCAGGAAGCGGAAAATCGGTAGCCTCTTTAGCCGTTCTTGGTTTATTGCCAAGTAAAACAACTAAAGTAACTGGAGAGGTCCTATTTAATGGAGCATCAATCACAAATCTTACTGAAAAACAATATCAATCCATAAGAGGTAACCAAATTGCCATGATTTTTCAGGAGCCTATGAGCTCTTTAAATCCTTCGATGAGATGCGGAAAGCAGGTTGCAGAGGTTCTTTTTCAACATACTTCATTGTCAAATAAAGAAGTGAAAGCTGAAGTATTGTCTTTGTTTGTAAAGGTAAAACTCCCAGATCCCGAAAGGGCTTATAGATCCTATCCTCACGAATTAAGTGGCGGACAAAAACAGCGTATCATGATCGCTATGGCTATTGCCTGCAAACCCAAGCTTCTTATTGCAGACGAACCGACCACTGCCCTGGATGTAACTGTGCAAAAAGAGATCATACATCTTTTGAAAAGCCTACAAAAGGAGTATAAGATGAGTATTTTGTTTATCTCTCATGATCTCTCTTTGGTATCTGAAATTGCAGACCATGTTTTGGTAATGTACCAGGGGAAAATGATTGAATACGGATCGGCAAGCCAAATATTTCATCATCCAGAAGAGGAATATACAAAAGCATTGATTAGTGCAAGACCAGATCTGGATGTAAGATTGAAAGAATTACCTACTATCGCAGATTTTCTAAATCATACCAATCAACATCGAGAAATTATTACCAAAGAACAACGAGAACAACATCATAAAGATTTGTATAGCGGCCCACCCTTATTAGAAGTTATCAATGCAGAAAAAGTTTATTTTTCCAAAGTAGGCTTATTCGAAAAAAAAGAACTTAAAGCTGTTAATAGTGTAAGTTTTAAACTTTATGAGGGAGAAACGCTGGGTCTTGTTGGTGAATCTGGTTGCGGTAAATCAACGCTCGGAAATGCAATTTTGCAGCTAGACAAAGCTACAGCTGGTCAAATACTCTATCGTGGAGTCGATATTACTCAATTGCCTTCATCTCAAATACGAAGTCTTAGAAAAGAAATGCAATTAATTTTTCAGGATCCCTTTGCGTCATTAAATCCAAGATTAACGATTGGTAAAGCCATTATGGAACCCATGAAAGCTCATGCATTGTACGGTAATGATACAAAGAGAAGAGAAAAAACAATAGAATTATTAGAACGTGTTGGCTTAGAAAAAGAACATTTTGATCGTTATCCACACGAATTTAGTGGAGGTCAACGGCAACGTATAGGTATTGCCAGAACTATCGCTTTAGAACCAAAACTTATTATTTGCGATGAATCTGTAAGCGCATTAGATATATCCGTACAAGCTCAAGTCCTGAATCTATTGAATGAACTGAAAGAAAAATTAGGTTTTACCTATATATTTATATCTCACGATCTTGCTGTAGTAAAATATATGTCTGATCAGTTATTGGTCATGAACAATGGTAGTATCGAAGAGCATGGAGATGCAGACATCATTTACGAACATCCTAAAAAAGAGTACACAAAAAAACTGATAGCCGCTATACCCAAAGGAAAATGATTCTAAAAATAAAAAGTAGAAACTATTGATGAATCCATAAAGAGCTATCCTGGAAGCCACCACCTAGGAAGACCTTAAGAAATCTGCACAATATAAGATTTAGAAACAGACTTCTTCAAAATTAAATTAATGAGTAATGACACATTTAATTCTTTTTAAATCTTCAGCTTTACAAGTGCATTATCTTAAACCTGGTTTATGCATTAAAAGGTATAATCACAAGTCGATTTAACAAATGAAAAAACCTGTTAAGCTTAACAGTTTAACAGGTTTCATTCATCGCGACTTGGGGGTAAAGATTGCGCGATTTGTTAATAACAAAAAAATCACATCAACAAAAAAACTTTCTTAGCTAAATAAATACAGTTAGAAATCAATTCCATTGTAGGTTTAACTGACTTCTGTAGACGATTCATACGCTTTTTCATAATAGGGATAACTGTGTGGGTTAATAATTCATTTTCTAAACTTAAAAAACAATGTATATAGGGGCACTGTTTATTAAGGGGTTACTAATATGCAAATTATTTTCAATAATGACGTTTAAATACATTAAAAAATCGATAAAATACACTAAATTTTAACATTTAAACTGCTTTTACCTGTTTTTATGGGTTAAAGCAAAGGTTTAAGACATAACAAAACCTCTTGAAAGTGTAGTATTTTTCTTTCAAAATCCATTTTGTAAAGACTTAAAAGTAAATAACGCCATTGTTGCTAAATTATTATTTGTGATCATCCAATTATTATTCGTTTACTATTCGAAAGAATTAGTACAAAATTTAGCTCAAAGACATTTCGGGGATATTTCCTTCGATGATAAGATTTCCTTCGGTAGCATTTTTAATTTCTTCGACACTTACCCCAGGGGCTCTTTCTAAAAGTCTGAATCCTTTATCGGTAATTTCAAGCATGGCTAAATTTGTAACCACCTTTTTTACACAATTCACCCCGGTTAGTGGTAATGAACATTTTTTAAGTAATTTAGAAGCTCCCGCCTTATTGGTATGCATCATAGCCACAATAATATTCTCAGCGCTAGCAACCAGGTCCATGGCTCCCCCCATTCCTTTAACCATTTTCCCGGGAATTTTCCAATTTGCAATATCTCCATCTTCAGAAACTTCCATGGCTCCCAAAATAGTAAGATCTACGTGCTGGCCACGAATCATGTTAAAACTTGTTGCCGAATCAAAAAATGACGCTCCCGGCATGGTTGTAATGGTCTGCTTACCGGCATTAATAACATCCGGGTCCTCTTCTCCTTCAAAAGGAAAAGGTCCCATACCCAAAACCCCGTTTTCGCTTTGAAACTCGACTTCGATTCCTTCGGGGATATAATTCGCTACCAATGTGGGTATCCCAATACCTAGATTAACAAAATATCCATCTTTTAGTTCTTTTGCTATGCGCTTTGCGATTCCGTTTTTATCTAGCATACATAAATTCTATAATTATTGTTAATTCAAATTAGGTTGTGGTGTCATTCTTAGATAAGGCTTTATCTCTTTGTGTCCTTTGGGAAATAAATCCGCAATTTCTTCAGTAGTAACCGAAGGCACAATAACACAATCTTCCCCTTGATTCCAGTTGGCAGGCGTAGCAACTTTATGATACGCCGTTAATTGTAATGAATCGATAACCCGTAGCAACTCATCAAAATTTCTGCCTGTAGATGCCGGATAGGTAAGGGTAAGTTTGATTTTCTTATCTGGCCCGATTACAAAAACAGAACGCACTGTTAATTGACTATCAGCCTTTGGATGGATCATATCATACAACTCAGAAACTTTTCTATCTTCATCTGCAATAATTGGAAAGTTAACCGTAGTACTTTGCGTTTCATTAATATCCTTTATCCAACCATGATGGGATTCTAATCCGTCTACGCTTAACGCGGTAACTTTCACATTACGTTTGTTAAACTCGTCTGTATATTTTGCAACCGTTCCTAATTCTGTCGTACAAACAGGAGTATAATCTGCCGGATGTGAGAATAGAATCCCCCAGCTATCTCCCAGCCAGTCGTGAAAATTGATTTCTCCTTCTGTAGTTTGTGCAGTGAAGTTTGGTGCTTCATCTCCTAATCGTAATGCTGCCATGATTTATGTGTTTTTAAGATTTTTGAAATATCATTCTCTTTTACGAACAGTGCGTTGTTCTATTCGTTTTTCGTATTGTTCTCCTTGAAAGATTCGCTGAACAAAAATTCCTGGAATGTGTATGTGATCGGGATCTAATGCTCCTGCAGGGACCAATTCTTCAACCTCGGCTACGGTAATTTTTGCAGCTCCACACATACATGGGTTAAAGTTCCTTGCCGTTCCTTTGAAAATTAAATTCCCGGCCTCATCCCCTTTCCAGGCTTTTACAAATGCAAAATCTGCTTTAAATGCATGCTCTAAGACATACATTTTTCCATTAAACTCTCTGGTTTCTTTTCCTTCGGCGACTTCTGTGCCATAGCCTGCCGGAGTATAGATTGCAGGAAAACCTCCTTGTGCTGCACGACATCTTTCTGCTAACGTTCCTTGTGGTATCAATTCTACATCTAATTCGCCACTTAACATTTGTCGTTCGAACTCATCGTTTTCTCCTACATAAGAAGAAACCATTTTTTTAATTTGCTTTTTTTGAAGTAACAGACCCAAACCAAAGTCATCCACCCCAGCGTTGTTTGAGATGCAGGTTAGTCCTTTCACATTTAATTTTACGAGTTCTGCTATTGCATTTTCAGGAATACCACATAGACCAAAGCCCCCTAGCATCAAGGTCATGTCATCTTTTATACCTGATAAAGCTTCAGAAACATTGGGTACCGTTTTACGAATCATACTGTTCTAATTTTAGCCAACTAAAAGTACTAAAAAAATAGGATTACAATGTTTGAAAAGGAATAGTTTTATCAATGAACTTATCTTGACTCTTTCATTTCCTAAAAAATGATTAAAAGTCAAGATGAGTTCAATAATTTAATCGATAGCCAAACAACACTTATAGACTAAATTCGTCTTCTGAATTATTATTTATAATATTGCGCTTTTTGTAGGCTTCGCAATCAATTTCGATAGAAAGATTTTCTGGTGCAGCGAAGGCCTCTTTTGAAACCTCTAATGTTTTATCTGCATAGCATTTCTTCATATATAATGCCCAAATAGGCAGCGCCATGGTAGCACCTTGTCCAAATTCTGTATCCTTGAAATGAGTAGATCTATCATCTCCCCCAACCCAAACTCCGGTACATAGGTTAGGAACAATACCCATAAACCAACCATCACTTTGATTTTGTGTAGTTCCGGTTTTACCGGCAATAGGATTATCAAATCCATAGGGATGGCCCGTGACTACATTTTTGATAGAATATCTCGTAGATGGCCCGGTTCTTAGTCGGGTTCCTGATCCAGATCTGGTTACACCTTCCATCAAGTTAATGGTTACAAAAGCAGCTTCTTTGCTGATTACATCGCGTGTTTCTGGAACAAATTGGTATAATACCGCTCCATTTTTATCTTCGATACTGGTGATCATTACCGGTTTCGTATAAATTCCTTGATTGGCAAATGTACTGTATGCTCCCACCATTTCTGACAATTTGATATCCACAGATCCTAGAGCAATCGAAGCTACCTCCAGAATATCTGATTGTATTCCTGTTTTTCGTGCAAGTTTAGCAATAGGTGCCGGACCTATTTTATCCATTAACCTTGCAGAAATTGTATTAACCGACTTTGCCAACGCCTCCTTAAGGCTCATGTAGCCCGTATACTCTGCATCACTGTTTTTAGGGGTCCAATCTTCTTCTATCACTCCGTGTGAACCTGCCGGAATTGTAATTTGAGACATGGGTAAGGTATCACATGGTGACAATTTTAATTGATCGATTGCAGTTGCATATACGAATGGCTTAAAAGTCGAACCTACCTGACGAGCTCCTTGATATACATGATCGTATTGAAAATGTTTGTAATCTACTCCCCCGACCCATGCTTTTACATGCCCGGTTTGAGGCTCCATAGACATTAATCCCGATCGCAAGAATTGCTTGTAATATATAATGGAATCTTTTGGGGTCATAATAGTGTCTATTTCCCCTTTCCAGCTAAAGACTGTCATTTCAGTCTTTTCATCAAAAGATGCACGAATTTCTTTTTCGCTTTTTCCTTCACTTAGCATTTTCTTTCTTCGTGCAGAACTTCTTATTGCTCTTTCGATAATCCTATCCTTTTCTTCTTTTGTTATATCTCTAAACGGGCTGGTTTTGTTATTTTTTTCTTGCTTATTAAATTCTTTCTGAAGGTTTGCCATATGTTCTGCTGTGGCCTCTTCAGCATATTTTTGCATCCTTGAATCTATAGTAACATTAATTCGCAGACCATCTCTATAGATGTCAAAATATTCTGTTTCACCTTCTTCGTTCTCGCCTTTTGGATTATTTTTTACCCAGTCTGCCATCCAACTACGTACATATTCTCTAAAATACGTTGCTGTCCCATCTGAATGGCCTTCTGGAGAATAATCTAAGTCTAGGGGCAATTGTTTTAGGCTGTCACTAACTTTTTCTGAGAGGTAATTGTACTTTTCCATCTGGCCAAGTACAACATTTCGTCTGTTTTTAACCATTTCAGGTCGTCGTAACGGATTGAAAAGCGAAGAGTTTTTAAGCATCCCTACTAATACGGCTGCTTCTTCCACCTTTAATTCGCTTGGCTTTTTTCCAAAATAAATTCGTGATGCCGAACTTATACCGATAGCCTGATTTAAGAAATCATACTTATTAAGATACATGGTGATGATCTCATTTTTGGTATATTGTCTCTCTAAACGAGTGGCGATTACCCATTCTTTTAATTTCTGTTTAAAACGCTCCCAAATATTTCTAGACCCACCGGTAAATAATTGTTTTGATAACTGTTGAGAAATGGTACTGGCTCCCCCTTTACTACCCAGAAAAATAAACGCCCGCAACGTCCCTCTGGCATCAATTCCTGAATGATCATAATATCTGGCATCTTCAGTAGCTACTAAAGCATCTACCAGATGTTGTGGCAGATCTTCAAAACTCACCGGAGTACGATTTTCTTTAAAAAAAGTACCGATTTGCACCCCATCTGAAGATATAATTTGCGTAGCAAGATCGTTTTGCGGGTTTTCTAACTCTTCAAACTTTGGCATTTCGCCATAAAATCCCCAGCTTGCAAAAAGAAACAACAGGACAATTAGAAAAATTCCTGATGCAAATGTTATCCAAAAGGCTTTTATATACTTAAGTGTACTAAGTCCTGAGCTTTTTATATTGGTTCTTTTCTTTTTTGTCAATTTAGGTGTTGCCTTTGCCATTTTTTAAGGGTTTTGAGCATGTTCTATTCTAAATCCAATATCAGTAATTCCTTCCAAAGAATATATACCATCTACTTCGCCATTCTTTCGCATGGCATGTTGTAATTTGATCGTATAGCTACCTTGCTCTGCAAAACTAACATTTTCTTTATACCACAATTTATTTTCTTTAAGGTCAGAAAAACCAGTTCCTAACCATTCTCCATTAGGTGCAGCCATATCGTACTCAAGGGTATCGGTGATCACTTTCCCGTTTGGAAACTTCATTTCACTAATTAAAAACAAATTACTATATCTGTACGAATTATTGTTGCGCACGTTGATGAATAAATTGTATGTTTTTAAGGTATCTAATTCTGGTAAGGTAAAGTTGATTTCTTCTTCGATTTCCCAGGCATCAGATACTGTTTTATATTCGTCAAAAACTTGTTTTTTGTCACAAGAAATTATAGCAATTAGTGTAAAAAATAATATAACAAACCTACGATTTATCATTGTTCCTGTTACGTGACCGATGTCTTTTATTACGTTGATTTTTTGGTTTACCCGTGTTTTTATTTTCAGAATTTCCTCCTTTTGATTTATTTGTAGCGACTGTCTGTTTTTCTGAAGAACCTCCTCCTTTACTTGTATTTCTTCTTTTGTTTCGATTTTTTCTCCTTCTTCTACTGTGTTTGGGTTGATCAAATCGAGTAAGACTATCTTGCCCTACAACGTTCTCAAAATCTGTTTTAGTATCTTCTAATAGTTCTGAAGCAAATTCTTCAAGGCCTGCAACTTTTTCTTTATTCGTATTCGCTGCAATTATTTCTTTGGCATGCTCGGTAGAGATCTTATGCCAATTCATCCATTCTCCTTCGTAGGCATACCATAGATATCCTTTAAAGATGTCTATTTTTTGACAAACCGCTGTACCCTTTTCTGTATACAGTTTGGTTTCAGCTTTAGGAAAATCATTTAATGCATCTATATAGGCATCTAACTCATAGTTTAGACAACATTTTAATTTTCCGCATTGTCCGGCCAATTTTTGTGGGTTAAGAGACAATTGTTGGTATCTTGCCGCACTGGTATTTACCGATCTAAAATCGGTAAGCCATGTAGAACAGCACAATTCGCGTCCACAAGAACCAATCCCCCCTAACCTAGCCGCCTCTTGTCTAAAACCAACTTGACGCATCTCTATGCGGGTACTAAATTCGTGTGCAAACTCTTTAATTAATTGTCTGAAATCAACACGCTCTTCGGCAGTATAATAAAAAGTAGCTTTAGATCCATCCCCCTGAAATTCGATATCAGAGATTTTCATTTGCAAATCAAGTCTAATAGCAATTTCTCTTGCCCTGACTTTCATTGTTTCTTCTCTATCTCTGGATTTTTGCCAAATATCTATATCTTTTTGTGAGGCTTTTCTGTAGACTTTCTTAATCTCATCACTATCCAAATCAACTTTTTTCTTTTTCATTTGGATACGAACCAATTCGCCGGTAAGAGAAACTATCCCTACATCGTGTCCTGGTGAGGCTTCTGTAGCTACGATATCGCCAATACTTAAAGAAAAATTCTCTGCATTTCTAAAAAAACCCTTTCTTCCGTTCTTAAATCGTATTTCGACACAAGAGAAAGGAGCAGCACCACTAGGAAGTGACATGTTGGAGAGCCAATCAAAAACTGTTAATTTATTACAACCATCGGTACCGCAAGTACCATTATTCTTACATCCTTTTGGTTGTCCGTCTTTTCCGGAGGAACAACTACTACATCCCATATGTACTCTTATATTGAAATTTGCCTGCAACCGCAATCACAGCAAATATGGTTCTTACTATTGTCAAAACCGATAGATCTTGACATCTTAATCGTTAAAGATACTAGGAAAAGAGGATAAAAAAAATTATCTTCTACAGTATCTTAGTCTCTGTGCGTATTACTTCTTGTATTTCAATGCTTCAGAACGTCCTTTTTTAAATATTTTATTACTGTTTCCTTTCCCTTTTCTAAGTGCTTTTTGCTCTTCATAAGGCAATCTGTTAATTTCCATACATGCCGTTGAACAACAGTTTTCTAATTCTACCGCGCAATTCTCACATTGAATAAATAATAAATGACAGGCTTCATTATCACAATTTACGTGCGTATCACAAGGTTTTCCACATTGATGGCAATTTGAAACTATTTCATCAGATATACGTTCGGCCCTTCTATGATCAAAAACAAAGTTTTTACCAAAGAACTTATTCTCAAGACCTTTCTCTTCAACTTGTCTTGCATATTCGATGATACCACCCTCTAACTGAAATACTTTTTTGAAGCCTTTGTGTTTATAATATGCACTGGCTTTTTCGCATCGAATACCACCTGTACAATACATCACCAGTTTTTTGTCTTCTTTATGATCTTTAAGGTCTTCTTCGATAATATCGAGAGAATCTCTAAAAGTATCTACATCTGGAGTCACTGCATTTTTGAAATGCCCGATCTCACTTTCATAATGATTACGCATATCGACCAAAACGGTCTCTGGATCCTCGATCAATTCATTAAATGTTGACGCATCTACATGAACTCCTTTGTTGGTTACATCAAAGGTCTCATCATTTAATCCGTCTGCAACAATTTTATGACGCACTTTCACTTTCAGTTTTAAAAACGACTTGGCATCTTGTTCCCGGGCAATATTGAGCCTCACATTTTCTAAAAAAGAAATACTATCTAAGTGCTCTTTAAAAGCTCTGAAATTTGGTGCCGGAACCGATAATTGTGCATTGATACCTTCTTTAGCCACATAAATTCGACCTAATACATCAAGCTCGTCCCAATGAATAAAAAGATGATTTCTGAAGATTTCTGGATTGCCAATGTGTGCGTATTGATAGAAAGATAGCGTTAGCCGGTCGGTACCGGCCTCGTCGATGAGCGCTGCTCTTTCTTTTGCACTTAATTTATTGTACAGTTGCATGCTATACTACTATTTTAAGTTAAAAGATTTACTATTTCGAGCAAAATTACAAATCATAGTGTAATATGCAAGAATAACAGCAACTTGAATAAAAAAATCCCTGGAAATAGATTTCCCAGGGATTTTTTGGCTAATTCGTTATTTATTAATTTTAACGATTAAAATCATATAATAACGAAGCTAGCCACCTTCAACGATACAATTACTAATATTAGTAACCGTACAGCCATCATGGTGATGTCTTATAACTCTTTTAAGAAATTTCATAACTCACCTTTCTCCTTCTTTGTTCATTTTTGCTTTTAAGGTAGATGCAGACGAAATAAAAGGGTTGCGTGACAAAATCACAATAAATAGGTATGGTTCTCAATCTTTGTACTACATACTTTGGTAACGAGATGAATAGCTGATCTATATCTTTGGCACTGTTTTTTGTTGTTATAGATTTGGGGGGTTGGTTGATTATACCATTTCTCACATGAAATTACCGTATAAAATTGTCTCTTTTGACTTGATGCTTCGTTATAAAATTGATCGATAGCTATGGCTATCCATAAATTTTTTGCCTTGCCTAAAATCAAAATAGTTCAATTCGTATATCAGTTACTTCATATAAGAACTGGTATTACTTCACTTTTAGAGCATAAAAAAACCACTCCATTAAAGAGTGGTTGATATCAATCTTTGCAATTTTTTTACACTAGATTTAAGTACCGTTGGCTGTTAACATAGTATTCTGTTGCGTGTAAAACCCAAAGCTAAATTGTACTTCTTTTTTATAAGTATACGTTTCTAACATCGTATTGTACTCTATAGGTGCATTAAAGTCTTTCATCATATTGATGATACGGTACAATTTTGATTTAGACACCTCTAATTTGTAAGCCAATTCTTCTGGGGTACCTGTGGCTTGTAGTCTAATAAGCTGGTCTACTCTTTTGATTAGGTTGATTTGTTTAGTGACATTCATTTGGCTCACCTTTTTTGGTAATTCAAGACCAAACCTACTACTAATAATAACCCATGTCAAGACCCACAGCAGGGGAAAAATACCCTTTAACGGTGACTTTTCGATCACTTACCTTAATTAAAGATGAACTGCACTAATTTGATGAAGTATTAACGATATTTTTTGATTATTTTATTTTGGAACATAAAAAACCAGCTGCAAATCATTGTAGCTGGTCCTTATCATTTATTACTCTTATCACTTACTTATATTCAGCACGGAATGCAATTCCGCGCGATCGGGATTACTTAGTTTCCCTCGCATTAGCTTGGGGATCTCTATATAATCTATTCTTTAGAACTAAATTAATAAACGCTATAATTGTAAACACAAATACTTGAAGCCAAATATTGGTTCTAACATTATCAAATAGAGCAAAAATATGACGAACATAGTCCGCATCTAATAAGATAAAAACCACTAGTCCTAAGATCATGCAAATTATGTAATACAACCAATTAATATCAAAAAATCTTTTAATTGAAATTGAAACTATTAAGCCTAAAATATAAGTGATTAGAAAATATACTCTATCGTAAATAAACCTTTTTTCAGAAAACTGTTCTTTTCCAAAATCAAAATTATAAAAATAGCTGTCACTATAGGCTAAGAACAATAATCCAAGTGATCTCACAACTGATAAGATACAATATGTAGTAAGTATAATTAAAATAATTTTTAATAGCATTTTCATATTCATAACATATATTTTTTTAAAACTTTTTCATAGATTCCCATAAGTTTTTTTCCATAGATTTACTTGCTCCTTTGGCTTTATCAGTTGCAGATTTCAATGCATTAATAACATTATTCTTAGCTTCTAATTTTGCATCATTCTTAAGATCTTGATCTGCTTCATCAAAATTAATAGTTGACATACTTGATTCACTAGAAGTCAAATTTGCATTGGTAAGCTCTTTGCCTCCTTCTACATCAGGATTATTTGTAACATCATAAGAAACAGTTGTTGATGTGTTTGTAACATTCACATCTTTTGAAATATCATCAATATTGACATCTACCGTGCTAGTTGTTGTATTTGTATTTACCATATAATTACTAGCTTCGTCGATACTAGAAACTTTGTTTCCTTCACTATCAAAATATTGAGCTGTAGTAGTTGTAACTTCCTTGCTAACAGAGTATGTTAACTCTAAAGATTTACCACCTGTTAAAATATTACCAAGAGTTGTATTTAAATCATCAGCAACCTTAGAGTATTCAGTGCTCTGTCCATTACTAGATTTTCTTGATGTTGGTACAGAGTGATTTCTAGGACCACAACGCAAACAATTATTTTTAAACCCAGAAGATACGGTCCTGATTGGATTTACATTACCAGACTTACTTGACCTTATTTTTTTCTTAATTGGACCTCCAAAAGGCTTCATCCCATCCGGATCAATAAAATAAACAGGATTATCAAATCCATAATTATAAGGAGAGTGTCTTCTCATTTGTTCTGCCAAAGGATCAATATTCATCCATCTCCCTAATGCAGGGTCATAGTTTCTAGCAGTAATATCAATCCAACCCAGACCTATCTCATCCTGCTCCTCTTTATTCCCAAAACCATAAGTATGATTCCTACCTCTAGTCACATCATTGTACCCTTTATGAGCCAGCCCAAAAGGATAATAATTCTTCTCTTGGATGATTTCACTTTGAGAGATGGATCCATCTTTGTTTTTGTCTGAGTACGATAACCTGCTCTGCGAAGTTTGTAACTTCGTAGCCTACCAAGATAAACTATTCCAAAATTTATTATCGCTTTGGACATCAATAACTGGATTATCGGCAAGCGTAATTTCTAAAATACCATTCCCTTCTACATAATTTGATGCGCTTGAATATATGTAGTGAGAAGCTTTATTTACCCAACCAGCTCGTATAGGATTTAAATGAATATAATCTAACTTTGACCATAGAAATTTATTACTATAAACTTCTTCAGAATGATTACCATATCGCCAGAATTGAAACTCTTTATTACGGTTATGCGTTTTTGCTGCTTTTGCAAACAAATCAAGCATCCATTCCTTTCGACTCTCTGGTTCTGA
>NZ_JBHUHY010000005.1:0-2072 GCF_042682765.1 Aquimarina celericrescens | reverse complement strand
GGGCTAAATCATATATGTTTTTTCCTCAAAAAATAAATAGAGAATAACAATTTTGAAAAAAAATCTAAGGATCATCTCTAGAAACTTAAAAATCTTAGGTAATTTTCTCTTAAATAAGTAGAAACAAATCTAAATTTACTTAGACCTACGGATTTAAGGCTGTGACTAGTGGCATCATCGTTTGGTCAATCCCATTAAATATCCATCACTGTCAATTTTTAAAACCGTATGATCATCATGGTAATTCCTTGCACTACTATATTTCCAATCAACAGGATCGGTCACAAAACCAGACTCAACAGGATTGCCGTGAATATAATCAATCTTTTGCTGTATAACTTTATCAACATGACTGGGCATAAAACAACAGGCATAGAGTTCCATTGCTTTTTTTGCTCTGCAATATTCAAGACTACTAGCAATAATTGATAGGTATCGCTCTTTGGTAAATACATCTATCCAATACACTGTAGCAAAGCTAACAAAGTATAAACCAGATTTGTTGTGAAATTTATAATTCCTGCTCATCGTATAGCAAAAATACAACAAGCCAATTTCATTTTTTGAAACTGGCTTGTTGTTCTCTTTCTTACTCTTACCGCCACTAGTCATAGACTAGCGGGAGCGGGGAATTTTCGTTGTGGCTTTTTGTGTACACCTAATTTTTTTAACATTATATTAAAAAGTACCAAAAAATGTAGGTATTTAATCATCATTCAACAGCGTCGATATGGATTTTATATATATCATAACAATCTTTATTTTTTTGCTTGAGGATAGCATACTTATTTGAGTATTCGGAATGTCTAGTTGTTAAAAATTCATCTCTATTTTTAGTTTCATACCTCCTCAATTCCTCGGAGTTAATAGTCCTATACTTTGATTTTAACCTAAATTCTAACCAAGGATTCATAACAGGTTGCGTTTTTATAACTAACATTCCATTTTGGTCTACCTCATTAGTACGTTTTTTTAAACCTTTCCAGATGCTATCCCTCGTTTTTTTCACATTAATTCCTTTTTGATTTTTAAATAAAAACACATTCTTGTTTTCGATTAAAACTAATTTATCATTTTGATCTAACATTAAAAAAATAGTATCTTTTTTTTGAGAAAAAACTAAAAGGCTATTATAACCTAACAATATTGCAAAAACATACTTTTTCATTATTCACAGTTTTTATTTCCATTAATCTTATAATTACTCCATTGTAACTCAATTCTATCCTCTTCAGTATCATCAAGATCCCTAAAAGTCTTAGTTCGATTTAAACCTTCCCCCGCTCCCGCTAGTCTATGACTAGTGGCGTCATCGTTTGGTCAATCCCATTAAATATCCATCACTGTCAATTTTTAAAACCGTATGATCATCATGGTAATTCCTTGCACTACTATATTTCCAATCAACAGGATCGGTTACAAAACCAGACTCAACAGGATTGCCGTGAATATAATCAATCTTTTGCTGTATAACTTTATCAGTCCATAACTCAATAGGTTTATTATGTTGCTGCCAAAATTGTTTTTTGGTAACTGTTGGATTTTTCTTTCCTGCTTTTTCAAACATCCATAGCAACCAGTCTTTTCTGCTTTCCTGCGGGTTTTCTGTGATAGATTCTATAACCTTCTTTGCAGTATGTTTCTTGAAGTCGCGAATTAATCCGGCAGGATCATTATTGCAAGAGCAAAATACCAAATGAACATGACTAGGCATAAAACAATAGGCATAGAGTTCCATTCCTTTTTTTGCTCTGCAATACTCAATACTACTAGCAAGAATTGATAGGTATCGCTCTCTGGTAAATACATCTATCCAATACACTGTAGCAAAGCTAACAAAGTATAAACCAGATTTGTTGTGAAATTTATAATTCCTGCTCATCGTATAGCAAAAATACAACAAGCCAATTTCATTTTTTGAAACTGGCTTGTTGTTCTCTTTCTTATTCTTACCGCCACTAGTCATAGCCTTAAATCCTTAGGTCTATTACAAAAAATAACCGCAAACTATTTGTTTACAAAGGTTTGCGGTTTTATGTGTTTTCACCTAAATTGGTGTTGCGACAAAACAC
>NZ_JBHUHY010000004.1:0-301487 GCF_042682765.1 Aquimarina celericrescens | reverse complement strand
TTTTAGACCTTCAAAGCCTTGGTTTTCGAATCGATCAATCAATTTATAAGCTGTTGGTCTGGAGATTTCAAAATTCCTACACAATTCAGTGATGGTATATTTTCCGGTACGCCATTCACAGATAAATTCAATTTTTTGTTCCATAGTTGTTGTATTTTTCCAAGGCAGGGTAATTTGATTTTGCTCTCAAATTACACCTCAAAAAGTGTAAACTATGTTTCTTTAACTTTGTAAAGGATGTTTGTTTAACGTACCATATTGCTTATAACGTTTAATATATGTGTCGTAGCAGGGCAAAATGTTACCTTGCTTTTCGGGTTTTCTGCGCATTGGTTGCTAGTTTTTACCTTTTGCAAGCATTGCGCCTCACCAAATATACAAGAACCATTCGATTAATCACTTAGCTGCTATGATCACATATATGTTGTTGTCTACCGTTCTTTTAAGATTTGTTTTTTTGTCCATCCTTTATAGATTATTAATAACCCTATACCCAAGAAAATAAAGCCATAGCCAAAATCATTATCATTTTTATATTCATCAATAAAGATAAATTCATTTTCATTTTTATTGGTTAGCATTTCTATTTTATCTTTTTGTTTAGTTTTTCACAGTAACGCCTTTTAGTTCGTTTTGTATATGTTTTACCGTTGTATTCTAAATCAAGAAAGTAATTCCGTTTTCCGAATTCAGAACAGTCTATAACAGTAACTTCCACCAAAATATTTTGTTCCGTTATTTTTTTATCAATGTATCCGTTTCTAATTAATATTCCGCTAATAAGAACCATAAAAAGTCCCCCAAGAATAAGTCCATTATTGACTATAAAAGATAATATTTTGAGTTTCAATATTTTTCGATTTAATGGTAGACAACGTCTCTTGTATGGTGCGTTTGCATCCCGCAGGGTGCATATGCATTATACAAATTGTTGTAAGCAGTTATTTTTTTACGTACAGTTCTAATTTATCGTTAATTTTTGTTTTATCATAGTTCGTATTGATTTCGGACAATTTCTCCTGGTCATAAATTGGATAAAATGATTGAATTCGGTTAAATTCAACATTTCCTTGTCCTTTGACTTGTTTAGTTCTTTTTTGAATCCATAGTTGGTAAACAACTTCATCAAATTCAAATACTACGTTGTCAGTTAGATTTAGGTCAATTAACCTAAGTTTGTCGATTTCTGTCAGAATGTTTCTCAAATCAATATGTAATTCTTTAGGGTAAAAATTTTGATAGTGAAATGACTTTTCGGGTTTATCCTTTATGGGTTCAGCGTAATGTCTATTTGTAATATGAACCAATGAATAATCAGTTAATTCAACTACTTGACCAGAGAAAGGTATTTCAAATTCCGATTGGTCATAGTCTTGTTTCATTGACTTAATCATATGATAAAGAAATTTAGATTGTAAAATTATCTTGTCTTTTTGCAACCTATATTTATCTTGCTTTGCTCGAAATCTTCTAATTAATCTCGGATATTTTTTATCAAGTTCTTTTAAGTCTTTTCTTGTCTCAATAGCTAACTCTTGTAATACTTGGTCTTTATGATTTGTAATTTCAATTTGTTTATACCATTGATTTGAAATAGACTGAAGTCTTTTAAAGTCTTTTATTTGTTCTCTTTGTGAGACTTCTACTATTTTTCCTTTTTTAGCTTTATGAAATGGTCCAGCAAGATTATTATGGAAATATGTTAAGTATAATTCTCGGAAGATATAATCATTACAAAAATCAAAATTTCCAGGTCTACCATCACTTTCGTGTATTGTAAGATTCAGCCCCATACATAAAAACTCTTTTTCTCGTTCCAAGAGAAATTTTCCATTAAGAGCTCTCTCTTTAAGGTCGTCAAATATTTTCCTTGTTCTTATTTGCTCACTTTCAGACCCATTTTTAATGTCAAGTTCTTCTGGTAGATAATGTTTCATTTAGATTGTGAGGTACTTTTGGTTAATTGCTTACAACGCTTAATGTATAGTTTCGTAGCGGGCAAACTCGAAAAAGAATGTTCCGCACAGCTCAAAGATAGCAAATGCGCGTGAAATTCCGTTAGGAATTTCCGCCGCTATGAACTTATACATTTTGTTATGCTCTGGCTTTTATGAAGCCTGTATTTTGCAAACTTGCTTAGCAAAGCGATAATTTCTTACGAAACCCTTGCGTATTGCTTTTCTAACTCTCGCGATCGCTTTGTTACTATTGGAATAGGCTTAACCAATGCAAGTTCGCTACCGCGTACAGCGTCCGAATCGGGGAAAAGTTCCAACTTTTGAATCGGTAAAAATCTTTGAAAAAATACTCAGGTCTTTGCAGTGTAGCCCGTCCGTTAAACGTATTGCTTGCGTTCTGCTTTTCAGGTGCTGTTTTCACCTCTGATGCTTGGGCATAACAATGGAATAAAGGATATATGTCCTTTATATTCCATGTATGTTTATCTACAAATCTAGTGGATTTTTGATTACCTTAAAATTATTAACAGCCACTTGCGTATATATTTCAGTAGTTTTTGTGCTACTATGCCCTAATAGGGTTTGAATATATCTTAAATCTGTTCCGCTTTCTAATAAATGCGTTGCAAATGAATGCCTAAGTATGTGTGGTGTAACTCTTCTTTTGATGTTTGCTTTTGTTGCAGCCTTAGAAACGATAGCCCCTACACTTTTTCCAGAATATTTTTTACCATCGGGAGACTCAAAGAGATATTCCCTAGGCTTCCATTGGCTATAGTATATTCTTAATTCTTTTAATACAGTTTTAGAGAGTAGTGAATATCGATCTCTATTATTTTTAGCATTTCTAATAAAGATCAGCATCCCTTTACTATCTATATCTTCAATTTTCAAATTCAATAGTTCACTTCTGCGCAATCCTGCAGAATATAATAGGCTTACAATGCATCGATGTTTTATATTATTAGTATTAGCTATCATAGTCCGGATTTCTTCTTTAGAAAGTACTCGTGGGAGTTTCTGCTGTTTTCTAGGTCTTTCAATGCTATAAAATCTATTAGGCATCCCCATAACAACTTCATAATAGAACTTAATACTATTGATGGCTTGGTTGATGTAACTATTGGATTTATTCTGCTGAATAAGATGTTGTAAGTATGCTCGTATTTCCTGCTCAGATAACGTTATAATATCTTTGTTAGGATAATGATTAATAAATTTTTCAAATTGTAAAATGTAGGTTTTACAAGTGTTTAATGCGTATTTTTTAAGTTCTAGCTTAAGAAGAAAGGCTTCGGGAGCGTATTTATAGGAAGTTGTATGAGCCCTATTCCGATACCAATTCATATCAACGGGTTGATTGTCTCGAATTATTTTTTCTTTAAAAAACAAATTGCCATTAATCCAGGCAACACCTCTGAATTTTTCAAAAATTAAATCAAGATTTTCTTTGGTATTTTTTATATAAACCATTGCAAATACAGGACTCCATCTGGGATTAGGTAATTCTTTGATTAACGCCTGTATGACCTTATCGGGATAAAATTGTAGCCCAATCATTTTTTGCTTTTGTATTAACAAATGCTTTAGCGTAATGTGTTTTTGGTGCGAACCCATATATCAAATATGAAAATAGAAGCGATATTTAACAAAATTAAACGTAGATTTATACGCATAATAAACGTTTAATTCTATAGGTAATGACCATTTATTGTTTGCACTGCAATTCAGAAATTGAAGGAAGAATCGACAAAAAATTCTGCACTCCCTATTGCAGATCTGCATTTCATTATCAAAAAAATAAAGAGAACGAGAATACTCTTTTTAAAACAATCGATAAGCAGCTCAAAACCAATCGTAGAATCCTTAAAAATTATAATAAAGCAGGACTCGCAAGGGTGTCTGCCAACAAATTGCTAGGTGAAGGATTTAATCCAAAATATTTCACCCATTTACTGGAAAAACAAAAAAGGACAAGTGTATTTGTTTTGCTACGAATATGGCTTTTTGGAGCTAAAAGAATATAATAAAAGAAAATATGTTCTGGTGACCTGGCAGAAGTATATGGCTTCTTGATTCTTATCACATTAAGATTCTACGATGCCCATTTTTTTCAATAAAAAAGAAGCATTCATGTTTTGGCAAACTCCGTTTTTAAAAGTATAATCAAAATAAAGCTCATCATTAATAATCTGAGCATCAAAAAATCGATTCTGAACCTGTGGCAGGTCTTTTGCTATTTCACAAAGGCTCAGATCATGAGTGGCTATAATTCCTGTGGCTTGGGCAGCAACCAGTTTTTCTACAAATTTACGGGATCCGGCTGCTTTGTCTTTACTATTGGTGCCTTTTAGGATTTCATCAAGAATGATAAAGTACTCGTCTTCTTTCAAAGCATCTACAATTGTTTTAAGTTGTGTGAGTTCTGAAAAGAAATAGGAGGCATCATCACTTAATGAGTCTGAAGTGCGCATACTAGAGATCAATTTAATAGGGCGATATTCACATGATTTTGCACATACTGGTAATCCTATATTAGACATCACAATCTGTAGTGCTACCGTACGCAAAAATGTACTTTTACCTGCCATGTTAGCCCCGGTAATAATCAAAAATTGCTTGTGGTCAATAGTAATATCATTATTTACCCTCTTTTTGGCACGTAATAAGGGGTGTCCCAGTTCTTTTGCTTTAAGAATAGTGTCGTTTGAAATGATCTTGGGATATACATAATCGGGATGATTAAAAGCAAAATTGCCTAAAGAATTGTAAGCGTCAAAAAAAGCAATTACTTCAAACCATTGATTTACTTTATCGTGGTTTTTTTTGATCCACTGTTCTATGCGATAGCTCTGCAAGATATCCCAAAGCATTAATCCGTTGGCAATAACGCCAAACATAATATTATTTCGTTGGTCAAAAGCACTAAGGATACGGGCAAATTGTTTTAAAGTTTGTGATGCTTTCTCTTTTTTACTAATTACCCCTTTTTGTTTTTCTTTTAATAATACTGCATCAAATACTGTATTTTCTATTTTATCAACGAGTTTATAGTATTGCTCAAAAGTATCCTTTACTTTACTGGCATTGCTATATAATGTATTGATTTTCTTAAGCTGTGTTCCGGTAATTCCCAAGCCTATAAAAAACCAGAAAAGAAACATATTGAAAGTAATGAGGTCTAAGAATAGTAAAACAAGCATAATTATCGATATACCAGAAACAAGTGCAGGAAGTATCCTCATCATTTTAGGAACAAATGGGGTATAGTTTTGCAACCATTTTTGAATAATAGATACCGGAATGGTAATATTTGCCAGTGAGGCTGTAGCACCAAAATCTTGGCGCCATACAGGTAATTCGGATAAATTTTTTATAGCTTCCTGTTTTCTTTCTATATCTTCAATAGTGTTCGCAGCGAGAATTGTTACTAATTTATCTTTTCCGGCCAAAGTTTTAGTGCGATTTACAAACTGAAAAAAAGACCGTTCACCGAACAGATCAATATCGTGACTAAAAGGATGTGAAGGATCTATAAATTCTTTTCCAGATGCAAGTTGACTAACATCATCATTAAATACATCAAGTTCTAGTTGATTCATCTCGATAAGCTTCTCTATCTTGTTTTTGGTATTGGTGAGATCGGTGTGCCGGTTTACCAAAAAAATAAAAGCTACTATGCCAATTAAGATACTGCCAATAATAATTTGAGTGTTGGGGTATCCAAAGTAAACACATGCAACAATTGCCAAAAAAACCAATAATCGTATCGTACTAGAGACAGCTAATTGCTTTTTCGCCTTTTTAAGCGATATCGTATGTAGAGATTTTTGTTCTCTGTAAAATTCTTTAGGATTGTTCATTTTGTATTCCTGAGATAAATTCCTTTTTTTTGGGGACAAGGTTAGAATGAGGATTTTCAAACAACACTCTAGCCTTAATCTTCTGCCCAAAGGGATAGGAAACCTTAATTCGTAATTAATTTAATCAATTAAAGACTTTCTAATTCTTGTTTCAGTTTTTTTGTAAGGCTATTTACGACCAAACTATAAGAATGATCTATTAGCTCACATAGTGTATTAGTAGACAAACTACCAGAAAAGTTAACAGTATTCCAATGTTTTTTACTCATATGGTATCCTGGGGTAATTTCTGGGTGATATTCGCGTAGTTCAATAGCTCGATCGGGGTCACATTTCAGATTAACACTAAACGGAATTCTATCAAGTCCGGTTAAGGCAAACATCTTACCCATTACCTTAAAAACCAAAGTAGTCTCGTCAAAAGGAAATTCTTCGGTCACTCCTTTTTTTGCCAAACAGTAGTCTCTAAATGCTTCTACATTCATTTTCTGTTATTTTATGACTTTTTCCATCATTTGAGAAGGATTTTCAATTACATCAAACCCAAATGATCTATAAAGTTTGTGTGCATCATTTGTAATTAACATCCACCTTTTGATTTGTCGCAGGTCTTGATGTTCCATGATAGTTTTCATCAATTGTTTTGAGAATCCTTTTCCTCTGTGTTCTTCTATGATGAACACATCCATCAGATATGCAAAAACAGTGTAATCGGTTAAAACTCTGGCTAACCCAACCTGTTTGCTGGCGAGATAGACTCCAAAATTGAGGCAACGATTTATACTTATCTGTACTTCTTCTTTAGTTCTACCCTCTGCCCAATATGATCGAGTTAAAAATCCATGAATAAAATCAATATCCAACTTTTCTTTTTCAGTTGAAATTAACAAGCTCATTATTCTTCTAACTGTTTTGATTGATCATTATTGTCCTCAAGTTCCAGAGCAGAATAGTCTAGTTTCCAGCCAATCGAGCCAGCAAGGGTTTCCATAAGCGATATGGCGGCTAGTGCTTCCTGTTTGGAAGACTCCATTAAACCACTTTGTGGGATTTTATCTTTAATAAATTTTTTAGCCTCTTGACTTATTTCTGTCATATCTCCCGAAGTAAATGGATTTAACCATCCTTCTTGCATATCATAGAATTTAAAATCGGTATCAATCGTTAAAAGTTTAGGTTGCGGAAACTTTGAAATAACTATTCGCTTAGTTTTAGTATCACTCTCTAATTTAACTTGAGATAAATCGAAACCAACATAGGCTTTTGCGTCTATAAGAATCAGGGCTTTTTTTCGACCAATAAGTTGCTTGAAAAATTTATCTTTTACACTTTCGTAGTGATAAATTTCGGCAAAATCACCTTCTACTGTCACCAGTTTACAAACACTCTTAATCTTTTCCATCAATACCGTAGATTGTGTTTTGACAGCAGATTTTCTTTTAGCTGCATTAAATCTGGTAAAGACGAAATACGCAAGGATAGCCCCACTCAAAAGTCCTATAAATAATAGCTCCATTGTGCAAATATATATATTATGTTAATTAATAACAGGATATAAGATAGGTTTACTGGGGGTGGCATCATTCTCAAAAGAAGCTATCTGTAGGTTAAGAAGATAAATTCCGTCTTTTATTTCATCTTGAACATAAATTAGCTCTGTAATAGTGGCTCGATTACGAGGTGCTTCGGGATAGTTCCAGAAGGCTTTATGGGCTAATAATCTACCTTCATCTTTTTCCTTATCTACAGAAGGAAGATCGATCAGCAAATGTTCAATTCCAGATTCTCTAATATGTATAGCAGCTTCTTGGGATATATATGGCCAATTGGTATGAGAATATTGTTTGTTAATTTTATCTTTTGAATTGGGCAGTGTTCTGATGATTAAGGCTTCAATATTGGCAGAATTTATAGCGTTTTTAATAGGATCTTCATTAATTACAAAATCCTCTCCCTTTTGTTCTGGAATAACGGTTATAACTTTAGCCAGAAAGAAAAACTGTTTCAATACATTATTAATACTATAAAATTCCCTGGTAATATGGCCTATACACTCTGTATGTGTCCCGTGACCATGTGGGTTAAAACTAATGGTATTAAAATTGGTAGAAGCACCTTCAGACACTTTGCCAATCCAATCACCATCTTTTACAGGTTCTATTTTGGGTGCAGCAATATACCATGCATTTACATTTTCTTTTGATGCTTTTAAAGGAATAGAAATGTCTAAAGGCTTCGAAAGATCAACTTTGAAAGATTGATTCTTGTGTTCTATAGTTGTAATCATATACTACTATGGTTTTTTTTGATGACCATAAAAAGATAATCGCCTTTGGTGTTTTCGTGTTTTTTGATGATGTTATTAATTTCTCCAGATGCGATATCCTCTTGCAATGTTGTTAATCCTTTTTGTACCTCGATGGCATTAGATAAAGAAGAAAATGACGATATCCCATCTCTTACGTTGGGGTCGAGATATAGCTTTGGATGGTGTTTCCCCGAATACAAAAAAAGATCTTGTAAATCAGGTTGAATAAAATACTTTTCGATATACTCAATTTTTAAATTATTTGCTTCTAAATTAGATTCGATAAGATCATATGCCGGCATTTGTGTCATAGAATCCAGTAACATTTTTGGAAAATAATGGTTAAGCCAGTAACCTTGCATTTGATTTGGAGTGGCGGTAAATATTACAATTTTTCCTTTGGGCTTAAGTATCCTGTTTAATTCTGAGAAACCTTGATTAAGATCTTGCCAGTGATGTAGTGTAAGACTTGCAATGATGCCATCTATACTTTCTGAAAGAAGATCAATACGCTCTGCTTTTCCAATGCTCCAGGTAATAGAGCTGTTTTTGTTTTTTGCTTTCTCAAGCATTTCTCTTGAAGGGTCAATTCCTATAAACCAATATCCTTTTTTATCAAATTCTGAAGTATAATTACCAGTGCCACATCCAATATCAAGATAGGTTCCTTCAAAATCAGGAGAAAGAAGTTTTAATAATTTATCAAAAAGATAAGGATCGGCTTTGCGGGTAGTGTTATAATTTGTGCCGATAATATCATACTTTTCTTGCATTGCCTCTAGGTTTGATAATTATCCTAAATTTAATAAGAAAAGATCACTTGCAATACCATCACTTAAAAACTTTCCTTTTTTGGTTACTAACAAAATATCTCCATCTAGGAATAACAAATGTTCTTCAATATGTTTTTGAGCTTGCTCTAAAAGGTATTTTTCGTACGTTTTTCCAAACTCTTTTGCTACCTTTTTAAGCGAAACGCCCCAGACGGTTCTTAAGCCTGTCATTATATACTCGTTGTACCGATCTGTAGTACTTAGATCTTCTACTTCCCGCGAAAATTGCTTTAGTTCTAAAGCCTTGATATATTTTGTATTATTACTAACATTCCAGCTTCGTTGTTTCCCATTATAAGAATGTGCCGAGGGGCCAATACCTAAGTATGATTTTCCTTGCCAGTAAGCTGTATTGTTTTTACTAAAATATCCCGGTTTACCAAAATTAGACAGTTCGTAATGTGTAAACCCTTCATTTTCTAAAGTTTCAACCAAAACTTCAAAATGTTGTTGAGCCAGATCTTCATCAACAGGAGGAATTATTCCGTTTTCGATCAATTTGGGCAATGCTGTATTAGGTTCAACCGTTAGTGCATAACATGAAATATGAGGAACTCCAAAACCTAGTGCCAGTTCAATGTTCTTTTTCCAACGTGCTATAGACATTTTTGGGATCCCATAAATCAAGTCAATCGATATGTTATCAAAGTATTGGGTTGCAATAGATAAACAATCCATAGCTTCTTTGGCATTATGAGCCCGGTTCATGATGGTAAGATCTTCCTCAAAAAAAGATTGAATACCAATGCTTAGGCGATTTATACTGCTTTGCGCCAGGGTTATTATTTTTTCTTCTGTGAGATCATCGGGGTTAGCTTCAACAGTAATTTCAGGAGACGAGGAGACCAAAAAATGTTCATAAATAACATCGATTATGGACTGTAAATCTGCGGTTGATACAACAGTTGGAGTACCTCCTCCAAAATAGATGGTTTCGATAGGTTTATCATCAATTTCAGACTGTCTTAGTTTGATTTCTTTTTGTATAGCACCAATCATTTCATCCTTTTTTTTCATCGAGGTCGAAAAATGAAAATCACAATAGTGACAGGCTTGCTTGCAAAAGGGGATATGGATGTAAATTCCAGCCCCTCCCTGCCTCCCCAAAGGGGGGGAGTTGATTAATTTCATATTCATGACATATTTAGTTCCCCTTCTGGGGGCTAGGGGGCTTCTTTATTCTTTTCTCGTTCTGTTTTACAAAAGCCGACCATCCTGTATAGTTTTTCCCTACTATGTTGGCTCGGCCCATATTGTAAAAATGGCAAACTGCGGCAGCCAATCCATCGGTAGAGTCCAGGTTTTTAGGCAATGTTTTAAGTTGTAACAGGCTTTGTAGCATTTTGGCAACTTGCTCTTTGCTTGCGTTACCATTACCGGTAATAGCCATTTTGATTTTTTTAGGAGAATATTCTGTGATAGGAACTTCTCGACTCAATCCAGCGGCCATAGCTACTCCCTGGGCTCTTCCTAACTTGAGCATAGATTGTACATTTTTACCAAAAAAAGGAGCTTCAATAGCAATTTCATCGGGATGATAGGTATCTATTAACTCTATAGTACGTTCAAAAATGAGCTTTAATTTAAGATAGTGGTCATCATATTTACTTAGCTGTAGTTCGTTTAGCTGCAAAAAGGTCATTTTTTTTTGTTGAACTTTAATAAGTCCAAACCCCATAATGGTGGTCCCGGGATCAATACCTAATATAATTTTTTCGTTACTCAAGACAGGAAATATGTTTTGTATGCTACAAAGCTACACATTTCATATGAAGCAATAGATTTAATCAATACGAATTACCAAGGGAAGTTGATAACGAGCTGTAACCGGAGTGCCACGCGTATGTGCAGGTTCTACTTCTGGAAGTGTGTTAATACCTTCTTCAAGAAGATCCTTTAAATTTGGAATCTGAGAAGCAATAGGATCGGGAAGCTCAAAATCTTCTATAATAATCTGACTTTTTTTAGTAATTAATAACGGAATCCATATGGTATCGCTGACAGATGTATTGATATTGATCTTTTGCTTTGACAGATAGTCATAAAAATATTTGATAATTGTTTGCTGAAAGCATTGCTCAAGCTCTTCTTCAGATTTTTCTTCGCAAATTTCGAATAAAGGAGGTTGCTCTACTTCATTCCAGCTAAGTTTATCGAGCCCTTCTTTAATAATCTCTTCTTTATGTTCTTTTTTTAGAACAAAATTATCACAAGAATACAGCGTAAATATTATTATACAGATATACCAGAGTTTTTTAACCATTATCAGTTTCAGCTTGATAGGGGCAAACTACATAAAATATTTAAGAGAATAAAGGGTTAATTGCCTTTACTGCTATTGGCTGTTTCTTCTTCAAGTTGAGCAATTCTTTTTTCAATAACCTGATTGAAATATTTCGCATTTTTATTTTTACCAATTTTTTTTAGATATTCTTGATGGTAGGGGAACTTAATTTTTGGGATTTTTAAAATATGCTTTACAAATACTAGCAACATTTTCTGAAGAGATTGCGATTACTCTTTCAAGTCGCGTAACATATACCTCAGATGATTGAGTTTTAAAGGCGTCTATTTTGATGAATGGAAGTAGCAAAGAAAAGATAGGTGTAGAAAGTAGGTACGATCTATTCCAGTTAAAGAATGTGTCTTTTTTGTGAAATGTATCGTATAAAACCAAAAAAAGTATCTGAAAAACTAGAGTTTGTAAGATATAATAGAGCATAAGTATTATTTTTCTTTACCGAGTTCTTTTAGAATTTCTTCGAGATCCTTAATATCCATATCATTCTTTTTTACAAAGAAGGACACCATGTTTCTAAACGATCCATTAAAATAATTATTCATCAATTTCTGGAGGGATTGACTGCTATACTCTTCTTTTTCTATAATAGGGAAGTAGATATATCCTTTTCCTTTTTTTCGATGAGAAACAAATTTCTTATTCTCGAGAATTCTAATAATAGTAGACACAGTGTTATAAGCAGGTTTGGGGCTAGACATCTTTTCTATAATAGAGGCCACGTTAGCTTCTTGTAGCTCCCATAATAATTGCATTACTTCTTCTTCAGCTTTGGTGAGTTGTTTCATAACATTATGAACTAATTTTTTAGTTCTAAGAAACAAATATAACTAATTATTTAGTTTTAACTAATTTTTTAGTTGAAAAATGTAGAGGATTTATAGGAACAGGTCATCCAAAAATAGTTGCCATTTTCAGAAACATTCGTTTTTTTGTACAATATCAGAGATGTATTTTGATCATTGGGAGATGGTCAATTCCCAGTAAGCTTTTCTTCTGATTTAATTTCAATTTCTGTTTTATTTACATTAAATACTATAGGAAGCGTAAATACATCTTCTCGAATAGTAACAATGTTTGATTTTTGAGAAGACAGGATTAACCTGGGAAAAGATTCTAATACTCTTATGGCTTCTACTTCTAGTGAGAATGCAGTTGATTTAGTCTGTATATCGATGATCTTTCCTGTATGGCCTATTTTAAATCGTGTATACACACGATTAGGTCCCTGTTTTGCATCAGAAGAAATTGCTGCGATATCATAATTTGCATTTACAAAAGATTGTATCTCTTTAATAATACAGTCTTTTCTTAGGCGTTCATTAGAAATATTTTTACATTTTTGAGTAGTAAAATAATTACTTTGCGAAAATGCAAGAGAATAGGACATAAGCGTTATAATTAGTACTAAAAAAGATTTCATCATTTCGGGGTAGCTTTATATCAAATTTTGGACTATTTTTTGACTATTTTTAAATAGGTGTAAAAAAAATAATTTTTAATTTATTTAAGTGTTACTGTATGTTAAGAATCAGTCGGGATGGTTTAAAATAATAATGACGTAACAAACCAGAAACATTTTCGTCATATAAATAAAAAATATGGATATAGCGTTGGTTATTATTGGCCTGCTTTTTTGCATGTTGGGAATTATCGGAAGTTTCTTACCTGTACTGCCTGGACCTTTCACCTCTTGGATTGGATTATTAATACTTCATTTTACTAACGCTGTTCCTCAAAACTGGACTTTTTTAGGGATCACCCTTGGGATTTCGATTTTGGTTTGGGTACTTGATTACATTGTTCCTGCTTTAGGCACAAAAAAGTTTGGAGGGACAAAGTATGGTATGGTTGGTAGTTCTTTGGGCCTTATAGTCGGGATACTTTTTTTAGGGCCTTTTGGGATTATTATCGGTCCGTTTGCAGGAGCATTTATTGGGGAATTTATTAGAGATAGTAGGGAAACCTCTAAAGCTTTAAAAGCAGCTTTTGGTTCTTTTATTGGCTTTCTGGCTGGTACATTTATTAAATTTATTGTGTCAATAGCCTTTTTGATTTTGTTTATTCAGGAAATCTGGGCTCACTGGGGAGAGTTATTTTAAAGACAGCGTTCTGCTAAAATTAAAAAAAGCCTCTCCAAAATTTATATGGAAAAGCTTCTCATCGGTTTACTACTAAACCACTCACGCAGAGCGTGAGACAACACAACGTTTTTAATTGCCAAAAAAAGCTTCAATGTTGGTTGAAGCTTTTTGCAATTTTGCGGTCTGGACGGGACTCGAACCCGCGACCCCCTGCGTGACAGGCAGGTATTCTAACCAACTGAACTACCAGACCAGTACCTTATTGCGGATGCAAATATACACCTCATTTTATTACCCGCAAATGTTTTTTTTGTTTTTTTTGACTTTCACAAATAGTAATCAAACAAATTTCTGTCTTTCAACGAGATATGTAGTTAAGATTTTATCAAAATCTTTTGTGGTATCGGCTTCTACATATTTTATCCCGTATTGGGCACATTTCATTTTCAGATCATAAAAATAAGAAGAAACAGCCTTGCGATAGTTGTCTTTTATATTATCAGCATATAAATTGATAAACTCTCCTGTTTCTACATCAATAAATCGGGTAGGGCGGTTACTAAAATCAAAATTCAATTCTTTTTCACTATCAAAAGTATGAAAAAGAATAACCTCATGTTTATTGTATTTTAAATGTCGTAGAGCCTCAAATAGTTTTTCAGGACTTGAACTGGCTTGTAACATATCTGTGAATAAAAAAATAAGAGACCTGCGATGTATCTTTTCTGCAATCAGATGCAAAAATTTGAATGTATCAGTATTTTTGTTACTTGATTCTTTACTAATAGTTTGGTTTAATGTATTTAACAACATTTGATGATGTTTTTCACTTCCTTTTTCCGGAGCATAGTAATCATATTCATCACTATAAATACTTAGTCCAATAGCATCTCTTTGTTTCTTTAAAATATTCATCAAGCAAGCTGTTGCGAGGACTGAAAAACTGATTTTATTTAAAGACCCAAGGTGATGTTCTTTTATCTTGGGATAGTGCATAGAAGAGGAGCTATCAATAATAATATGACATCTTAGATTAGTTTCTTCTTCATATCTTTTAGTAAAAAGTTTATCGGTTTTGGCATAAAGCTTCCAGTCGATATGCTTGGTGCTTTCACCATTATTGTACACTTTATGTTCAGCAAATTCTGCAGAAAATCCATGAAACGGACTTTTATGCATGCCAGAAATAAAACCTTCGACCACCTGCTTGGCCAATAGCTCAAGATTGGTAAATCCACCGGTTTTATTAATTTCATTTTGAATATCCATTGCTACAGATTTATGTGAAAATAAAAAAGGTTTGACCAATTGTCAAACCTTTTCCTATTTTTATCTTCAGTTTCTTCCTATAAAAGTGAATCCAAAGCTTCTGCATATACGTTTTTTGGCGATACACCAACTTGTCGACCTACTACCTCTCCATTTTGAAAAACTAAAACAGTAGGGATATTTCTTACGCCATATTTGGCTGCAAATTCCTGATTTGCATCAACATCTACTTTACCAACGACTGCTTTTCCGTCATATTCTTCACTAATTTGCTCAATGATAGGGCCTACCATTCTACAAGGACCACACCATGCTGCCCAAAAATCTACTAATACGGGTTTGTCACTCTTAAGTACTACTTCATCAAAAGTAGCATCTGTTATTTCTAGTGCCATAGTTATTTATTATTTAAAAATTTCTTACTTAATTAGAATATTTACAAAATTAGTCAATAATTCTTCCAAAGCTTACAAACGTGATATTTCTTTTGACTATAGAGTCATTTGATTTTTTGATACTAAAAAGAAAATCCTATTAATTTGTTGAAATATAGTTTAATTTATAAAGTTATAAAAGCAACAAAGGGGTTTAAATCCTTCTATTGTAAGATAAAGTCTTTTGAAATTAAAATTAACATTATATTTGTAGGAATGATTAAGGCATGATTAAGGAAATTCAACTACCCTATTGCGATCTTATTTTTAAAGAGTCTTATGCTATTCTGGTAATGCACAAGGATTCTGCAATCACCCTACAAACAGCAGAAGAGATTACCTCTCTTCTGGATCGTCATTATGCAGGCAGAAGTTTTGTTTTTATTACTCATAGAAAATATCCACATGAAATAGACTTGAATGTTTATAAAGGAAAAATTTTAAAGAATATGATCGGTTTTGCTATTGTTTCAGAGGATCCCGAAGAAATAAAAAGAGCGCTACAAGAACAACCTCTTTGGAATGAGGCTTTTACATTTTTTAAGGAATTGTCTGAAGCAGAAATCTGGGCAAGTAGCTTTTTTAATTAATTTAAATCTTGTTTATTGTATATTCCTATCAAATGAGTTCTTACCTGAACAGCAATTTCTTCATTATCGGGAATTTGTATTTTCATAGTTTTACTATTCACCAAAGGCATATGGCATTGCACACAGTTATTACTCATATCTTTAATTTTTGATTGATCTCCACCACATACGATTGCATTATTTGCGATATCGTGACAATTAACACATTTTTGATTAAACATAGCCAGATTTCCGCGCTCCTTTTTGTGGGGGTTATGACAAGAAGAACAATCCATTATCTCACTTTTTTGAAAGCATTTACTGGCTTTTAACAGCCCATATTGATTTCCATGAACGTCTAAATTATTGAGACTATTTTCGTCATAATCAGGCACAGAAAAGTTTTTTAAGGCATCACCTACAGTAAACTCAAAAGCATTACGAGTTACTTCTTTTCTTAGTCCAGAATGGCATAAAGCACAGGCATCCAGGCGTTGTTGCCTTGTAAAATCGTTGTATTTAATGATATTTTGTCCATTTTTTTCATCAGGATTTAGTCTGTGATGTTTTACATGTGCCACAACGTCGCCATGGCAGCGTTGGCAATCAATGCCATATACAATATTAGTTTTCCTGAAACGATTTCCTTTTTTGATTCCAGATAAATTTTGTGCATAAGTAGTGTGGCATTCTAAACAACGCTCAATAACCGGTCTCGCTGGGGCAATTTTTTTTGGTGCACCAGGACTATTAATCCAACTATCGGTTGGGGTAAAGTATGAAGCTTGCAATTGAAAAAGCTGATCTTGGTGCCACATAAGATAAGATTCTCCTTTGGTTCCCGATCCAATAACAATATCCATTTTTGCACTGTAAAAAAGTTGATGCTGTTCGCCAATTCTCGCCTCCTGATAAAAACCCGAATCTTTTGCTACCATTTTTATAGATTCTTCAGGATTAAGCTCAAGTCTATTTTTACCTTCTTCAAAGCTTCCTTGAATGGTATTTTTATTAGCAATTTGAAATGACTTAAAATGTGCAGTTTGGTAATGATCTTCAACTATTTGCCTATGGCACTCTAAGCAAACTTTGGAGTCAATAAATTCCATTCCGTTATGGTGTACTGCAATAGGAGGAATGGCCACATATTCATTCATTTTATCTTTTTTCTCTTCAAATAAAAGAAAATAAAGAAGGCTGCAAGCAATACATATAAGTATTGCGATTACATAAAACACCTTTTTTTGCATAGATGGTTGGGAGTTAATCTATCACAATATAACAGTAATTTATGAATAGTACTTACTTGGTAATTAAAGATGTATATAACTTTATCTCTAATTTAATTTATAATAAATAGAATCATCTTCAAGAGCTGCAAGTAATTCTGGAGAAATATTTACTTTTTGCTTTCGGCTGGGCATATGCAGTTTTAGCTGCTCTGCCATTTCATAGATAACAAAGTTTAAGGTGTGATTTCCTGTGTGTATGCCTAGCAATTCTTTCAAATCCTCAATTCTGGAATCTGAAAGTTCATTAATATCTAATTGTATGGTGAGTTTTCTTGCATAGTTTTCCATGACATCATGAAGTAACTGAAAACTATTAAATTGTATTCTTGGATCTCCTTTTTTACCGGTATCACGATTTACCCAGCCTTCTTTTACAAAAGCTTTGGCATAGACAAAGGTGCTTTTTACCAGAAAAGGACGATGTTTAAGGTACTCTTCTCCAAAAATCCTGAATTCGTGGACAGTGTTATAATCTTCCATCGTAAATGTGGCCCATCCTTTACCATTTTTTGAGGTTCGATGTTCTACATTAGTAATAACGCCACCAAAAGAAAGTTCTCTGTTAATATTACCTTCGAGGTCTGCAAAATTAAGAAGTGTAGCATTACAGAAATATTTCATTTCGTATTTAAAATCATCCAGGGGATGCCCAGAAAGATAAATTCCTACCACTTCTTTTTCTCTCGCTAGTTTTTCCATAGTTCCCCATTCTTCACATGGGGGTACTACAGGCTCAGGAATTTGTACTTCACTAGCTTCGCCAAACAAACTTACCTGTGATGAATTTTCACTTTCCTGAAATTTAGATCCGTATCGTATTGCTTTTTCCAGGAAGGTGATTCCGTCCCCTTCTTGGTGAAAATATTGCCCTCTATGTGTTTCGGTAAAAGAATCAAATCCACCTGCCAGCGCAAGACTTTCAAACGCCTTTTTATTAGCTGCACGTAAATCAATACGTTTTGCCAGGTCAAAAATAGATCTGTAAGGTCCATCTTCTTTTCTATTCTCTACGATGGTTGCTACTGCTCCACTACCTACACCTTTAATTGCTCCCATTCCAAAGCGTACAGCCCCATCTTTATTTACCGAAAATTTGCGATACGATTCATTCACATCAGGCCCTAGAACCTCAAGTTTCATGCGTTTACATTCTTCCATAAAGAAGGTAACCTGTTTAATATCATTCATGTTGTTTGAAAGTACTGCGGCCATATATTCTGCTGGATAATGAGCCTTGAGATAAGCCGTTTGATAGGCGATCCATGCATAGCAAGTTGAGTGAGATTTGTTAAATGCGTAGGCTGCAAATGCTTCCCAGTCTTTCCATATTTTTTCAAGTTTATCTTCTGGATGACCTTTAGCAGCTGCCTGTTCGATAAATTTGGGTTTCATTTTATCCAGAACGGCCTTTTGCTTTTTACCCATTGCTTTACGCAAAACATCGGCTTCACCTTTGGTGAAATCAGCTAATTTTTGCGAAAGTAACATTACTTGCTCCTGATATACCGTAATCCCATAAGTTTCCTTTAAGTATTCTTCGCAAGCTTCGAGGTCGTAAATAATTTCCTCTTTACCATGTTTTCTATTAATGAAGCTAGGAATGTATTCTAAAGGTCCAGGACGATATAACGCATTCATGGCAATAAGATCTGCAAAAACAGTAGGTTTAAGTTCCTTCATGTATTTTTGCATTCCTGGGGATTCGTACTGGAACACTCCAACAGTTTCACCTCTTTGGAATAGGGCATACGTTTCTTCATCGTCTAGAGGAAAATTTTCTGGATCGAGTTCTACACCGTGTTTTGCTTTTACAATTTTGACCGTATCCTTGATCAGTGTTAACGTTTTAAGACCTAAAAAATCCATCTTTAAAAGTCCTGCACTTTCTACCACCGAGTTATCAAACTGCGTGCAATACATATCTGAATCTTTAGCCAAAGCTACCGGTACAAACTTAGTGATGTCATCTGGTGTGATAATTACCCCGCAAGCATGAATACCAGTGTTTCGAACAGACCCTTCTAAAACTCGTGCCTGATTTAGTGTTTCAGCCTCCAGGTTACTGCCTTCTGCAATAGTAAGCAGTTCATTCACCTTTTCTAATTCGTCGCTTCTAAATTTTTTCTTAAGTGTAGCTTCATCAACCCCAAATATTTTACCCAATTTGGACATATTTGGTATCAATTTGGCAATACGATCGGCATCGCCAAGAGGAAGATCCAATACTCTGGCAGTATCTCGTATTGAAGATTTGGCTGCCATTGTGCCGTAAGTAATGATTTGTGCTACCTGGTTAGCGCCATATTTTTCAATTACATAATCCATTACGCGACTACGTCCTTCATCATCAAAATCGATATCAATATCAGGCATGCTTACACGGTCAGGGTTTAAGAATCTCTCAAAAAGCAGGTCATATTTAATCGGGTCTAAATTCGTGATCCACAAACAATAGGCCACTGCAGATCCAGCGGCAGATCCTCGGCCAGGGCCAACTGACACTCCCATATCACGAGCTGCACGAATAAAGTCTTCAACAATCAGGAAATAACCGGGATATCCGGTTTTTTCAATTACTTTAAGTTCAAAATCTAATCGCTCATCAATTTCTGGGGTGATTTCTCCATATCTTTTTTTTGCACCTTCATAAGTGATATGTCTTAAATACGCATTTTCACCACGCTTTCCTCCATCTATCTCGTCTTCTTCAGATTGAAATTGTTCTGGAATATCAAAAGCAGGTAACAAGACATCCCTTGCAAGTACAAAAGGTTCTATTTTATCAACAATTTCCTGAACATTTATAATGGCTTCTGGTAAATCTTTGAAGAGGTTTTTCATTTCTTCGGAAGATTTAAAATAATATTCCTGATTGGGCAAGCCATATCGATACCCTCTTCCACGACCAATAGGCGTAGCTTGTTTTTCACCATCCTTAACACACAATAAAATGTCATGAGCATTAGCATCTTTCTTTTCGCAATAATAAGTATTGTTTGTTGCAACTATTTTTATGTTGTGTTTTTTGGAGAATTGCAGCAGTACTTGGTTAACTCTATTCTCATCTTCCTGATTATGACGCATCATCTCGATATACAGGTCATCACCAAATTCCTGATGCCACCATAGTAATGCTTCTTCAGCTTGTTTTTCTCCAATATTTAAGACCTTGCTGGGTACTTCACCATACAAATTTCCTGTAAGAACAATAATGTCTTCTTTGTATTGTTTAATAATTTCTTTATCAATTCTTGGGAGGTAATAAAATCCATCAACAAAAGCGATGGATGACATTTTTGCCAAATTATGATATCCATTTTTGTTCTTGGCTAGCATCACAATTTGGTAGCCATTATCCTTTCTTGATTTATCCTTATGATTTTCACAAACAAAAAATTCACAACCTACTATAGGTTTAATTTCAACTCCGTCGGGTTCTTGTCCGTTTTCAATCGCCTCGGCATTGGCTGTTTTTATGCTTTTGTTATGATTGGAAACGGCTTGTACAAAATGAAACGCTCCCATCATATTAGCATGATCGGTCATCGCTACAGCATTCATATTATGGTGCGCAGCCACATTTACCAGGTCGGGAATGCTGGTAGTCGACTGTAATACAGAAAATTGAGTATGATTATGAAGATGCGCAAAGTTTACTTCATCTAAAGCGGCAATGTTCTTGTCAATTTCTTGCTGAGATAGATCAGAAGCATCTTTTTTGGCTAGGGCTTCCTGTATTTTTTGCGAAGCTTTTTTTAGATTAATATGTTTTAATCCAATAAGCTGAATGGGCTCTGGATTTGCCTCTTTAAAATTTTGGAAGTAATCTGGCTGTACATCAAGTTCTTCTATGGTAAAAACTTGTTTTCTGATCAATTCAAGAAAACATCGGGTTGTTGCCTCAACATCGGCGGTTGCATTGTGTGCTTCACTAAATGCAATTCCAAATAAGTGTTCATGTAATTCGGTAAGTGTAGGAAGTTTGAATTTCCCTCCTCTACCACCGGGGATTTGACAAAGTTCTGCCGTAGTTTCGGTACAAGTGTCCAGAACCGGAAGCTTATCAAGGGCGTTTTCTAAGCCCAAGCGGTAGAATTCGGCTCCCATGATATTAACATCGAATCCTACATTTTGACCAACTATAAACTTAGTTTTTGATAAGGCGATCTTGAATTTTTCAAGTACCTCCTGTAATATAATTCCGTCCTTTTCAGCAAGCTCGGTAGAAATTCCGTGTATCTTTTCTGCGTCATAAGGAATATTAAATCCATCGGGTTTTACCAGGTAATCCTGGTGCTCAATGCAGTTCCCCATAGCATCGTGCAATTGCCATGCAATTTGAATACATCTTGGCCAATTATCGGTGTCGCTAATGGGGGCATCCCAGCGTTTTGGTAAACCTGTGGTTTCAGTATCAAAAACTAAATACATAAATTAGTAGATTTCGAGAAATTAGATCCTTACGAACTTTCAAAAATAGGCAAAATAGGACCTTAATTTATAAAAACATATCCATAGTTATTAACTGTTAATTAAGAAAAAAAATCTGTATAGCAAAGATGGGTAGCTTGTTAACTTCTATGGTTTAGGGATTTGCAGGAATAGAAAAAAATTGATAATTACAGCGTATTTGGTTATTCAAACTTTGAGTTACTATGTGTTTATAGAATATAATTAAAATAGGATGCACATGTAATTTCTGTACTTCGTACAACAAAAAAACCGGAAATTTTTCCGGTTTTAATAGGGTATTTTATGACGATCAATCTGTTATGCTTCAATCGTTTCGAAGTTTTTTGCATCTTCTAAGGCGCTGATAATGGTGCTTCGTTGCTTCATTAACAAATCATAGGTGCTCTTAGGCAACGTGCTTTCTTTTAAAATATCATTATATTCTTCTATTGCAGCTTCTTCTCCGCGTATGGTTTCTTTTAGGATAGCTTCTTCGTTATTTGAAGATAATACAGCTCTAAAATTCATCCAGATTCTATGTGCATCAGCTTCAAAACTAGTATCGTTTTTTGGGTGTACTCCAAAGGTTTTTATCTCAGATTGTAATTTTTTTGCAAACTCTCTTCTTTCAAAAGCTCTTTCTTCAAAATATTTTTTCAAATCTGTATTGTCTACGTTTTCAGCTGCTGTAAGATAGCCTTTTTCTGCATCAAAACTTTTTTCAAAACATCATTTAAATGGTCAGTAATTTTTTCTGTGTACTTCATAATCATTTTCATTTTAAAAGTTATTATTATTTGTTGATGTAATTAAACATTCTCTAATAGTATAAGCCTTAAAACCCCTTCTGTCAAGGGGTTTAACAAGGTTTAATAGTTTTTAACTTGAATTAACACTTTAATATTTGATCGGTGTTAAAAAGTGTTAAATGAAGAATTTTTTAGAATTTAAAAGCGTGAGTTTTTCGTCATATTAAAGATCTTTTTAACATAAAAAAAAGCGATCACCCAAAGAGATGATCGCTTGATCTTGATTAAGTTGAGTTATGATTTCATTAATAACCAAAATCGAACAGCCCTTCAGATATCTGAGCTCCACTTCTGGTCTCAAATTCAAAAGTACCGCTGATACATTTTGAATCTGTATTATGTTCATTAATTATTAGTGTTCCGGATAGCACAGAGGATTTGTCTTTTCTTTTGCTGTATGTTGCGCTATAGTCTCCAGAACCTGACAAAGAATATTCGCCTGGTGCGACATTAGACGGAAATACGATTTCAATTTCGTCTTCAATATTACTTGCTTTTATTAGTATAGACGCGTTGTCTACTCCAAATAGTTGAGCAGAATGATCATCAGTAATCATTTCAAAGCCATTTACTTTTGCAGTAAGCGATGCATTAAGCAAACACGGATTAATCTCTTGGGTAACCACTTCTTCTATTATACCTTCTTCAATAGGGACTCTGTAAAACCATCCATTATTAAAATTAGAGCTGTTACCATTACTGTCTTTTAAATTTTTAAAGTAGAAATTACCAGAAATCTCATTATTATTGATTTCAATTATATTTACCTCTCCTGTGCTTTCTCCTTGTTGGGCTACAAATTTTGTTTGATCCTTTTGAAAACTTACTTTACTAAGCGTTTCTTGACTGATTTTATAGGTTCCCATTTTGGTTGAAGAAATTGTAAAACTTATAGCTTTATCTCCTTCGCTTCCTGAAATGACAAGAGTACCATCATCATAGATCATAGCTTTTTTAGATACCGTGCGAAAAAGTTCTCCGTCAACTTTGGCCTGAAGAGCAGGATTGTTGATTTGAACATCGGTAGAGCAAGAAGAAAAAATAAGGCAGGCTACTGCCATGAATAGCGTAGTTATTCTGATCATAGGCTTGGGGCTTTAGTATTCATCACATACGGTTTTACCGTATTAAAATGTTTAGAAGACAAACATAAAACTAAAATTCGGTAAAATCAATTTTTTCATCGAAAAAAAACATATTTAATCGATGAAATACACAATTATGATTTAATTAATGTTTTTTATTCGTATTTTATGAGAATTTATTTCTATTTTTTGTAAGAAAAAAAATACTAAAACTTACGTAAGATCAGTAATTATTGTTTTACAGGATATAAACTTTAAAATAAGTACATTCTTTTAATTAAAAATAGTTACATTTGCGCCCTTAATTATAATCCGGGTCGAGTACCCAAAAATTAATTTGTATGCCTGTTAAAATTAGATTACAGAGACACGGTAAAAAGGGAAAACCTTTTTATTGGATCGTAGCCGCAGATGCTAGATCAAAAAGAGATGGTAGATTTCTTGAAAAGTTAGGTACGTATAATCCTAATGTAAACCCAGCAAGTATTGACCTTAACGTTGATAACGCAGTAAAGTGGTTACAAAATGGTGCACAGCCTACCGATACAGCAAGAGCTATTTTATCTTACAAAGGTGCCTTACTTAAAAATCACCTGGCAGGGGGAGTAAGAAAAGGTGCCCTAACAGAGGAACAAGCCGAAGAGAAGTTTCAAGCTTGGTTATCTGAAAAAGAAGGAACTGTTACTGCTAAGAAAGATGCGTTAGCAAAAGCCGAGGCAGATGCTAAAGCAAGAGCTCTTGCAGCAGAAAAAGAAGTGAATGCTAAGCGTGAAGCTGAAGCTGCTGAAGCTGCTGAAGCTGAAGCCGCCGAAAAAGCCGAAGCTGCTGCTGCCGAAGCACCAGAAGAGGCTGCTGAAGCAACTGAAGCAGAGGCCACAACAGAAGAAGTAACTGAAGAAGCTAGCAACGAACAAGAATAGTTGTAGTATTGCGATGAAGAAAGAAGAATGCTTCTATCTAGGCAAAATCGTAAGTAAATTTAGTTTTAAGGGTGAGGTATTGATTAAACTGGATACCGATGAACCCGAAAGTTATGTAAAAATGGAATCAGTATTTGTTGACTATAACAACAACCTGGTTCCTTTTTTTATTGAAAGAAGTGCATTGCATAAAAGTGATTTGCTTCGGGTGAAATTTGAGGATGTAGATACTGAAGAAGATGCAGATGATTTGATGAAAGCAGAAATTTATCTTCCGCTCACACTACTGCCAAAACTAGAAGGAGATCAATTTTATTATCACGAAGTTATTGGTTTTACCATTATAGACCAAACCTTTGGAGAAGTAGGAATCATCAAATCAATCAATGACTCAACAGCACAGGCTCTTTTTGAAATCGATCATAAAGGTACCGAGGTCCTCATCCCTATGAACGATGAGTTCGTTGAAAAAATAGATCGAGAGGCAAAACAGGTTTTCGTAAATACACCTGAAGGGCTTATTGATTTATATCTTTAAATTATCACCTTCTTCGTCAATCTGGCAAGGCCAGAATTCATTTTCCAGTAAAATTGTTACAAATGAAACCTTTCGAATTTAAACAATTCACAATACAACAGGATCGATGTGCCATGAAAATAGGTACAGATGGAGTTTTATTGGGTGCTTGGGTGCCAATAGGCGGTTCTGAAAGTTCAATTCTGGATATAGGTACAGGCACAGGTATTATTGCATTAATGGCTGCGCAGCGTTCTGATGCCGAAATTATTGATGCCATCGAGATCGACGCAGAAGCCTATGAACAAGCGGTCGATAATTTTGAATCTTCATCCTGGGGAGATAGATTGTTTTGTTATCATGCCTCTTTTCAAGAATTTGTCGAAGAGATGGATGACCAGTATGATCTGTTAATTAGCAATCCGCCTTTTTATGCTGAAGATTATAAAACGTCAAATAAACAACGGGATATAGCCAGATTTCAGGGTTCACTTCCATTTGAACACTTGTTGGTTGGAGCTTCAAAATTAATGTCGGATCATGGAAAATTTGCAATAATCTTACCATACAAAGAAGAAGAAAAGATTATTAAACTTGCAAAAGAAGTATCCCTATATGCCCATAAAATTACCAGAGTAAAAGGTAATCCAACTTCCAAAATAATAAGAAGTATGGTCTTGTTTGGTTTTGATCAGGCCGTTCCTCAAACAGACGAACTGATTATTGAAAATTCTAGGCATCAATATACAGACGCTTACATTAATCTTACTCAAGGTTTTTATTTGAAAATGTAGCAACATTAAAAAAGGAGAACTTTTAAGGTTCTCCTTTTCCAAATTCAATCACTCTGCAAAGCTTAATTCGTCGAATATTCAGAAGTTAAGCCTTTACTATTTTGGCTAGTCCTTAGTTATCCAGTTACCATCTGCGTCACAGTATACTTCCATTTCTTTCTCGCCTTGCTTCAATACTAACATAAATTCTGAAGCATCTTCTTTAGCACCAGCTTTTTCGATAGTAGCTCCTGCAAAGTCTTTTGCTACTGCATCGATAACCTTTTGAGGAAGATTTTCCACCGCTAATTCGATGTATTTATCTTGAGCGGGAGCCGTAACTTCAGTATTATCATTTGAAGCGGTTTCTTGTGCGTTGATCCCTTGAGTCCCTAATAATAATCCAAAAGCTAAAGCTGGTAATACAAATAAATTTTTCATTTTGTGTTTCTTTTTAAGATTTACATTTTGTTACACAGTATACTATAGAATAATTGTGCCAGTAGATGATTTCAGATTACATATTGATTGTAAACAAATGATAATCAATATTTTATAAATTATTTGTTTTAATAATTTATTTCTGCACATATAAAGAGAAGTGTAGAAAAAGGTGTTGACCTGCGGAATTTATACACAATTTTGATTGTATATTTATAAAACAATCATCACTTTTATTTCTTGAAAAAAATATGCATAATGGATTTGAAAGTACAGCGATCAACTGTATTTTTGACTTTTTGATTAATCTTTAAAATAATTAAAAGAATTTAAACGTATGAAAAAAATTGGTTGCTCTTTTTCCATTAATTACATTTGTTGAGCATTTGTATGCGATAATTTTATAAATAATGTAATTAAAATATACTGCCAGATGAAGCCCGATCTTTTTGAAGCTCCAGATTACTATAATATAGACGAATTACTTACAGACGAACACAAATTGGTTCGTGATGCCGCCCGCAGCTGGGTAAAACGCGAAGTTTCTCCAATTATAGAAGAATATGCGCAACGTGCCGAATTTCCTAATCAAATCATCAAAGGATTAGCAGAAATCGGGGCCTTTGGTCCTTACATCCCAGAAGAATATGGAGGGGCGGGATTGGACCAGATAAGTTATGGTTTGATCATGCAAGAAATAGAACGAGGTGATTCTGGAGTGCGGTCTACTTCATCAGTACAATCGTCTTTAGTAATGTACCCTATCTGGAAATATGGTAATGAAGAGCAACGCAAAAAATATTTACCAAAATTAGCTTCAGGAGAATTTATGGGTTGTTTTGGTCTAACCGAACCCGATCATGGGTCAAATCCTGGCGGGATGACCACGAATTTTAAAGATAAAGGAGATCATTATCTGCTTAACGGGGCAAAGCTATGGATATCAAATGCTCCTTTTGCAGACGTTGCCGTAGTTTGGGCTAAAAATGAAGAAGGACGTATCCATGGTTTGATAGTCGAGCGGGGTATGGAAGGTTTTACAACACCAGAGACTCATAATAAATGGTCACTTCGTGCATCGGCCACAGGAGAATTGATCTTTGATAATGTAAAAGTACCCAAAGAGAATTTGCTACCTAACAAAAGCGGGTTGGGAGCTCCTTTGGGTTGTTTGGATTCTGCTCGCTATGGAATTGCATGGGGAGCAATAGGTGCTGCTATGGACTGCTATGATACTGCTTTGCGATATGCTAAAGAACGTGTTCAATTTGACAAACCTATTGGAGCAACACAGTTACAGCAGAAGAAATTAGCAGAAATGATTACCGAAATTACCAAAGCGCAATTATTGGCCTGGCGATTAGGAGTATTGCGTAATCAAGGAAAAGCAACAAGTGCCCAAATCTCTATGGCCAAACGCAATAATGTAGATATGGCCATAAAAATTGCCAGAGAAGCACGACAGATCCTTGGTGGTATGGGTATTACGGGGGAATATAGTATTATGCGCCATATGATGAACTTAGAAAGTGTAATCACTTACGAGGGAACGCATGATATCCATTTGTTAATCACAGGTTTGGATATCACTGGATTTTCTGCGTTTAAATAATCGAAAAGCTTTTAATAGCAGTTTTTCTCTAAAAAAATGTACTTCAAAAAGCTCGGAAGAATTATCGAGAATAGATTTTTATTCCATTTTTTGGGATAAACAGATAAATGATTAAGTAAAAAATTCTCCTGTACCGAAATACAGGAGAATCAAGGGAATTACAAAAAATCAGCAAACCGCCGAAAAATTAAGGGGTATCATTACCGCCTTAGGACCCAATATCGATCTCGCCTACCCCTAGTCTCCATCGAATATTGGATCTTTATTTTACTCTGATCAGCTATCGGGATCGTACTGGCTAACTACGAATTGAAAATGATAACTTCCATTTACAGTGCAAGGATACTGCACGCCAGTTTCATTTTTTGAAACTCAGGTATTTTTTTTCAGTTTTTTTCTATTCGAAGTGAAGAAAAATATCGAAACTACCCAACGAAAGGATTTAAATCACTGGTATTCAACTCTTTTTTAAAAAATCCAAATCTGAAACCCACAGCTTTTTCATAGACAAAACTTTGTAAGGTTACATCATAAATTACCGGTGCATTTAATTCACGCATGGTGTTAATAGTGCGATACAGTTTAGTTTTAGAAATTTGTAATCGATGTGCCAAATCATTTGGACTACCCGTAGCCTGTAAACGTATGAGTTGGTCAATGCGCTTTATTAATTCAATTTGTTTGATGATAACATTCATAAATACTCCCTTTTATTTATTATTCTTATGATCAATTTTATATGTGGGGTTATATATGAATGTCGTGATTAGAAAATTTGTTACCCTTAAATCATCATATTTTTTTCAAAAGGATCGAAATAGTCAAAAAAAAAGAAATGAATTATATAGCAAAACTTTACACCTCAGTAATACATACTACCGATGATACTATTTGAACTAGAATGTTTTAGTAGGTTTTATAAATTTTTGGAGTTCCTTCTCCTTGGGGAGAAGGCTAGAATGATGAGGTTTTCACGTCAAAACCCTCTAGATTAATCTTCTACCAGAGGAAGAGAAAACTATTTTTTTTAAGCCTCTAGTTTAGATTTGTGTCGATGAGTGTTAGATATTTATTTGCTTTACAAGCAGCAATCCATCCTATCCTAAATCCTTTCCAAAGGAAAGGACTTTTGTGCCACCTTCCCTTTGGGAAGGGTTGGGGATGGGATGAAAGATTAATTGATTAAAAATATCAACGCTTTGCTAAACTAGAGGTTATTTTAATAATACCAGTTCTTATATGAAGTTACTGATATACGAATTGAACTATTTTGATTTTAGGCAAGGCAAAAAATTCATGGATAGCCATAGCTATTGATCGATTTTATAACGAAGCATCAAGTCAAAAGAGACAATTTTATACGGTAATTTCATGTGAGAAATGGTATAATAAGGATTAACCAACAATTAGCGACTTAAGTTAAATAGTATAAATGTTGGATTTTATGCGTACAATGTCACCCTAATCACTTTAGCAACAAGCTCAGCACACGTTTTTCTTAAGGCTTTTATACAATAATGAGCTTCGACAAGCCTGTGCTGAGCTAGCCGAAGTACTCAGCATGACAAGTTTTTGTAGGAAAATTTATTCCTGCAATGCATTCTTCAAACGAATAGCATCATTTTTATAAATACCATCATATTGTATGATTTCATCAAGTAAGGGCGTTATTTTTTTAATTTTAGCCAGCTTAAGATAGGTGAGTGAGAGATACCATCTCGAATTTTCATAGTATCTACTGTCTCTAGATATGTTATTAAACTGATGTATAGCTTTTTGTTCCAGATCTATATTGATATAACTATTTCCAAGATACAATTTATATTGATCGTTGATATTTGGTTGGCGCTCCAGAGCTTCAATTACCTTTTTATATTCTTGATTTGTATAACTTTTCAATACTTCTTGTAAATCAATATTAGTTTCTCCTCGAGTGATATCCTCTGCCGGGAAGGGTTGGTAATATGCTGCATAAAGTTCTTGTGTTCGATTTTGTGAGTTAAACGTATACCAAAAGAAAGAACCAATACCCAAAATAATAGCAATAGACGCTGCAATTCGCCAATTTGAAGAAAAAAACGATCGCGAAACAGAATGTTTTTCCTCTTTTTTAATCTTTTTAGAGATCGTTACCAATTTTTCTTTAAATGCCAGAGTATCTTGATCACTTAAGGTTTGATGTAAAGATCTATGTTTTTCAACTTCGTTTTGTAGCTCGATATTATTGGCCATTTCTTTTTCAAATGCCAATACTTCATCTTGGGATAGCATATTATTGAGATATGCTTCTATTTTTTCAAATATTTCTGGAGTTCGTTCCATCTATTCTATTTCTTTTCAAGAGTTTGTTGTAACTCTTTATATATGGGATCCTTTTCGATCATTTGAATCAAAGATTTTTTACACTCAAATTTCTTCTTTCTGGTATACGTTTCAGAGTACCCGGTGATACCTGATATTTCTTTCATACTTTTTCCTTCAAAAACCAAAGAAAGCACTTCTTTGCAGCGGTCACTAAGTCGTATAAAATACTTTCGATACACATGATCACGTTCGTTATTTTCTATCTCTTGGATGATTGTTGGATGTACAGACTCAGTATTCACGCTTAGATCATCAGTACTCACTATTTTTTTATTTTTTCGTAAGCGGTTTCTCCAAATATTCTTACACACCCCATAAAAGTAGGTTTGTAATGATGAATGTAACACTAGCGAATCTGTTTTTGCTTTTTGATATACAAACACCAAAGCATCCTGAAACACATCTTCGACATCTTCTTCACTACCAGAATTCTGAAGGATATACCCCTTAATATAGGGTAGGTTTTTTTTATAAAACGCTGTGATGGTGCCTTCATCTCCGGCAGCAATACCTTCCAAAATTTTGAGATCCCTGGTGTTGCTCATTGTTTTATGTAGTAGGGTACAAGATTGTTACCTTATTTTAATTTTTTAATATATGTTTAACTAAAGCTATTCTCGTAGTACTTCTCCCTTTAATTGAATTATTCGAATTGATAAGTGTTGATTGAAATGTACAATAAATAATTATTTGTCATGTAAAAGTAACAATTTTAGTTTCTTTGCTATTAATATAGGAACATATTTATGACGCCACATCGGGTGCTGCAATTTTTAAGAGTGGTACATCGGGATCTTTTAAGAAAGGAAAAGAAATAAATGAAGCAGATTTTTAAATTACTACTATTTTTATTTGTGTCTATTGGGTTTAGCCAGTCCCAAACCGATACCATCCCCGCATACCATTATTTTATAAAAGCCGATTCTCTATTAACCCATAGAAAATTAGATAGTGCGGTTGTGTATTTTAAAAAAGCATTACCTATTTATGAAAAAGCTGAGGCATGGGAGCGAGTGGCGAGATGTTAAAATAAAGTTTCTGAAAGTCAGTGGCGTAATGAAAAGTTTGAAAAATCATTTAATAATGCTCAAAAAGTAGTAGAGTTGAGTGATTATTATCTGCCAAATGAAAATATAGAAAAAGCTTTTGCTTATGATAATATTGGAACCGTACTTTTTTTTCAAAGAAAATATGATGAGAATATTTCGTTTTATTTAAAATCCTTAAAGATAAGGAAGGAAAAATTTGGTAAGGATCATCCAATTATATTTCAATCATATTTTAATTTAGGTCTCACATATTATAGAAAAGAAAAGTATGATAAAGCACTGTTTTATCTTTTTAAATCCATTTCAGATCAAGCTATAAAATCGAACATCAAAGAAAAAAGCATAGCTAAATCTAATGAAGTTATTGGAGATGTATATAGAGCTAAAGGAGAATTTAGTCAGGCTATAAATTATTATGAAAAAGGATTGGGGGTATTTAAAAAAAACCCCGGAGCATATGATAATGAAGTATTACGTATGTTAGGAAGAATAGGTATTTGTTATAAACGAAAAGGGGAGTACGATATTGCTTTAGATTATTATCAAAAAGCAATTACGATTAGTGAACGGAATAATATATCCAGCGGCAATTTACATAATAATGTCGGAGTCGTTTACAAATATAAGGGAGAATATGATAGAGCATTGCTATACCTAAAAAAAGGATTAAGAATAAACCTTATTATTTATGGAAAGAATCATCCTTATGTAGCTCTTAACTACAATAATATTGGAAATATATATAGATTAAAACGGAATATTGATGAGTCTTTGAGGTATTATGAGAAAGCAATAAAAATAAGATTAGGAGTATTGAATAAAAATCACTCGGATATTGCATATTCCTATAACGATATTGGTATATTATATCAAATTCAAAAGAAATATAATAAATCGCTAACATATCTTATGCAATCCCTTATGATACGGAAAAATCTATTTGGGGGAAATCATCCTGAGATAGCTGATTCTTTTGAAAATTTAGCTATGGTTTATTTTAACAAAGATGATTCTATGTTGGCATTACAGAATCACCAAAAATCGTTAAAAATACGATTGAAAATTTTCGGAAAGCGTCATCCAAAAATAGCGCTCTCCCATAACAAAATAGCCCAAGTCCATTTTAAAAAAAGTGATTTCAAAAAAGCACTAATCAACTACGAAAAAGCAATAAACACCAATCTTATTCCAAATACAGAAAATAAATCTTTTAATTATAATATCTTATTATCTTCCATACAAGGCCAAGCCAAAACCTACGAAGCTTTGTATAAACAAAACAGCAATATAAATAATCTCAACCAAGCTATAAATACCTATCAAAAAGCAGACACCATTATCAATCAAATCCGCCAAAGTTTTACCAACTATCAAGACAAGGTTACTTTTGCCAAAACGGCCAAAGAAATCTATCAGGGAGCCATTGCAGTCCAGTTGTTACAATACAAAATAGAAAAGAATCCAAAATTACTAGAGCAAGCTTTTTATTATGCAGAACGTAGCAAGGCTAATACCTTAAAAGAATTATTAAATGATGCCAATGCCAAAGCCTTTGCAGGACTACCCAATGAGGTGGTAGAGTTAGAAAAAGAACTACGAATAGATCAAGCTTTTTATCGGTCCCAAATCACCAAAGAGTTGTCTTCTAAAAAAACGGATTCTGTAAAAGTTACCAATTATGAGAGTCGATTATTCGATATTAGTAGGCGACAAGACTCGTTAATCGAGGTATTAGAAAAAGATTATCCTAAATACCACCAACTTAAACATAAAAACAAAATTAGTACGGTAGCAGCTATTCAAAACAAGCTTGCCAAAAACAAGACTGTAATCGAATTTTTTACCTCAGATAGTAGTACCTATGCTTTTACACTATCAAAAGAGAGGTTGGCGGTTAGAGAGATGGTAACGCCAAAACTTAAAGAAAAAATAGAAGATTTTCGCAAAACCATCACATCAAAAAATCTTACAAAATATAAAGAAAATGCTCATGACCTGTATCAACAACTCATGGCTCCAATTGCCGATCAATTAGCAGGGGATGAACTCATCATTATACCCGATGGGCCGTTATGGTACCTTAATTTTGATCTGTTGTTGACTCAGAACAATGCCTCAAACAATCCAAAAGAGTTGTCGTACCTGCTTAAGGACTATGCTATTACCTATGCCAACTCGGTTAATTTATTGTTTAATAGTACACCTACAAATCAGGAGATCCAACAACGGGAAGAGTGTTTGGCATTTTCATTTTCAGATAGTACCAATGTAATCGACAGCCAAAGTATGAGTTTGGCCACGTTAAGAGATGCAGGAGACGATTTACCGGGAACCCGTAAAGAGATCAGAGCTATTTCTGAGATTATCGATGGGCAGTATTATTATGGATCTGAGGCAATAGAATCAAATTTTAAGAAAAATGCCAGTCGATATAGTATTTTACACCTGGCACTGCATGGCGAAGTAGATAACGACCGCCCAGAGAATTCACGATTATATTTTACAAAAACTAAAGATACTTTAGAAGATAACTTCTTGTATGGTCATGAGTTGTTTGCTTTAGATATTCCTGCAGAGCTTACCGTATTGAGCGCGTGCAATACGGGTACGGGTAAAATTGCCAAAGGAGAAGGGATCATGAGTTTGGGCAGTGCTTTTCAATATGCCGGGACCAAAAGTTTGTTATTGAGTAGTTGGGAGGTGTCTGATCAAACGACGCCAGAGTTAATGAAGTATTTTTATCGTAATTTGAAAGAGGGCATGAACAAAGCCAAGGCATTGCAACAAGCCAAATTACAATACCTGCAAACCGCCAATATTAATAGAATCCATCCGTTTTATTGGGGAGGATTTTACTTGGTTGGGGATACTGCTCCTATTCAGTTTACAAATGATCTGACTTTATATTGGGTGTTGGGAGCACTGCTGTTGTTGGTTTTATTGGGAGGTGTATTTTGGTATCGAAGAAACCCCCGATAGCCATCTTTGAATACATTTTGGATCCCAGCCTGCGCTGGGACGACAAAATACGCTTTCTAGGAAAGGTTTTCTCAAAACAATAGTATAATACCACGCCATAAACAAACCCTCGAAGCGTTAATCCTGTAGGTTCTGGGGACATATTTGTTTAATTTTGTATATAAATTTTAGCGAATGAAAATATTCGGTCATCGTGGTGCTGCAGGTCTTGTAGCAGAGAATACATTAGCCTCTATCGCAGAAGCTTTAATTCATCCTATAGACGGTATCGAGATAGACGTGCATTGTTGTAAATCGGGAGAATTAGTGGTGATTCATGATGAAACGTTAGACAGAACAACTGATGGCCATGGGAAGGTTACCGATTATACCTTACAAGAGCTAAAACAATTTAAAACCGTAGAAGGGTTTTTCATACCGACCCTGGATGAGGTGTTGCGTCTGGTCGATGCGCGATGCACACTTAATATCGAATTGAAAGGAAAGGATACTGCATTACCAACCTTGAAAATAGTTGAAGAATATATCGAAAAGACCGATTGGGATTATGATCATTTCATCATCTCTAGTTTTGACCATTCGCAGTTGTTTGATGTAAAAAATAGCTCTTCAAAGTTTAAAGTAGGGGTGCTTACCGAAGAGAATATTACCAAGGCATTACCTGTTGCAAAAAAACTAAAAGCATTTTCAATACACCCACCAATACTTACGTTAACTAAAGATGAAGTTATTCTTGCACAAGAATACGGGTATAAAGTGTATGTTTGGACAGTAAATAAAGAAATGATGATTCGCAAATTAAAAAAATGGAATGTTGATGCCATCATCACAGATTTTCCGAATTTTGCATGATGAACTATGATCTTATTATAGTTGGTGGAGGTGCTGCCGGATTTTTTACAGCAATCAATGTTGCTGAAAATAATTCTGATCTAAAAATCGCCATTCTAGAAAGGGGAAAAGAAGTCCTGTCTAAAGTACGTGTGTCTGGTGGCGGGCGCTGCAATGTCACTCATGCCGAATTTATACCTAACGAATTGAGCAAAAATTATCCCCGCGGAGAAAAAGAGCTTAAAGGACCTTTTCATACTTTCATGACTGGTGATACGATGGATTGGTTTGGTCAGCGCGGTATCGAATTAAAGATTGAAGGCGATGGTAGAATATTTCCGGTTTCAGATTCTTCACAAACCATTATTGATTGCTTTTTGTCTGAAACCAATCGATTAGGTATCGAAGTACTTACCAATCATGCCGTAAAAAGTTTTCAGCAAGAAAATGAAGTTTGGGAGGTTAACACCAGTCAAGGGGATTTCACAACAACAAAATTAATGATCGCAACGGGTAGCAATCCAAAAATCTGGAAATTACTTCAGAAATTAGGACACGAAACTGTTAATCCGGTTCCGTCTTTATTTACGTTTAATATCAAGGATCCAAGAATTGCAGCTTTGCCAGGGGTAGTAACCAATGCAAGGGTGAAGGTCGAAAACTCAAAATTAATTAGCCAAGGGCCTTTATTAATTACACATTGGGGAATGAGCGGCCCTGCCATTTTAAAATTATCAGCCTGGGGAGCCATAGCATTGAATGCATTCGACTATCATTTTGAAATTAGAGTAAACTGGCTTCCACAGTATTCGCAACCCGAGGTGCTGGACCAATTGAAAGAATTAAAAAACAGCTATTCGAAGCAACAAGTATATACATATGCCCAGTTTGAATTGCCTAAAAGGCTCTGGCAGAGTTTGATCATAGCTTCTGGTATTAAAAAAGATACGCGTTGGGCAGATATAAATAAAATTCAGCTTCAAAGATTATCAGAAGAACTTACGCAAGGAATTTTTCAGGTAAATGGGAAGAGTACATTTAAGGAAGAGTTTGTAACTGCCGGCGGGATTAACCTTAAAGAAGTTAACTTTAAGACGTTTGAGAGTAAGTTATATAAGAACCTATACTTTGCAGGAGAAGTATTAAATATTGATGCCATTACTGGTGGCTTTAATTTTCAAAATGCCTGGACTAGCGGTTTTATTGCTGCACGGGCAATTGCTAATAAATAGCTATTTAGAGCTCCTTGGGGAGAAGGTTAGCGCTTGTGCTGAAATTGTTTCAGTAATGAGGGGAAAGAAGTTCATGTAACATCATCACCTTAATCCTCTTTCTAAACAGAGACGAAACCTAAAATTGTTTCAATAATATCGTACAACATAAAAAATGAAAACATATATCGCATTACTTCGGGGAATTAACGTTAGCGGACAGAAAAAAATCAAAATGGTCGATCTGAAGACTATGTTTGAAAATCTTGGTTTCACATCGGTAACCACCTATATTCAGAGTGGTAATATTGTTTTCAAAAGCGATAAAGAAGATATTGATTTCCTTGGCCATCGTATTAAAGAAAGAATTTTGGAAACCTTTGGATATGATGTCCCAGTGCTAGTGCTTACTCCAAAGACATTGAAATCAATCCATCAAAAAAATCCGTTTTCTAAAAGAATTATGAGTGGGGAAATCGAAGAGAAAAAGATGTATTTTACGTTGTTAGGCAGTGCACCAGAGACTATAAATCCAGAAACGTGTATTGCCACATCTTCAGACGGAGAAGAGTTTGTGATAACCAAAAATGTAGTGTATTTTTTTGCCGCCAATGGTTACGGAAAAACGAAGCTGAACAATAATTTCTTTGAAAAAAAACTGAAATGCAGCGCTACTACCAGAAATTTAAAAACCCTCATTAAATTACTAGAAATAAGTAAATCAAATTCATAAATAGCACTAGTTTAATTCGTTATTTTCATTAAAATTTTATATATTTAGAAGTTAAACTAGCACCTCACTAATTATGAAAAAAATCACCTACTTCCTTCTCTTTGTTTTTCTATTAAGTAACTTACATCATGGATATGCTTCTGGGGATAAAGATCCGGTAAAACAGTTATTTATGGATTATATTAATAAGATGAATGCGCTAAATCAGGGTACTCAAAAAGAAGATGTGTTAAATTTATTTGATGAAAAATATAACGGAAATACGGTCTATGTCAATTTATCTGGAGCATTGATCAGGAAGAATTACAGTAAAAAAGACATTGCTTCTCAATTAGATGATATCATCAATGATGATAATTATAAATTTAAGCTTATTCTGGATAAAATAGTTTTTCAGACGCAAAAGGAACGAGCAGGAACTATTTCTGCAGTGATTAATTTTGAATCGTATATAGATAAGAAAATAGCAGAAAAAGGAACTATTCTTATGGATGTTGTCGCGATTCGAGTAAATGCTGGGTGGAAGATCGTACAAAACAATATGGTACGGGTTTCTGAAGCAAAAGATATTGGAGAATGTGTATGTTATGTATATGGAAAAGGAACTACAAAATTTGTTACTGAAGTGTACTTCCCATCAGGACTGGAATACAGCCAGGAATTTGATTCATTTCAGGTGACTTCAAGGGATGATAAGCGAATCATCAAGTCTGATAATAACGAGTTTTATTGGAGTAGAGATACCGGAAAACTTACGTTTAAAGGAAGTGAGATCGGAAAGGCTGATGAAGCTAGAAAAGCAATAGAATATGTATTAAAAGATTTGTATAAAGAATCTTGTGTAAATATTGTATTTAATTAAGAATCATCTATAATTGTCAAACTAAGTCTGTCGAAGTTTTAAATCTATAGCATACGAAATTGTCTTCGACAGACTTTAACTGATAATATTTAGTTATTACACTGTAGGACTAGGATCGTGTAACAATTAATTTAAAATCTAAATAATCGTTGTATCCTTCAAAAAACCCCGCCAAGAGATTTCGATAGCTTGATTAATATGCTTTTCCTGAAGTTTTATCTGTTCGTTTTCATGAATTTTTACAAGGGAGACCACATTTCCAAAAAATAGCTCTTCCATAACTAACGTATTGTAGGATTTAAACACTTTTTGCTTAACTCCCTTCTTGAAATATTCTTCAATTTCATGATAATATTCCCTGGCTTTATCTTTTAAGGATTGTGGGATTTCTGGAGATCGTGCAATTTGTTCAGAAAATATAAAAGCGAGCGGATTATTCACAAAATAGTAAAACAGGTTTAACCACATTACAGTAAACTGTTTTTTGATATCGTCTTCGGGTATATTACGCATCACTACCGTTCCAAAGTCTTGAGTGAGCATCAAATATAACTCGGTGATAATTTCTTCTTTATTCTTAAAATGATGATATACGGTACCATTTGCTACCCCAGATTCTTTAATGATTTGTGAAAGAGAAGTAGCACCGATTCCTTGTTTGGTTATTAATTCTAGAGTAGTCTGTAAAACTATTGCTTTTTTACTCATAAAAAGTGAAATTCCTTATTCTAATAATTTAATTTAGTTGCCATATTCCAAAATTCAATGCAGTCGCAAAAGCAACCCAAACAACATAAGGGATAAGTAGGTAAGCGGCAATACTATTTACAATAGTAAACCATTTAATTGTAAATAGCAACAGGATAAACAGGGCGATTATATCCAGTAATGCAATTAGCGGATTTTGCAATCCAAAGAAAAAAATGGACCATGCAGCATTGAGTAGCAATTGAAACCCAAAATGATATAACGCAGTTTTGACCCATTTATGATAAAAGCCTTTACTCCATACAATTCCGGCAGCAATACCCATCATAATATATAAGATAGTCCATACGGGCGCAAAAATCCAACTAGGTGGGGTAAAGGAAGGCTTTTTTAAATTAACATACCAGGTATCAATAGAGGTCTGAGTAGCGATACTACTTAAAAAACCTACTAATAGACATACCATAACGGCAATACTGATACGAATTAACCTCTTTTTCATTAAAATAGATTAGTGCAGTACTAAAATAGCAATTTATTTTTACTACCCATATGTCTAAATAGCTTATACGACCTATATTTGCTTTAAAATATTGTATTACTATGATGGACTATCCTGAGTTTATTTCGCCTATGATTTCAGAACTACCTGTTGAAGGAGTAATAACATGCACCTCGCCCAGCAACATAGCATTGGTGAAATACTGGGGTAAACGACCTGTGCAGCTTCCTGAAAATACTTCAATTAGTTTTACGCTTGATGGATGTAAAACCACGACAAGTCTGACATATAAAAGGCGAGATACGATTGCCGAAGATTTTGATTTTGAACTTTTTTTTGAGGGGAAATTAAAACCAGATTTTAGGCCAAAAATCAAAAACTTCTTTAGAAGGATAGAAGAATATCTTCCTTTTTTGAAGCAATATACCTTTACGATAGAAACTAGTAATACATTTCCGCATAGTAGCGGGATTGCGTCATCTGCCAGCGGAATGAGTGCTTTGGCATTTTGTTTGATGCAATTAGAGAAAAAGATACACCCTAAAATTACTAATGAAGTGTTTATTAAGAAGACTTCATTTCTGGCCCGGTTAGGTTCTGGAAGCGCATGTAGAAGCCTAGAGGGACCCATTACCGTTTGGGGCGAACATAATGATATAGAGGGAAGCAATGACGCATTTGCAATCAAATTTCCTTATGAGATTCATTCAAATTTTGAGGATTATCAGGATACTATTCTATTAATTGATAAAGGAGAAAAACAAGTCAGTAGCACTGTTGGTCATGATCTTATGCATGGTCATCCATTTGCTGCGAAACGCTTTGAGCAGGCTTCAGAAAATAGCATCAAACTTAAAGAAATATTGACTTCAGGTGATTTGGATGCTTTTATCGAAGTGGTAGAAAGTGAAGCACTTACCCTTCATGCAATGATGATGACTTCTTTGCCTTATTTCATTTTAATGAAACCCAATACACTATCTGTTATTAATAAAGTTTGGGAGTATCGTAAAAATACAGGCTCTAAATTATGTTTTACATTAGATGCAGGAGCAAATGTGCATTTACTATTTCCTTATTCAGAAAAAGAAAAGGTTTTGGAATTCATTAACAGCAAGTTAGTTGCATATTGCCAGAATGGACAGTATATTTGCGATAAAATAGGATTGGGTGCAAAATTATTGTAACTTTATCCTAGTACGGAATACAAATAAGGTATAATTACATCAAAAAATAATGAAGGGACCCCTGTTTTATTCAAAAATATTGTTGTTTGGAGAATATGGTATTATTAAAGATTCTAAAGGTCTTTCGATTCCTTATAATTTTTTTAAGGGAGCCCTTAAGGTTTCTGAAACACCAGATAGGGAAGCTATAAAATCCAACAATAATCTCAAAGAGTTTGCAAAATATCTTGAAGAGATCCAGAGTAAAGGTGTTGTAAAATTTGATTTGAAAAAACTACGTGCAGATATAGACGCCGGAATGTATTTTGACAGTAGTATTCCCCAGGGATATGGTGTAGGGAGTAGTGGTGCTCTGGTTGCTGCTGTATATGATGAGTATGCTTATGATAAAATTACCGTACTAGAAAATCTTACAAGGGATAAGTTATTGAAGCTTAAAGAGATTTTTGGAGCAATGGAATCTTTCTTTCACGGAAGCAGTTCTGGATTAGATCCTTTAAATAGCTATTTAAGCCTTCCTATTCTTATTCACTCAAAAGACAATATAGAACCAGCAGGAATCCCCTCACAAAGTGTTGAGAACAAAAAGGGAGCAGTTTTCTTATTAGATAGTGGTATCGTGGGTGAAACTGCACCAATGGTTAGCATTTTTATGGAAAACATGAAGCAAGAAGGTTTCCGAAGCATGCTCAAAAATCAGTTTGTAAAATACACCGATGCCTGTGTGGATGATTTCTTAAAAGGGGACGTGAAATCTTTGTTTTCGAATATAAAAGAACTTTCTCATGTGGTTCTGGATAATTTCAAACCAATGATTCCTAAACAATTTCATAGTTTATGGCAAAAAGGGATTGAAACCAATGATTATTATCTGAAATTATGTGGCTCTGGTGGTGGAGGTTATATTCTGGGCTTTACACAAGATTTTGATAAAGCACAAGCTTCTCTTAAAGACTACAAATTAGAAGTTGTTTACAATTTTTAAGAAGCATTTCCTATGCTTACCAGAAAAAACAAACTCATTCTTCTTAAATTATTGAGTTTATTTTCTGTAGTAAGAGGCTACAATATTCTTATCATTGTCTTAGCGCAATATCTTACCTCTATTTTTATTTTGGCACCCCATATTCGATTAAGAAGGGTCATTCTGGATCCCAATCTTTTTGTTATAGTTTTAGCTTCTGCTGGGGTAATTGCTGCAGGCTATATTATTAATAATTTTTATGATAAAGAGAAAGATCTGATTAATCGACCACAGAAAACTATGCTTGACCGCTTGGTAAGTCAACAAACAAAGCTAACGGGATATTTTATTTTAAATTTCCTCTCGGTAGTCTTGGCAAGTTATGTTTCTTTTAGGGCAGTTCTTTTTTTCTCACTATACATCTTCGGAATTTGGTTCTATTCCCACAAACTGAAGAAATATCCTATTATTGGAAATATGATTGCTTCCATTCTGGCTATCACCCCATTCTTTGCGGTATTTATTTATTACAAAAATTTTGATGAAGTTATTTTTGTACATGCTACTTTTTTGTTTTTAATGCTAATGATTAGAGAGATGGTAAAAGATTTGGAGAACCTAAAAGGGGACATGGCTCAAAATTATAAAACCATCCCTGTAGTTTACGGAGAATTAGCTTCAAAACGAATAATAAGTGCCTTTATTATAGCTTCCGGGATTCCTATTTATTTATTATTAACCAGATATGAAATCGGTCTTATGTACCTTTATTTTTATGGATGTTTAGTGCTTCTATTTTTGTTTTTAGGTGCACTATGGATGTCTAAAGCAAAAATACATTATGTCTGGTTGCATAATATTTTAAAGCTAATTATTGTTGTAGGTACGTTAAGTATTGTTCTTATTGATGTTAATATGATTTTGGATAGAATTCTTTGGTAAAAAAAGGAAGAACAGCCATAATATCATATCATGACTGCTTTATCCATTATAAAGTGGCTAACCCAACTAAACATTCTTAGGTCTTTTAATAATTAAAGTAAGGTTGTAAATTCTATTTACGTTTTTTACTTTTTCAATTGTTACCTTCTTATAGTTGAGTCGTGATTTTATGTAATCAATTACAAGATCTTTTTCAGAATCTACGATTAATACCACAATTTCTCCTTTTTGATTAAGTGTAAACTGAATATCGGCTGTAAGCTCTTCTTTTTCAACCTTTATTTTTGGGTTCTTTAAAAGGTGGGCAACTTCATTTCTAAGGTGTTCATCCATCTCTATAGGGTTGTTATTTGAGGCAAAACCTTGGCCAGACCCTAATACTAAAGCAAAAAATAATACAATTAACTTTTTCATTTTTTCTGTTTTAAAGATTTGAGTTTTAAAATGTAATTTGTTTTAATTTTATAAGTCAAATGTAGCGTAGCGCGTCTCATTTTTTCTGTTTTCCACTTTATTAGAATGTGTTATCACGATTACTTTTGAGTTAAAATGAATAGGTTTTAACGTAAATTAAACTTTGAATGAAACATACTTTTTATATGTTTACTTTCTGGAAATAAAGATAGAAAGGATGATGTGTTGATGAATCCCTATGAATTGAATCAGATTATTAGAGATACTTAGTTTTTTATTCATCCCTATGTTAAGGCAGGGTTATGAAATGCTTTTTTAAATCATTATTTTTTTGAGTTTAAGGGGGGATAATCAATTTTATAAATGCTAACTTTTTGTTAATCAAAAGATTTGATTTTTCTAAACGCATCTAATACCTGAAATAAGAATATTTATTATCATTACGTATATGAAAGATCAATTATTGACTGTTGCACTTGCACAGATTTCTCCGGTTTGGTTGGATAAAAATGCTACTCTGAAAAAAATTGAAAACTCTATTACCGAAGCTGTTTCTCAAAATGCTGAGTTAATTGTGTTTGGTGAAGCTTTGTTGCCCGGATATCCTTTTTGGATATCGCTAACCGATGGAGCTCAATTTGATAGTGCCATTCAAAAAGAATTGCATGCACACTATGGCCAAAATGCTGTGATTATTGAGAACGGGGACTTGGATTCTATTTGTGAGCTTGCTGCAAAACATAAAATTGCTGTTTATTTGGGTATCATAGAAAGGCCATTAGATCGTGGGGGACATAGCCTATATGCTTCTTTGGTATATATTAGTGAAGCAGGAGAGATTAAATCGGTTCATAGAAAGCTACAGCCCACTTACGAAGAACGATTAACCTGGTCGCCCGGTGATGGAAATGGTTTGATTGTACATTCACTAAAAGCATTTACCCTTGGGGGCTTAAATTGTTGGGAAAACTGGATGCCCCTACCCAGGGCGGCACTATATGGACAAGGAGAAAATTTACACATTGCTGTCTGGCCTGGTAGTGACTACAACACTAAAGATATTACGCGTTTTATTGCGAGAGAATCAAGATCTTATGTTATTTCTGTGTCTAGTTTAATGAGAAAAGAAGACTTCCCGGGTGCTACGCCTCATCTCGACGAAATTCTAAAAGAATCTCCTGATATTTTAGGAAATGGAGGATCTTGTATAGCAGGTCCTGATGGAGAATGGGTGCTTGAACCAGTATTGAATAAAGAAGGACTTTTAATCGAGACCTTAGATTTTAATCGCGTATTGCAAGAGCGCCAAAATTTTGATCCGGTGGGTCATTATTCGAGGCCAGACGTTACGCAATTACACATAAATAGACAGCGGCAAAGTACGATTTGGTTTGACAAAGAATAATTGTAAAACGTATGTAGTAATCGATTATCTTTGCACAAAATTTATGATATGAGTCGTGGAGATAATTCTCGAGGAGGAAAAAGTAGCAAAAGACAAGGAAAATCAATAGTTAAACCGATTGGGAGAAGGGATACGCCCGCAAAAAAAGTACAGAATAGTCCTAAAAAGATTTCAAATCCTGATGAGATACGACTTAATAAATTTGTAGCTAATTCTGGAGTTTGCTCTCGTCGGGAAGCAGATTTGTATATTCAAACAGGTAGCGTTTGGGTAAATGGAAAACCGATTACTGAAATGGGATATAAGGTGAAGCTAACCGATGAGGTGAAGTTTGACGGTCGCTTAATTACCCCAGAAAAAAAAGAATATATTCTTCTTAACAAACCCAAGGGTTTTGTAACAACGACAAGTCCAGAGAAGACCAAAACGGTTATGCAATTGGTAGCAAATGCTTCTAAAGCCAGGTTAAAACCAGTAGGACGCTTAGAACGTAATACCACAGGGTTACTACTATTTACCAATGATGTATATCTTGAAAAGAAATTGACGCATCATAAAAGTGGGATTCGTAAGATTTTTCATGTAGAGCTGGATCGTAATCTGAAATTTGAAGATATTGAAAAGATCAAGAATGGAATCAAACTTCAAGAAGGATTTATTCAAGTTGATGATATCTCATATATAGAAGGTGCATCAAAGAATGAAATAGGTGTGCAATTACAATCTTCAAAAAATAACATCATCCACAAACTTTTTGAGCATCTTAATTATGATGTGATCAAATTAGACCGAGTAATTTTTGGAGGATTGACCAAAAAAGATCTTCCTCGTGGTCATTGGCGTAAACTTACCGAGCAAGAAGTAATTAATTTGAAGATGTTATAGGCATCCTTTTTGAAGCTTTAGTATTTTTGTAAATTTCCCAACTCAAAACTGTAAAAACGCTAATATACTCTAATCCTACCATCCATAAATTCTCTTTAAAATCAGGATGTAGATATGCTGTATAGCTTAAAATGATCACAAATGACCATACGATCGGGAATTTGTAGTTGGTAAATATACAAAGCGATAAAGGTACTGCTATATACCATGGATGTACTGTAGTCGATAAAAAATAGTAGGTGCAAATACCAAGAACCATTGCAGTGATCAGTTGTGGTGTGGCTCTATTTTTTCTGAAGAACGTTAACGCTAAGAGAATGATAATGGTCACCAGAGGTAAAATCTTTCCGGCAGTTTCAATAACATTCCATCCCACGATTTGATACCCAATCCAGCGAATGACAAAGAAAATACTGGCGTTAAATTCAAAAGTTTGAAACCAAAGTGTGATCGTTCTTTTAAAGTTATGAAAAAACTCTCCAGACAAAAAAGGAGCAAAAGTCAGAAAAACGGTGAATACTACAATACTGTAGAAACCTATCAATTTTGGTAAACCCAACGTTAGGCTTAACTTGTTGAACCCTCCATTTTTATTCATCACAAACTTCTGAAAGAATAGTGGTAAAAACAATAACGGTATTAGTTTCACCGAAACTGAAAGCCCTAACATAATCCCAGCCCAGTACCAGTATCCTTTATGCAAAAGATATATTGACCAAATAATGAAAAATATCATTACCGCTTCAAAATGAAGGTTTCCGGTAAGCTCAATAATAATGAAAGGATTTAAAATGTACCAAAAAATCTGTTTTTCTGGCAGGTTCATCGCTTTCAACAACTTCTTTCCGAAGAAAAAAGTACCTATATCGGCCAAAATAATGAGGGTTCGTAATACCACAGCCGATCCCAAAATACTTTTGCCAGCGAATAAAGCGGCGATAAAATAGCATAACTGACTTACAGGGGGATAATTCGTATAATGACTTCCGTTTAACTCTCCCATACCCACATACAATTCTTGCGCTTGTGCGATAGGAGCATTTCCTTGTGCAATCCAAACTTCTGGTAGCGATAAATAAGGGTTATATCCTTCCAGCAACATTCGTCCGTCCCAAATAAATCTATAAAAATCTTGTGATAAATTAGGAATGGCAAATAGGAAAACTAATCGAAATAATAATCCGGTAGCAGCTAGTAGTTTCCAGTTATTAGGGTTGAATTGAATGATTTTATAGGATACAATAAATAATGCAGCCCAAAGGGTTATTATTTTAGTAAAATCTGTACGATCCAACTGATACGCAAAACTCCAGTAAAAAAGAACACCAATAAAAAGGAAGAGTATGGAAAATCTATGATGTTTCCATTGTGCTAACATTACTACAGTTTTGAGGTAACCGATTTAAGGAACACAAATCCAAATCCTAAGAATAGCATGATATGAAATAGGAATAATCCAAAATCCTGTAATTTGAATGCACTATACAAAGCAAAACCAAAATAGGCCATTAATAACGCTTCTATAATCGTGTTTCCCGATATATTTTTGCTAACATACTTATTACCTTTCCAAGAGTCTTTTAAGGTATTAATATTGAACTTTGGAGTACGTACAAATTCACTTTTCTTTCCAAAATGACCCTCTAATACCGCCATAGAGTTATGAACAGAGAATCCCATTGCAATAGAGAAAAAAGTAAAGAACATTTTGATATATTCCATAAAGTTCCAGAAACCTTTACCATGTATTTTCTTGAAGGTATGCCAGTAACAAAAGAAAAATATCACCGTGCTCAATGCAAAAAATGCAATTACGTTGAAGTACCAACTAAACATCGGGTTGCTGTTCTTTATGTACATTACAGGAACACTTAATATTGCCACAAGCAGTACCAATAAGAACATACTGCTGTTTAACAAGTGAAAGAAACTATGAAATTTGGTCTTAAAAGGAACTGATTTATCTCTAAGTAATTTCCAGTACAGCTTTTGAAAGTTCTCTGCTGCGCCTTTATTCCATCTAAATTGTTGTGAACGTGCAGCACTAATCACCACTGGTAATTCTGCGGGAGTTTCTACCTCTTCAAGATATTTAAACTTCCACTTTTTAAGCTGTGCACGGTAGCTTAGATCCAGGTCTTCTGTAAGTGTATCCCCTTGCCAGTTTCCGGCATCTTCGATACATGTTTTTCTCCAGACACCAGCAGTACCATTAAAATTAATAAAGTGGTCTTTATAATTACGGCCTACCTGCTCCATTGTAAAGTGAAAATCCAGGGCAAATGCCTGAATTTTGGTAAGCATCGAATAGTCCCTGTTTATATGCCCCCATCGGGTTTGAACCACTCCAATATTTTCATCCTTAAAATATGGAATAGTCTGTATGAGCCATGTTGCACCCGGAAGAAAATCTGCATCAAAAATTGCAATATAATCTCCTTTGGCGATTTTTAACCCTTCTTTTAGAGCACCCGCTTTAAAACCGGTTCTGTCTTTACGTTGTATGTGCTGAATATCCAGGCCTGTTTCTTGAAGCTTTTTGATATGAGCTGCAGTTGTGATAACTGACTCATCTGTAGAATCGTCTAATACCTGTATTTCTAGCTTGTCTTTTGGGTAGTCTAACTCTGCAATGTTATCCAATAAACGATCCATTACGTACAGTTCATTAAATACAGGTAACTGCACAGTTACATAGGGAATCTCTTCTTGCTTTGAAAAATCAAAAGTGGGTGAATTATCGGGTTGCTTTCGAGCTTTTAAATAATTAACAAGTAGATTCAGTTGGGCCAGACTATACATAAATATAATCAATAGGGCCAATGTGTAGGTTATGATGATAGCAATATCCATTATGAAAAGCTATATTTAAAAATCCAACTTAAAATCTTAACGCCTGCAAATATAGCACCTTTTATGGTTCCTGAAACTTTTGAGACACCTATTCTCTTTTTGTAGCGAACAGGAACTTCAGTATAGCTATAACGTTTCTTTAACACTTTCAATTGCATTTCTACCGTCCAACCGTAGGTTTTATCGACCATACCCAAGGATAGCAATGTGTCATATTTAATTGCTCTAAAGGGGCCAAGATCAGTAAATTTTGCATTAAAAAAAAGTTTCATTAAGCTGGTAGCCAACCAATTTCCGAATATTTGAGGAAAAGTCATTGATCCTGATTCGCGTAACCTTTTCACTCTAGAACCAATGACCATGTCTATATCGTCATTTACTATAGGAGCGACAAGCTTGGTAAGCTCCTGAGGGTAGTCACTATAATCACCATCCAGAAATACTACAATATCAGGTTTGGGATCCTTAGAAGCTATATATTCCATACCTTTCAAACAAGCATAGCCATATCCTTTTTGAGGTTCTTGCAGTACGGTCGCACCAGCCTTTTTTGCAACACTTTCAGTAGTATCTGTAGAATTATTACTCACTACGATAACTTCAGAAACGATATTTGGTATTTCTTTAATCACATAAGCAATAGACTCTTCTTCGTTAAAAGCAGGGATAATAACTTTTATTATTGGAGGCATATTTTATAGGGAAGCATTAGGATTATCTCTTTTAAAACTAAAAACATCGGTCCACTCGCCGGTTTTTTTATCATTACTGTATCGTTCAGCTTTAAAAAGTTTATGGTTTCTATACAATAAGCAATATCCTTCTTTTTTATTGTTTTTGTATTGATACTTTCTCGTAATTCGAGCCGCAATATCGTAAATAATCCACCATTTTTCAGCTTTATTGTTTATAAAATGCCCTTCCTTAAGCAATTTACCTTCGGTAGAATAAAAATACCAATATCCATCTTTATGGTCATTTTTGAAATGTCCTTCATGTGATACTTGACCATTTTCGTGATAAAAATACCAGAAATTAACTTTGGCCTCGCCCAATTTCCAACCTTCTGATCTTAATTTTCCACTAGGGTAATAGTTATGATGATAGTTTTTTTGAGAAAATGTCAGATTTACTGAAAAAGCTACTAATACTACAAGAAATGACTTTTGCATCATAACAATCACTTTATATCGTCTTTTAGACGAATCTAACCAGAGATACTAACAAAGTTTTTAAAGTGACTAAAATTAAAAACGCCGTATCAATGTCGAGATAAGGCGTTCTGTAGCTTACAGACGGTTATTTTTGATTAACGTAATTCATAAGATCTACATCATTGCCTAACAATATTTCGTTGGGATTAATTCTACCGTCTAATTTGTCGTTTTCTAATTTAAGCACACCTCTAGGGCATACCGCAGCACAAATACCGCAACCCACGCAGCTTGATCTTACAATATTCTCACCTTTCTGGGCATACGAACGAACATCGATTCCCATTTCGCAGTAGGTGGAACAGTTTCCGCATGAAATACATTGACCCCCATTGGTTGTAATTCTAAATTTAGAAAATAGACGCTGCTGAAAGCCTAAAATGGCAGCCATAGGACATCCAAATCGACACCAGACACGATTTCCTAAGATGGGATAGAAGCCTGTGCCGACAACGCCAGAAAATATCGCACCAATCGCAAATCCATAAGTAGATCTCAAGGTTTCAGCCTTAAGAATGAAGATTTTTCCATCGCCGCTCAAAAAGTGAATTCCGAAGAGCACAGCAAGGATTACGAAATATCCTATAGCCCCGTATTGTGCATCTTTGGCCAGTTCTTTTCTTTTAAAGATCATAACTCCCGCAAAAACCAGTGTTAAAAATGCTGCAACACTTATGAGGAATGACTTTTTGGTAAGCCAGTATTTAGAAGAGTCATCGCCCAAATAACTATGAACAACAGCCGTAGTCATGACTACTACAAACACCAAAACTGTATGAATTAACCAGCGCTCGATTCTCCAGGCACTTAGCTTTTTACTGGAAAGTTGTCTAAACGAATCTCCGGCAGTTTCGGCTAACCCCCCACAGCCGCATACCCAAGAGCAATACCAGCGTTTTCCAAATTTATAAGTAAGGATGGGAGTGATGATAAAAATAGAAGCTACTCCAAAAATTAGTAATGCAAGTCCTATATTACCAGCACTTAAGAAATCGTTTATTCTATACTGTTCGAAGTTGTAATAATTTAAAGGCCAGATGTTTTTTAGGTCATAGTAGGGTAACGAAAAAGTCTCTGAATTTAATCTCGCCATAAACTCTGGTATCAAAAATGCAAACCCCAGCTGAAAAAACATAACAGATCCCGTACGAATTTGCTGGTATCGATTATGCCTGTATTTTAAAATAAACTTATAACCAAAGGCCAGAATAGCAATAGTATACAAAGTACCGTATACAAACCATTGACTTGCCGGGTTACCACTAAGCAGCCTGCTCAATGGATCAAATAATGCTACCAATCCCGTATTAGGTTCTCCATTTGTACCCAGACCAAGCAATTCTGCATAAAAATACAAAACCACATAAAAAGCGGTTAACCCTACACCGGTTAGCCAACCTACAAGACCTCGCGAAGAAATAGACTTGAACCAGACTCCGTCATTTTTGATTCCGGCTAGCTTTGTTAAATAGGCATCGTTGGCGAATACTATAGTACCTAATGTAATCAAACCTAAAGAAAGTGATAGAAAAACAGGTTTGTTAGGCAAGGTAGTATTAAACAGGGCTAAAACCAGAATAAAAAGTCCGATTAAGCCTATGGCAGACGCAATTTTTTGTTTTGTACTAAGTCCTTTGGGTTCAGGACTGGCAAGAGACATACTATGATTTAATTTATTGCTCATTTTTTATCTTTTTAGTCTTTGAAATTATTCGATCCTCGAAAGTCTAAGTATACTTTATGCAGTTTGAAGCTGTGATTTTTTGAAGGCTGAAAGGATCTCGGATTCATATTTTGTATATAACTCAGGATCAAAATTAGCTTCGCCCAGATGCTGCATGACAAAGTTGATATCTTTTTTTTCAGTTAGCCATCGGTCAAAAACTTCATGGCGCATTCTGATTCCGAAATTATTTATTCCTAAAAACTCTTGAGTTTCTTTGTGAAATGAAACGGTTATGCATTTAGTATCATCTTCGTGTATCCAGTGAAATTGTTCTTCGTATTTTTTAGGTCGAGCAAATACCCAACCATAGGTTTGATATTCGATATCCAGAAATTTTGCACTGTTAAACCAATGTCCTGGTTTGTACTCGATCCTATTTCCGCAGATAGTTTGTGCCACCGTTTCGCCCATCATACGCCCCGTATACCAAACAGCTTCTATGGGTCGTCGCAAACCGATAGCTTCATGTTGTTCTGCACAATCACCTATTGCATAAATGTTGGGTATGTTGGTTTCAAGAAATCTGTTTACTTTAACACCGCGCCCTAATTCGATACCAGAATCTTGTAAGAAATCTATGTTGGGCGAAACCCCGGCTGTTAATCCTACTACGTCACAATCAATAGCTTCTCCTGTTTCTTGAACGACGACCGCTTTTACTTTTCCATTTTCATCAGCAATAATTTCTTTTAAATTAGATGATAGTCTGAGGTCGATATGATGATTTTTAATATGCCTGTTGATCATTGCACTTTCGCCGGCAGGCAAAACGCCATTCCAAAAACTTTCTTCTCTTACTAGAAAGGTAACGGGAATATCTCGGGAGCGTAACATTTCTGCTAATTCGATCCCAATTAATCCACCACCAACAATTACCGCATGTTTACACTCTTTATTGGTAGGGGCATATTTTTCAAGGTTTTCAAGATCCTGTTTATGATACATTCCCATAACACCATCCAGGTCCTGGCCGGGCCATCCAAACTTGTTAGGTTTAGAACCCACCGCGATTATTAGTTGGTCATACGTTAGTTTCTCTCCGTCAGAAAAGATGAGTTCGCTTGCTTCATGATTGATTTTGGATACAAAACCTTGTTTAAGCCCTATATTGTTCTTTTCCCAAAACCAATTTTCATAAGGTTGCGTATGTTCAAATTTCATATGCCCCATATACACATACATAAGTGCAGTACGGGAAAAGAAATAATCAGTTTCGGCAGAAATGATAGTAATTTTTTTGTCAGACATTTTACGAATATGCCTGGCAGCGGTAACTCCTGAAATTCCATTTCCGATAATTACAATGTGTTCCATAAAGATGATTGTTGATTGTCTTTGTTAATGATGAAGTGGTTGCTTCGATCAATAAGTCGATCATAAATATAAGAACTTAAAAAGTAGCTTTAATTTAGAATGAATCTAAAAACTTAAGGTTTTTGTAAGGGCGTGTATTTTTTTTCGAACGTGAAGTGTATTGAGTAAAGAGAAAAATAAAAATGTTAATAGTTTGTAAGTTGGTTATTTACCATTCGACTGACTGGCCAATACCAAGATAATTTAACCATCTGAAACTCGGCTTATATTAAAATAATTACTTATAGAATTCAAAAAAATACACACATGAAAAATATAATTGTCATATTCTTTAGTCTGATCATCCAGTTTGGTTTTTCTCAAGGCACTGAAGATTTTTTTACCCAGGCAGATGCTTTTTTCAAAACATACGTGTCTGATGGGCGGGTTAATTATAATGAAATAAAGAAAGACCCATCTTCTCTAAATCAATTATTAGATATGGCTTCTTCGCTAAGCATCTCAAAAGATCAGGCAAAAGAGTATCAGGCATTTTATATCAATGCGTATAATCTTGCGGTTATAAAAGGTATTGTGAATGCATATCCGGTAAAATCACCATTGGATATAAAGGGTTTTTTTGATAAAACAACATATCATCTGGGTGGAAAAGAACTTACACTCAATGACCTGGAGAATAAAATACTACGCAAAAACTTTCCTGAAGAGGCCCGGTTTCATTTTGTATTGGTATGTGCAGGATTAGGGTGTCCTCCCATTATTGCCGAGGCCTATACACCCAAAATCCTAGAAAAGCAATTACAACGGCAGACGGTAAAAGCTTTAAACGATCCAGATTTTATCAAAGTAAAAGGCAATAAAGTTCAATTATCTCAAATTTTTGAATGGTACAAAGAAGATTTCACCCGAAACGGATCTGAAATTGACTATATCAATACATTCAGAAAAGAAAAAATCCCCGAAGGAGCAAAGGTTTCCTACTATCCTTATGATTGGAGCCTAAATCAAATCAAGTAATTCTTCAATAACATTTAATATTCAGTAAGTATAGGCTTAAAGTTTGTCTTCAAAGAGAATACTTTATAAGGATACTTATGCAAAAACTCAAAAAAAATGAAAACTCAAAAAATTGTATTCACTGTAGTAAGTATTTTTGTTTTAACTATAGGTTTTGCTCAAGAACAGGATAATGATCAACAAGGATCAGTAATACAAACGCTAACCCCATCAAAGCTCATAGGTAAAGGCCAATATGATATCAAGTGGTTCAATAATTTGTATACAGAAACTGAAGATCTTTTTGGCCCCGGTGGCGAAAAACGTGAGATACCAAGACAGACTTTTTTTACTTCTACCTTAGAAGCGTATACCGGGGTAGGCAGTAATAAACGATGGAATGTAGGTTTAATCCTCGAATTTAGATCCAGTGTTATTGCTGATCGTGATGCGCTCGACGTTTTTAAGTTTGATGGTGAAAGAGGTACCGCAAGATCCGGATTCACCTCGTTTGCGCCCTCTGTAAAGTTTGTTCCCCTTAAAAATGTAAATAATTTTTCTATACAAAGTTCATTTTTCATACCACTAGTTGATAATGAAGTAGAAGATGGAGTATTTCTTGATCAGAAAGGATATACCTGGCAGAATCGATTTTTCTACGATCATACATTTTCGGGTAATAAATTCCAAATATTTGGAGAGGTGAATTCTGAACTAAATTTTGGAGATGAAGAAGATAGTTTTGCTAATAATAGTCTAAGACTCACACCAGGAGTATTCTTCAGTTATTTTCCTAGTTCGACGTTTACGGTATTGGTGCTTGCGCAACATTCAGAATTGATCGATTTAGGAAACGATTTTGATCAAAATTTTACAGCTCTGGGAGGAGGAGCAAAATATCAACTTACTAAAGAATTGAACGTAGAAGCATTGTACACAAACTTTGTAAGAGGGGATGCTACAGGTCTGGGCGAAACATTTAATATAGGATTAAGGGCCGTATTCTAATAAAATTGTATTTTCAGCAGTAAAAAACGAAAATGAAGAAGTTTTTTCTACTGCTGCTAATCACTATTTTTTCCGGCTGTTCTGGCCAGCAATCGAAGATTAACGGAGTAAGTTTTGTAGGATCTCCAAATGAAATTAGTATAAAAGAAATAGAACCTGTTGTAAAAGTTAATGCCAATTGGGCTGCAGTAATGCCTTTTGGGTTTTTGAGAAATTTAGAGACCCCAACCGTAGTTTTTAATGTCGAGCGACAGTGGTGGGGTGAACGAATAGAGGGAGCAAAAAAAACGATAGCACTGCTAAATAAGAAAGGCATTAAAGTGATGCTTAAGCCTCAGATTTGGGTATGGCGAGGCGAGTTTACGGGAAATATCAATATGGATTCTGAAGAAAATTGGAAAGTGTTAGAAAACTCATATGAAGAATTTATGATGCTATATGCACAGTTGGCCCAAGAAATGAAGGTTCCTATCCTATGTATTGGTACAGAGTTGCACACATTTGTGCAAACAAGACCGCAGTTTTGGGGTTTGTTGATTAAGAAGATCAGATCGATCTATAAAGGAAAGTTGACGTATGCAGAGAATTGGGATCAGTTTGATAAGGCGCCCTTTTGGCAAGAGCTGGACTATATTGGGATCGACGCATATTTTCCAGTGGCAGAAAGCCAAACGCCCAGTATTGAAGAACTTAAAGAAGGTTGGCAAAAACATAAAATAGATATCATGAAGCTACAAAATAAGGTAGATAAACCGGTTTTATTTACAGAGTACGGGTATCGCAGTGTGCATTATACCGGTAAAGAACCCTGGGACTCTAATAGAATTGAAGGTAATTTCAATTTTGAAGCTCAAAATAATGCCTTAATTGCATTGTATGAAGAATTTTGGTCAGAACCCTGGTTTGCCGGTGGTTTTCTTTGGAAATGGTTTCATAATCACGGTGAGGTCGGCGGTAAGAGGAATAACCGATTTACAATCCAGAATAAACCTTCAGAAAAGATAATACAAGAGTTTTATTCAGCAAATTAATGAAATGGGATTAAAAATTTTAAAATTTCCTCTCCCTAGAAAAGAGGATTAAGGTGATGGTTTTTAGTGTCATGATCCCTCATCCTAACCTTCTCCCCCAGGAGAAGGAACTATACTATCTTTAGTAAAAACATAGAAGCAGTGAAATCAACTCTTACTTTTATTATCCTGTTTGTTACCAGCATTGCTGTGGCTCAAGAAAATATAATTACAAACATAGTTATTCAAGGCAATAAAAAAACCAAAACTGCTGCTTTGACCAAGCTTATAAACATCGAGAAAGGCAGTGTACTAGATTCATTAAAAATCGAGAAAGATATTAACAGGCTTAAAAGATTACCATCTATTGCCCATGCCTATTACCAGGTTCATGAAAAGGAAGAAGGTTATGAATTGGTATACGGAGTAGAAGAAAACTTCACCTTAATTCCTTCGGCCAATGTATATACCACTAATGATGACGAATTTGCTTTTAGATTAGGGTTGTACGAGTTTAATTTGTTGGGGCGAAATATTACTCTTGGTGCCATCTACCAAAATGATATCTATTCTTCTTACATGGCCAACATCAGAGCTCCTTTTTTATTCGGCAAAAGATTGGGATTAGCTTTGAATTATAGTAACATTACTACCGAAGAACCTGTTTTTCTGGAAAATGGAACCGCAGACTATAAATACAACAATACTTCGTATGAAATGCTGGGTTTATATCAGTTTAATTTACAAAACCGGATAGAACTGGGTATCAATTATTTTAATGAAGATTATGAATATAAAGAAGGGGTAACCGATCCCGAAGTACCTCAAGATTTTGATGTGAATAAGCTACTGTATAAGTTTATTTATGAATACAATAACCTTGATTATGACTATCAATATGTCTCTGGGTTTCGAAGTATCCTAAATACACAATATGTGATCAGTACCGAAGACGTATTACCTGATTTTTTTATCTGGTGGAACGATTTTTTGTATTACAAACGCATAGGTAAAAAAGGCAATTGGGCGTCGAGGCTAAGACTTGGTTTGGCAAGCAACGACGAATCTCCCTTTGCTCCTTTTGCGGTTGATAATAATTTGAATATTCGCGGAGTGGGAAATATTATCGATCGCGGTACCGGAGTGATTGTACTCAATACCGAATATCGCCATACGCTATACGAAAAAAACTGGTTTGTACTGCAAAGCAATGTATTTGTAGATGGTGGAAGCTGGCGCAATCCCGGAGGTGATTTTGGCGATTTTGGCAATTCCCAAAACTTTAGGCTCTATCCCGGTGTGGGACTACGCTTTATGCATAAAAAGATCTTTAATGCCATTTTTAGAATTGATTATGGCTACGGCGTTACCCAAGATGCCACCAATGGTTTTGTGTTTGGGATCGGGCAGTATTTTTGATTATTAGTTGATTTTTGATGTTTGATTTTTGAAAGTAGGTGGTTCATAAACATCCTTATTTCGATTGGCTTTCTTAGATCAGTTTTCCGACCTTACCTGGCTTGGTACTTTTCTTCCTGTAAAACTCCTTCCATTGATGTATTTCAAGGTGTAGTGTTTAACAAGATGATAAGGTGCCGTCTCATCGAGTGTTTTTATCATTAGTGATAGCGGTTGATAAAAATGTATCGAGATGAGAACATAACTACAATGATCAATTGGTTTTTGATACTACTATTGAAGTATTACGTTAGTTTGACGACCAGACCAATGTCTGAACAAAAGCGTTCCAGAATTCGAATGGATCAATAATACGGGTTTAAATAAACAATAAAAACCTATTGGGTACCAGTATATACAAGAAATAGCCGATTCATTGCTCAGGCAAGCTATTGAACAACAATTATAAAGAAAAACCAACGTTCTACTTTTAGCAATTGAACAACAAATCTTTATGAAGGTTTTTCGACCTGAATTTTTCCACAATAAGAACACTACTTTAAAGGAAAGCTTATTCCTGATAATAGTAGCACTTTGTTTATCTAATTTAAATGCTCAAGTACAACTAAGATTAGAACCTGGGGTGCTCTTAGAGACAGGCTCAGAAAATTTAGGAGTAATGCTTAATATTGAGCCTAAAGTCAAAGCTTCAGAAAATACGGTCATCGGTTTAAGATTCGGAATTGCGATAAATTCTCAAAAATTTGAAATTGATGATAGCACTCCGTTTTTTATCGATGATTTAGATGACAATGGGATGTTTTCTTTTGTCTCTACATTTGATTATTATTTGAATGAAAATTATTATCGACCTTACATAGGGTTGGGCCTAGGGTATTATTTTTTTAACAACATAGATGTGTCCAGGCGAGACGGCGCTACAGATGTACTAGAAGGAAGTGTCAATAATCAACTAGGACTGCTGTTAAGAGGAGGACTTGATTTAGGGAATACAAGATTTGGATTAGAATATAACTTTATCACCAAAGCAGATATTGAAATACCAAATGGTCAAATAATCGGAACAGTAGACAATAGTTATTTGGGAATATCGATTGGATTCATAATCGTTGGAAGGAAAAAACAGGAAAAATTATAAACCCGGATAAATTTGATTTTTTGAGGCCGATTACCCTACAAAAACTGTGGCTAATGGCATAGTGATGACATATAATTTTTTCACGACAAAGGCGGATACATGACCTCGAAGCAAGATATTATCGATACAACCGAACGTAATATCTGCGGAAAAGTAACCAGAACATTAATACAACCCAGTGTTGAGGTATATCCTATCCATAACTACGGAGCAGTGCAGATAGGGTTTCATCAATATTACAACAACCAAGAACCAGATGCTGCATCTATCCCTGTTAAATTTATTATCGTATGGAATAATGAAAACGGAAAATGGAAAATTAAAAAAGTAATAAGTCTACACTAGAGATTACAAAACTGAATAAACCAGTAGCTAACAAACTATAGAATTAATGGATATTGCAGGTTCATTAGGTAGTTAAAGGCTAAAACCCTTTGATTTGATTACGGTCACTTTAGTTTTTATAAAGCTTGGTAACAATTTTGTCATCCCAGTGTATACTGGGATCCATTCGTACTACTGTAGTTATGGATTCCTGCCTAAGCAGGAATGACAAATACAGTATAATTCTTCAATAATAGAAAATAGAATTTTATTCTTTGGCCAAACACTATGGATTTCAAATCCATAGTGTTTTATTTTTTTAAGTCTTCTACTTTCTTTGGATATTGAAATGGTAAAGACAAAAATTTAAAAGGGTAATTTTACAATAAATAAGTATACCACAATGATTTAGTACGCCTTTAACAATTTTAAATTTCCCTTGCCACCACCAGTATCTCGACCAATGTCCACAACGATTAGTAGGTACAACAACTTACGCTCTGTGGAAACCCGTAAATCTCGCATATCATAATTATGTAATTTGGTTGGCGTCTACCATGATCCAATGTTATAGCATAGTAACTAATACTTATGCTATTGTGGTTTTACACAGGTTTAATAAGGATGGGTGTAGTAGATTTGGAAAGAAATAGTATGAGTAGGATATATGTACTTTTACATATATTCAATAGTTGCCAGCAATTTAAACTAACAGAAATCTATGAAACCAAACTTTATCGAGCCGAAAAAATTTAGTGAGCATTTTGGAATAGATAAAAATATTGAATTGGATTTTGTAGATATTTATGCTTATCAAGACATTCCACTTTTTCTTGACCCTTTTGGAATTTCGGCAATGGGAACAAAATGGGCAAAAGAATGTGAAAATCAAATAGCAACATATTTTCAATATTTAGTTGACAGTTTAAGAACAGGTGACAAAAAAACTGTTACTAAACTCTTGAACGCACTTCACGAAGTAAACGAAATTGCATTAGGATATTCTTCTGGAGTTCCAAGCGGTCGTGGAATTGGACCACAACAAGCGAAAGATATTCAAGCAGCTTTTGAGTCAAGTCAAGCAGCACAGTCTGGCGATATAAAAGATATTGCTGATTGTGCTTTAATGATTCCCGGCATTAGCAGAGATAAAATATCAGATATAACTGCTAACATTTTGAAGAGACAATTGGTAGAATATACTCAAAAGCAATGTGAGAAACATAAAATTCCAACTAAAAGAGTTGCGGTTAATAATGCCTTTAACTATAACACATTGCAATTCACAAGTTATTTTGCACAACTTCCAGTAATCGGAGACCACGCAAAAATTCTTTTACCTATTAGTTCGGTTCGGCAAGACCCTGAATTAAGTAAAAGTAAATACTACCGAAATTTTGTTCTTGAATTCTTAAGAGCAGAGCATCAGCACGCAGGAGATGCACTTTCGTCTGTGTTAAAAAATGGACAAGTTGTTGTGAGAATTATGGACTTAAAAGAAAAGTATCCAATGAACGTAGACTTCTTGTACGAGTTTTCTAAAAACCATCCGAAAATACTTGAAAACTACAAGAATGAATTGAGACGGACAGCGATTAAAAAAGGTAAAGCACAACTTGTTACAAATAGGAAAATACTGAATGCAACTGAACGCAAAGCAATAATGAGTTCAATTGAAACAGGACAAAAAGATGCACACCAATTTCATAAAATCTCATTTGATAACCTTATCCACATATTTGGAAAAAGAGCATCTAATCCAATAAGTGAACAAGCAATTAATGAGGGTCGCAAAAGAATTGACATTGTTTTTAATAATTCCGACAAAAATGGATTTTTCCATAATGTTAATACAGTACATAAAATTCAAAGTCCCAAAATTATTGTCGAATGCAAAAATTACGGTAGTGAATTAGGGAATCCAGAAGTTGACCAAATCAATGGACGATTGAATTCTAAACGTGGTAGATTTGGAATCCTTGTTTGCAGAAAAATCAAAGATAAAAAGACACTGTTGAGTAGATGTAAAGACTTAGTAAATGATAACGGAAATTATATAATAGTATTGGAAGACAATGACATTTACCAACTGTTGGAAATGAGAGATAAAAACAACGAAACTGCAATAGATAGTTTTTTCGAAAAGAAAATGGACGAATTAATAATGTGATAAAAACTGCTGGCAACATTGTATATAAAAAATAGCGCAAGTCTTTGCTAACACTAAGGTTTGTGCATTTTTGGAAAGTCGCCAAATTTTTAAATTTGACGATTTCCAATAAAAAATAAATAGTAAAATTTAAAAATTCGGCTTGTGTTTCATCCGAAAAGTAACAGCTTATTTTCAGCGCTACTTTTCATATACGGAGCCGTTAGGGTAATGTAACCAATCATCAAGAAATAGAAAATGAATATAGAAAGTTTGCTGAATAAAATAAAAATTTTCAAAGAATTGGTAATTGATTCTGGATTTAAAAGAGATGTGGTTGACAACAAACAAGCCATTAGTCAAGCACAAAATCAGAACTTGGTTTTTATGAAAGGACTTTCTGAAAACATCAAAAAGAATTTTGTCTACTTTGAAAATAATTCTCTTGATAGTGAATTATCAATTGTTTTAAGAGAAAATAAACCATTTACATCTTTGAATACTTTGGAGGAATTGGAGGAATTAGACTCTAACAAAGAAATTGATGGGCAACAATATTTTCAAAAATTCAACTCTATCTTAAACCAACTTCAAAATTCAATTCAAAAAAATGAATCGGAATTAAATAATCTTAAAACAACATTTGACAAGTATGTTTCAGAAGATGATGAATACGAGACAGATGAAGAGCAAGCGATAATGTCTTTAATTTTCAAAGACCTTGAATCTACGGGAAGTTTAAAAGAATTTTCAAAAGTATTAAATAGGTGGAACAGAACTTTATTAATCTACCATACTCTTCTAAAATCCGAATCACCAAAAGAAATTTCTCTTGTTGAAATTCAAAACGGCTCTATAGATGTTATTTTCAACATAGACTTTGACATAGCAATCGATTTGACCGAACTTGTCAAAACAGGATTAAGAGTTTACGGAGCTTATTTATTGTATAAATCTAAAACCGCTAAAGAAATTATTGCTTCATATATGGGCAATAAAAAACTAATCGCAACGGAAATAGAACGAGAAAAATTAATGTTAGACAACATTAAAGAGTCAATAAAATTAAAAGCTCTCGAGCAGCATGAGGCAAATTTAAAATCGGACTTGCCACCTTCAAAAACAGGAGCAACAAAAAAAGCTGATGAAGTTGCGAAAGTTATAACTGACCATGTTGTAAAAGGAAATGAAGTTAAACTTCTAACACCACCTGAGCCTGAAGTAGAGAATGAACAAGATATTTCAACAGAATTAAGAACGGAAACAGCAACTGTAAGGGAAAGATCTAAAAAGTTAGATGAAAAGGAAAAACAATTGTTGCTTGACAAATATACAATAAAGGACGAAGAAGAAAAAAAGGAAGAATAGAACACCACCCAGAATAATGGCTATAAGTAATTCCTTTTTCTCGCCTACTTTTGAAAATCCGTTAGGATTTTCTATCCGGTTTGTATTTGTTAAATTCGTTGCTCAAACGTCTCAACTATTCTTAAACAACAACGTTGGCATTAATTACCAGCTAGCACTCGCCTATGACGAGCCCCATCAAAAACCTTACAGATCCAAACCCCTATCAATCGACCAGTATTATGGCTATCTAGATTACAATCCTACCCATCCCCAAATCCAATAAAAACACCACCCACACCCCTGCAACAGCTCTGTATAGTTTTGCAATGACCTCTCGCTAGGGTGCGAGAGGTATTTTTATATGGGTAAAGAACTCCTGCACCCTTGCAAGTGATATTTATACTATGGCAACGAGCTCCTGCAGCCCTGCAACAGCTATGTACAGTTTTGCAACGAGCTCTCGCAGGGGTGTGGGAGCTATTTACAAAACTAATAATCAGTGGTTTATAAAAAAGGGTTATAATCCCCCCTATACGCATTTTTGATGCATGTGTGAAGCCAATATATTTGCCCTCAAAAATTTAAAACTCATAGATATGTTAACAACAAACAACGTAACCAGGCTTAGTAAAGAAGAAGTAATCGAGTACCTACGCAGTACCAAAGATATTTGTGTACAAAATGATCCTGTGGCACTACAGATCCAAAAACAAGTAGCCGATCTCGATGCAGCCGTAGCACAACTCGACGATGCTTTAATCTATGACCGCAAGAGCGATTTTACCCAAGAGCTGGAAAAACTAGACATCACCCGGGATAATGCGATTAACGGCATGCGCTACGGATTTTTAATGAACAGCTACCATCAGGATACCGAGAAAAAGGAGGCAGGACAATTGCTGCTGGACCATATCGATACCTATGGTAGTGGTATCGCCCGACTTAATTATGAAGCGCAAAGTACAGTAATGGTCAATATCATCGAAGATTATGAAACAGAGCCTAAACTTAAAATGGCTTTAGAAACGGTAGCAATGACCGATTGGGCTACGATCCTTAAAGAAACCAATACTTCTTTTAGGACCAAATATCAAGAGCGTATCACTATAGAAAGTGCTGCCGAAAAGCAATCCTATACGACAATAAAACCACAAGCGCTGGCCGTGTATGAGAAGTTATACAAGCGCATCGGGGCACTTACCGAGTTAGACGAAAACAATACCTATAACACGGTAAACAATGAGTTGAACACCCTATCCAAAAGATACCAGCAGATCATCAATACCCGCATCAATAACAACCAGGATGATGGCGAAGTGCCAAATGAAACAATAGTAGCAAATTAATAGTGTTAGTTATATATTTTTAAGAAAAGACCTGTAGGGTGGTATGCATCCTACAGGTCTTTTTATAGCCATGACGACTATTACTGTAATTGGCTAACTAAGAAGTTCTAAACCATTATTTTCTTACCCACCATGCCCACCAAATCAAAATAGGATGGATCACAATAAGCCTGAACCAAGCCACCCACTTCGCAACACATAAACCATCTTCAACACAACTACCTGTCATTATAAAATAAATATGAGAAGGTATAAAAGCCACTAATAGTATCATGATAAGGTAAGCAGCTGTTTTTCGGGTAGTAGTAAAAAGCACCCCAACACTCAGTACTATTTCTGCTACTCCGCTTATATAATTAATAAGCTCAGGATACACCAAATACTTCGGAATAAGAGGGAGATAGAATTCTGGATGTACAAAGTGATTAATACCCGCAACCAAATAAAAAGCAGATAAAAGGTAAAGCAATATTCGTTTTATATCCATTGTATTTTTTTCTCCTGGTACGCTTTTTTGAGAATGAAAAAGAAAGGAATCCACCAAATAAAGTCATTCGTAATAAGTGTGTAGAAAAACTCAAAAGGTACTTTTTCTTGGATATAGTTGGCAAAGAAACCTAACGGACCAAAGATTTTACCCAAAAATCCAACCATAACAATTGGCCAATGGGTAGTGGGATCTTGAGCAGCCCACCAGTATCCTAAACCATAAACACCAATCACCATACCCATACCCTGCCAAATCATCACATGTAAAGGAGGTTGCATACCTACTAATTCAAAAAAATGGTTGGGAAACAATACCACCCAGGCGCCCCAAATCAAATTATAAATGGCGGCAGCTTTTAAAACTATAGGCATGTGTTTGTTATTCATTTAATAGAACTTGAAGTATAAAAAATGGTATTGATTTAAAAAACGAAGGACGAATTATTCCTTCAGAATTCTTATCTCGTTGATGATATTAAAATCCACTCGTAGTTTGTATTCTTCTTCTGATGTCATTTCATTAATAAAAAAGACTAAATATCCTTTTACTCGTTGTAGTCTTTCAGGAAAATTTTCAGTTGAATTAGCGGTTTCTCCCAGATCTTCAGTCGATTCGATAACCAACACATTTTCTTCACGCAAAGGTGCAAAAAACTCATCCGTAAAATCGTCAAGCAGGCCTGACATTTTCGCATTCTTGTAGGTCTCAGCATTAAAGGTGTTAATAGATTCAAAGAAAGGACTGGTTTCAGAAGCTAGCTGTGCAGCATCAGTGGTAGCTATAAGTTTATAGGTTCCTTTGGCCAATGCTCCCGAATCGGTCTTGCGAATACACATTAAATTCAACCCATAATCTTTTTCATCATCAAAAGAACCCAAATATCCTTTAAAAGTGGTAATGAGTTTACCGTCTTTCAGTCGGGCGGTTCTTAGTTCTGTAGGAGAAAAATCTTCGGTTTCTTCAATACGTTCTGGTGCTCGGTCAGAAACCGTTACAATTATATGTTGTGATGCTTCTGACGGGTCAACTTGCTGGGTAGTCGTTGCCTCTACATTAGAATCTGAAGCGTTGTTACTTTTACTATTTGATGTACAGGCTCCTGCCCACCATAAAATGCTTAACAATAGAGTGATTTTTTTCATGATATTATAATTTTGAAACCAAAGTAACCATAAAAATTGAGTTCGAAAAGATGAAAAATGTGAGAATATCCCTATTTTAAACTAAATGATGTAAAAAATTTATGTAGCGCATGGTCAGCAAGATATTGATTGTCATATTTTTGACTGTAGATTTTGATACCACAAATGAGATTATCTTTGAAGTGCTTGCACCAATTCGGGAATATCGGCGTATCGAAATCTTTTTTCATTTATCTTTTCTATCATGCCAGGAGATTCATTAAAATATGGTTTCAAGATTTTCTTAAAGCCTAACAAGGGGAGTCTTTTGTAGGTGTAAGAGTTCTTAGATTTAATAAGAAAAACATAGTCAATCGTATGATTATCAAAGTCGTTAAAATAGTATTTGTAAAGCGCTACAGGACCTGAAACTAATTGCACTAAAAAATAATCTACATCGTTTTTTATTTTGAATATTGGGAGTTGTTCTTGGATTCTTTTTCTTATAAAAATCTCGTTTCCTCTTTTATATACAGCAATATTTCTTTTCTTAATTTTCTTCACTCGACCGTTATCAAGCTTAACATGTATTTTGTTGATCAATTCATCTCTCCGCCCCGATTTTCGATCGTTGACTTTTCCAATCAAGGTATCATTAGAAAAGGTAACAACGTATCCATCAAGAAAGTCAGATTTCTGAGCATTAACGGCTATATAACCTAGTACACATAGAAATAGTAAAATTGCTTTCATAGAATGTGTACATCATCAAATTGCATACCAAACATAGATATAGTAAAGTATTGCTTCCTCAATATTTGTTATATTATCCTTTATTAATAGCTGTAATTTAGACGAATTTGCCTTACAATTCCGGTATTAAATACAAATATTCAATATCCTTTATTATTCAAAAGTAATGCTGTAGATAAGTTGGTCATATTTTAAATTATAATTCTTAAATTTATAAATTACTAACTCTTAAATCTTAAGTATTATGTTAAAAGACATTTCGAATCTTGGAAGACCTCTAAACAGTAAAGAATTAAAATCTATTAAAGGAGGAAATGATGGACCTTGTGTTTATTGTTTTTGTGCTCCTGGTGGTGGTGGTGGAAACTGTTGCTGTGTGAATAGATAAAGATTAGCAAAGCGAACTTAGGTTCGCTTTTTTATTTCAGCTCCTCATTGCTAGACTCCAAACTAATAATCACAAGAGTAACAGTATAAAATTTTTACTAGCAAAGTTATAAACAGTACTCGGCTAAAAAAGTCAGCTATGCAATTAGCATCTGAAAATTCAGATGTTTTCAGGGATGGTTTACTGACTCTAATCATGACGTAAAATACAATATTAATTGATCTTATTAGGGTTAATGAAACGCTACCGCAACTAATTGAAGCTCGTAAAATTCTTGAAATTACCAATTGTGCTCTAATGTTTAAAGCTAAATACAGTGAAATGTGCTGTAGAATAGTAATCATATACTTTATTTAATCTAAATGCACTTATTATATAATAAAAATTAAGTGGAGCATTAATGTACTAAGCAGATTCGTTGAACTACAATTTTATACGATAGACAAATGAATTGAATATGTTAGAGAAAAGGTACTTATTTGATAATCAGGATGGTCCTTTTAGTGTGTTTACAATGTCACATAATTTAACCTTTTGTTATAGAGCTTTTAACAGACAACAAAAGTTTAATTAAATACCTTTAGTAGTATCCAATTTAAATAGTATTAACTAAAAATTACACGAAAATGAAAACTATCAAATTTTTTTCAGTATTTATTTGTGCAGTAATGTTTTTTCTTTCTTGCGAGAATGACTCGACAGAGTTTCAAGAAGATTTAACCAACACTCAGCAAATAGAATTACAGGGCGACAGTAAATCTCTTAATGAAAGAACGAGCTGTAATTACAATACTGCAATATTAGATGAGTACATAGATGGTACGCAAAGCGGTGCTAACATCGTATACTTATTTACTAACGGAAATTTTCCAAATGGTACTACTTACGAATGGTTAATTACACGCCAAAATGGATTAACTCAGTCTTATGAAGCATCAACCGATAATCCCAGGGCCGTTTCGGCGTCATCTAGCAATAAAATCATCCGGGCAAGAGTAACTGCTAGATATCAAGAATGCTCTAGAACATTTTTAAAAACTTTTATACAACCTATTCCGAATGGAAGTGGTGGATTTAATTAATGTTTATAGAATATAAAAGAACCTAAATGATAATATGCACCAAAAGACCATTCTTTTGGTGCTTTTTTATAGATTTTGTTTACTTCTACTAATATTTTATATTTTAATAATTTTTTCCAAAGCATCAGCCTTCATCTCGTCAAAAGTCGCGGCATCCATTGTGGTACCTTCAAGAGAGATAAAAGTGACATCGGTAATTCCTATAAGTCCTAAAACAGTTTGTAGGTAAGGCTGTAAAAAGTTTAAAGCTTTCATTTCTTCTGAAGCGTAAACAGCACCTGCAGCGGTAATAATGTAGGCGTTAACATTCTTTACCATTCCGTAGAAAGCACCTTCTTTACTTACGCCAAATGTTTTATTTATTCTCACGATATGATCAACCCATGCTTTTAAGGCAGAGGGTACCCCAAAATTATACATAGGAGTACTGATCAATACAATATCACAGCCAGTAAGCTCTGCAATGAGTTGGTCAGACAGCTTTGTAGCGTCTTGAAGTTCTGGAGTAAAATTTTCTGAAGGGGTATAAAAACCCTCAATTGTTTTTTGCTGAATATGAGGAATCGGTTGCTTGATAATATCCCGAATGATTACAGATCCATCGGGATTGGATTTTTGCCATTGTTGCTGAAATTGATCAGCAATTTTTCGGCTTTCAGAATGCTCAATTCTCGAACTGGCATCTATTCGTAGTAATTTCATAGTTTTTATTTTTTAAATTTTAAAAATTCATAAACAGCAGTAAAATCCTGCTCGCCAAATCCATGTTGTTTGGCTTGGGCAAAAATTTCTTTGGTAGCATTTAAGTTTGGTGTGGCTACATTGTTCTCGTACGCAGAGATACTCGACAGATGTAAGTCTTTATAAATCCATTGCAGCGGAAAATTAGGGTCGTAATTGCCACTTTCCAGTTTAGGCCGTACGGCAGACATCACCGGCGCCACTACCGGAGTGTTCAATAATACATTAAAAAGTGTTTCTTTTTTGAGTCCCATGGCCTCACCCAGGACCAAAGCCTCTGCAAAAGCTACCATCGATTGTCCCAAAAGCTGGTTGATGAGCATTTTCATTGCGGTACCTTTTCCTACCTCGCCCAGAGATAAGGTATTTTTGCCCATGATCTCAAAAAGGGGAGTAGCTTCTTCGATATCTTGAGTGTTTCCGCCAACAAGAAATAGTAGCTCGCCACTTTCGGCAGGACCTTTGGTACCAGCAACGGGCGCATCGATATACCGTACTTCATGTTTTTTTGCAAGTACTTCCATCTCTTGAGTAAAAGAAGGATTTACGGTACTGCAATTGATCCAAAGGGCTCCCTTTTTCATTCCGTATAGAAATCCGTTCTCTGCTATAGCGGTTTCTCTAACTACCTCGGGAGTAGAAAGCATGGTGATGATCACATCTGTTCCTTGTCCTACTTCTTGGGGTGTTGTTGCCCATGCTGCACCCTGGTTTAGTAATGCTGTCGCTTTGTCTTTGGTACGATTATGTACAACAAGTGAGTATCCTTCTTTTTGTAGATTGGCCGCCATACGACTACCCATAATCCCAAGACCTATACATCCTATTTTTTTCATGTGTTTGAGTATTTTAATTCATTAAGTTGCATACAAATGTCCTATAAATTGAATCGAAGAAATCTTCATAAAATCAAAAAGTAGTGTTTTTCGGTCAGGAATATGATAAGGTTTTAAAAACATCGATTGGTCATCCTGAATCAAGTTCAAGATTTCACAAATAGTTGTTTTTAAGGTGTATAAGATTCTGAAATAAAGCAAGGATGATACTATTTCAAACTTTCGAAACCACCTTATGTCTGTAGAATTTTCAAAAATTTAAAATGATGAAAAACCGTGCGTAAAGCTGTAAACTTAATAGGAGTCATAGCATACTTTCTATAAAAGATCGTAATATCTCATTACATATTCGGTGAGCATTAAGATAATTGTTATGTAGATAAAGATTGCAATGCCTTCAAGATGACTTTTGAAATTTTGCTTCTTCTGTTCGCGACTATAATTATTACCATCATAGTTTATGCCAAACCTCTTGTATAGCATAGGTACGATGTAAGTCCATGCAAGAATAACGATACCAATACAAATGAGTTGAATAGTATTATGGGACATAGTGATCATGTGTTTACATATAGAAACTTGTATTAAAATAACGTGAGTTCGATATAAGAAAGTCTCTTGTTTTCGATACATCCGCCCAAGGCGGACACTCAAACTGACGAGACTTTCTTATATCAAATTCACCTTAAAATAAGCATATTCTGGGGAAAGGAGATGATCTTAATGTTAAGTTTTATTGGCGTTATAACAGGATTTCTTTTCTGTACGTAATTTGAAACTGTTTTGGAGAGGTTTTGAATTGTTTTTGGAAAGCCTTAATAAAATGAGAAGTGTTTTCATACCCTACTTGTAGTGCTATACTGGTGATTGAATCGCTTTTTTCTTTTAAAAGTAAGGCTGCTTTTTCTAAACGTTTTTCAATTAACCATTTTTTGGGAGAGATATTGAATTTAGACTTAAAATCTCTTCTGAAGGTTGAAATACTTCTTCCGGTAAGATAGGCATAATCTTCGATATCCAGTGGTTTATCGAAGTTTTGTAACATAAAGGTTTTGATATTTTTACGTTCTCTGTTTTTTATAGATTGAAGTCGTTGTACGAACTCTTCTCCAGATGTTGTAAGACTAATGAGGTGAAGAAATTCTAAGAGTTTGGGTTTGGTAAACTGATGCTGATATTTTCCTTTATACAGCATTAATAAAGCACCTACAAACAATCGTAAGTTTTCGTCATACGTTATTAGTAATGACCCGGAGCGGTTTTCAGATGTTGCTGTTTCAAAATTTATAAGAAACTCATCTGTAATCTCTTCATCAAAGAAAAAAACGATGGCATCAAAAGATTGATTTTTAGGAATAATATCAGAGATCATATACAATCCTTTTGGTAAAAGAATCATTTGGTTTTTAGGAACAATAGTGACATCACCCTCTGGATCTTCAACTTGCAGTGCACCGTTTAAAACCAAGGTTAACGCATGGGCCGCCAGATAGCGTTCATTTTGTAGGTCGGCTTGTTTTACACTTTTTAAAATGATGCAAGAGAGACCATCAACAAGTACTTTTTCAATCTTTGGGTGTTTATAAAAAACCTGTGGTACAACTTTCATAATGAACAAAAATGTAGAGAAAAAGGTATTCTATATGCTACTTTTTACTAAAAGTAGTGATTTTCGGTCAAAATTCTCCTTAGATCATATTACTCCCTAATAGTAAATTTTGGTTTTTTTATTTTATTAAAACAATCAAGAACCGGTTGTTGAAACGGATTGTTAAAGAATTCATTCGCTACGTTCATGGCACAGGGGTTGCTCCAATTGGTGGTAGGAGAATGTAACCAACCTTTAAAAACAAAATGAAAACTATTTTTAAGATTCGAGGCCATTTGTTTGGACCATCTTACAGGAGTTATCGGATCGTACTCACCATTAATCAGTAATACAGGAATATCGCTTTTAACAGGTTTATTTTCTAGTTCATCTACAGCGTCTACATTCCATGTTTTACAAACCTGCAGATCAAAAACAGCCGACGAAGCTCCTTCTATTGATGGATATTTTTTACTCTCAGATTGAATAATGATTTGAGCAGCAAAAGGAAGTTCTTCAGCACACCATACAGACAAACGCATACCTATACCTGAGCCATTATTGTTGTTTTCTAGTGATGAAAGTAGCGATTTTTTGATGATACTATAATCTCCTCTAATGATTTGATCGATCATTAGAGGCGCATTTGGGATATCTGAAGTGCTTAATAGATCGAATAGGGAGATGAAATACTTACCCTTAAGTCGGAATGTTATCTCTTTTTTTTGCTGTGGATGTAGGATTTGAATTTCTAAAGGTTCTCGAGTTTTTTCTAGTAAAAAATCAAAGAAACGATTCCTTAAATCAGGATATGCTTGATTGCATGAAGGCTCTGAAGCACAATCGGCGAATAACTTGTTATATGAATCCAATAAATTTTTGATGCTTTCCTCGTCATAGTTGACTTCTATTGGAAGGGGAGAATCCATGACTACACTTCGAATAGCGTCAGGATAATCTCTTAATAAAACCTGTGCAATTTTGGTACTATAGGATATTGTGAGAAGATTGTACTTTTCTATGTGTAAAACCTTTCGCAGATCTTCAATATCTGCAGCTATATTGACTGTTGTATACATGTTCAGATTATTACCTTCTTTTAATAGTCTTTCCCTACAATTTCTGGCAGCGTTAATGTAAATACTATCTTTTTGTTTTTGATTTAGGGTTGGACCTTTAGTTTTATCTATTGCAGATCCCCATTCGGGACAAGCAAGATGAGGTTTTGCAAATTTGGTTCCTCTTTGTTCAAATAATATGAAATCACGGTCATCAAGGTATTTGTAATAGTTCATATAAGGAGCAGAATACATTGATGAATTTCCGGGACCTCCCACTGTATAAATGATAGGGTCTTTTTTTGGATTTTTACTTCTGCTTTTAAAAATATAAACAGGCAATTCAATAATCTTACCATTAGGTTTAGAGCGATCCTCTGGAACTTGAAGATAACCAAAGTCAAAATCTTGTCCTTCCTTAATCTCTAAAACAGGTTTTTTTGAAAGCTCAAATTTAGGAATGTATGAAGGAAGAGGAGTTTGACAACTCAGACAAGAACTCAAGACAGTAAAGAAAAATATGATGCTTTTAAATATGTTCATCAGAAGTTAGTTTTTAGGTTGTTTTTGTGCGATCCAAACAGATAAAAAGCCTCTGTCTACAGCATGAGTAGTGCCATATAATTTATCGTCTTTATAATAAAAAGCAGTATTATAAATTCCACTATTATCACCTGATACAAGTGCAACGTAGATAATACCTAGTTGGATATTTACCCTACCTTCTTTTATCTTAACCCCTTCTCTATAAAAGGTTCCCTTAACCGAGCTCCTATCGATTTCATTTATTCGCATCACTGCGAAGTTTTTATCGGTTGTATCCTGGGGACTCATATCTAGTTTCCATTCTCCTTTTAATTCTTGTAACTCAATATCGGTAACCTGGGCAGATGCTGTTTGAAAAAAAAGTATAGTAATGCAAAGTATTACTGTTTTTGGTATAAAAGGCTTCATTTTTTAGATTTTAAAAATTCTTAAACAGTCAAATATGAGCATAAAGTTATTGCTGATCGTCTCGATTAAATAATTGAGACAATTTTTAATGATATTATAGGCTTCAATTGTATAATTGACACGGTATTATATACTGTTTTTTAGATCACTAGGTGCATTTCCTGTAATTTTCTTTACGGCTCGGTTAAAAGATGCTTTAGAGTTAAATCCAGCTTCATGTGCAATCGCCAGTAAAGTTAGATTGTTATTTTTAGGGTCTTTGATCAATTGTTTTACTTCTTCAATTCTAAATTCATTGATATAATCATTAAACTTCTTATTGAAAATAGTATTTAAGCATTTGGTGACCAGATAAGGTTTCTCATCGAGTTGCTTAGAGAGTACAGATAAAGTAAGCTCAGGGTTTTTATATAGCATCTCCTCCTTCATTTTTGCTTCTAATTTACTTGCTATATTACTTAATTGTTCTTTTTCTTTATTAGACACAATTGCAACGAGTTTAAAGGCACTTTCTTTTCTACGGGAAAAACCTTCTAATCCAAGCCAATAGGTAATAATTGCCATACTAATAAAGACCGGATGACCATAGAAATTATGTGTGTAGCCAAAGAAGAAAAAATCGATTAGTACTACACCAACATATAAGAAAGAAAAAATCTTTAACACCCAAACCACTCTTCTGATCCATTTAATTTTTTCAGGAAGCAATTGAAACCCTTCAATTTGTGATTTGTCATTGAGTACTTTTTGAGCTTTAGAGGTATAAAATACAATCAATAATCCAGAAATGATATACATGGTAGGGTAACGCATCCAAACCACATATCCCCAATATCCTAGCCAGCTTAAACTTTCCCGTGTGCCATCCCAATAAAAGTTTTGTGTTTTGATGAAGTTACTCCATACAAACTCCATAAAAACTGGTAAAAAGTGACTGTAATCACTTCTTTTGATTCGGAAATTCGGAGTTACATAACTTTTTACAAAAAAGAAAATCAGGGTTCCATATATCCAGTTGTATTCTAGCAAAATATGATACCAAGCATCATATCGTCCTAGTCCAAATATTTTTAAAGTCTCTACGATGAGTCGATACGAAAAAAAGAAAAGGATAGTAGAAAGAAATCGGTTTGCTATGTAATTAGGAACTTTTCTTTGCCATAAAATGATACCAAAAATAATTCCTTGAATGGCCCCAATGCACAATAATATAATTAATAGTATTTCTAATGTCTCCATCTCTTTAAAGATAAAAAAGAAGATTAAAGAAACAATGATACGCAACTTTTTGATTGTTTATACATCTGATCTGTAGAAATCATTATTAAATCAACAGATCATGAAATCGATACGTATTGTCTTTATTTTTAGTATTTTTTTTGTTGCTTTCATGCAGTAACGACGATGATCGGGGTCCTGATAATGGGATAGAATCTTTGGTTTTTGGTTCTTTTGCCGGCGAATGCTTTGGGAACTGTTTTGATGTTTTCAGAATAGATGCCTCAAAACTAGAAGAAGATCGTGTAGTTGATTTTTTCTCTGGTGATTATAACTTTAGAGGCTCTTTTACATTTTCTAATTAGTTGTACAATACGTATAAATCTATTTTGGATATGATACCAGAAGAATTGATAAATGGCTCAAATAAAACATACGGATGTCCAGATTGTGCAGATCAGGGAGGTTATTATTTTGAAATTAATACAACTGATGGAAAAAAGAAAAGATATACTGTAGATACAAATAATACTAATGATCAAAGTACTGAAATTATAGAATTTAAAAATAGAATTTCAGAAATTATCAAAGATCTTGTTACGGTTAATTAACTACCTTCTCTTTATAGTAACGGTACAAATCTTCAGATGAGGCGCCCATCCATCTTCTCATATGAATATTCAGAAAATGATATTGTAGTCGCCAAACGCCTATCTCCCTGTATTTTCTTGCCGATGTAATTATATATTTAGGTATAATTACAAATTGTTTTAATGCGAATAATCGATCTACAAGTTCATTATCTTCATAAACAATAAAGGATTCATCATATCCACCTATTTCATTAAATAAGGACTTTGTGATAAATTGACTTTGATCCCCGCCGCGGCATCGCTTACTTTCAAATTGCGTTAACCACCCCAGAAATCGTAACCACCAGTGGTTAGAATCGAACTTCATTCTAAAACAACCCGCATTGTTTCCCTTTTTAACCTCTTCAATGATATCCATATCAAAGTGTAGAGGAGGTAATGAATCAGCATGTAAGAAATATAAAATTTCTCCTTTCGCAGCTTTTGCACCTGTATTCATTTGTATGGCCCGTCCTTTCTTTGAAGCGACTAATCGAATTATATTTTCTTGTTTTGATAACTGTAGAATGATCCCTTGCGACCCATCAGTACTACCTCCATCTACGAATATGATTTCTTTTATGTTATCCTTAACAAACGAATTATCAATTAAGTGATAAAGTAACGTACTTATCGTAGCTGCTTCGTTTAGAATAGGGATGATGATTGATATTTTCAATTTTCTGGCATCTTGAAATTATATTTTAAAGTTACAATCTTTTATTTATACGTAACACTTAAAATGAGAGCGAAAATGATGATTAATGCACTACATCCTGGCGAAACTCTTTTTTAAATATCTATTCATTCAGGCTCCAATCATATGTTTTGAAGCTCTTTTTTGCATTACTGTTAATGATTATAGTAGAATATTTGTTTAAAAAGTCAATCAGGGAGCCTTCTTTTTTAAAGTCTTTACCAAACCAGGAAAATATTTTGGATAGTTCGACTTTTTCTGCATAAATCGTGTTGCGTTTTGTATCGTTTATAAATGAGATGGCTAGTTTATCGAGTTCTTGATTTACATTTTGTGAAGTAAAAGCTTTGTTTAACAGCGGCGGACAAGAAAAAGAGGCGCAATTAATACCAAAATGAATTCTTGGATCCTCCATTTTCCTTAAAATTCTGTGTTCAATATCGTTTAAGGTAAACCACTTTTTTCCTAGTTTGAAGAAGCGTAAATCCCACGGGTCTTTTATATCCTTAATACTTTTTAAGGGATAATTATCTATAATTAATTTTATAGTATATGCATTATATACATTGATCCAATAGGCTAACTTATCTTCTTTACTCCAATCATTCTTGGGAACATTTTCACTTAGTTCAGCGAGGTACGATTCGAACATAACCCGATCCTGCTGAAAACCTTTGTAGCTTACATTGCCATCTTTTGATACATGTTTACCTAGTAATGAATTCCACGACTGATGCGACATTGGTTCAGAAACAACTTTGGCTGCTTTAACCATTTGGGTAGTTTGATTTGGTATTTTTTCTTTATTTTCTATGGGTTTTGTTTCTTCAATAGGAGTTTCTGGAGCTTTTTCTTTTATAGATAGTGTTATTTCAGTGGAATCACTTTTTACAGGAGCATTATTTTCTGAAATAACAGTATTAGTATGCTTTTGTGCTACCTTTTTACTTCCGCCGCAGGCAAAAAATAAACCAATGGACATAAAAACTAATAAATTCTTCATACTAAAATAATTATTGCTTCAGTTCTTTATAGATGCTCTAGTTGTTGGAGACTCACCCTAACAATCAAGAAAATGAAACCAGAATTCAAACTATGTTTCATGTTCGAGAGTGAATTTTAGAAGTGAAGCTCAAATAAACATTCATTAAAACTTTGACTAATGTTCTAAGTCTCTAATGTATGAATTTGATATCATTTATCCGTTTTGTATTTCAAGGTTGTACAATATCACAGGAATTATGTATCATTGTAATCGAACTATTTTATTATGATTAGTACAGAACTGAAGCTGCCTTGTGGTGCAATATTGAAAAACAGATTGGTAAAAGCCGCCATGACCGAGCGAATTAGTAATAGAAAATATGAACCTGTAAAAGGCCATGAACGATTGTATGAACATTGGTCAAATACGGGAGCAGGCTTGCTAATCACAGGAAATGTCGTTATTGATAGAAAACATTTAGAATCGGCGGGCAATGTATGTTTTGATGATGAAGGGATGTTACCGAAACTAAAATCCTGGGCAGAAGCGGGTAAAAAGAATGGAAATCACATTTGGGTACAAATATCTCATTCTGGAAGACAAACCAATAGATTTGCAACCACTCGGCCATTGGCTCCATCTGAGATACAGCTCAATAAAATGGGACTTTTTGGAAAACCTAAGGCAATGACCGAAGAAGATATTCAGGAAGTTATCAAAGGATTTGTAAAAGCTGCAAGATTAGCAAAAGAAGCTGGTTTTACAGGATTACAAATTCATTCGGCTCATGGATATTTGTTAAGCCAATTTCTATCTCCGTTAACTAATATAAGAACTGATAAATGGGGCGGGAGCATCGAAAATCGAAGTCGGCTTTTGCTTACTATCGTTCGTGAGGTTAGAAAAGAAGTAGGGGCTGATTTTCCTATAGCAGTAAAGTTAAATTCGGCAGATTTTCAAAGAGGAGGTTTTACCGAGGAAGAATCGCTAGACGTGGTAAAAATGTTGGACGCAGCTAAAATCGATGTGCTTGAAATTTCTGGGGGCACCTATGAAAAGCTTGCCTTTTTCTTGATGAATGAAGAGGGAGTGGTGCTTAAAGAAAGTACCAAAAGAAGAGAAGCTTATTTTATTGATTTTGCAAAAAAAGTAAGAGCGATAAGTACGTTGCCATTAATGATCACCGGTGGTTTTAGATCGTATGATTTCTGTAACGAAGTACTAGAGAATGGAGAAGTTGATTTAATCGGAATGGGTCGTCCCTTTATAACAAATAGAGAAGATATTCCTAAGTTTTTGAAAGGAGAAATTACAAATCTTAAGAATCTGGTTTTAAGGACAGGAATTAAGCAGTTTGAGGATTCTGCCGAAGGTGGTTTTTATGCACGGCAGCTCATTCGTTTTTCTAAAGGTAAACAACTGAAGGTTAATATGAGCCCCTTATGGTGTTCTATGTTCTTGGTTATTTATGAGTTTAAAAAAGCAATGGCAAAAAAAATCTAGCCATAGACAGAAGATAGGGCTTTGTTAAAAGAAATTACTTCTTCTATAGTACCTGTACTAATTCTACACCAATCGAAAAATGGAGGGAACGGTCGCCCAATAAGAACACCTTTGTTCATCATTTCTTTATGTAAGGTTCTAATATCTTTCCCCGATTTGAAGAAAATAAAATTAGTGCTAGATGGTATATAAGGTAGCTCAAAGTTATCGAGCGTTTTGTAAATCAATTCTTTTGCTTCTCTGGTTTTTTGTAAGCTAAAGGTAAAGAATTCTTTATCATTTAAGGCTTCTTTGGCTCCTGCAATGGCAAGTACGTTACTGTAAGCTACCATATTTCTTCTTAGCTTTTCTGTTAAAGCGGGTTTGGCAATAAGGTAACCAATTCTTAATCCGGCCATCCCGTAAACTTTCGAGAACGTTCTGGATACAATTACATCTTTTCCTTGTTTTACCAGCTCAACCATAGATGGGTAATCGGGCTCTTCGATATAATCATAATAGGCCTCGTCACTGAAAAGTATAGTTTTATTACTGACTGCATCGCAGAAATCCATAAGTTTTTTTGAGGATAGAATGGTTGAGGTAGGATTATTAGGATTACAGAGAAAAACCAATTTGGTTTTTGAGGAAATTCGTTTTTCTATTTCATTTATGTTATACCCTTTATTCTCGTCAACAGGAACCCAATTTACAGTTGCTCCCCATTGTTTGGCATAAGTCATCATTGCCAGAAAAGTGGGTTGTGCAGCTATTATTTCGCCACCATTGGCGGCAAAAGTGAGACCGGCAACTTTTAGACCTTCTGTAGAACCTCCACAAATAATAATGTGATCTCTGGTCACTCCTTCTTTTTTGGCTAGGATTTCAGCTAACTCATCGGCATAAGCATAAGGATATCTACAACCATGATCAAAAGCAGATTTGATAGCATCTTGTACTTTTTTAGAGGGGCCGTAGGGATTCTCATTAGAACTTAATCGTACTAATTTAGAAAGTGGCCTGGGATTAAACTTTATAATTTCTTCTGTAGTTAGCGCATTGGCAATTTCTAACCCTCCAAGTAATGCAAAACCACTGCCAATTGTAGTAGATTTTAACCATTGTCTTCTATCCATAACTTGTTTTAATTAAAAATAATACAGTATTAAAGATAGTAATTAATGGATTATGAGATAGAAACAGTTTTAAAATAAAGCATAAAAAAGAAGTCGAAAACAAATAGTTTGCTTTCGACTTTTGAAATGGTATTAATTAGCCATCGCTTTTAACAGCATCCACCTCCATCATAATGATAGGTAGATTCGCTAATAAATATATCATCTCTATCTAGATCTGCTAATGCACCCGCAGTTTTATCGCAAACTGCGATAGGCTGATTCCTTAGCAAGACATGACCTTTTTTATCATCAAAATAATCCTGATCGCCATAATAAATTGCAGCCTTACCTGTAAAGACACAAGGACCATCTTCTGGCATTGGATCTTTAATAGCCGCGACTTCAATAGACTCGATATAAATTAATTCGTTTGTATCATAGTTCTTTGGATCGAGTATTCGATACGGCTTACGTGCTCTTATTTCGATAGTGCCAAAGCCAACATCTGTGAGTGCTTTTACATATTCTGCAATAGGTAAACTTCCACTAAGGCAGAGCGCTCTTAGTCTTTCATCATTACGAAGATTATCATTCATAGGTTGCTCGCATGTTGGGTCACTCATCACCAGTCTTCCATGAGGTTTTAACACACGGTACATTTCTTCTATGGCTTTTTTTAGATCATCCTCTTTAAAAATGTTGAACAAACAGTTTTGTGCTGCAACATCAATACTATTATCGTCTACAGGAAGATGTAATGCATCACCGTATCTAAGATCAACGTATTCACTTTTGAACCAGTCATTTTGAGCTTCGGCTTCTTTAAAATTTTTACGAGAAGCTTCTAACATTTCATGTACTACATCCACACCAATAACCCCATTCCTTTGACGAGAAAAATAAGAGAACTGTAATAATTCCATTCCGCCACCAACACCTACATATAATATTTTTGGATTATTAGTTAGATCACGAGCATGTACAGTACTACCACAGCCATAGTTCATTTCCTGCATGATTTTAGGAATTCTAAGACCAGGTAGCTCCCAAATAGGATTTGTAGTACAGCATAAACCAATATCTGGAGTTAGCGCTGCTTCTTTATAGACATCGTGGGTAGTATTTAAATAGCTCATAAATTAATTTTTATTTTTCCTTTACCGTGCTATGCGATAGCTTTTTCTTTGATTATATCTAAAGTTTCGTTTACAAAATCTGTTTTTCCAAGCACATAAGAACCTCTGTCATTTTTGAACTTAGTTGCTAATTCGATTTTTAAATTTTCATACTGCCTTGCTCTTTCGGGGTTAGAATTTAAATAATTTCGAAAGTCAATTTGTTTCCACATTACATTGTCGCTTGGGCACATATGGATATGAAAAATCTGTTCTTTTGTTCCATCAAGATTGTATCCCTTTCCGAATGATGAGTATGTTTCGATATTTTCTCTGGCAGGAACTACGAAATGAGAGTATCCTAATTCAGTAAATTGTCCAATTAAATTCTTATTAAATAACAGTTTTTTAGGAATTTCAATCAGTAAATCAATATATGGTTTTGATTTAATGCTAGGTATTGATGAACTCCCAAAGTGTTCTATCCGCAAAATTGTTTCGCTCCCGACCGTATCAATAATCCGTTTCTTTTCACTTTCATAAATATTCTTCCACTCAGGATTATGGTCAACCAATTCAATTGGAAAAAGTTTATTCCATTCATCTTTAGTTAAATCATTCAAAGTTTTCTTCATTTCGTAATTGGATTATTTAGCTTTCGCACGACTTTGAAATATAAGTTATTTTGGGTTGTACATTATTCAGTCGGAAAGTTGTGATTGAACTTTCAAAATTGATTTTAAAGAGATTTTATTAATTCTTTGAAAAGTAAAATCATTTCAGGCTCCGCTTTTCCTGCCATAGCAATAATTTCATCGATGTCTATAGGTTTAAGGTGGTCTGGATCACATTCGTCTGTCAAAACTGATATTGCAGCGACCGGAAGATCTAAATGGTTAGCAACGATTACCTCGGGTACCGTACTCATTCCAACTGCATCTGCCCCAATAGTTTTAAGATAACGATATTCTGCCCTAGTTTCTAGCTGAGGACCTAATACCGAGGCATAAACCCCTTCATGAAGGTTAATCTTTTTTTCTTTGGCAATAGCTCTTAATGTTGCATTAATTTTTTTATCGTATGGGGCACTCATGTCTGTAAACCTGCTTCCTAATTGTTCTACTCCTTTAAAAGCCAGAGGCGAACCTCCCTGAAGATTGATATGATCTTCGATAAGCATCAATTCTCCCTTTTTAAAATTGAGATTGACGGCTCCCGATGCATTGGATACCAATAGTGTTTTGATTCCTAATTTGTGCATTATTCTTACGGGATAGGTTACATCCTGTAGTGAGTATCCTTCGTATAAATGAAAGCGGCCTTGCATGACGATAACTGTTTTGCCTTCAAGAATACCATAAATTAATTTTCCTTTATGAAACTCAACCGTAGCTGTAGGGAAATTAGGGATATGGTTATAGCTTATTTCTTTACTAATTTCAATTTCATTGATCAGCTGCCCTAATCCCGTTCCTAATATAATCCCAATCTCGGGGTTTTCAAAACCTTTCTCCTTTAAGAAATCAGTTGTTTCGTCAATATACTTTATCATTGGTTTAAAAATTTTTGAAAAACATCGATGTCTTTTATATCCTCATAATAATCTACATCGTTACGTTCTTCTAATAGTTTTATATTGTTATTTCTTAAGTCATTTAATGTGTCCTCAAGAACAGTTGCTGTTCCCCAGATTTTGTTTTTAAAAACCTGTGAATTTAAGGATTTCATTCCAAATAAATAGTATCCTCCATCTTCTGCTGGACCAATCACATAATCATGAGATTGTAAGGTTTTAAAAGCTCTTTCTAAATCTTGTTTATTTAACTCATACATATCACTACCAATGATAATGATATTTTGGTAACCATTTGCAAATCCTTTGGCAAAAGCATGTTCCATTCTTTGCCCTAGATCACCCCCAGATTGTTGTTTTTTGTCATAAATTTTTGAATCCCATAAGTCGTGCTCTCTAATCTTAACAGAATAATGAACTTCTTTAAATACATCAAGATCTTTGGTAATGGCTATGGTGTGTTTTAGTAAAAAGGTATAGATCTCTAGTGCTGCTTGATCTCCAATAGTTGAAGCCAAACGTGTTTTACATTTACCCAATTCAGGATTTCGGGTAAAAATCATCAATAGATTTTTCTCGCTCAATTTGAATATACTTTTTTTCCTTTAAGTAACCATTTTGCCCATTGTTTGGAGTAAGCATGGACTTTATCGGTTAATTGACCCTGCAAATTTATAACGGGGTAGTTGTTATTTTTCCATTCAAAAATACCGCCATACAAGTTGTATACATTAGTAAAGCCTGCCTCTTTTAACTTTTCAGAAATATCTTCAGAACGAACTCCTAAACTACAATATACTACGATGGTATCGTTATTCTGAATATTTTGTTTCTTAACAATTTCTATCTCAAAATTGGTATATCCAATATTTATTGCATTTCTGATATGACTTACTTCGTATTCATCTTTTTCACGAGCATCAAATAGATGTACTTGTTCCTGAATTTCCATTAACTCTATCACAGAAATATAAGGAATGTTTTCATTGTTATATGTTTTTAGTAGTTCATCCAGAGAATTTTGAGCGCTTCCAAAAACTGAAAAGAATAATGATATGAAAAGGAAAATATGCTTCATATAAAAAGGACTTTGAAATATTAGGCTACGGTTCCCTGGCAACTACTTCCAGCCCCGGCTGTGCAACCATAACAATGTTGAGAAATAACAATATTTCTATGCTGAAGCAACTCTTCATTATAGGTACTAATATGTTTTACCTTACTGGCGACTTTTAGATCGAGCATTTGATTAAAATCACAATCGTAGAGCCAACCATCCCAACTTACCGAGATCGTATTAGTGCACATAACATTAGCTACCGCATCGGGATTATAAGCATCTACCAGGGCGTACATATAATCTTCATAGTTTTCTGAAGCGATTAAATAATCTAAAAATCTACTAATGGGTAAATTAGTAATTGCAAAAAGGTTATGAAAATGTATTCCAAAATCCTCTAATAATGCTTTTTTGAACTCTTTCTCCATAGAGGCTTGGTCTCCCGGCAAGAAAGCTCCAGATGGATTGTATACCAAATCTAATTTAAGATTACTATTGGGCATACCATATCCTCTTTCATTTAGTTCTTGTAACGCTTTGATAGATTTATCAAAAACGCCATCACCCCTTTGTTTATCTGTTTTTCCTCTGGTCCAGTGAGGCATAGAGGAAACTACGTGCACATTATGTTTTTTGAAAAAGTCAGGGAGGTCGTGATATTTCTTGTTCGCACGTATAATGGTTAGATTACTCCTTACAATAAAATCCTTAATACCAGCTTTGCTTGCTTCTTCTACAAACCATCTGAAATTTGGATTCATCTCAGGAGCTCCTCCAGTTAAATCAAGGGTATGTGCACCTGTTTTTTTGATGACCTCTAAGCATTGCTGCATGGTTTCTTTGGTCATAATCTCTTTACGATCTGGCCCTGCATCTACGTGGCAATGTTCACATACCTGATTACACATATACCCTACATTGATCTGCAGGATCTCCAGTTTGTTTGGGCGCAAAGGAGAATAACCTATTTCTGCAATTTTATCTGCGAACCTGGGTAACTCTCCATTAGCAAAAATCCCATTATTTAAAATTTCCAATTGCCTATTCGCATCTGCCAATTGATCATTACGCTTATGTAGAGACTTTTTTGTTTTGACTTCAGACATCTTTTTTATTCAATTATTTTGATTTGGAGCTTGAATCCTATCCCTAGTCATTATAAGTGATAGGTGCAATTTTAAGAAACAAAATTGATTATCGGTGTTTACATTGATAGTTTTTCATATTTGTTCATCATCTGAACACCATGTACAAGCGTTGCACCACTTTCTATTGCGGCTCCTGCGTGTACCGCTTCCATCATTTCTTCTTTTGTGATTCCTCTTTGCAATCCATCTTTGGTGTAAGCATCAATGCAGTATGGGCACTTTATGACATGTGATACTGCCAGTGCGATTAGTGATTTTTCCCTAGCACTTAAAGCTCCTTCTTCAAATACTTTTCCATAATAATCGAAGAATTTTGTGCCCAACTCTTCACTCCATTCGGTAATTTTTCCAAATTTTCTTAAATCAGCAGGATCATAATATGTTTTAGACATCGTATATTTTGTTTTTTGATAGAGACATGAGCTCTATTTGTCGTAAATTGTGCTTATATACTTACAATAAAAGATATATTTTTTTAATTCGAAAATACTATGGCTATTATTAAGTAATTTGAACCAGAATATAAGGAGAATTATTGATATTCTTTGAATACCTATCTTCTTGGTTTTGATTACGTTCTAGAAAATCTAGCAGCATAATGAATTAAAGATTATTTGGAAAGAGATAAGAAAAACATAAATTTTATTTGATAATAATTATTCTTTATAATAAATACTCTAAAATTATTATATATAAATTTCACTTGTAAATAAAATGTTTAGATTTTAATAAGCCAAACTAACTGAGCTGTATCATAAATTTAAGTGAACAAAAGCAGAAGTTCTAAAATCATTTTTAATGAAAACAAGAAAAAACATCACCCAAGTACTCACTAAATATACTTTATTGATACTTTTATTAAGTTCGATCAATTTATTTTCTCAAAATTCAACAAAAACAAACCTAATACCAATGAACAACAAAAACATTGTAGAAAATAAGATAGACTCTTTACTTTCTATAATGACTCTTAAGGAGAAAATAGGGCAGCTAGTCCTGTATAATGGAAGTTGGGATGTTACAGGACCGCCATCTGATGTAGGTAATAAGGAAAAATATGAAAAGCTTAAAAATGGAGAAGTAGGAGCGATGCTTAATGTGACTTCTGTAAGTGGGGCTAGAGAATTGCAAAGTTTAGTTATGGATCATTCAAGGTTAAAGATACCGTTGCTTTTTGGATATGATGTGATACATGGTTTCAAAACCATTTTTCCTATACCATTAGGAGAAAGTGCAAGTTGGGATATTGAGGCTATAGAAAAGTCTTCATCGATTGCAGCAAAAGAAGCTACAGCCTCTGGGATTAATTGGGCATTCGGTCCTATGGTTGATATCTCAAGAGATGCCAGATGGGGAAGAATAATGGAAGGAGCGGGAGAAGATCCTTTTTTAGGTTCTAAAATAGCAGTTGCTAGAATACAAGGATTTCAAGGAAATGATCTCTCTGACAATAAAACACTAGCGGCATGTGCAAAACATTTTGCAGCTTACGGATTTGCTGAAGGTGGAAGAGATTATAATACCGTAAGTATAGGAGAATACGAGCTTTATAACACAGTATTGCCACCTTTTAAGGCAACAGCAAAAGCGGGAGTAGCAACTATGATGAGTGCTTTTAATGAGGTTGATGGAATACCAGCAACGGGTCATAAAAAATTACAAAGAGAGATATTAAAAAAAGATTGGAATTGGGATGGTTTTATTGTTTCAGACTGGGCATCAATTGCAGAAATGATTTATCATGGATATGCCAAAGATAAAATCCACGCGGCAGAACGAGCAATTATTGCCGGCAATGATATGGATATGGAAGGAAGGGCATATGAAGCAGGACTCGAAAAGTTAGTAAAAGAAGGTAAGGTTGATGAAAAATTGATTGATGACGCTGTAAAACGAATACTCAAAGTTAAATTAGATTTGGGGCTATTTGATGATCCTTTCAAATATTGTGATGAAACGCGTGAAAAAAAAGACATTTACACTAAAGAGAATCTCGAATTTTCGAGAAACGTGGCTAAAAAATCTATTGTTTTGCTCAAAAATGATAAGGATATATTGCCGCTTAAAAAAGATATACAAAGTATCGCAGTAATTGGTCCATTAGCCGATGATAAAGATACTCCAATTGGTAGTTGGAGAGGAATGGCTACAGCCAATTCTGCTGTTTCACTTCTCGAAGGAATAAAAGCAAAGGTTGATAAAAATGTAAAAGTATCTCATGCACAAGGCGTTAAACTTGGTAAAGATGAACGAAATTTTATCAAAGAATTAGCAATAAATCGAGAAGATACTTCAGGAATTACAGAGGCTGTTGACATTGCAAAAAGTGCAGGGCTAGTGGTTTTGGCCATCGGTGAGGAAGCTTTTCAGTCAGGAGAAGCCAGAAGCCAGGCTGATATTGAACTTACCATACCGCAACAAAAACTTTTCGAAGCAATTTATGAAGTAAATAAAAATATAGTGGTGGTATTGATGAATGGCCGGCCCATGGCAATAACTCATGTGGCAGAAAAAGCTCCGGCTATAGTTGAAGCATGGCATTTGGGTTCTGAGTCGGGTAATGCTATTGCCGATGTTTTATTTGGGGATTATAATCCTTCCGGGAAACTACCGGTTTCATTCCCGCGTAGTGTAGGTCAAGTACCCATCTATTATAATGCCAAAAATACAGGAAGACCCTCTAATCCAGAAGGACTGGTATTTTGGTCTCATTATACCGACGAGAAAAATGAGCCATTATTTCCATTTGGTCATGGGTTAAGTTATACTACATTCGATTATAAAGATCTTAAGATCAGTTCATCATCTTTCTCTTCTGGAGGTAATATTAATGTTTCAATTACTGTTACTAATACTGGAAAACGAAAAGGTAAAGAAGTTGTACAATTGTATATTCGTGATCTTATAGGTAGTCTTACAAGACCCGTAAAAGAACTCAAGGGTTTTGAATTAATTGAATTAGAACCCGGAAAAAGCAAAACAGTATCTTTTATCATTAATGAAGAGACCATACAATTTTATACAGTTAATAGAAAATGGGAAGCAGAACCTGGGGAGTTTAAGGTTTTTATTGGAGGAAGTTCTAATACCCTTCTAGAGACTGGCTTTTCTTTTGAAAAATAAAAATTTAGATTTTATTGAGTAAAGCGTGATGATTGTAATAATATCCTTATAAGTATTCTTGATGTATCATGGTTATAGGGTATCACAGATCTTGATGCAACTTTTTGTAATCAAAATTACATGGCTATTAAGAATAAGTTCACAAAGTGTAGATGTGAGCAGGGATAGATTGAGAAAAAAGCTTAATTTAGACTCCAAAGATAATTTGACTAATATGCTTATAAGTCTAAAATAGGAAATGCCAAACTTGAGGTCATGAGGAAAAAGGTTACATTAAAACAACTTGCCAGAGAATTAAATTTATCAATATCCACTGTATCCAAATCATTAAAAAACGACCCTGAGATTAGTCAGAAAACAATCAATAGGGTGCATGAATTGGCTAATTTTTATAATTATAAACCGAATGCTCTGGCGGTAAGTCTGAAGAGCAGTAAAACAAAAACTATCGGTATTATATTACCTGAGATCCTCAATCATTTTTTTGCTAAAGCTTTATTTGGTATAGAACGAGAGGCTTCAAAGAGTGGATATAAAATTGTGACTTGTATCACCAACGAATCTTACCAAAAAGAAGTAGAGTATGTAGAGATGCTTAATTACAGTAGTGTTGATGGTTTTATAGTTGCTCTTAGTCAGGAAACCCAGGTTCTGGGTAAAATCGACCACTACCAGGCATTAAAAAGAGATAATGTACCTATTGTGATGTTCGATAGAGTAAGTGATGAATTAGACTGTGATAAGGTAATTGTAGATGATAAAATAGCTTCCAAAAATGCAATACAATATCTTATTGATACCGGTTGCTCTAAAATTGCAGTGATCACTACGATCGGAGGTTTAAGTGTTGCTAAGTTACGATTAGAAGGAGTTAAAGAAGTAATCGATCAGCATGATAATGTTTCTTTAATAGAGTTATCTTTGAAAGATCCTGAGAATTTTGAAAAGGACATAGAAAAGTTTCTCAAAAATAATGATATTGATGCTGTTTTGGGGCTAGACGAGACAGCAGCAGCAGTGACTATTAACATGTCCCTTAAATTAGGATATAAAATCCCTGAAGAAGTTTCTGTTATTGGTTTTACCGATGGCTTATTATCAAAACATTCGTATCCTAAATTAACTACAGTTTCTCAACATGCGGAAGATCTGGGTGCCAGAGCTGCTCAAATTCTAGTTGATCAACTTGATAATTTTGTTGAAAATTACAAAACAAGAACTGAAGTTATAAAGACCTCATTAATCGTTAGAGATTCTACCAGCTAGAATTATTCAATAACATAGGTTTTTTTATCAGGTCCGACCCCGGTCACCGTTAGTTTTTTCCAAGTCTTAGGGAGTATTGGATTTTTTTGAATGATTCCTTTGTCTGTAATGTGCAATCCTGCAAAACCAAAAATCACTGTTTGTAACATTCCACCGGCACCGGTGGCAAAATATGGATTGTTACTAGTTGCGGCTTCTGCCAACGCTCCAAAAGGGGGTCTTTTATTAGGTTCATAACTTCTTTTAAAAAGTCTAAAAGCATTATCGGCATCTCCTAACCGAGCATATATAACGGCAAAAACACTTTGCGCCATAGCAGGGCCTTCTTTTGCTAGTTTTGGCTCATAATATTTTAGGTCTTTTAAAATGGTTTTTTTGTCATTGATAATATCCAATGGATAGGCCAACAGATTAACATCTGCCTGTTTTATTTGATCTCCATTGTAATTGCTGTGTTCCTTAGTAGTTCCGTCTTCAAATTTATGAATGATTATTTTGTTTGCTACATGGTTCCATGTGCTATCAGGAAGAATTTCTAACTCTTTAGCTGCAAGAGAGGCATATTGCAAACATGTTATAGCAGAACCGTTAGTAAAAGCATTATCATCAACATTTGGAGCAAATTCATTAGCACCTACCACATTTTTTATTGAATATGAACCATCCTTATTTATCGTAGAACGACTCACCCAGTAATCTGCTACTTCTTTCAATAATGGATACCCTCGTTCTTTTAACCATTTTTTATCTTTGGTTACTCTGTAATAATTCCAAAAAGCTATACCTACATCAGCAGTGATATGATGTTCAAAGGTGCCAGTAAGTGCCCATGCCGGGGTCGCTTCTTCACCGGTATCGTCACTTTCCCAGGGAAACATAGCCCCCTTGTATCCAAAATTAATAGCTTTCTTTTTGGCAATATCGAGTCTATTTGATCGGTAATTTACCAGTGATCTGGCAATATCTTGATTTAAGACAAGTAAAGGAGGATACATCCAAAGCTCAGTATCCCAAAATATATGTCCGTTATACCCCTGCGAACTTAATCCCATAGGTGCAATACTTAAATTTGAATCCTCTCTTGAAAATGCATACAAATGATATAAAGCAAGTCGAACATCCAATTGTGACTGGGTATCTCCATCTATAATAATATCTCCTTTCCATAGATCTTTCCACAATGCTTTATGTTGTGATAGCAAGTCATTTTTTGGTGTGAGTAAATTAAAAATTACAAAGCGCTCGCTTTCTGTTTGCGGATCATAAAAATCTTGGGTAGAACATTGTGAGGCAGTCCATGCAAATGTATACTGCTCTCCACCTCTCACCTTACTCTTAAAAGATAATCGATTGTCGTATTCTGTAATTTTTTCATGAATTAATTCTGGTCTTTGATTTTCATGAGTCGAATTAATATTATGCCATATAAAAGTTGCAGAAGTTGCAACACGATGCCTATTCAATCTACTTTTTGCAACAGTTTGCAGTATAGGCATTGTTGTTTCGAGATCTTTGAGGATCCTAAAAGTACTCATAGGGTTATTATACTCTTCTGGAGTTTGAATTTTCCCCACCACTTTGAGATCAATATCTTCCAAAGCCCGTATATCAAAATCTATGTAGCCTGCGTACGGAACATTGCGAAGTGCATAAATACTGTAAGATACGTTAGCAGCATTCTTATAGGTGAAAGAAGTAGTAAACCTTGCTTCTTTCATATTGATGGTCTGTTTCCAATTGGTAATTTTGGTATTATCCAGTTTTTCACCGTTTATGTGTATTTCTAGATTCCCGAAATTCATACCCAAAAGTATTTTACTGACACCTAGTAGAGATTCTTTGTCGTAAACATTATTTAGGATTATTTGATCTGTTTCCAAAATTTTGAATGATGGAAGTATACCAATACGACCATTGGCGGTTACAATACCGGTGTAGTTTTGATAATCTGTAGTTGTAATTTCCCAATCGTTTTGTTGTGAAAAGACAAGTGGGCTTGTTGTAGTTAGTATAATGATAAAGGCAAGAGTAACTTTGAAAACCTGGATAGACATGATGATAAAACGATTTATGGTGTGAAAAAACAAAAGAGAAAACTTCTATAATTCTAAATTTGACCCTATTCAAATATACTATTTTCTGTTCGTTAGTTCTGTAATTTAGTTACTCGATGTATAGTGTGGTAATACTATGTACTATCTCTTAGAACTAGTTTGGTATCTAGTTTTATTACTTTCTTCCGGTGGTTTACATCGGTAGCTTCATTAAACTGATCAATTAACAATTCTGCGACTTTCTGACCCATCTCAAAACTAGGTTGAGCAACACAAGTCATAGAAGGTACAAATACTTCTCCCAAGCCTAAATCTCCAAAACCAATTACAGAAACTTCTTCAGGGATTTTATATCCTAATTTAAGAAGTGTTTTCATAGTAAGCAGTCCATAATTATCTGTACAGGTAAAGACTGCATCTGGTTTTATGGAGAGTCCATTGAAAAACTTTTGTATTTCGGCATCTTCGCATTCGCGATCTAGTGAGTCACAATGTAGAATCAACTCTTCATAAATAGTGATGTTATATTCTTGCATAGCCTTTAAATATCCTTTGTAACGATCTTGAAAAACCTTTTTCTCTTTGATACCTCCAATAAATGCAATCCGCTTTTTGCCTTTTTTAATAAGAAATTCAACAGCAGAAAACGATGCCTTATCGTCTTCAATGCTAACGTGATCTGCACCTTGTACTTCTTCTCTTATATTATCAAACAAAACTACCGGAATACCTTTGTTAATGATATTCTTGATATGCACAAAAGTTTCTGTTTCATGAGTAGGAGAGAGAATAATTCCATCGACTAAACCTTTCTCAAAAGAAATAAGATTTTCACGTTCAAATTCAAACGAATTTCTTGAAGAACTAATAAGTATTTTATAGTCGTACTCACGAGCATAATGATCAATACCTCTACAAACTTCTATAAAAAAAGGCTCATCATATCTTGGGATAATCACTCCTATAATATTGGTTTTACCAGAACTAAGACTTTTAGCAATCTGATTGGGCATATATCCCATTGCTTTAGCCATCTTAAATACTTTATCTCTGGTACTTAGTTTTACTCTTGGATTTTTGTCCAAAGCTCTAGAAACAGTTGCAATAGAAATATTTAGTTTTCTAGCAATATCTTCAAGTTTTACCCTTCTTTTTCTTAAAGTCATTATAATTTCGTTAAAAAATTGTTATCGAAACATCATTTTCACTAAAAATATAATAATACAAACGTTTGTATTTTTTTAAATCAGGGTATTACTTTTCAATTCCCCTAAATGTTTAGTAATTTGTAATATACATAGTTTATTTTTGAACAATTAATAATTATACCTACTTAAAATAATTGTTTTTGCAATGAAAGCCTTCCCCAAAAAACATTTTGCTTTCAAAATACACTATGACTATGCTAATTTAGGATAAATAATGTTTAATCGAAATTAAACATCTTTTAAAATGCAGGGAGGAGATTAATATTTTCAGTAATAAATTTTAAGAATTAAAAAACCTAGTTGCATGGAGCTTACATGGTTCAAAAAAGGGACTATATATCAAATCTACCCACGAAGCTTTAATGATAGTAATAATGATGGGATTGGCGATTTAAGAGGGATTATAGAGAAATTGGATTATTTACAGAAGCTTAATGTCGATATTTTGTGGTTGAGTCCGATTTTCAGTTCGCCAAATGATGATAACGGGTATGATATAAGTGATTATTGTGCAATTATGCCTGAATTCGGGTCGATGGATGATTTTGATGAATTGCTTCAAAAAACTCACGACAAGGGAATGCGATTAATTCTTGATTTGGTAGCTAATCATTGTTCTGATGAGCATAGCTGGTTTAAAGAAGCTAAGAAATCAAAAGATAATCCTTACAGGGATTACTTTCATTGGCAAAAACCGTTAGAAAATGGTGACCCTCCGAATAATTGGAAATCGTTTTTTGGAGGAAGTGCCTGGGAGTATGATCAGGCATCTGGAGAATATTATTTACATCTTTTTACTAAGAAACAACCCGATTTAAATTGGGAGAACCCGAAAGTAAGAGAAGAGATCTACAATGCAATGAGATTTTGGCTTGACAAAGGTGTAGATGGATTTAGAATGGATGTTATTCCTTTAATCTCAAAACGAGATGGATATCCTGATGCTCCTGAGGTTGGTTTTAGAAAAATAATAGAAGATGTGTATGCAAATGGCCCCAGACTACATGAGTATTTAAGAGAGATGAACGATAAGGTAGTGAGCCACTATGATGCTTTTTCTTTAGCAGAAGGAGTAGGGATAAATCACAATAATGCTGGGCTTTACATCAATTATGACCGTAAAGAACTCGACATGTTATATCATTTTGATATTCTTGAATGTACTATTGTTAATGGCAAGTTTGAAGAAGCTTCCCCATTTGACCTGGTGAATATGAAAGGTATTTTTAAAAGATGGAGGGATGCAGTACACGAAAAAGGATGGTTAGCTAACGCCATTGGAAATCATGATTTTGCACGTATGGTATCCAGATTTGGAAATGATAAAGAATATTGGTCAGCATCTGCAAAGATGTTATTTATAATGCAAGCAACCCAAAATGGAACGCTTAACATATATCAAGGAGATGAAATAGGGATGACTAATATAGTTTTAGATAGTATAGATGAAGTTAAAGATGTACAATCCTTAAATTTTTATAATGAGAATTTAGAAACTAAAAGATTTTCGAAAAAACTGGCTTTGGAAATGATTAACAAAGAAGGACGTGACAATGCAAGGACTCCCATACAATGGAATGACGAAATAAATGGAGGCTTTTCTATGAAAGAACCATGGTTAAAGCCTAACCCTAATTATAAAGAAATCAATGTAGCGCAACAAGATGATGATCCAGACTCTATACTTAACTTTTACAGAGACTTACTAATGGTTAGAAAAGATTATGATGTTTTTGTTTACGGAGACTTTGAAGAATTAGAATTTAGTAATCCTGATCTCTATATATATAAGAAGACATTAGGAAACGAAAAAATTATGGTAGCGCTAAACTTTGGTAGTGAAAACACAGATTTTGCTATAGATGCCAACACATCTATGGGCGATATAATAATAAATAATTATAAAAAGCTAGGGGTTAAAGATAATATCATACAACTTGAACCTTATCAGGGGGTTATTGTTGAATTTAATTAAGAGATAATAAAACTTTGAAAAACTAACATGAATAAAGTAGAAAGTGAAATTAGTTTTTGTTTGTTAGCGGAGGAGTTTTTTAAATAAAACTTCTCAAAGGTGTAACAACTGGGGCATTCATTTTTTTTGTAACTTTTAGTTTTATAGTTACAGAATTAGTCAAATGTGGTAAAAAAGACTTGGATGTCCCACTGTTACTTACACAAGCAACAATAATTCGCTTTTTTAGGAACATAAAAACAAAGAAACAATTCAAATTTTAAATCAAACGCTATATTATGAAAAGTATGATACTTAAAAAACTCATATTCCTGCTGGTATTTCTATCGGGGAGTATGTTGTATTCACAAATCACAGTTTCTGGTGTGGTTTCTGATGCTGGAGGTCCAATTCCTGGGGTTAATGTTCTTGTGAGGGGAACAAGTAATGGGGCGGTTACTGATTTCGATGGAAATTACACGCTAGATAATGTTGCAGAAGATGCAATACTTGTTTTTAGTTATGTTGGTTTCAAGGCTCAGGAAATACCTGTCAACGGTAGAGCTACGATAAATGTAACTATGGAGGAGGATGCTGCCGAGTTGGAAGCAGTTGTGGTCATTGGGTATGGAACACAATCGGTTAAAGATGCTACTGGTGCTGTTGCCGTTGTGAGTACCGAAGATTTTAATCAGGGTGTAATTGCGTCTCCAGAAGAATTGATTCAAGGTAAGACTGCCGGGGTACAAATTACTCAATCTAGTGGTGAGCCAGGAGCCGGAGTGAATCTTAGGATACGAGGAACAAGTTCAGTAAGATCCAATAGTGATCCTTTATTCGTAGTAGATGGAGTACCTCTAGCTGGAGATGAAACAGGAGCAAATGGTAGTGATATAGGTGTTGGTTCTAGTGGCTCTAGAAATCCTTTGAATTTCATTAGCCCAAGTGATATAGAAAGTGTAAGCATATTGAAAGATGCTTCTGCAACAGCCATTTATGGGTCAAGAGGTGCAAATGGAGTTGTAATTATTACAACCAAAAGTGGTCGGGGATCTAGTAAACCAACATTTGAATTTTCTTCTACGGTGAGCATTGCCAAGCCCGCTGAAGAATTTGATTTATTGGATAGGAATCAATACTTGGCTGCGATTCAATCGTTTGGTGGAGATGTTGCTGCGCAAGACTTTGGAAATAATACAGACTGGCAGGACGTAATAACGAGAAGCGTAGCATCTCAGAATCAAAATTTGTCGTATGCACAAAGTTATAAAAATGGTAATGTGAGAGCATCTTTTGGATATGGAAAGCAGTTTGGAGTTGTAGAAAAAAGTTCATTAGAAAGAATAACTGGTCGTATTAATGCTACACATCGTTTTTTTGATGAAAAGTTGAAAGTAAATTTTCAAGGAACAATTTCTAGGGTAAATGATGAGGCACCGCCGATAGGAGCCGATGCTGGTTTCCAAGGTGATCTTCTAGGGTCAGCATATATAGCTAACCCAACTTGGCCTATAGACCCTAATTTTGACCCAGGAGCTTCTTTTGTTAATCCTTTAAACTTACTAATAAACAGTCAAAATGAAACTAATACTAATAGGATATTAATAAATGGTTCAGTAGAATATCAAATTGTAGAAGGTTTATCTGCAAAACTTAATTTAGGATATGATGACTCTGAATCTACTCGGGGTAGTGCTATCTCCGGGAATGTTATAGGCTTAAATAATGGTACGCCAGGAAATGGTAGAGCAACAGTAAACGATATCGATATTACTAATAGACTTTTAGAATTTACTGTTAACTATGAAAAAGATTTTGACAATTTCAAATTTTCTATATTAGGAGGATATTCTTTTCAAGATTTTGCCAGAGAAGGTAGAAATATTGGAGGATTTGGCTTTGTTACTACAAATTTAGATGATATGGTTGAGAGCCTAGAAGCATCAGCAAATTCTATTGAAGCTAATATCGATGGATCTTATCAACAATATTATGTGTCTGATAGAATAAGAGATGGTGGTGGATTAATTTCTGGAGCTTTTATAAATAGAATTGTGCCTGAAATTGAGCAGGGTGTTGCTTTTACTGCACCTGGCAGTTTGGCCGCTACTACAATTACCGGAGACACCTTTGATTTTACTGATGAACTACAATCGTTCTTCGTTAGAGCAAATTACTCCATAGCAGATAAATATCTTTTTACTGCAACAATTAGAGCAGATGGATCTTCAAGATTTGGAGAAAATAATAAATATGGATATTTTCCTTCTGGTGCTTTTGCTTGGAAAATTGATCAGGAAGATTTTGCTCCAGAAGCATTCTCTACACTTAAGTTAAGAGTAGGTTACGGTATTACAGGTAGTCAAGATGGTTTGACGTATGGTAGTTTTATAAGAAGACAACGTTTTATTGCTCCAACTATAGAAAATGGAGGAGAAGTTGTAATACAGGGTACCCAAGATGTCTCTTTTGAAAATAATGATTTGAAATGGGAAGAAACAAGTCAGACAAATATTGGTATCGACTTTGGATTTATGAATGATCGCTTATCAGGAAGTATAGACGTATATCACAAAGATACCAAAGATCTATTACTACAGATTTTTTCTGCGCAACCTGCAGCTCAACCGTTTGTTTTTACAAACGTAGACGGTAATGTTATCAACCAAGGTGTTGAATTTGCAATCGATTATGATATTATACAACAAGAAGACTTAAATTGGAATTTTGGCTTTAACATAGCATATAATAAGAATGAATTGAAGAATTTCGAAGGTGCCTTTGATGCCGGTGCAATATTTGGTCAAGGTCTTACAGGTGCATTTTCGCAAAGATTAGTTGAAGGAGAACCATTATTTTCGTATTTTCTCAGAGAATTTGAAGGTTTTGATCCAGATACCGGGCTGGCTGTAACAGCTAATGACGATGCACAAGTTTTCGTCGGTAAAAGTGCTTTACCTGATATAAATTTGGGAATTTCTACTAGCTTTAATTATAAGAATTGGGATGCGAGTATATTTTTTGCAGGACAGTTGGGCCATTATATTTACAACAACACTGCCAATGCTTTTTTTACTGCAGGTAGTATTAACGGGGGGCGTAATGTAACTACCGATGTTATTGGAAACGGTGAGGCAGGTACGAATGCCGCCGACGTTTCTACTCGTTTTTTAGAAAGCGGTGATTTTATACGATTGCAAAATGCAACTATCGGTTATAAAGTGCCTTTATCAGGTGACGGAGTTTTTAAAAGTTTGAGAATATACGCAGCCGGTCAAAATTTATTTGTGATTACAGATTATAGTGGTTTGGATCCTGAGGTGAGCACTGCTCCTACCACTACTAGTAATAACCTTTTAAATAATTTGCCTACTGCAGGTATTGATTATACAGCTTTTCCAAGACCTAGGACATATACATTTGGCTTAAATGCTACATTTTAAAAAATTATAATTATGAAAAAAGAACTTTTTAAATCAAGTTTATTGATACTCGTATCAATGCTGCTTGTGATTTCATGTACAGATCTAGAGATTGAAGAGACAGATTCTTCGATTGCAGATTCTGAGACAGAATTTACAGGTATAGATGACCCCGCTCCTTTTGTTAATAATCTTTTTAGCGGAGACCTTAAAGGAATTATAGAAAATCAACAAGATTTTTATGCATTAAATGAAGTTACTACCGATGAATTATTAGTGCCTACAAGGGGTACTGACTGGGGTGATAATGGGATATGGAGAAAACTTCATGAACATACCTGGGATGCTCAACATCCTTACATTTTGAATAATTGGAACAATTTAAATCAATTAGTGTTCAGAGCAACACAAATTACTGATCCAAGAACAACTGAAGCTACACCAGAGCAAGTAGCCTTCGCGAAATTTATAAGAGCTTATGCTATGTTTTGGGTGATGGATATGTATGGACAAGTGCCTTTTAGAAACCCGGGAGAAGGCGTAGATGTAGATCCAATGGTAATGTCCCGAGCAGAAGCTTTTGATTTTATTTTGGAAGATTTAAATGATGCATTACCGAATTTACCAACCCGAGGACCAAGCTCAGAAAATCTTAGGCCAACTAAAGCTGCTGCTAATTTTTTATTAGCGAAACTATTTCTTAACAAGCATATCTACCTAGATTCAGATACTCCTGCAGCTACAGATATGACACGTGTTGTAGAACTGGTTGATGCTATTACCACAGATGGATACGCGTTACAATCAGGATATTTTGAAATTTTTACTCCAGATGTAGATACAGAGACTATATTTTTTACAATTTCAAGTGTTGGTAATAGAATGTGGAACGGTTTGCATTATAATCAAAGCGCACCCGGAAATGACGGTGGTGGTTGGAACGGTTGGTCTACATTGGCAGAATTTTATGAACTATTTGAAGGTGATCCTAATACAAATGTTCCTGGTAGTGGACAGGAAGAACGTAGGGGATTTGTCCCTCTATCAGCATCACCTCTACCAGCAGGAATGGATCCAGATGAATTTGACGAAAATAATGATGGCTTGTTAGACGGGTCTCATATAGGATATGGTTTTTTAATTGGTCAACAATATTCTGTTAATGGAGCTGAGTTGACAGACAGAGGAAACAAACCTTTAGCATTTGAAAAACAATTTCCTGCTCTGGCTGGTAATACTGAACGAACAGGTATCCGTACGATAAAGTATCATCCTACCTATGGGGCTTTCACAGGACACCAAATCTTATTTAGATATGCAGATGCACATTTAATGAAAGCTGAAGCTATTTTTAGAGGCGGTACAGGTTCAGGTGATGCCTTGACTTTGGTTAATGAGCTAAGAAATATCAGAAATGCTCAAGCTTTAATAGCTTTAACAGAGCAAGATCTGATTGATGAAAGAGGAAGAGAACTGTATAAGGAGATATGGAGACGTAACGATCTAATTAGGTTCGGGAAATTTGCAGATGCCTGGACTTTAAAAATCAATACAGACGATTTTAGAAAGTTATTCCCAATTCCTACCTCTGCATTATTAACAAATCCTAATTTAAGTCAAAACCCTGGTTACTAAATCGAAATATTAAGCTAAGATTCTAAGAATAGAGCCCTTCCATTTATGAAGGGCTCTCTAATTTGTAATTTTTAAGAAAATGTAAATCAAGTTGAATTTATCCCATAAATATATAGCTATTTGTTTAGTGATTTTGGCATTTCTTGTTTCTTGCAAAAAAGAAATGAAATCAAAATTATTTACATTATTACCAAGTAAACATACTGGCATCTCGTTTGTTAATCAATTACAAGAATCTCCAGAGCTTAACATTCTTACGTATCTGTATTATTACAACGGAGCTGGAGTAGCTGTAGGAGATTTTAATAATGATGAATTAGAAGATTTATATTTTATCTCTAATCAAGGTGAAAACCGTTTGTACATAAACAGGGGTAAACTTAAATTTGAAGAATCAACATCTGATATACTTCGTGATAGTACAGGCTGGTCTACAGGGGTTACAGTGGTTGATATTAATAATGATGGTTTACAGGATATTTATATATGTAAAATAGGTACTTATAAAGGGATAAAAGGAGAGAATAAGTTGTTTGTTAATCAAGGAGTAGATAAAGAGGGAATTCCTAGTTTCAAAGAAGAAGCTTCATTATACAATCTTAATATTTCAAGCTTTTCCACCCAAGCAAGTTTCTTTGACTATGATCTGGATGGAGATTTGGATATGTATTTATTGAACCACTCTGTTCATCCTAACAGAACTTATGGCAGGGGTTCTAAACGAAAACAAATTGATTCGCTCTCGGGTGATCGATTTTATCAAAATAACAATGGCAAATTCAAAGATATTTCAATACAGACACAAATATATCAAGGAGCAATAGGCTACGGGTTAGGAATTTCAACAAGTGATATTAACAACGATGGATATCCTGATATTTATGTAGCTAATGATTTTTTTGAAAATGATTACTTATACATCAATAAAAAAAATGGAACGTTCAAAGAGGTAATTTCAACAAAACAAAACATCATTCAACACACATCTCATTTTTCTATGGGAGTAGATATTGCTGATATTAATAATGATGGCCTTACCGATATTTTAACTTTAGATATGCTGCCCGAAGATTTAAAAACCTATAAATCTTCAGGTACAGAATATAGTTTTTCAATTTATAATCAATATCTCAAAAATGGCTACCAACCACAGTACATGCAAAATACACTACAGCTTAATAGAGGTAAAAGCAAGTTTAGCGAAATAGCATTCTATGCCGGTATTGCTGCTACCGAGTGGAGTTGGGCACCGCTAATAGCAGATTATGATAACGATGGATTTAAGGATATCTTTATCTCTAACGGAATTAAAGGAGCCACCAATGATATGGATTTTATAAGTTTTATAGCCAACGACAATATCCAAAAACGAATCCAGACGGGAATGGATAAAGAAGATTTGGCTTTAATCAATGAACTGCCTGACAAGAAAACAATCAATTATTTTTATCATAACAGTGGAGATATGACTTTTAAGAATACTTCTAATGCATGGTCTGAAACTATTCCTTCTTATAGCAATGGTGCTATATATTCAGATTTGGATAATGATGGAGATTTGGATATCGTTACAAATAATATTAATGAAAAAGCTTTCCTATATGAAAATAGATCAGATCAACTTTCAGTCCAAAATAACTTTATAAAATTAAAACTCAAGGGGAATAAAAGTAATCCTGATGCTGTCGGGGCTAAAGTATTTATCTACACGAAAGATAAAACTCAAATATCCGAAGTTTTTAGAACCAGGGGATATTTGTCTTCAGTTACTTCAGTCCAACATTTCGGTCTTGGAAATAGTAAGACAGTCGATTCAATAAGAGTACTATGGCCTGATGGCTATTCTTCGATCAAGAAAAATATAAAAGCGAACCAATTACTATTTTTGGATATTAAAGAGGAGGTTTTCTTGCAAGAAAATGAAAAAAATCCATTAGGAGTGAGGGAAAACAATAATATAGGATTAAGAGTTAAACACCAGGATTATGAGACCAAAGACTTTAGCATAGAACCATTAGCGCCTTATGCTAGTTCTAATGAAGGTCCACACATAACCGTTATTGATGTAAATAAAGACGGGTTAGAAGATGTGTTTATTCCAGGGGGAAGATTCAAATCTGCATCACTTTTTTTACAACAGGCTGATGGGGAATTTATTAAAAGCGAACAACCCGATTTTGGGTTATTTAAACGCTATGAAGATATTGATCAAAGCTTTTTTGACGTAGATCAAGATGGTGATTTAGATCTATTAACGGTTTATGGCGGTAATGAAAGCTACTCAAATTATCAAAGCGCTCCAGCCTTATTCATTAATGATCAGGGTACTTTTAAAAGACAGTCGGAAGCTTTTCCAGATATCACAATTAATGCAGCGATAGTTACAAAATCAGATATTGATGCTGATGGGGATATTGATATCTTCATTGGCAGTAATGCAGTTCCAGGAAAGTATGGGCTTGTGCCTAAGAATTATCTTTTCAAAAATATGGGTGATGGAACCTTTAAAGAAGTTACTTCAACTGCTGCATTAGAATTATATACTCTCGGTAATGTATCTGATGCCAAATTTGTAGATATAAATAATGATATGTTTGATGATTTGATCCTAATAGGGCATTACATGCCTATTACGATTATGCTTAACGATGGTAAGGGCAATTTTAACAGAGAGCATAATACTTCACTAAAGAATACAAATGGTTGGTGGAACGCTATTGAAGTACATGATATGGATCAAGATGGTGATTTAGACATTATTGCAGGGAATTGGGGTTTGAATAGCCGATTATCAGCTTCAATTGAAGAGCCGATCCAATTATATCTTTCTGATTTTGATGATAATGGCAAGATTGATCCTATTGTTACTTATTTTTATAAAGGAAAAGAAACTCCAATTGCAACCAAGGACGAATTAGTAAAACAAATACCAGAGCTAAATAAGAAATATTTGTCTTACACTACTTTTGCTGAAGCAGATTTTCAAGATTACTTTTCGATCTCAAAAGTTAAGAAAGCCCAAAAAAGAGAAGTTCATATATTAAGCACTACGTATTTTGAAAATAAAGGAAATCTTAATTTTGTTGCGCACAAATTACCATGGGAAGCTCAAATTTCCTCTGTTCATGATATTTTGATTGATGATATTAATGATGATCAATATCCGGATATAATTCTGGGAGGGAATACCTACGAAATCAATACACAGTTAAGTAGATTAGATGCTTCTTATGGAGTTGTCTTATTAAATGACAAAAAGAATGGTTTTACGAGTAGTGAACAGCCTGTTTTTTCAGTAAAAGGTGCCGTTAGGTCCATCGAAAAAATCATGGTGAAAGAAGAAGAATATCTACTGTTTGGGATTAACAATGATAGCCTTCAGGTAATCAAAAAATGAAAAAGTAAAATGAAAAGTAAGTTTTTATATGGTTTTCTTATACTAGTAGTTTTCATTTCCTGCGGTAAAAAACAAGCCAATGAAGAAAATACTGAACAAAAAAACACCTTGTTTACCAAGTTATCTTCGACAACTACAAATATCGATTTTACCAATCAGGTAGATAACAAAAAGGATTTTAACATTTTTACCTATCGTAATTTTTACAATGGTGGTGGAGTCGCCATAGGAGACATCAATAACGATGGTTTGCCAGATGTATATCTAACCGCAAATCAAAAAGAAAATAAACTCTATCTTAATAAAGGAAATTTTCAGTTTGAAGACATTTCTAATGCTTCAAAAACTACAGGAAAAAATGCATGGTCGACAGGAGTAGTGATGGTTGATATCAATGCAGATGGCTGGTTAGATATTTATGTTTGTAATGCAGGAAATGTAAAAGGAGATGATCAAAAAAATGAATTATTCATTAATAACGGTCCGTCGACAAGCTCAGGAACCATAACATTTACAGAAAAAGCGGCAGAATACAATCTGGCAGATAGCGGATTTACTACCCACGCAGCTTTTTTTGATTATGATCTTGACGGAGATCTAGATGTGTACTTACTTAACAACAGCTTTATTCCGGTAAGCAGTTTAGGGTATGCAAACAAGCGAAATCTTAGAGCCAAAGATTGGGATATTCCGGATATTCTTAAAGGTGGCGGTGATAAATTACTTCGAAATGACAATGGAAAGTTTATAGATGTAAGCGAGTCTGCAGGTATTTATGGCAGTCTAATCGGCTTTGGATTGGGGGTCACCATAGGAGATGTTAATAAAGATCTATTACCAGATATTTATGTGTCCAACGATTTTTATGAAAGAGACTACTTATATATCAATAAGGGAGATGGCACTTTTTCTGAAGAAATCAAGGATTGGATACAACATTTGAGTATTTCTTCGATGGGGGCAGATATGGCTGATATTAATAATGATGGCTATCCCGAAATTTTTGTTACCGATATGCTGCCCGAAGATGATCAAAGACTTAAAGAAACCAGTAATTTTGAAAGCTATGATGTATATAGGCTGAAGAAAAGCCGTGACTTCTATAACCAATATATGCAAAACTCATTACAACTTAATAATCGCGATCATACGTTTTCTGAAATCGCTTTTTATAGCGGTGTGGCAAAAACAGATTGGAGCTGGGGAGCATTATTATTTGATATGGATAATGATGGTTATCGTGATATATTTGTAAGTAATGGGATTTATCATGATCTCACCAACCAGGATTTTATGAATTTTTTTGCCAATGATATCATTCAAAAAATGATACTAACCGGAAAAAAAGAAGAAGTAGATTCTATCATCAGTAAAATGCCTTCTACGCCTATTCCTAATTATGCATTTAAAAATAACGGTGACCTCATATTTTCTAATGCAACAAAAGAATGGGGCTTTGAAGAACCTACATTTTCAAACGGATCGGCATACGGAGATCTGGATAATGACGGAGATCTGGACCTGGTCGTGAATAATTTTAACATGCCAGTTTCTATTTACCAAAACAATAGCGAGAAAGAAGAAAACAACTATATAAAACTACAGCTTAAGGGCACCGATAGAAATACATTTGCTATCGGTAGTATTGTCGAAATATTTTCTGGGGATCAAATCCTAAGGCAAGAGTTGATCCCAACACGAGGTTTTCAATCTTCTATCGAATATGTAATGACCATCGGACTTGGTAAAACACAAAAGATAGATTCTTTACAAGTTATTTTTCCAAATAAAAAAATGATCACTGTAAATGATATAGACCTTAATTCATTACTAGTATTTAATCAAAAAGATGCAACTCGGGATTACATACTAAAACCAGCGGTCGAAAATAAATATTTTGAAGAAATAAAGCATGCTGCAACTGCTCATAAAGAAGATGCCTACGTAGATTTTGATTATGAAGGGTTGCTATACAAAATGCAATCGAGAGAAGGACCCGCTTTGGCGACAGGAGATGTGAATAATGATGGAAACGAAGATGTATTTATCGGTGGGGCATACGGTCAAACAGGAAAACTATATGTGCAAACGCCAAATGGTGATCTAAAGCCCGCAAAATTTGAAACTGAAGAAGCCTTTGAAGATGTAGTGGCTATTTTCGAAGATATCGACGGAGATAAAGATCTGGATCTTATCATTGGCTCTGGTGGAAACTTTAAAAAAGCCAGAACAGGGGTTCGCTACTATGCGAACGACGGATTCGGTAATTTTTCTATAGGAGGTATTATCTTGCCTACCTATACCAATATAGGTGCCATTGCTGCTTCAGATTTTGATGGGGATGGGGATATAGATCTGTTTATAGGAAGTCATGGCATCGTAGGTACGTATGGAGTCACGCCAAAAAGTTATCTTATGGAAAACGACGGAAAAGGAAATTTTAAAGACGTCACCAAACAAAAAGCTATGGGAATAAGTGATGTGGGAATGGTAACAGATGCCACCTGGCAGGATATCGATACAGATGGTAAAAAGGATTTGATTGTCGTAGGAGAATGGATGGCTCCAAAAATTTTCAGGAATACATCTGATGCATTAGTTTCATTTTCTACAAGTCTTGATGATATATCAGGTTGGTTTAATACCGTTGAAGCAAAAGATATCGATGGGGACGGAGATATAGATATGATCCTAGGTAATCGAGGTTTGAATGCTACCTATAGTGCAACTTCCTCAGAGCCTTTAAAGATATATATCAACGATTTTGATAACAATGGTACAGTAGAGCAGATTATCACGCAAACTAGTAATGGAAGAGACGTTCCCATACATTTAAGAAATGAAATTGCAGGGCAAATCAATTCCTTAAAAAAGCAAAATCTAAAATATGCCGAGTATGCCAAAAAATCTATAGAAGAATTATTTTCTGAAGAGACCCTCAAAAATTCCACCGTAAAAACAGCGAATAATTTTGCGAGCTTGATTGTTTATAATAACGGCAAAGGAGATTTTGATATACAAGAACTTCCGCAAGAAGCACAACTTTCTTGTATCAATGACATTGCAACAGAAGATTTTAACAACGATGGTGTCTTAGATCTCATTCTGGCGGGTAATCAACATAATTTCAAACCACAGTTTTCAAGACTAGATGCCGGTAAAGGAAATATTATGATAAGTGACGAGAATGGAAGGTATATTGATCAAAAGTCAACAGGATTTCTGGTTCAGGATGAGGTAATGGCTATGCAGTGGATCACGAATACCTCTGGAGAAAAACATCTTGTTGTAGTGATTAACAATAAGGCTCCTAAGATTTTTAAACTGAAGAAGTAACATTATACTATTTTTTGTGTTAGCTGCAACCAAAAACAACATTAACGCAAAAGAATTAGAAAATTAAGATGACAGAACATATTTTCTTTTACTTAGGACTTTCCCTTTTGACAATGCACGAAATGGATGCAATACGTTGCAAGGAGTGGCGAATATTTCCTGGGTTATCAATGCTGAGTGACAAAGTTGGACATATAGTTTTCGTATTTGCACACGTTCCCCTGTTCTACTTTGTGTTTTGGAAACTGACACACAGCCAGAATATTGAAGCATTTATTTACGGATTTAATGTGTTTATGATAGTGCATTTAGGACTTCATATACTGTTTCTAAAACACAAGAACAATGAATTTAAAGATTGGATTTCTTGGTCTATAATAATTGGTGCAGGACTATGCGGACTGATTGATTTATTAACTTGACAAGGATGACTGACTGAATGAGGTTTGAAATTTATTGAATACGTTTAGAAATTAGTTAAATGCACTTCATACTATGTTTTGAAGCCTCAATTGAGTAAGAATAAAAATAATGATCAAAAATACGAGCATACTCATCTTTGGATTGATCCTTTTGATAGGATGCGAAAAACAAAATCTGCATCAGGGAGAATTATTTGAAAAAATATCCTCAGAAATTACCGGTGTTACGTTTCAGAATCAGTTGATCCCTACCAAAGATTTGAATATCCTTGATTATTTATATTTCTATAACGGGGCAGGAGTTGCTGTAGGGGATATTAATAATGACAACCTGGTGGATGTATTCTTTACGTCTAATCAGGGAAAAAATAAGCTTTATCTCAACCGGGGGAACTTCCGCTTTGAAGATGTTACTCAAAAAGCTGGTGTCTCGGGAAACTCAGATTGGAATACGGGAACCACTATGGCCGATGTAAATGGAGATGGTTTTCTGGATATTTATGTGTGTGCTGTGGCAGGAATTCAAGGTTTACAAGGTACAAACGAGCTCTTTATGAACAATGGAGATGGTACCTTTACAGAAAAAGCTTCTCAATATGGATTAGATTTTCAGAATTATTCTACTGCTGCTAGTTTTTTTGACTATGATAATGATGGAGACTTAGACCTGTATCTTTTAAATCATGCGATCCATACTCAAAATTCCTTTGGTAGCGCTTCTTTACGAAATAATAGAAGTAAAACAAGTGGCGACAAACTACTTCGTAATGATGGTGAGCAATTTACAGATGTAAGTACAGCAGCTGGTATTTTTGGCGGTGGTAACGGATATGGTTTGGGCATTGCAACTGCCGATTTTAATAATGATGGATATACAGACATCTACGTAAGCAACGATTTTCACGAAGACGATTATTATTATATGAATAATAAAGACAGAACATTTACAGAGCAACTAAAAGAGAAATTCGGGCACATAAGTCGTTTTTCTATGGGTAGTGATGTTGCCGATATTAATCATGATGGATATCAGGATATACTCACTTTGGATATGACTCCCGAAGATGAAAAAATATTGAAATCCTCTGCTGGTGATGAAACGGTAGATATGCTCCAGATGCGTATCAATAAGTTGGGTTATCATTACCAATATGCACGCAATATGCTTCACATTAACCAAGGCGGAAAGTATTTTCAGGAAACAGCACTGCTAAGCGGTGTAGCGGCTACAGACTGGAGCTGGAGTACCTTGTTTGCCGATTATAACCAGGATGGGGAACAAGATGTTTTTATCTCAAACGGAATACCAAAAAGACCAAACGATCTGGATTATATCAAATATATTTCTAACAATAAGATTAAAGAGAAACTTTCAAAAACTAAATTAGTAGATCAAGAAGCATTAGATATGATGCCATCGGGAGTGGTTCAAAATTATATATTCGAAGGGCAGGCAGGAATACAATTTACAAATCAATCCAAAAGATGGTTGCCTGGTGATCAAAATGTGTCAACCGGAAGTGCCTATGCAGATTTTGATAATGACGGAGACATAGATATAGTAACGAATACCATAAATGATCACGCTGTATTTTACAGAAATAACACCAATACTACTGCAAATTATCTGAAGCTGAAGTTCAATTTTAAAAAACCCAATACATTTGGGATCGGGACTAAGGTACTATCCTATCACAAAGGAATACAGCAGTATAAACAGTTATATACCACAAAAGGCTTTCAGTCTTCATCAGAGGCGATCATTCATTTTGGATATGGAAACGAAAGCATGGTAGATTCTCTTAAAATTATTTGGCCAGATAATACGATACAGGTAGCAGAAAACATCCAAACGAATCAAACGCTTACTATAAAAGTGTTGCATAAAAGAGAAGCTGTAGATTATAAAAAGTTGTTTCCTGTAGCAAAGGGATGGTTTAAAAAAGTAGATAGTATTCCTGGTTTAGACTATGTGCATAAAGAGAATAAGTATATTGATTTTAACCGGCAAAAGCTCATTCCGTATAAAATATCAGATAAAGGTCCGGCAACAGCTATTGGTGATCTTAATGGTGATGGCAAGGATGATGTTTTCTTCGGAAGTTCAAAAAATGAAACCTCCAAAATCTATATTCAAACTTCAAATGGTTTTGAAGCGCAGAAGATCGATATACTTGAAGCTGATCAACGCAAAGAAGATGTAACTGCAATCATCGAAGACCTAAATCAGGATGGTAAGAATGATCTTTTGGTGGCATCCTCTGGAGGAGAATTTTATGGAAACTCAAAAGAATTGGTTGATCGGTTATATGTAAACTCGAAGTTAGGACTAAGAAAAGGAGAATATCCCGAATTTTTTGAGCACGAATCTGTTATAAAACCGTATGATATCGATCAGGATGGGGATGTAGACTTGTTTGTTGGAGGGTACGCGGTGTCTAATGACTTCGGAAAGATCCCAAATTCATATATTCTGCTTAATGACAAAGGCACCTTCAGTCGAAAAGAGAATAAAGCACTTCAAAAAGTAGGAATGGTTACCGATGCTATTTGGACAGATGTTGACGGGGATAAAGTAAAAGATCTGATTGTAGTGGGAGAATGGATGTCTCCACATTTTTTCAAAAATGATAAAGGAAATCTGGTTGATATAACAGATTCGATGCTACACCATAGGCTCAATGGTTTATGGCAATCTATAGTAGAATTTGATATCGATAATGACGGCGATATGGATTATTTGTTGGGCAACTTTGGGTTGAATACTAAGTTTAAGGCCTCTGCAGAGTTTCCTCTAAAAATGTATTATGGGGATTTTGATAACAACCAAAAAACAGAAACCATTATAGCACTTCCCAAAAACGGAAACTATTATACCGCTTTGGGATTAGATGAATTAGCCAGTCAGTTAAATTTTCTTCGGAAAAAATTCACGAGTTATACTTCCTTTGCCGGCAAAACCGTTGAAGAGATTTTTGGTGTCACAGCCCTAGATCATGCAACTTTATTTGAAGTAGATCAATTGGCTTCGGGATATCTAAAAAATGATAACGGAGTGTTTACGTTTATTCCTTTTAAAGAAGAACTTCAGGTTGCACCCATCACCAAAATGCTGAGATATGATTTTAACAAAGATGGGAATGAAGAAGTGTTTATGGCAGGTAATTATTTTGGGTTGATACCTTATCACGGAAGATTTGATGGTTTTGGTGGTGCAATACTCCAAAAAGAGGGAAAGGTTATTAAAGCCAATGAGCTAAATATTAACCTTACCCAAAAACTAGTAAGAGGACTAAATATTATTAATTTTGACGGTAAGGATTACTTGCTTATTACTATAAACAATAGAAAAGCTGAAATTTATGAATTTGATTGATCGAAAACGTATTCTTTCGTCATCCCGGGCGAAGTCGAGATGTGATAGTAAATACTGTAAGAATACCAAGTTGTATACCTTGAGGCAAGCTAAATGGATAGTAGTTTTCACTGGTCTTGTACTATTTTTCTCTTGTAAAAAAGAAAATGTTAGTATAGAAATTACACCAAATGATTATCATACAGTTGTAGATAAAATTACAGAAGTGATGGTCCATGATATATTCTCCCCCCCAGTGGCGAGTAGAATATATAATTATCCTAATATCGCGGCTTATGAAGTTATTTGTCAAGGCGAAACAGGATATAAGACTTTAGCAGGTCAATTGCATGGTCTTACTCAGGTACCAAAAGTTGATACTACAAAAGCTGTTAATTTTAAAGTAGCTGCTTTGATTGCATACCTAGAAATAGGTAAAGAACTCGTGTTTTCAGAAGATAAGGTCGAAGCGTATAGAGATAGTTTATACAACTCTTGGGCATCTATAAACCAAAATAGCTTCAATGATTCTAAATCGTATGGATTAGCTGTGGCAAAACATATTAAAGAGTGGTTGTCTACCGATAACTATGCACAAACACGCACCATGCCCAAATTTTCAGTAAATACAGATGATCCCGCGCGTTGGCAACCTACTCCGCCAGATTATATGGATGGTATAGAACCGCATTGGAGGGCAATTAGAACATCGATCATAGATTCTGCTTCACAATTCACGCCATCAAAACATCCTGATTTTTCTTTAGAAAAAGATTCCCAATTTTATAAAGAACTAACAGAAACCTATGAGGTAGGAAAGACCATCAAAGAAGAAGGAGAAACTTCAGAAAAATTACAAATAGCACAGTTTTGGGATTGTAATCCTTATGTATCTACGCATAAGGGTCATTTGATGTTTGCTACCAAAAAAATTACACCTGGAGCACATTGGATTGGGATTTGTAAGATTGCCTGCAAAAAAACCGAAGCAGATTTTTATAAAACAGTGTATGCCTATACCAAAACATCGATAGCTATCGCAGATGCATTTATTAGCTGTTGGGACGAGAAATACAGAAGTAATTTAATTAGACCAGAAACCTTAATTAATCAACATATTGATGAAAACTGGGAACCTGTTCTACAAACTCCTCCTTTTCCAGAATACCCCAGTGGGCATTCAGTAGTCTCTGGGGCTGCTTCGACAGTGCTTACCCATATTTTTGGAGATGATTTTGCCTTTAATGATGATACAGAACTACAATATGGACTGCCTATTCGCTCTTTTGTTTCTTTTAATCAGGCGGCAGACGAAGCCGCAATTAGTCGATTGTATGGAGGGATTCACTATAGGGCGGCTATCGATCTAGGTCTAGAACAAGGCCGGGAATTGGGAAAATATGTGGTCAAAAAACTTGAGATGACCAATAATGATTAAACATCTAATGTAATTAGTAGACAAATGAAGAAAATAGCAATTGGTATTTTGATCATACTTCTAGGCTTAATTACCTGGTATTTATTTCTCAAAAAATATGATTATGTGATTACCTTTAAAGCAAATCTAGCCCCATTAGGAGTGTACCATCAGGTAAAAAGAATAGAGTCAAAAATTAATATCGAAATTGCTACAATAGACAATACTTATCTTGAACAGGAAATTATAATAAATGATGAAGCAGTCATTTTGGATTGGCATTTCGAGAGTGTAAAAGATACCATAACTAAGATTAAGGTTGGTATAATTTCTAAAGAACATTCTATTCAAAATAGATTAAAGATAATAACCGGGTCTTCTTCGATTGTTGAGCTTGTAAAAGAGGATTTAGTTGATTACAGAAATGAATTGATTAGGTATACAAATACCTTTAAGGTGATTGTTAATGGAGAAACTGAATTACCACCAATGGAAACATTGTCAGTTTCCTCGAGGGTAAAACGAGATAGTAAAGCTCAAGAAATGATGAGCCAAAATGGCTATTTATATCCCAAACTATTAGATAGCAAAGTTCAAAGAAACGGATATCCTTTTGTGAAAATTAATAATTGGAATCTAGAGACAGACAATATTGAAATGGACTTTGGGTTCCCAGTCACGTATAAAGACTCCTTACCTGTTAACTCGAAGATTGTATATACGAAACGAAATTCTCAAAAAGCCTTAAAAGCAACATATTACGGAAATTATAGAAATAGTGACGAAGCTTGGTTTGTATTATTACAATATGCAGCCTCCAATAATATCTTAGTTAAAAAAGAACCTTTAGAAGTTTTTTATAATGATCCAATGCTGGATGGAAATGAGCTGCAATGGAAAGCAGAAATATTTCTACCGATTGAAAATCGGTAATTAAAGTAATTCTTCATAGATGGAAAACCTATTGTATTTCATGGAATTCTTTATAAAAAATTTAATGAAATCGTACATGTTGCGTATAAAAAATAATACAAACGATTACATTTTTATTTATTAAAGATTAACTTTTCTATTGCATTGATACTTTAGATATTTGTATGTGATCAGCATTTTCATTGAATTATTATTCTTTTTTTAAGGATTTTTATAAGAATTTTATCTCGTGAAGTTGGTCATTTATAAATTTTCAGATATGACCAAAAAATACATCATAGCGTTTGATCAGGGAACCACAAGTACCAGAGCTATTATTTTTAACAGTTTAGGCGATATTTGTGGAATTTCCCAGAAAGAACTTACCCAGCATTATCCAAAATCGGGATGGGTAGAGCATGATCCCAACGAGATTTTTGCACACCAGCAAGAGGTTTTTGATGAAGTGATTAAAAAATCGGGTGTAGCTATAGAAGAGATTGCTAGTATTGGTATCACCAATCAACGGGAAACTACGGTGGTTTGGGATAAAAACACAGGAGAGCCAATATACAATGCCATTGTGTGGTTAGATAAAAGAACCACTAAGATTTGCGAAAATCTTAAGGCTATGGGGTTGAGCGAATATATATCTAAAAATACTGGTTTGGTAATTGATTCGTACTTCTCAGGAACCAAATTAAAGTGGATTTTGGATCACGTAGAAGGTGCGAGAGAAAAAGCTAAAAAAGGAAATTTGCTATTTGGTACGATAGACACATGGCTAATCTGGAAGTTCACTAATGGTGCAAAACATATAACAGATCATTCTAATGCATCCAGAACCATGCTTTATAATATTATTGATCTTGATTGGGATGATAAGTTATTGAACGCTATGAATATTCCTAATTCAGTCCTTCCTGAGGTGCAATATTCTTCTTCAGATTTTGGACATGTGAACTATAGAGGTACACATATCCCAATTTATGGTGTTGCAGGAGATCAACAAGCTTCACTATTTGGACAAGGGGGATATAAATCAGGTATTGCCAAAAATACGTATGGTACAGGTTGTTTTATGCTCCTTAATACAGGAAAAAAACCATATACTTCTAAAAACGGATTATTGACCACCTTGTGTTGTAGTCTGCCAGAGGACACTATTAAATACGCTTTAGAGGGAAGTATTTTTGTTGGTGGAGCTTCGATACAGTGGTTACGGGATAAACTTCAAATTATTCAAGATGCAACCGAAACCGAAGCAATTTGCAAATCTACCAAATCTCTTGATGATTTATATGTAGTTCCTGCTTTTGCCGGTTTGGGTGCTCCTCATTGGGATATGGAAGCCAAGGGAGCTATTTATGGTCTTACCTTAGATTCCGGTAAAAACGAAGTTATAAAAGCTACCGTAGAAGCCTTAGCATATCAAACCAGGGACGTGCTAGAAGCAATGATCGAAGATAGCGGTAAACAAATGAAAGAACTTAAGGTTGACGGGGGAGCTTCAGCCAACGACTACTTGATGCAGTTTCAATCCGATATTCTTAATGTAGCGGTAGACCGTCCTAAAATGCTTGAGGTGACTGCCTTGGGTGCCGCTTTTCTTGCAGGAATAAAATCGGGCATATGGACTAAAAAGGATATTTCAAAAATAAGAGCAATTGATACCGTTTTTACACCAGCAATTACGGAGCACGAGCGTAGTAGAAAGTATCTTGGATGGAAGCAAGCAGTAGAACGCACTAAGACAGTTAACAAAAATATGTTGGCGGTTAAAGAAGAAGGTCCTATTCGTTTTTCTGTTCTGGACCGTAATACACAACTGAGCAGAGCCACAAATGAAAAGTATGATCTCCTAGTTATAGGTGGTGGAGTAACTGGTGCGGGAATCGCTTTAGACGCTTCTTCAAGAGGTTTAAAAGTATGTTTGGTAGAAAAGAACGATTTTGCTTCGGGAACTAGCAATAAGTCAACAAAGCTAATTCATGGGGGATTGAGGTATCTGAAACAAATGGAAATAGGATTGGTCAAGGAGTCAGGAAGTGAACGGGCTACGGTACACAAACTCGCTCCTCATTTAGTGGTGCCAGAAAAAATGTTACTTCCTTTAGTTGAAGGAGGAACTTATGGTAAATTTATGGCTTCTGTGGGATTAAAAGTTTATGATTTCCTCGCCAATGTAGAAGGAGATGATAAAAGAAAAATGTTGAGCGCCCAAGAAACCTTAGATAAAGAACCGTTACTTGCTAAAGAGGGCCTTACTGGGGGTGGATATTATGCAGAGTACAGGACGGATGATGCTAGGTTGACCATAGAATTACTAAAAAAAGCAGCTTCTTTTGGTGCAAATGGTATAAACTATTGCGAAATGGCTTCTTTTAACTACGATCAAGATGGCAAGATTAAAAGTGTTCAATGCATAGATCATAATACCCAAAAAACGTTTACCATTACATCGAGGAATTACGTTTCTGCAGCAGGTCCATGGGTAGATCTATTACGTGAAAAAGATCATTCTATGAATAAGAAGCATTTACATCTTACCAAAGGGGTTCATCTTGTTTTTTCTAGAGAAAGATTTCCATTAACGCAGTCTATTTATTTTGATGTACCCGATGGAAGAATGATTTTTGCGATTCCAAGAGGAAGAGCGACATATGTGGGTACCACAGATACAAACTATAAGGCAAATTTAAACCGGGTGGTTGCAATACAAGAGGATGCTGAATATCTTCTTAAGGCAGTAAATCATATGTTTCCTAGTTTAAATCTTACTGTAGAGGATATTGAATCTAATTGGGCTGGATTACGACCTTTAATTCATGAGGATGGAAAAGATCCTTCTGAATTATCCAGAAAAGATGAAATTTTTATTTCAAAAACAGGATTGATCTCTATTGCAGGAGGAAAGCTTACAGGGTATCGAAAAATGGCACAACGAGTTGTTGATACCGTACTGAAAACGATGCCAAGTAAGAAAAGAGATAGTATTTCTAAATCACATACAAAACAAATCCAATTAACAAGTGACCCGCTTCAAGATGTTAAAGAGGTTACATTTTATATGGATCAAATCACCCAACAACTTAAAGATTTAAAAATTAAGGATCCATATTATGGTTGGTATCTGGTGTCTACCTACGGAAAACAAACAGATTATATCATCAATAAAGTAGATTATTTTTTAAATGATGCCATCGAAGAGAGGTTAATAAGAGCAGAGTTATGGTATAGTGTACATCATGAAATGACGAATGGTTTAGCAGATTTCTTTGTGAGAAGAACAGGACGACTCTACTTTGATATTAGTAGTGTGCATAAGTACAGGTCTATTGTAGAAGAAGACCTTATTAAATACTTGAATTGGGATGAAACCCGCTTAACATCTGAAAATCAATATCTCGATTTGTTGTTGCAAGATGCGGCAACCTATTATAAAAAAGAATTTTATTAAAAATTAAATCACGAGAAGCTAAAACCTGCCAATGACCCCAATTCGTCCAGCACCCAGGCTAAGGTTCCAGTTGATTTTATTCTTTTTAAGGCCATATACATATCGCTCTTTTTTTTCTAGATATCTTTCTATACCATCTACTATAACTATACTTAAGGCAGTACTCAAAACGACATCGGTAAGCCAGTGTGCTTCTTCCCAAAGACGAGATATAGGAGAGAGCATACCGAGAGCATAAATACCTCCTTTTATAAACGGATTTTTAAATTGTTTACCAATTGCATAGGCAGTGGTAATCGAAAGAATTGCATGACCAGAGGGAAAAGAATGAAAACCTGCATCACCACCTGAGTAAAACTTGAAATGAAGATTACCTTTACCAGTAAGTGGTCTAGCTCGTCCAACCAACGTCTTGCTTACCGTTTGAAGAAGCCCTCCTGCAGTCGCAGATGCAATAAGAAGCACTCCCGTCTTTCTTATCTTTTTATTCTTAGTGATTAAGCCTAATGCATATACACTTGTAGTAAGACCATAGTTAAAGAGTGGTTTTCCAAATCTAAAGCTAGCTTCTCTAACAAATTCTGGTATATCCTCCGCTTGTTCTGCAAAATATTCATTTGCAGGATCATCAGCAGCTAGAAGAATAGTAGTTCCTGCCATAATACCACCAAAAGTTAACCAATCCTTACCTTTCCATCTAAAAGGTTGGGTATAAGCATTTTTTACACTACCATATATAGACAAACCATCATATTTGATAGCCTGCCAGGCAGTCATTTTTTCTTGAGTATTTGCTGTGTTTAACGAGTCCTGTGTGTCTTGAGAATCTAAAACTTCCTTAGAATCCTGAGAATGTATTTTGTTTGTAATAAGTATTAACAAGATACAGATAAGTAGGTTTTTATGATAAGTCATAGTAAAAAATTGCTGAGCAAAAATAGTAACTTATTGGTAATTACCATCGCATCTAATTATGTTTATATGAAAAAACCCGAACGATTTTGTTCGGGTTTTTGAGGTGGTGCCTCCAGGAATCGAACCAGGGACACAAGGATTTTCAGTCCTTTGCTCTACCAACTGAGCTAAGGCACCTCGCTGTAAGCGGATGCAAATATAGAACGCTTTTTTTAATAGTCAAAAGAAAAAATTGAAAAAATGGTTTTGTACTTTTGCCGTTTACCTTACAAAGCATGAATCTTGTTATAGACATAGGAAACACATACATTAAGATAGGAGTTTTTAATGAATCACAAATTGTTTATAAGGATGTAATAGAACAAGTTGATTTTAAAGAGACTATAAGTACCCTCAAAAGAAATTATCCTTTGATTACAGATGCGATAATTTCTTCAGTTTCTAATGTACGGGAAGAACTTACAGAGCACATAAACGTTTTTTTTAAGACTTTAGTTTTAGATCATTTAATAGAAATGCCATTCGAGAATTTATACAGAACCCCGAAGACACTTGGTCTAGATAGATTAGCACTTGTAGCAGCAGCTGTTGATCAGTTCCCAGGAAAAAATGTTCTGATTATAGATGCAGGAACATGTATAACATATGATTTTAAGAATAACAAAGAACAATATTTTGGTGGATCTATTTCTCCCGGTATAAAATTAAGATATACTAGCCTACATACATTTACTGCAAAACTACCGTTGTTAGAATTAAAAGAACCAAGAAGTGTCATAGGGGATAGTACAGAAGAAGCAATACATTCTGGAGTTATACACGGAGTTTTAAATGAAATCAAAGGATTAATTGAAGAATATTGCAACATTTATCCTGATTTAACAGTTATTTTAACCGGAGGGGATGCACATTTTTTGTCTAAAAGATTAAAAAATGGCATATTTGCCACTTCCAATTTTTTATTGGAGGGATTAAACTACATTTTAGCTTTTAATAATAGTAGATGATAAAGAAGATTTTAGTAGTCGTGTTGATGCTTGTTGCCGTAATGTCAAATGCTCAAGAAGGAACTTCATCGCCGTATTCTTTTTACGGAATAGGAATTCAGAAGTTTAAAGGTACAGTAGAAAATAGATCGATGGGGGGATTGAGTATTTATGCGGATAGCATACATTTAAATCTTCAAAATCCAGCATCTTTTGGTGAACTTCGGCTAACTACATATGCAGTTGGTGCTACATACAATAATTTTAAAATTAGCAATCAAACAGAATCTTCATCGGGAGATAACGCAACTTTAGATTATTTGGCCATTGGTATCCCTGCTGGTAAATTTGGATTTGGATTCGGAGTAATTCCTCTTACCTCTGTAGGATATCAATTAGATAATATTGATGATAATGGTGTAGAAGAGCTATTTACAGGCACTGGAGGGTTGAACAAAGTGTTTTTGGCAGCAGGACTTAAAGTTAATGATAATCTAAGTGTAGGTTTGGATTTTAATTATAACTTTGGTAATATAGAGGAGAAATCTATTTTAAGCAGACCAGACGTGCAATTTGATACAAGAGAGATAACTAGTGCGAATTTATCATCATTTAGTTTATCCCTGGGACTAATGTACAAGACAATGGTGTCAGAGAAACTAGAGTTGTCTGCTTCTGTGGTTTCAACACCATCATTTTCGTTGACATTTGATGGTTCTAGAGAGCTGTCTTCAATCTTGCTAGGGAATAATGGTCAAGAGGTAGTTATCGATAGACAAGAAACAGAACTTGAAGAAAGCGAGATTGATATTCCAGCAGAGTTAAAAGTAGGTACTGGAATTGGTAATCCTAAAAATTGGTTTGTAGGGGCAGAATATACCTATTCAGATTCTGGAGATTATACCGAAGCTTTGTTCATAAGAGAAAATGTTGAGTATAGTAACGCTTCAAAATTTAAAGTAGGAGGGTTCTATATTCCTAAATATAATTCATTAACCAACTATTTTAGTAGGGTTACATATAGAGCGGGATTTCGTTATGAAGAAACAGGATTAAATATCAATAACGAATCTATAGACGAGTTTGGCATATCTTTTGGAGTAGGATTACCAGTTGGTAGATTATTCTCTAATACAAATATAGGTTTTGAATATGGCCAACGAGGTACCAAAGACTTTGGACTAGTAAGGGAAGACTTTTTTAATGTCTCTATAAGTTTATCTTTAAACGATAAATGGTTTAGAAAAATAAAATTTAATTAACACAATTTTACAGCTATGAATACCAAACATTTATTTACAATAGCAGCAGGGTTAGTTTTAGGCGCTACTAGCGTTAGTGCTCAGGCTACAGATTGTGCTACTACAGCATCAATTGCTTATGAGCATGCTAAAGTAAAAAATTATCAAGCAGCAGAAGAGCCGCTATGGAAAGTAAGGAAAGAGTGTCCAACATATAGTGTTGCAACGTATCAATTCGGGGAGAAGTTGCTAAAGGATAAAATGAAAAAAGCTGCTGATGGACAAAAAACAGCTATTGCCAAAGAACTTATTGCTCTTGAAAAAGAACGTTTTCAGTATTTTCCAGGAAAAACTAAGATAGGGGATCTGCACTCTGATATAGGTCAGCTAATGTTTGACAATAAAATTGGAACAAACTATGAGCAATTTATCGAATTCCATAAAGCTTATACTGAAGACAAGGATAATTTTACCGGAGCAAAGAAATTATATACCTACTTTTCTCTATTTGTAGATTTACATGATGAAGGTAAAAGAGAGCTTCAGGAAGTTTTTGATCTTTATGATGATATCACCGAAAAAATTGAGGATGAAGAAAGTAAAAGAGCAGAAATTATCTCGACATTAACAGAAAAAGAAGAATCGGGTACTGCGTTGACTTCAAAAGAAAAGAGAAAACTCAAAAACGCAGGGATCAATCTTGCAGCTTTTAGTAAAGTAAAAGCAGGGATTAATCAAAAATTAGGAGCAAGAGCTGATTGTACCAATTTAATCCCTTTATATAATGGTCAGTTTGATGCTAAAAAAGGTGATATCAAGTGGGTAAAAAGTGCGTCAAGAAGAATGTATGCAAAAGAATGTACCGATGATCCATTATTCTTTAAACTGGTAGAATCTCAACACAAGCTAGAGCCTTCAGCAAAGACAGCTTATTATTTGGGAATACTTGCCCTGAAGGATAAGAAAACATCGGTAGCGTTGAAGTACTTTAATCAATCTGCAGACATGGAAGAGAAGGCAAGTGATAAAGCAAAGGTATATTTCAGAATAGGAGAAGTTTTGAAAAAACAAGGTAGCAAAGCAAGTGCAAGAGGGTATTACCGAAAAGCCTTAAAATATAAACCGTCTATGGGTACAGCATACCTTAGAATTGCAAGTATGATTGCAAGTAGTGCTAATCAATGTGGTACAGACGTATTTAGTAAAAGAGCCGTTTACTGGTTAGCAGAAAATTATGCGAGAAGAGCAGGAAAGGTTGATCCAAGTTTAAAATCTACTGCTAATCAAACAGCAGCTAACTATAAAGCAAAGGCGCCTTCAAAAACCGATATCTTTAATAATCCGGGAGTAACTTCGGTAGCTATAGGATGTTGGATTGGTGAAACTGTTAGAGTGCCCAAGCTGTAATGCAAAATAAAAATTATCATATATTCATCAACTTTGTCACAGCTTTGGCTGTGACATTGTTTTTTTCATGCCAGTCGAATACAACAAGCGACCAAAACTATGTTATTTCTGAGGATGCGCCCATAGGCGAGGCATTCGATGTAAATCTAAAATACACAGATTCTGGAAGGCTTACGGCCGTGCTTAAAGCAAAAAGAATACTGGATTATACTCATAGATCATTTGGTTATCACGAATTTCCTGAAGGGATTATTTTAGATGTCATAGATGAAGAAGGAAAAGTGAGTAAAATAACTTCTGATTATGCGATCTCCTATCAACAAACTGCCTTAATTGATATGATTGGAAATGTTGATATCAAAACTGCAGATAGTACGCATTTGCAAGCAGATCAATTATATTGGGACCAAAATATTAATTGGGTTTTTACAGATCGACCTTACAAGAGTTACTTGCCAGGTGGAGATATTAATGAAGGTGATGGTTTTGATGCTAATCAGGATTTTACTATCTTGAATTCAAGAATTAACGATGGGGTTATACTTATCAAAGAGTAATTAAAGACTATGATGAAAGTGTTTAAGTTTTTTGAATATGCGTATTTGGCAATCATGTGTTTTTTTTTGTACCAGGCATATGAAGAATGGGGATTAGAGGGAGGAAAAGGGTACCTTTATCTTTTTTTTGCAGCGATTGCTCTTTTTATGTTCTTCTTTAAAAGAAATTTCAGAAAACGATTTGAAGTAAATAACAAAGACTAATTCATGGAATTAAGCATTATTGTTATTGTATTTTCCCTTCTTCTTTCTGCTTTCTTTTCAGGAATGGAAATTGCCTATGTTTCTTCAAATAAGATTCATATTGAAATAGAAAAGAAACAAGGAGGTTTTATCTCCAATATTCTAACGCGTTTAACAAAAAAGCCTTCAAAATTTATCGCTACGATGTTGGTAGGTAATAATATCGCTTTGGTGGTATATGGTTTTTATATGGGTGAACTATTGATGAACGTGTTTGCGTCCTTTCTCCCATCAAATTTTTGGATACTTGATTATTTTTTAACAAATTTAAAGCTTTTAACCCAGACAATAATTACAACGGTAATAATTTTAATTACAGCCGAGTTTCTGCCCAAAGTATTTTTTCAGATCTATTCAAACACATTATTGAAAGCATTTTCATTTCCTGCATACGTATTCTATCTCATATTTTCGCCTATTTCTTCCTTTGTAATATGGGTTTCAGATGTTGTTCTAAAAAGATTTTTTAAAACCGATGGAGACCAGGTTCAACTTGCTTTTAGCAAGACAGAATTAGGCGACTACATCAATGAACAAATGGAAACTGTAGAAGAACATGATGAAATAGATAGTGAAATTCAAATTTTTCAGAATGCATTGGACTTTTCAGATGTTAAGTCTAGAGAGGTTATGATCCCAAGAACCGAGATTGTAGCTGTAGAAAAATCTCAGTCGATAGATGAAGTGAGCAAGTTGTTTATAGACACAGGCTTGTCAAAAATAATAGTATATAATGGTACCGTAGACGACATTATTGGGTATATTCACTCCTTTGAACTCTTTAAAAAACCAAAATCTTTACGCTCGATATTACTCCCTGTGGTTTTTGTTCCAGAGACTATGTTTGTCAAAGATGTACTTAATCTATTAACGAAGAAGCATAAGAGTATGGCTGTGGTTATAGATGAGTATGGTGGTACCAGTGGAATTATTACTGTAGAGGATATTGTAGAAGAGCTTTTTGGAGAGATAGAAGACGAGCATGACTCTGTCGAGCTTATCGAAAAACAACTTAGTGGCAATAAGTACCTCTTTTCTGCAAGAATTGAGGTGGATTACATCAATGAAACATACAAGTTGAACCTTCCGGAAGGTGAAAATTATGAAACGTTGGGAGGGATGATTGTTAACCATACTGAAGAAATTCCACAACAAGAAGAAGAGGTTGTGATTGATAATTTCAAAATAAAAATTATAGAAACTTCAAATACCAAAATAGAGATCGTAGAACTCGAAGTAAAGATAGATGAATAGCCCATTTTCTAATTCCTTTTCCGGGTCAGTATTCAAAAATTAGTTGATCAAAATTACCTCCAATACCGCTTTTAATTTTACATAAAAATATGAAGATTTATTTCTTTACTCTTTAATTGGTATTATTACAATAAAATGGTATTTTCGCCCACTATATTTCGAATAAATTTTAATACATCATGGCAGTTTTAAATAAAATCAGACAACGTTCCATTTTTCTAATCGTGATCATCGCACTTGCGCTATTCTCTTTTGTACTTGCAGATCTGATTCGTAATGGAGGAGCGATTTCTCAAAGAGCAGAAAATACTATTGCTACCATAAATGGAAAAGACATTGATAGAACTGAATTTGCCAAAAAAGTGGAAACTGCTTCTAGAAGTTTCGGTGCCGGAGGATCTAGCATTCAAGCAATGAATTATGTGTGGAACCAAGAAGTGCGTCAGGCAGTATTCGAAGAACAGTTTGAAGAGCTGGGTATAAAAGTAGGAGAAGACCAGGTCAACCAATTGTTAGAAGAATCTTTGGCAAATAATCCTACTTTTCAAAATGAAGCAGGTGTTTTTGATAAAGCTAAAATGCAAGAGTATGTTGCCAACATAAAAGCTACTTCGCCTCAAGCATATCAGCAGTGGTTAGAGTACGAAGAAAATATGAGTAAAAGTGCTAAAGAAGAGATTTACTTAAATTTGATTAAAGCTGGTGTTGGTTCTACATTAAAAGAAGGTGAGTTAGCTTATAAAATGGAAAATGATAATGTCAATATTAAGTATGTTCAGCTTCCGTTTTCTAGTATTCAGGATACCGAAGTAACGGTGACCGATGAAGAAATTAAATCGTATATAGATAAGCATGCCGAACAATATAAATCAGATGCATCAAGAAACATTCGTTATGTTTTGTTCAAGGAAGAACCGAGTATTGAAGATGAAAAAGAAGTAACCTCGAAAGTTGCTGCTTTATTGGATGATAAAGTAGAGTTCGTTGATGCTACTAAAACTAATGATTCTGTAAAAGGATTCAGAAATACAGAAAATGCAGAAGAATTTGTGAATCAAAATTCTTCTTTGAAATTTGATGATCGTTTTAAATTTAAGAATGATTTACCTACAACAGTTGCTGATACTCTATATAATCTTGGGATTGGAGAAGTATTTGGTCCTTACAAAGATGGAGAGTATATCAAAATATCAAGGGTTATTGCTCAAAAGCAAATGCCAGATTCTGCAAAAGCAAGTCACATTTTGATTGCATGGGAAGGTCTTCGTACTGCAGGTGATATAAAAAGAACTAAAGAAGAAGCGAAAAGCTTGGCTGATAGCATTGTTAATGTAATAAAATCTGATAAAAGTAAATTTTCTTCTATCGCTGCAGAGTTCTCAGCAGATAGTTCTAACAAAGATAAAGGAGGGGATTTAGGATATTTTGTTCCAGGAGCTATGGTGCCAGCTTTTAACGACTATGTTTTTGATAATGAAGTTGAAGATATAGGAATTGTTGAAACGCAATTTGGATATCATATTATTCGTATTGAAGATCAAAAAAATGAGCAAAAAGCAATAAAGATAGCTACTGTAGCACAAAAGATTGAACCAAGCGAAAGAACTATTAATACCATCTTTACAGAGACTACAAAATTTCAAATGACTGCAAAAGATAAAGACTTTGAAGAAGTTTCCAAAGAAAATAATTTGGCTGTGCGTCCTGTGAATAAGATCAAAGAATTGGATGAAAATATTCCAGGAATAGGAAGTCAAAGAGCTATTGTGCAGTGGGCTTTTAATGAAGAAACAGAAGTTGGAGCCATAAAAAGATTTGATATTGCAGAGGGGTATGCTGTGGTTCAATTAACAGGTAAATCGGCCAAGGGTACTATGGCTGTATCTGATGCCAGTCCTACAGTAAAACCAATTCTAATAAAAGAAAAGAAAGTAGAAATGCTCAAGAATAAGATTTCTGGTAATACTCTAGAAGAGATTGCCGCAAATACTGGTCAAACTGTAAAGACGGCTTCAGCATTAAATATGAAAACACCAACGATTAGTGGAGCAGGTACAGAACCAAAAGTGGTCGGGGCTGCTTTTGCAATGGAGACAGGTAATGTTTCAGAGCCTATTTTCGGTAATAATGGAGTTTATGTGGTAGAAGTTACCAAGAATACGCCTGCTAGTGGATTAGAAACTTATTTAAGCTATGCCGCTCAAGCATCAAAAACCCAAGCTGGATTAGTTAATTCTAAAGTATTTGAGGCACTTAAAGAAGCTGCAGAGATAGAAGATAAAAGAGCAAAATTCTACTAGGAAATAGAGTAGGATTATATAAAGAGAACAAAAAAACCTGAAGAACTCTTCAGGTTTTTTTTGTTTTTCTGATTGTAGTAAATTTTACTTCTGACGGCTCACCTTTTGCTCCCATTCCCAGGCAGAGCTTAGCGAATCATCCAGGCTGCTTAAAGCTTTCCATCCTAATTCTTTATTTGCCTTTGTGGTATCTGCATAAGCCGCGATAACGTCCCCTTCTCTTCTGCCAACAATCTTATAATTCAATTTTTGTTTAGAAACTTTCTCGAAGGATCGTATGACTTCAAGAACCGTACTTCCTTTCCCTGTTCCAACATTAAACACCTCATAATTTGAAGTGTTTTTATGTTGTAATAGTCTTTGTAAGGCGACTACATGCGCTTTTGCTAAGTCGACAACATGAATATAATCTCTAATACAAGTTCCATCTGATGTTGGATAATCATCCCCGAATACAGAAAGTTCTTCTCTAAGCCCTATCGCTGTCTGAGTGATAAATGGAACCAGATTTTGAGGAACCCCTATGGGTAATTCGCCAATTTCTGCAGTAGGGTGTGCCCCTATCGGATTAAAATATCGAAGAGAAATTGCTTTTAGATTTGGAGTCACTTTACAAGTGTCTTTTATAATTTCTTCACCAATTTGTTTTGTATTACCGTAAGGAGATTCTGCTACTTTCACAGGAGCATTTTCGGTGATTGGTAATTCATCAGCCTGTCCGTATACCGTGCAGGAAGAACTAAAAATGAAGTTGGAAGATGATTTTTCTTTCAACTGCTGTAGTATGTACACTAGGGTCGATATATTATTTTCGTAGTACAAAAGAGGTTTCTCAACACTTTCTCCCACTGCTTTCGACGCTGCAAAATGTATAACACCTTCAATATCATCATGTCGTTTAAAAAAGTCCTGAACCTTATTTTTTTCTCTTAAATCGAATTGTTCAAATGCAGGTTTGTTTCCAGATACTTTTGTAATGCCGTCTAGAACCTTTACAGAAGAATTTGAGCAGTTATCAATTATAATAACTTCAAACCCTTCATTTTGTAATTCTACAACTGTATGAGAGCCTATAAATCCTAATCCTCCCGTAACTAAGATTTTCATATAAATCGTGATTTAGCATTGTTAGAGAAGCGAAGGAACAATAATTAAAGGATTTTAGCAACTTCTTGATTTACAAATTCTAAAAATCGCTCATCCTTTTCTGTGAATGGGTCTGTGGTATCAGAGTCGATATCGATCTGGCCAATATTTTCTCCATCTTTAAATAAAGGAATTACTATTTCAGATTTCACACTAACGCTACACGCAATATAATTATCCTGTGCTTGTACATCTGGAACGACAAAATTCTCATTTGAAACTGCTACCTGCCCGCAAATCCCTTTTCCAAACGGAATTATTTTATGATCGGTATCTAATCCTGCAAATGTGCGAAGTTTTAATTCTTCTTTATCTCCATTTCTGAAATAAAAACCTACCCAATCGTAATACGATATTTTGTCCTTAAGAAGTTGACAAACCATCTGAAGTCTTTCTGTTGTTGACTGTTGATTGTTTTTTAGGATAGATATTATTTCAGGTTTCAAATTTTCTAATTGCATTCCAATAATTTTCCTTCAAAAATATTTAAAAAAATTATAAAACAGGGATGTTTAGAATGGTATTGTTTTGTTAAAAAAAAACTAAGAATCAAGGAAAACATATGTAGTAATTGTTTTATATATGAAGTAAATTTGTTTTTTTGATCAAAGATGAGTAAACTTAATTTTTAACAAGATTTATTTGATGAAAGATTTTAAGATAATGAGAACGTTTTGTAGGATACTAGTTTTGGCAATTGTAATAGCAACGATATCTTGTCATAAAGATAAAAAACCTGAAACATTAACTGGCGAAGCTGTAGATCTAAATCATACCGATTCACGATCAGAAGTCGAATTTTCTGACAAAAGTATCCAAGAAATTTATAATATATATCTTGATATGAAGGCTGGCCTAGTTAATTCAGATGCAGAGGTTGTGAGAAGTTTATCTGAAAAAATGGAGAATATACTAAAGGATTCAGAAGAGAATAAGCAACTAAAAGCTACTTTGAAACTAATTTCTTTGACTAAAGACATCAAAAAGCAGAGAGATTTTTTTGTTACCATTACAGATGAAGTTGGTAAAGCGATTAGTATGGCACAAATTACATCGGGAGAGATTTATAAACAATACTGTCCGATGGCTTTTGATGGATCAGGTGGATATTGGTTGTCTGATTCTGAAGAGATTAGAAATCCATATTTTGGTAAAAAAATGCTAAAGTGTGGAAGTGTAAAAGAAACGATTAAATAAAATATTGATTATATTTAGAAGTTGTCAAGCATATCAGAAATATGATTTTTGAGGGAGAATCAGTTTGAAAAGCTTTGACATCATTGTAATTGGGATTGGGATAAAACAAAAAGCCTATGGTTATTAGAAAATTACTTGTGTTGATTTTTTCAGCAATATTTTTTTCCTGTAATACTGCCGAAGAGCTTCCAGAGAGTCAAACAGCAGCTCTCTTAGAAAAAGCTAAAGCATTACGGTTAAGAGGGGATAAGGTAGAACAGAGTTTGTTTAATAAAAGAGATTCTATTGAATTGTTATCTGGAGATAGTACCGATGGTAATGATGAAGATTTCATTAATATTGAAAATATATCCAGTGATTTTGTGTTGGACATGAAGTATGCAACAAAAAATAATTTCCTGAAAGAAAAAGTATATTCTTGTGCAAAATGCTATGTTAGAGATGAGGTCGCAGATGCCCTCATAGAAGCGAACCGAGATTTTATGAAGCAGGGATACAAAATTAAGTTTTTCGATTGCTATCGTCCACACAGCGTCCAGAAAAAGATGTGGAAAATTTTTCCAAACCCTGGATATGTGGCAAACCCCAAAGGAGGATCAATTCATAACAAAGGAGCAGCGGTAGACATTACTTTGGTGAAATTAGACGGATCTGAGGTTGATATGGGTACCGATTTTGATCACTTTGGAAAAGAAGCTCATCATGCTTATAAAGATCTTTCAGAAACTACACTTAATAATCGCAAACTACTTCGTGAAACTATGAATAAACATGGCTTCAGGACCATAAGAACAGAATGGTGGCACTACAATTACAAGAATAGTTTAAAATATAAAATTTCTGATTTTACCTGGGAGTGTAAGTAAAATTATCTATTAAAAGGGAATTCATTAATCCAATGAAATCCTCTATTAATCAATAAAAACTCCTCTCTTTCTTTCTTTTTGGCTTCAATTTTAAGGGTGTCACTTTTGTAAATACTTTCAAAAGTGTATAGACTATCCTTAAATTTGTAGATAAACCTTTGTATGTCTGTACTGTCTTTTCTATTGGTAATTTGTAGCGTTTTTACTATAGTGTCGGTTTCCTCGTTGAAATATTTAATCTTTTCATCCATTGTTTGTATACCCAATGACCTTTTACCAACTATTAAACGTTTCCATCTAATAGTGTCTGTAGTTAGTGGAGGCATAATGTCTCCATTTTTCACAAAACTCTCTACTTCGTATATTCCATACAATGCAGGCTTTTTAGCTTTTTTACCCCATTTTTCTTCTCCTTCTATTGCATCATTAATATTGTAATAAAATAAAAATAGAACAGTAATTATTTTTAAACCTATTATTGCTTTTTTAGTTTTTTCTTTATCAGTATAAGGCAAAATTGTTTTTGAATTTACAACTTTGTTAAGAATAAAGAAGTCTAAGATTCTTTTAAGATCGGGAATCAACAAGAAAATCCCCATAATAGTAAGTAGGCCGCTATATAATTTTACAGGAATATCATAGCTCATATTCATCATGAATATATTAAACATAACTGCAACGGTAAGAATCGTTCCAAGAACTACGGTTCTTCTATAGAGGAGGAAGATACCTGCAATTACCTCTACAAAACCTGAAAATCTAGTATAAGTATCACTAAATTCCATAAAATTCCACATCAAACCCATAGGGGATTGATTACCTACTGTTTTTATCAGATCGAAGTTGCTTAATTCTGAAAATTGAAGAGGAATCACCTTATAAAACCCATAAGAAAACATTGTAAAAGCTAGATAATAGCGAACAAATGTTCTTAGATAAAGAAATATTTTATCATAGGATTGCCTTTTTCGGTCTAAAATACTCCACATAACTGTCGCTACAAGAGCAACTACAGTAATAACAAATTGAAAAACATAATCAGTGGTAGTGTCTCCGCTGCCATTGGGGCCTGTTGGCATTTCATATTTAATGCTAAGAATGTTTTTTCCTATCCAAATGGATAATTGTTCAAACCAATCGGAATAAAAAGAGAATAAATCATCTTCTCCTATAATACTTCCGATATAATATAGTGGAAAAGGAAAAATATTAAGAAACATGTATACGAAAAAGAATCGAAATGTGATTTTAGTAGTAATGCTCCAAGTTGTTTTTTCGGAAATATCTTGTGTGACTTCCATAAAATAAGAATGATTTTTCTGAAAGGCTAAATCTAAAGAAATATTTGATAGCATTCAAAATGGTTTTACAATTACATAAAAAGCGACATTCACCTTAGTGAATGCCGCTTTCGAGCACAATTATAAAATCGGAAAAAATTAAAATTGTTCAATTTCTGTGCTATCCTTCATTACTACTGAAGATGATTTGCCAGTTATTGCTGTATTTAATACAGCAGCAAAATAGGTCGTCCCTACAAAAGCTCAATGTTTCATTTTACAGATATTGATATGCTCTGTTGGTAAGAAATTCTTCAAATTCTTCAGAGATGACCAATTCTTTGAAAATTGAAATGGCATTTTGATAGTTTTTGGTTTGGAAAAGTTGAATTCCTACTTGTTTTTTAATGATTTTTAGTTCATTTTCAAAAAGTTTATCAAAAAGCGTTCGATCTAACATTCGTCCATCTTCAATAGTTACCTCATTACGTAACCATTGCCATAACTGTGTTCTACTAATTTCGGCAGTTGCAGCGTCCTCCATCAAATTATATAGTGCAACGGCACCATTTCCGCTTAACCAATTTGCGATATAATGAATTCCAACATTAATATTTTCCTGAATTCCTTTTTGCGTTATGGTTCCTTCCGGAATCGCAAGTAAATCTTCTTCGGTAATCTGAATGTCATTGCGTTTTACATCCATTTGATTAGGAGCAGGCATATGCGTATCAAAAACCTGCATAGCTAGTTTTACTAGTCCGGGATGTGCAACCCAGGTACCATCATGTCCATTCTTTACTTCACGCTCTTTGTCGGCTTTTACTTTGGCAAAAGCTGCGGCATTACGCTCTTCATCATTTTTGATTGGGATTTGAGCCGCCATGCCTCCGATCGCCAAAATATTTCTCTTATGGCATCTTTGGATCACTAATTTGCTATAGGCATCCATAAAAGGGCTAGTCATCGTTACCTGGGCACGATCCGGAACTACAAATCCAGTATGATTTCTCAGTTTTTTGATATAACTGAAGATGTAATCCCATCGTCCACAATTAAGGCCTACAATATGATCTTTTAACGCATAGATAATTTCATCCAGCTGAAAACTCGCCGTAATGGTTTCTACCAAAACAGTTACTTTAACGCTTCCGTGCTCTAGGCCAAGGTACTCTTCAGAGAAATCAATGATATCGTTCCACCAGATAGCTTCGGTAAAGTGTTCTAATTTTGGAAGATAGTAGTATGCTCCCGTTCCATTCTCTTTTAATTGTTGATTGTTATGAAATAAATACAAGGCAAAATCAAATAGAGAAGCACTCATTTCCTGTTCCTTTATCAAAAGATGCTTTTCGTTAAGATGTAGCCCTCTTGGACGTACGATTAGAGTAGCAATTTTTTCTTTAAGCAAATACGTCTTATCTCTTTTTGGATCATAGAACGAAATAGTTTTGTTAACTGCATCCTTAAGGTTTTTTTGTCCTAGTAAACAGTTTTCCCAAAGCGGTGCATTGCTATCCTCGAAATCGGCCATAAAGGTTTTTGCTCCAGAGTTTAAGGCGTTAATGACCATTTTTCTATCAACTGGTCCGGTAATCTCGACTCTGCGATCTTGTAAATCTGCAGGAATAGGAGCGGCCGACCATTCACTGTTACGAATTTCTTTGGTGTTTTCTGGAAAAGAAGGATACGTTCCCAGATCAAACAGCTGTTGCTGGCACTTGCGATTTTTTAAAAGCACTAATCGTCTGTCGTTAAAACGATCTTGCAGAGCTTCAAGGAAAGTCAATGCACCATCGGTTAAAATTTCCGGATGATAGTTCTTTACCTCCTTAGAGAAGCTAATTTTTTGACTAAGGTTTGTCTGAGTTTCCATAGTTTTTGTTTTTAAATGCCCATTATGGGCTTCCATCACTATATTGTCTTAGTTAAACAATGTTATAAAAGATCTATTTGTCAAGAACTAGTTCCAGACTTTTCTCGCTGTTGGCTGTATCAAATTGATTACTGGTATTTTTAGCTCCACCAGCCTTTAAGGCTTTATCGCCAGCAAAGAATGTTTTATGATCATCCCCTAAATCTGAACCTGCCATTCGTTGATGTTTTACACAAGCTACGCCTTTTCTTATTTCTTGACGTTGTACAGAATCCACATAAGCTAACATTCCCATATCTCCAAAATAGCCTTCTACCAGGTCATTCATATGTAATGCTGTAGTATGATATGTTGGTAATGTAATTAGGTGGTGAAAAATACCAGCTTCGCGAGATGATTCTTCCTGAAATGTTCGAATCATTTCGTCTGCTCGGTTTGCTAATTCAGTACCATCATATTTTGCATCCATTAGCTCAGCGCGGTTATAAGCAGAGGTGTCTTTACCTAATTCCACCATAAGATCATATGCCTGTTGACGGAAATTGATGGTCCAGTTGAATGATGGCGAATTGTTATACACTAATTTGGCGTTTGGTACTTTTTCTCGTACTCGATTTATCATATGTGCGATTTGCTTCACATTTGGAGTAGGAGTTTCAATCCATAATAAGTCAGCACCGTTCTCCAAACTCGTAATACAATCCAATACAACACGATCGATATTAGATCCTTTTTTAAATTTGTACAAACCATTAGGTAATCTTACCGGTCGAACTAGTTTGCCATTTCGTTTGAATAGTACATCATTTTCATTAATATCTTCTAAAGTAACTTCTTCAGCATCGATAAAATCCATATACTGTGAAGCCAAATCTCCTGTTACTGTAGAAACCGGAAGTTTCTGTGTTAAACCTGCTCCTTCAGAATCGGTTCTGGCAACAATTACACCTTCGTCTACTCCTAACTCTAAGAATGCGTATCGGAGTGCATTTAACTTAGCGACAAAATCTTCATGCGGAACAGTTACCTTACCGTCTTGGTGACCACATTGCTTTGCGTCTGAAACCTGATTTTCGATTTGAAGCGCGCATGCACCAGCTTCAATCATTTTTTTAGCTAAAAGATACGTTGCTTCTTCATTACCAAATCCTGCATCAATATCTGCAATAATAGGTACAACATGTGTCTCAAAATTGTCGATCTCATCTTGAACATCTTCTCCGGCATCCAGACGACGAAAAAGATCATTTAGTTCTACAGCGTCGGCTTGGCGCAAGAATGTGTATATTTCTTCGATTAATTTAGGAACTGAAGTTTTTTCGTGCATCGACTGATCTGGTAAAGGCCCAAACTCAGACCGTAATGCTGCGACCATCCATCCCGAAAGATATAGATATGTTTTATTAGTGGTGCCCTTATGCTTTTTTACAGCGATCATTTTTTGTTGGGCCACAAAACCATGCCAGCACCCTAATGATTGTGTGTAGTTTGCACTATTGGCATCATACTCGGCCATGTCTTTACGCATGATAGATGCTGTATATCTGGCAATATCTAGCCCTGTTTTAAATCTGTTTTGTACAGCAATACGTGCTGCATTTTCTGGAGTTATAGTTGCCCAATTATCTCCGTGTTTAGCTTTTAGATTGCGTACAGTGTCAAGTACCGAATTGTAAGTAGCCATAATTTTGTTCTTTAAAATTTATTTTAAGGGTTAACGTAACTAAATCGTTTGAGTGAACAATATTAAAAAAAAGTTTTTTATAATACAAGCGAACGTTCGCTAAATGTGAATTTTTTCTTTTTTCGTTATTTACGCAGAAATTACTATTTTTGATCTTATGGCAATAGCAGAAGAATATATTAGATTAATTTTCGGACTGAAAATCAAGCAGATACGCACAGAGAAAGACTTGTCTTTATTTGGATTATCTAAGTTAAGTGGACTGTCAAAATCGTATTTGAACGAAATAGAAAAAGGGAAAAAGTATCCTAAAACCGATAAAATTATTAAGTTAGCAGAGACTTTAGAGGTGCCGTATGATCAATTGGTATCTCTAAAACTAGATAAAAACTTAGCTCCTATTGGTGAGATTTTGCAGTCTGGAATACTTGATGAAATTCCTTTAGAATTGTTTGGAATACAACAAAGTGATCTCATCGATATTATTGCGAATGCTCCCTCTAAGGTAAATGCATTTATTAGCACGATTATCGAGATTGCTCAGCACTATAATATGAGTCGTGAAGGATTTTATCTGGCTTCGTTACGATCATATCAAGAGGCGCATAATAATTTCTTCAAAAATCTTGAAGACAAAGTCATCAAATGTGCAAACTCGTATCAATTGGATCTAGAGGGTAAGATCACCTCAAATGAACTAGAAGAAATTCTAAAGGAAGAATATGGATATACGATTAATGAAGCGGGTATTCCTGAAGAAGAAGAGTTGGACAATTTACGATGTGTATTTATTCCCGCGACAAAGACATTATTGTTGTCGGATAGAGTTGATGAGGCCCAAAAAACCTTTATTTATGCTAAGGAACTGGGATATCAATATCTCGAAATTACTGAGAGACCTTATACTTTTTCCTGGATACGATATGATAATTTTGAAGAAGTACTACATAATTTTTATGCATCGTACTTTGCCGGGGCTCTCATAATTCCTAGAAATCATCTAAGAAACCATCTTAAAGAGCTTTTTGCAATGAAACGATTCTCTGAAAAGGCTTTTCATAAGATTATGAATATGTATAATGCGTCTCCAGAATCTTTTTACCAGCGCCTTACCAACGTGTTGCCCAAAGATTTTGGGATGCAAAATGTGTTTTTCCTACGATTTACTCATCAACTAGGAGTAGAGAAGTTTAATCTGGTTAAAGAATTACATATCACACATCAGCAGCAACCCCATGCTAACGAGATTAATGAGCATTATTGCAGACGTTGGATGGCTATAAAAACGTTGCAACGCACGGCAAATGAAGATTTGGATTATGCTTTTAATATACAAATATCAGATTATGCAGATACCGATCAGCAATACTTGGTGTTTACTTCGGCAACAAAAGATCCTTTCAGAAAAGATTATTATCGTAGTATAGGAATCGGCTTTTTAATCTCACCAGCTCTGGAAAAAAAGATTGGCTTCGTAAATGACTCCAAAATTCCTAAAGTAAAAGTTGGAGTAACTTGCGAGTCTTGTTCGCTGACTGATTGTGAAGTAAGGATGGCTCCACCAAAACGATTACTCGCTAAAGAAAAATATAAGAGAACAGCTAGTTTGGTTGAAGATATAGTTAAACAATATTCGAAATAGTCCCTGTATTATAATTTCTAATTCTCATAAAGGCGATATTACTGTTTCTTTGTTAGAGAATCTATAAAGTGTTTTCGATAATCTGAAGGAGCAGTGCCATATTCTTCCCTAAAAATTTTGGCCAGATAACTTTTGCTGGAAATCCCTGCTAAATCTACTATTTCAGACATTGAATACTCTGTGTTTAAAACCAGATCTTTTATAAGATTGAGTCGTGTTTGCTTTATGTATTGTTTTACAGAAGTACCATATAAACTCTGAAAACCTTCTTGTAGCTTATTTGCATTCAGGCCTACTTCAGAAGCAATTTCAGCTATATTATCTAGTTTGGAGATTCTTTTTCTGATTAATTCCGATGCTAGTTCTATTTGTTTAATTTCAGTTCTTCTTAAAATGTTTCTTCCGGATATATCATTTAAATCATCTTCATATTGAAGAATTTGTTCTGTGAGCATCTGATAAGCTTTTCCTTCTAAAAAGAGTTTCTTTAAAAAATCCCCTCCTTGAAAAGTCTGCATTTCTCTAAAAAGATCAGCTAATTTAAGACTATAGAAACCATCATGATAAAATAATTCTTTGGCTTCAATATCGTTAAAAAGCTTTTGTAGTTTATCATCCATGGTCACAAGTTCACATTGAATTTTCTTTTGAAATTCGTTTCTTGTAATTTCTAAACTATTAATAATGGTATGTGTCTTGGGTTTGAAACAAAGTATATGTCCATTAAATAAGTCACTTGCCACTATGGCCTCTTGATATTGTACAATTTCATGTTGATCATCATAACCTTCAAATCGATGCTCGAGAGAACCTTCTAAACAGTATAAAAATTTAAGTGGATGAACTTTGTTAATGGTGAAATGAAACTCAACTTCTTCTTCAAAAATGCAGTCATATTGTACAATACCCATTCCTCCTTCAAAATTAATTCCTCGAATATTTCCTTTCCCAATATGTTCGGGAAGGTTTAGAAAATACTCCCCGCAACTCTGTTCATAAGTCGTTTCAAAAGCTTCGGCAATATTATTTATAACCTCCTTGATAGGAAGAGATTTTACTTCGATAAGCATCATTGTTGTTTTTGGTCGGAAATAGTTCGTTTATATTTTGAAAAATTTACGAAGTCAAAGTTTAAATTATGTCTTCAATTACCAAAAATTATAACCCTATCGATAATTGTAAGTTCTGTACTTTTTTTACGTTTATCTAGAGCTTATGTAATTTGAAACTTAAAAATTCGCAATAAAAGGTATTGAATAAGAAGATTATGTAAACTTTAATGAAAGTTATGTAATAGAAATAAGTGTAATTATAACGAAATTTACTTTTGTTAATTTTTAAGACATGAAATTTTTTCTACTAATATTTTTATCAGGCTTTACAATATTTGCCTTAAGTTCTATGACCGTTTATGAGTTAATCGATAATGATTTGGACGCTAAGACAAGTTTTGTGAATTCTGGCGACATTGATGATAAGGTAGGTTTTTCGATAATCGATAAAGAAGATTTTCCAATTAACACAAGTTCAAGAAATAAAATAGTATTTCCTGTTGAGATTACCGAAAATTATGACGTTGATGCTACGTATGATATGGGTGTTGATGTAGAAGGATTAAAGTAAATAGGCCACCACTCGAAAAGAGTTCTATATATAAAAACCCGTTTTGAAATTTTCAAAACGGGTTTTTTCTATATCATATTCAGCTTGTCAAAAGTTTTTTAAAAATAAGCTAAATTACTTCGCTGTCGTTTGCACGATCTAACTACATCATTCCTGGCATACCTCCGCCCATTGGTGGCATTCCGCCACCGCCAGCAGGAGCTTCTTCCTTGATGTCAGTTAATGCACATTCTGTAGTCAAGATCATACCTGATACTGAAGCAGCATTTTCAAGAGCGATGCGTGTCACTTTTTTAGGATCGATGATCCCAGCTTTAAGCATATCTACGTACTCTTCAGATTTTGCATCGTAACCAAAATTGTCTTTACCTTCAAGAACTTTGGCAATTACTACAGATCCTTCTCCACCAGCATTTTCCACGATAGTTCTTAGCGGAGCTTCAATAGCACGATTTACAATCTGTACGCCAGTAGCCTCGTCTGCATTTTCTGTTTTAATTTTATCTAATACTGCTTTTGCTCTTACTAAGGCAACACCACCACCAGCAACGATACCTTCTTCTACAGCTGCACGAGTTGCGTGAAGTGCGTCATCCACACGGTCTTTCTTTTCTTTCATTTCTACTTCCGAAGCAGCACCAACATATAACACAGCTACACCCCCTGCAAGCTTAGCTAGACGTTCCTGTAATTTTTCTTTGTCATAGTCAGAAGTAGTAGTTTCGATCTGTACTTTGATCTCATTAACCCTAGCTTTGATTAATTTTTCATCGCCAGCACCGTTTACTACTGTCGTATTATCTTTATCGATCGCTACTTTTTCTGCAGTACCTAAATCTTCAATAGTAGCTTTTTCAAGAGTGAAACCTCTTTCCTCAGAGATTACCGTACCTCCTGTAAGAATGGCAAGGTCTTCTAACATTGCTTTACGTCTATCTCCAAATCCCGGAGCTTTAACAGCAGCAATTTTTAAGGCACCACGTAACTTGTTTACCACTAATGTAGCCAAAGCTTCTCCATCAACATCCTCTGCAATAATTAAAAGAGGTTTTCCTGTCTGTGCAACTGGTTCTAAAATTGGCAATAAATCTTTCATTGCAGAGATCTTCTTGTCATATAATAAAATATATGGATTTTCAAGATCTGCCGTCATTTTTTCACTATTTGTAACAAAATAGGGAGAAAGATATCCTCTGTCAAATTGCATACCTTCTACGATATCAACAGTAGTATCTGTTCCTTTTGCTTCTTCTACAGTAATCACTCCTTCTTTTCCTACCTTTCCGAAAGCTTGTGCAATAAGATCCCCAATAGTTTCGTCGTTGTTAGCAGAAATGGCTGCTACTTGCTTGATTTTATCAGAAGAATCACCTACTTCTTCAGTTTGTTTTTCTAAATCTTTTGTAATTGCCTCTACTGCTTTATCGATACCTTTTTTAAGGTCCATTGGGTTAGCACCTGCGGCAACATTCTTAAGGCCTTCTTTTACAATAGCTTGTGCTAGTACAGTTGCAGTAGTCGTTCCATCACCTGCAAGATCATTAGTTTTTGAAGCTACTTCTTTAACCATTTGCGCACCCATATTTTCAAGAGCGTCTTCTAATTCTACTTCTTTAGCAACAGTAACACCATCTTTGGTTACCTGCGGAGCGCCAAAGGATTTGCTAATAATTACATTTCGTCCTTTAGGTCCAAGAGTTACTTTTACTGCATTGGCTAATGCATCTACACCACGTTTAATACCGTCACGTGCTTCTATGTCAAATTTTATATCTTTTGCCATAATATTTATGATTTTGAAAATTTAAATCCCAAACAGAAAAGTTTTGCGGGATTTGTGATTTGTGTTTTTGAATTGATTTTGCTTAAACAATTGCAAGGATATCGTCCTCACGCATGATTAAATAATCTTTTCCATCTAATTTTAGTTCGGTTCCAGAATATTTTCCGTAGAGAACAGTGTCACCAACCTTTACGGTCATTTCATGATCCTTTTTACCGCTACCAACCGCAGCTACTTTACCTTTTTGTTGTTTTTCCTGAGCAGAGTCAGGGATGTATAATCCAGATGCTGTTTGTGTTTCAGCAGGAAGTGGTTCTACAACCACACGGTCTGAAAGAGGTTTAATGTTTAATCCCATTATGATTAGTTTTTATTATAAAATTAAAATGAAATATTTGATGCTGTATATTTCAGAAATTGTGCCAGTAGCATGATCCTGACAAATTGAAACAAAAAATGTCGACTGTATGACAAGTCGACATTTTTGTAGTTATTTTTTACAAGATATTATTCTTGAGTGTCATCTTCTGTAGCCGGAGTCGCAGGAGCTTCTAGTTGAACATCTTCAGTATTTACCTTAGAATCCTGAGCGGGACCTTCATTCATTAAATCAATATTAGATAATAAGATCAGTACTAATAATAATGTAGCTAGAGTCCAGGTGCTTTTATCTAAAAAGTCTGTCGTCTTTTTTACACCACCAAGTTGTTGTGTTCCGCCACCTCCAAAAGAAGAAGATAAACCACCTCCTTTAGGATTCTGTACCATAATAACTACCACGAGTAGAAATGATACGATAACGATTAATATTAAAAAGATTGAAAACGTTGTCATTATATTATAATTTATTTTCTTGTAATTTCTTTATTGCTCGAATTTGGTCTGCAAAGAAACCACTTTTTTCGGGATTTTTCAAAATTAATATGTTATAAGCTTGAATTGCTTTTTTGTAGTTTTTTTGTGCGAGATATACTCTAGCCAAGGTTTCTGTCATTAGCTCATCGTTGGGGGCCATATTTTCCTTAGCAAGATTACGTTTGGGAGCGTTTTTTGATACCGGTTGAATCTTGGGATTATTAGCGATAAATTCGTCTATAAGTTCAAATTTATCCTTCTGATGAAGGGGTTTTTGTGTATCTTTTTCTTCTGTGTCTTGAGAGGAAATATTGATTTCCTTAATATTTTCTTCATCAAGGGGTGTTACCGAAGTTAGTTTTAACCACTCTGCGAAAGAATGTGTTTCTTTCTTGTCAAAATCCAGGGGCTGATCTATTTGTAAGGTTTCCTCTGGAGTTTTATTTTGATTTTGAGGCTCTTGTTGATCTTTTTCTTGATTTGGCGCAATAGATTCTTCTGCAATTATAACCTGTTTTCGAGTGCTTTCTTCTCTTCTTGTAGCAAATAGTGCAGGATCGAGCACATCTTCCGCCTCTTCCATCTTCATTCTGACAGCATCATCCATAGGTATTCTGGGTAATGCCTTTATTTCTTGTGGATCAATAACACTGATATCTGATTTGCTTTTTACTTTGATGTCTTTTGTGTCAGTATTGTCTCTGAATAAATCTGAGGTTATAAAATCAAATAAGACACTCCTGTCTGTTGTGTAAGCAGCTGTAGTTTTTAGCTCTTGATTATATCTAAAACTTTTCTGATCCTTGAGAGCTTTTAATAGTAAAGGCCTTACAGATTGAAAATAAGGAAACTCAAGAGAAATTTTTTCCAAGGAGTTTACTTGCTCTCTAGTAAGCGTGGTAGGGTGTTGAAGCAGATATGTGAGTTCTTTGGTATTCAATTTTAAATATAAATGGTTTATGCTACCAACGTGCTAGCGTTGCGTTAAACATATCTTGTGTAATTCGTTCAAAAATAACTTGTAATGCCTCATCTCTTATATTATTTTCTGATGCAGAGGCCGGATAATCAAAGAAAAAAGAGAAACGTTGTTCTAAGTCTAGAGATGGATCCTTGGCATCATAAAATCTCATATTCACTGCAACAGTTAAACGGTTTTGGGCAGCTGTGATGTCTGATGTAGCAGTATTGGGAGCTACATAATCTTGCACAATTTCTCCTTCATAAACAATATCTCCACCAGAGGTGGTTAAGTTTAGATTAGTTTGATTCAAGATCAAATCTTGCAGTTGATTCGTAAATCTTTGATCTATGCCGGGAAAAATTCTTGGAGCTTGATTTTGGAAAAAATTTACCTGAAATGTCTTAACGTCTGGAGAAATGTTGGTCCCACTAAAAGAATACACGCCGCATCCTTGAATTAGTACAAGTGTAAAAATACTAACTACAATATGTTTTATACTACTCATCAATTTTTTATAAATTTCGATAATTCCATTTTTCTCAAACCTCAAACCTCAAACCTATTACAGGTCATATTGTTTGATTTTTCTGTAAAGGGTACGTTCGCTTATTCCCAATTCTTCTGCAGCTGCTTTACGTTTTCCTCGATGACGCTCTAATGATTTTTTGATCAATTCGAGTTCTTTATCATGCAAAGATAATGTCTCTTCTTCTTCGATTTCTTCGGCAAAATGATATTTATCCTCTTCTTTTGACGGAGTAGAAGGAGAAGGTATTTGTAAGACCTCGGCAGGTGCTGCAGGTTCTTCAAAGCGAACTTCTTCTTGTTCATCTTCCCTATAGATCTTCCTGATCAATCCTTCATTATCCTTTTGTACTTGCTGCATATTACCACTTTGCATTAACTCCATAGTTAACTTTTTGAGGTCATTAAGATCACTTTTCATATCGAAAAGTACTTTGTATAAAATCTCTCTTTCGTTACTAAAATCGCTTTCTTTTTTACTTGAAGAAATTACAGCGGGTAGATTACTTCCTATATTAGGTAAATAGCCATGCAAGCTAGTAGCTGATATAGTTCTCTCTTGTTCAAGGACCGAAATTTGTTCTGCAATGTTGCGTAATTGTCTAATATTACCGCTCCAGTGATATTTTTCCAGCAAGCTAACTGCATCATCTGTTAAACGAATGGTTGGCATTTTATATTTTGTAGCAAAATCTGAAGCAAATTTTCTAAATAACAGATGAATATCTCCTTTGCGTTCTCTAAGTGGAGGCAGAAGGATTTCTACTGTACTTAAACGATAATACAGATCTTCTCTGAACCTTTCTTTTTTAATAGCTTCAAACATATTTACGTTTGTTGCTGCTACAATACGAACATCTGTTTTTTGCACTTTTGAAGACCCAACTTTTATAAATTCGCCATTTTCAAGAACTCTTAATAAACGTACTTGCGTAGTTAGGGGAAGTTCTCCTACTTCGTCAAGAAATATGGTGCCACCACTTGCAACTTCAAAATATCCACTACGAGTTTGTGTAGCTCCGGTGAATGCTCCTTTTTCGTGACCAAAAAGCTCACTATCAATTGTTCCTTCTGGTATTGCACCACAGTTTACAGCAATATATTTTCCGTGCTTACGATGAGATAATGAGTGAATAATTTTAGGGATACTTTCTTTTCCCACTCCACTTTCTCCAGTTACCAGTACCGAAATATCTGTGGGAGCAACCTGAATGGCTTTTTCTACCGCACGATTAAGTTTTGGATCGTTTCCTATAATTCCAAATCGTTGTTTTATGGCCTGAACTGATTCCATGTGTAAAAACTATAATTAGTTTGATTTCAATTATTTTCTGAATATCCCACAGCTTCTCCTAGCAAGGTGGCACTCGTACAATCATCAATACGAACCATGACAAAATCTCCTATTTTATAAGCCCCTTTCGGAAAAACTGCTACAGTATTTTGAGTGGTTCTTCCGCTCCAATGGGCATCAGATTTTTTTGATTCTTTTTCGATCAGAACCTCTAATGTTTGTCCAATAAAAGCACGATGTCGATACTCGCTATGCTTACGTTGTAGCCCAATAATCTCTGCAAGGCGTCTTTTCTTAACTTCCTCTGGAACATCATCTTCCATTTTGCGTTCTGCAAGCGTTCCTGGTCTTTCAGAATAGGCAAACATAAATCCATAATCGTATTTTACGTATTCCATTAGAGATAAAGTATCCTGGTGGTCTTCTTCAGTTTCTGTAGGGAATCCTGTAATAATGTCTTGCGATATCGCACACTCTGGAATCATTTTTTTAATATTATCTATCAAATCAAAGTATTCCTGGCGCGTATGCAATCGGTTCATCTCTTTTAGAATACGATCACTTCCACTTTGTATGGGCAGGTGAATATATTTACATATGTTTTTGTACTTCGCCATAACTTCAATCACATCCAAGGTCATGTCTTGTGGGTTTGATGTAGTAAAACGCAATCTAAGTTTCGGGTGTTTTTCAGCAACCATATCCAGTAGTTTAGCAAAATTTACCGAGGTTGCCTTCTGGAAGTCAGAAGCTTTATTGAAATCTTTCTTCAGCCCACCGCCATACCATAAATAACTATCTACGTTTTGTCCTAATAGTGTGACTTCTTTGAAATTCTGAGCTGCTAATTCATCAATTTCTTGCAGAATACTTTGTGGGTCACGACTTCGTTCTCTTCCTCTGGTAAAAGGGACTACGCAAAAGGTGCACATATTGTCGCAACCTCTGGTAATCGATACAAAAGCAGAAACGCCATTACTTTGTAAACGTACAGGTGAAATGTCGCCATACGTTTCTTCTTTAGAAAGAATTACATTAACTGCATTACGTCCGGCATCCACTTCTTCAATTAGATTAGGAAGATCTTTATACGCATCGGGGCCAACAACCAAGTCTACTATTTTTTCTTCTTCCAGGAATTTACTTTTTAAACGTTCTGCCATACAACCCAGAACACCCACTTTCATTCCTGGATTGATTTTTTTTACAGCGTTATATTTCTCTAGACGTTTTCTAACGGTTTGCTCGGCTTTTTCACGAATAGAACACGTATTGACCAATACCAGGTCGGCATCTTCAAGGTTTTGGGTGGTATTAAAACCTTCTTTGGCCAAAATTGAAGCTACAATTTCACTATCGCTAAAATTCATCTGACAACCATAACTTTCTATAAAAAGCTTACGATTGTTCCCTCGCTTCTGATCAAGAACTAGTGGTTGTCCTTGTATATTTTCATCAATAATCTTCTCCATAAAAAAATAATTCATTAACCATTGGAGGTCAATTAATGTGCAAAGATACTTTTTAATACGATTTGTGACAAAGTGTCAGGGTTTTATTTTTTAAAAAATCTATATTTGATCTTTTACAACCTATAAAATAGTATGTATGACATCAGGTAAACTCTTTGAAAGAATAGAAAACAGCACTTCCTTGGATTTTGGAGATGTGTTTAGTAAAAGTTTTGAACTTTTTAAAAAAGTATGGGTCCAGGGATTCGTCCATTTATTAATATCCCTACTGGTAATGCTCCCATTGTTTTTTGCTATGTATATTCCTCTTTTTGCTATCATAGGTATTGATGGATTTGAACAAAACTATAATGGACATGATGATTTTCCCAAAGAAGAGCTATCAATAGGTTTAATGATCTTATTTATTATTTTGGTCATCGTAATCACTATGATTGCTGCAGCTCTTCAGTTTGCAATTACGGCTCATTTTTACAGGGTTTGTAAACAAGTTGATCACGGTCTTCCAGGAACCTCTTCGTATTTTATGTTCTTAAAAGGTAAATATATAGGAAAAGTATTTACTATTGCAATTGCTTCTTTTGGAATCGCTTTATTAGCCGCATTATTATGTTATCTTCCAATTTTTTATGTAATGGTTCCGCTTCAGTTATTAGGAGTGATGTTTGCATTTAACCCCGACGTTAATACTTCAGATCTGATCAAGGCTAGCTTTAAATTAGGTAATAAAATTTGGCTAGTTGCTTTCGGGCTAATACTTATTTCCTCAATTTTATCTCAATTAGTTGGGACCTTGTTGTGTTTTGTAGGGATATTTCTTACAGCTTCTTTTGTACACATGCCTGTGTATCATATGTATAAGGACACCATTGGTTTTGAAGATGATGGAACCGAAAAAGACCCTACACTATTTGTAAAATAAAAATCAAAAAACCTGTCCAGAGACAGGTTTTTTTTAAAGTAATTTTTTAATAAAGAATCTGGATATCATTTTTTTGATATACTTTTGTGGTCAGAAATTAAAGGACTATGGCTAAGAATTTAGTGATTGTAGAGTCACCTGCAAAGGCAAAAACAATAGAAAAATTTCTTGGAAAAGATTACACAGTTGCATCCAGTTTTGGGCACATCGCAGATTTACCTTCAAAAGAATTAGGAGTTGATGTCGATGGTGATTTTAAACCAAAATATATTGTCTCTAAAGATAAAAAGGATGTTGTAAAAAAACTGAAAGATCTTTCTAAGAATGCTGAGATGGTATGGCTCGCAAGTGATGAGGATCGAGAGGGAGAAGCCATCGCATGGCACCTTGCCGAAACCCTAAAGCTTGATAAAAATAAAACCAAAAGAATTGTTTTTCATGAGATTACCAAAAATGCAATTCTTAAAGCAATAGAAAATCCGCGTACTATCGATTATAACCTCGTAAATGCGCAACAGGCCAGGCGTGTTTTGGATCGGCTGGTTGGGTATGAGCTATCCCCTGTACTTTGGCGCAAAGTAAAAGGAGGGTTATCTGCGGGTAGAGTACAATCGGTTTCTGTACGATTAATTGTAGAGAGAGAGAGAGAGATAATCGATTTTAAACCTGAAGCTTCCTATAGAATTGATGCCGAATTTTCTAACGAAGCTGGTAAGTCCTTTAAGGCAAAGCTTCCTAAAAATTTTAAGACCAGAGAAGAGGCTGAATCCTTTTTGAATAAAAATATAGGTGCGAATTTTAAAGTTGCAGATCTTTCTACGAAACCTGCAAAAAAGTCTCCGGCGCCACCATTTACAACCTCAACGCTGCAACAAGAGGCTTCTAGAAAATTATATTTCTCTGTAAGTAAGACCATGACAATGGCGCAACGGTTATATGAGGCCGGGTTGATCACTTATATGAGAACCGATAGTGTTAACCTGTCTGTAGAAGCTCAAAACGGAGCAAAGGCTGAAATTATCTCTGCCTACGGAGAAGATTTTAGTAATCCCAGGAAATATAAAGGTAAGTCAAAAGGTGCACAAGAAGCTCACGAAGCAATACGCCCGACAGATTTTTCCAAGCATTCTGTTAATGTGGATTACGACCAGCAGCGACTATACGAGTTGATCTGGAAACGAGCTATTGCTTCGCAAATGAGTGACGCAAGATTAGAAAGAACCAATGTCAAAATTGATGCGAATACGCATAATGATCAATTCACGGCAAGTGGCGAAGTAATCAAATTTGAAGGGTTTTTAAAAGTATATCTGGAAGGGAACGATGATGAAGATGAAGAGCAAGAGGGAATCCTTCCTGCGATGAAAGTAAACGAAACCCTATTTAATAAATATATTACCGCCACAGAAAGATTTACCAGGCCTCCAAGCCGTTACACAGAAGCTTCTTTGGTTAAAAAACTTGAAGAATTAGGTATTGGTCGCCCTTCAACATATGCACCAACCATTTCAACCATTCAAAATAGAAATTACGTAGAAAAAGGAGCTAAAGAAGGTGAGGTTCGTAATTACATCCAGATGACACTTTCGGGAGATTCGGTACACGAGAAAAAACTTTCCGAAAAGGTAGGAAGTGACAAAGGAAAACTAATCCCAACAGATGTAGGAATGGTAGTTAATGATTTTCTCGTAAATCATTTTTCTTCAATCCTGGATTATAATTTTACTGCAAAAGTAGAGCAAGATTTTGATGAAATAGCTGAAGGTCAGGAAGATTGGACAAATGTAATGAGAGAGTTCTATGAAGAATTTCATCCCAGAGTAGAAGATGTGGCGCAAAATGCAGAACGAGAAGTGGGTGAACGTATTCTTGGAGAAGATCCTTCTACAGGTAAAGTCGTGAGTGTACGCTTGGGTAAATTTGGTCCAATGGTACAGATAGGAACTGCAGATGATGAAGATAAACCTAAATTTGCAAGTCTGCCTCCAGGCCAAACATTAAGCAGTATTTCTTTTGAAGAGGCGATGAATTTATTTCAGTTGCCGAAAGAATTAGGTGAATATAAAGGAGAGACTATCGTAGTGAATAATGGTCGTTTTGGACCCTATGTTCGATTTGCAGAAAAGTTTGTTTCGCTTGAAAAAGGCGAGGATCCACTTAATATTACTCTGGATAGAGCGATCGAGTTGATCGATGCTAAAGAAAAAGCCGATGCTCCTATATATATGTATGAAAATCTTCCGGTTCAAAAAGGAAAAGGTAGATTTGGTCCATTTATTAAATGGAACAACATGTTTATCAATGTGAATAAGAAATATGATTTCGATAATTTATCAGAAAATGATATCGTTACATTGATAGAGGAGAAGAAACAAAAGGAAATCGATAAAGTTATCCATAATTGGGAAGAAGAAGGTATTCGAGTAGAAAAAGCAAGATGGGGTAGGAGCAATATTTTAAAAGGTAAAATTAAAATTGAATTACCGAAAACTGTTGACGCCTCCAAATTAACTTTAGAAAAGGTAAAAGATCTTATCGAGAAAAACGCTCCTAAGAAAAAAACAGCTAAAAAGAAAACTACAACCAAAAAGAAGTAATACATGTCTTTCGAATTTCTTGTTCCAGTTAGTGATTTGGTTGCCGCACATACTAAATTGCTTTCAGATCATTCATTGGGGAAACAAATTAAAATTCATACGGCAGATAATGGGGTTCCTGATCTTAAAAAAACTGATATTGCAATTCTGGGGATTCGGGAAAATAGAAATGATGTTAATTTTCTCGGAGAGAAATTGAGTTTTGATACTATACGAAAGTCCTTATACGAGCTTTATCCAGGAAACTGGGATGTAAACATCGCTGATCTTGGTGATATTAATCCCGGTAGCGAAGTAAGCGATACTTATTATTTGGTTCAGGAAGTATTGTCGGCATTACTACAAAAAAATATTATTCCGGTTATAATAGGAGGAAGTCAAGACCTCGTATATGCTCAATACAGATCTTTTGATATTTTAGAGCGAATGGTCAACCTTGCTAATGTAGATAGTAAATTTGATTTGGGAAACTCTTCAGAACCCATTACTAATACTTCTTTCATAGGTAAAATTATTGTAGAACAACCATATAATCTTTTTAATTATAGTAATATAGGATATCAAACCTATTTCAATGCTCAAGAAGAGATTGACCTCATAGAAAAATTGTATTTTGATGCCTATCGTTTGGGAGAGGTCATTTCAGATGTGACTATAGTAGAGCCTATCATGAGAGATGCAGATATTGTTTCAGTTGATTTAGGGGTTATGAATTCTAATAGTATGAATGGCGTTACTTCTTCTCCCAATGGTTTTAACGGAAGAGAAATTTGTACTATCTCTAGATATGCAGGAATTAGCGATAAAGTAAAAAGTTTTGGAATTTACGAGTTTAAGAATTTCAAGAATGAAGAGATGACATCGATGCTAATTGCCCAAATCATCTGGTATTTTATAGAGGGATTTAATTACAGGTCTAACGAACTAGACATAAAGAATCAAAAAAGTACCTTACACTATAATGTGCCTATCGATGATGAAATTTTGTCTTTTTACAAGAGTGTAAAAACCGGAAGATGGTGGATAGAAATACCTTTTCTTTCATCTGGTAATAATAAATTGGAAAGACATACGTTATTACCTTGCACGTACAACGATTATGAGCGTGCTTGTAATCAAGAAATACCTGAAAGATGGTATAAGGCAAAACGAAAAAACGAAGTTTAACATTTTTATTAGGCTGATTTAAGGTTTTTTTTAGAAAAAAATTGTTTTTCTGGAAATAAATAAATAGGTTTACGTCCTTAAATCTAGAAGATCTTAACCTAAAACACGTTATGAAGAAATTTGTATCACTCTTTGCTATTTTAGCAATGCTCTATAGTTGTGGTGGTGGAAGCCGCGGAGAACTAGTAGGAGCACAAGGAAAAAAATGGCACCCACAGAAACCATATGGAATGGCTCTCATCCCCGGAGGATCGTTTATTATGGGTAAATCTGATGATGACAAAGCGGCGCTGGCAAATGCACCAACGAAAATGGTTACTGTTCGTTCGTTCTATATGGACGAGACCGAAATTACTAATAGTGAGTATAGGCAATTTGTAAATTGGGTTCGAGATTCTACGATCCGAATGAGACTTGCTATTATGGCTGATGAATTAGGTAAAACACCTGGTGATGATGGAATTGGTGAGTATGCATTCTTAGATGCCGATACCGAAAACATGACAGTGTATGAAAAATATATGTACGATAATTACAGTGGTACAGGAACTACTGGCTATGAAGGTAGACAGCTTAACAAAGACATAGATATCGAGTGGGATATCGATGATTATCCAGATGAGTTTTATGCTGAAGTTATGGATACTATGTATGTGCCATTAGAAGAATCATACAATGGAAGACGTACTTTAGATGTAAGTAAATTTAAATTTAGATTTACTTGGATGGATATTCAGGCAGCAGCACGTGCAAGAAAAGGAGGAAGAAAAGATTTTGTAAAAGAAGAAGTAATAGAAGTGTATCCAGATACAACAGTTTGGATTAAAGATTTTAGTTACTCTTATAACGAACCTATGCATAATGATTATTTCTGGCATAGTGCGTATGATGATTACCCGGTAGTAGGTGTGTCTTGGGAGCAAGCAAAAGCTTTCTGTCGTTGGAGAACCATTGAAAAAAATACCTTTCAAAAGAGGAAAGGAAAAGAATTCGTAAACTATTTTAGACTACCTACGGAAGCAGAATGGGAGTATGCAGCTAGAGGAGGTCTCGAATCGGCTACATACCCATGGGGAGGTCCTTATGCTTTGAACGATAGAGGTTGTTTCCTTGCGAATTTTAAACCTCTTAGAGGAAACTATGCAGCAGATAATTTCTTATATACTGTAGAAGCCAGAACATTTGATCCTAACGATTATAACCTGTACAACATGGCAGGAAATGTTTCTGAGTGGGTACAGTCCTCTTATGATCCATCAGCTTACGAATATGTATCATCAATGAACCCAAATGTTAATGATGATGAAAATAAACGTAAAGTAGTGCGCGGAGGATCATGGAAAGATGTTGCTTATTTCCTACAGGTAAGTACCAGAGATTACGAATATGCTGATTCTGCCAGAAGTTATATTGGATTTAGAACGGTTCAGGACTATATGGGTACTGACGTGACTGGAGAAGATAACACTGTGAATCAGAAATAAGTCCCAAAATTCTATCAACTTAATTACTAACCCTTTTTTAACATTTAGATTTAAAAAAAACAAAACAAATTTATTATGGCAAATTCAAAAGCAAGCAAAAAATTAATGAATATGGTATACGGTCTAGGAGCGGCCGTAGTAATATTAGGTGCACTTTTTAAAATTATGCACTGGCCATTTGGTAATCAAATGCTTATTATTGGTCTTATTACAGAAGCATTTGTATTTACTGTTTCTGCGTTCGAACCTGTAGATGACGAATTAGACTGGTCTCTTGTATATCCTGAATTAGCAGGAGGAAACAAAAGAGATAAGAAAGATATGACTCCAGACGGTATGTTGTCTAAAAAATTAGACGAGATGCTTAAAGAAGCTAGAGTAGATTCCAGCCTTATGAGTAGTTTAGGTGAAAGTATCCGTAACTTCGAAGGAGCGGCTAAAAACATTTCTCCAACAGTAGATGCTATTCAAGGTACTAAAAAATATAGTGAAGAAATGGCTAGTGCTGCTTCTCACCTAGAATCTTTAAATAGCTTGTACAAAGTACAGCTAGAGTCTTCTGCACGTCAGGCTGAAGCTAATCAGGCTATCGCCGATAATGCAGCAAAACTTCAAGATCAAATGGCAAGCCTTGCTAGTAACCTTTCTTCTCTTAACGGAGTATATGGTGGTATGTTAACTGCAATGAATAGAAGTTAACAGTATTTAGAAGTATTATAATAACTACCAAAATTTAAGAAGAATGGCAGGAGGAAAATTATCCCCAAGGCAGAAGATGATTAACCTGATGTATCTGGTTTTCATCGCAATGATGGCATTAAATATGTCTAAAGAGGTACTATCAGCATTCGGTTTGATGAATGAAAAATTAACCGAATCTAATACAATCTCTACAGAAAGAAATAACTCGTTTATGGCTGGTTTGGCTGAAAAAGTTAATGAACAGCCAGAAAAATACACTCCATTAAAGGAAAAAGCAGATCAGATTAGTGCTTTATCAAATGAGTTTAATACATATATCGAGCAACTTAAAACAGAATTAACTTCTGATTTAAGTGATCCTACAGATTATGAAACTATGGATAAGTCATTGGCTTTAGACCAGAAGTTTTTTGAAGGAGGAAAAGTTACAGCAGAAGCTCAGGAATTTCTAGATAATGTTGAAAAATATCGTGATGGTGTTGCTTCAGTTATTAAAGAAGTAAAAGAAGTGGATGAGTCTGTAGCTAATGATGTTTTAAAAACATTTGCTACCGCAGATGTAAAGGATCGTTCAGGAGTAAACAAAAAATGGTTAAACTATAGTTTTGAAGGTTTTCCATTAGTAGCTTCTCTTACAAAGCTTACTCAAATGCAAGCTGATGTTAAGACTACTGAAAGCAAAGTGCTTTCTGCATTATTAGCAGGACAGCAGGCTTCAGAGCTTTCGTTTAGTAACTACGAAGCAATCGTAGTAGCCGATAAAACAGCTTTCTTTAGTGGCGAGAAGTTTAAAGGCAGAATCGTTCTTGGACGTTTTGATGCTACCTTAAAGCCAACCAAAGTTATGGTTAATGGCAAAGAGCAAACTGAAGTTCAGAACGGACAGATCATGCTAGATTTCCCAGCGGGTAATGTTGGAGAAAGAGATGTAGCTGGAGAGCTTGAGTTTAAAGAAGGAGATTCTATAGTAAAGATTCCTATTAAGAGTTCTTATACTGTTATCCCTCGACCAAATTCTGCGGTAATATCGGCAGATAAAATGAATGTCGTATATCGTGGTGTAAATAATCCAATGACAATTTCTATTCCTGGTGTTCCTAACGTAAATGCTAGTGCTCCCGGATTAAGAAAAGCTGGTGGTGCTGGTAAATACATGATGAATGTTACTACGGTAAAAGCTCGTGAAGTTAGTATCAAAGTGAGTGGTAAACTTGCTAACGGTACTACGGTAAGTGATAGTAAGAAATTTAGAATCAAGGATATTCCTAGACCAGTTGGTACTGTAAGAGGTGAGGACGGATCTATCAAGATGGCAAGAAATGCATTAGAGATTTCTTCTATTGGGGCAATATTACCTGATTTTGATTTTGATATTAAATTAAAGGTTACAGGATTTAAATTTAAAGTAGAAGGTCAGCCTACTGTTAGCATTCGAGGAGGAAGATTAGATTCTAAAGCTAAATCTGCTTTACGTAAGGCTAAAAGAGGTTCTTCTGTACAAATAATTGATATAAAAGCACAGTTAACTACAAATGCAGGATATAAGCTGAAGAAAATATCTCCGGTAATTGTTGAGTTAACAAATTAAAAAACTTAATTAGTTATGAATTTGAGAAATTTTGTATTAACCGTTTTAGGTCTTTTCGTTTCTATAATTTCATACGGCCAAATCAACGTACTAAACGCTGATCAGCCCAGTGATATTGGAAAGAAAACGCAAGATCAAATCCTATACGATAATGATCACCCGCTAGAGTATGCCTATGTAGATAAGCGTGACGTATTGTGGGCAAAGACTACTTGGGAGACTATCGATCTAGATGAGCGTATAAATTTCCCATTGTATTACCCTATTGATACTAATAATATCGGAGTGAACCGTAGGTCATTATATGATGTGCTGGTATCGAATATTAAAAGCGGTAAGATCAAAAATATTTATTCAGATTCATATTTTACCGAAACACGTACTTTTCAGGATCTAGAATCTACAATGTCTAAGATAGATACTACAGATTTAGGATATGAGCAATACAATGCCGGTGAAACTGTTGATCCGCAATATATCAATAGAAGAGATATTACTTCAGCAGATATTGCAGAATATAAAATCAGAGGATATTGGTATTTTGATAAGCGTCAAGGAGAACTAAGATACAGAATGTTGGGATTAGCACCTGTTGCTCCAGATGTTAACTTTATTGATGATGATGAGCCTGATATGGTAGCTCTTTTCTGGGTTTGGTATCCAGATGTAAGAGAGATTCTTCATAATGCATCTGCGTTTAACAGAAGAAACACATCAATGCCATTTACGTTGGATCATATTCTCAACGCAAGACGCTTTAATTCTGTTATTTATAAGGAAGATAATGAACAAGGTGACCGTTCTATTACAGATTATATCGTAGATAATGCCTTGATGCAACTTCTGGAAAGTGAACGAATTAAAGAAAGTATTCGAAATTTTGAAATGGATATGTGGAGTTACTAATTTCCAAGATATTCTATAAATAATATGTAAAACGCTCAATGAAAGTTGAGCGTTTTATTATTTTTGGGACATGTTAGATTATATTGTTGTTGGATTTGGATTAGCTGGATTGTCTTTTGTTGAACAACTAGAGCTTAATAATAGATCTTTCTGTGTTTTTGAGAACTACTCTCAAAAATCATCCAGGGTGGCAGGTGGGCTTTTTAACCCTGTAATCTTGAAACGTTTCACGCCGGCTTGGAGTGCTCAAGAACAACTCGAAAAATCTATTCCTTTTTATCGAAATATCGAGACCAAATTGCAGGAATCATTGGTAATTGATCTTCCAATATTACGCAGATTCAATTCAATTGAAGAACAAAACACATGGTTTGAAGCATGTGACAAACCTATTCTGAATCAATTTCTCTCTACAAAATTACTTAAGAATAGTAATTTAGCTTTAGATATTCCTTATAGCTACGGAAAAGTAAAGCATACTGGAAGAATTGACATCAAAGGAATGCTTTCTGCTTATTTAAGATATCTCGATCAAAAGAAATGTTTGGTCAATGAATCCTTTGAGTATAATGAATTAATTATCAATGAAGACTTCGTGGCTTATAACGGTCTGAAAGCCAAAAATATCATTTTTACTGAAGGTTTTGGTATTAAGAACAATCCATTATTCAATTATTTGCCGGTAGTTGGAAATAAAGGGGAATATATTATCATTAAGTCTGAAGCATTGCAATTAGAAGAAGCCGTAAAATCTTCTGTTTTCATCATTCCATTGGGAGACAATCACTACAAAATAGGAGCCACGTATAACCATGATGATAAGTCTCCAGAAATCACAAATACAGCTAGAAAAGAAATACAAAAAAAATTAGAACGCTTTTTAAAAGTTGACTATGAAGTTGTTGGGCAGGTAGCTGGAATTAGGCCCACTGTAAGAGATCGAAGGCCTTTGGCAGGAACTCATCCAGACTACCAAAATGTTCATATCCTTAATGGTCTTGGTAGTAGAGGAATACTCATTGGCCCTACAACGGCAGAGCATCTTTATAATCACATAGAACACAATATTTCTTTGAGTAAAGAATGCGATATTGAACGTTTTGAAAAATTAAGATAGATTCTTTTCTTTACTATAATGCATGAAAATATTGATCCATATATTTCTGGACAGCCTTAAAATTATGGGTAGAAATGCTATAAGTGTTGCTACAATAGCCAAGAAAGTGCTTAGCAACCCTAATTTTAGAATTAAATTAGTGATTACAAATGCTGCCACGGCAAAAGCTATTCCTACTGCATAACTTACATACATTGCCCCATAAAAAAACGACGGTTCTATTTTATACTTGGTATCACAATGGCTACAACGCTCGTTCATTTTTAGGGTATCTCCTATTTTATAAGGATTAGAAACTTCATACATACTTTCGTTCTGGCAAACCGGGCAACTTCCGGTTAAAATGCTATAAATTTTGGTTCCTTTCAAGAAGTTCATATGTGATTTTTATGCTAACGCAAATTTAATCATCTTTGCAGAAAATATTCAAAAGCTGATGTTAAACATACATAACTTGTCGATCTCATTTGGAGGAGAATATCTTTTTGAAGAGATTAGCTATATGCTAAGTGCTGGAGATCGGGTTGGATTAGTAGGAAAGAATGGAGCCGGAAAATCTACTATGCTTAAAATTTTATCTAAAGAGCAAGAACCAGATTCTGGTCAGATTGCAATGGATAAAGAGATAAAAATTGGTTTTCTAAAACAGGATATCGATTTTGTACAAGGTCGTACAGTACTAGAGGAAGCTTATGAAGCTTTTATAGAAATTAAAAATATCGAACGCGATATTGACGACATCAATGCACAACTTGCAGAGCGAACCGATTATGAAAGTGAAAGCTATAATCAGTTAATTACCGATTTAAGCGATTATACACATCATTATGAAATCTTAGGAGGATATAATTACCAAGGAGAGACAGAAAGAGTATTACAAGGCCTGGGATTTGTGAGAGAAGATTTTGACCGATTGACCGATACATTTTCAGGAGGATGGCGCATGCGAATTGAATTGGCCAAGCTCTTACTTCAAAATAATGATATTTTATTATTAGATGAACCTACAAACCATCTCGATATAGAATCTATTATTTGGTTAGAAAATTTTCTAAAAACATATGCCGGTGTAGTGGTTATCGTTTCACATGATAAAATGTTTCTTGATAATGTAACCAATAGGACTATCGAGATTTCTTTAGGGCGTATTTATGATTATAACAAGCCATATTCAAAATATTTGGTGTCGCGCAAAGAGATTAGAGAACAACAACTAGCAGCACAAAAAAATCAGTCTAAGCAGATAGAGCAAACTGAAAAGCTAATCGAGAAATTCAGAGCCAAAGCTTCTAAGGCATCTATGGCTCAATCACTAATCAAAAAATTAGACAAGATTGACAGGATAGAAGTAGACGAAGATGATAATGCTGTGATGAATATTAATTTTCCGGTAAGTGTCCAGCCGGGTAAAGTAGTGATGGAAGCCGAGGGTATAAGAAAGAATTATGGAGACAAGGAGGTGCTAAAGAACGTTGATTTATTAGTTGAGCGTGGTTCAAAAATAGCCTTTGTCGGTCAAAATGGACAAGGAAAATCTACTTTGGCTAAGATTATTGTTAATGAAATACCTCATGACGGAGAATTTAAATTAGGCCATAATGTACAGATAGGATATTTTGCTCAAAATCAATCTGAATACCTGGATGGGGAGTTAACTGTTCATGATACCATGATTAATGCGGCTAATGAAAAAACTCGTAGTAAGGTTAGGGACATGTTGGGCGCTTTTCTTTTTAGGGGAGAAGAAGTAGATAAAAAAGTGAAGGTATTGTCGGGAGGAGAACGTAATAGGTTAGCGTTGTGCAAAATGTTACTTCAGCCATTTAATGTCCTGGTGATGGATGAGCCCACAAACCATTTGGATATCAAATCTAAAAACGTACTCAAAGCGGCGTTAAAAACGTTTGAGGGAACCTTAATCCTGATATCTCATGATAGAGATTTCTTACAGGGATTGAGCAATACAGTGTATGAATTTAAAGACAAGAAGATCAAAGAGTACCTTGGCGATATAAATTTCTATTTAGAGCAGCGCAGAATCAATGATCTTCGGGATATAGAAAAAAAAGATAAACTGGTAAAGGCTGTCTCTGACAACAAAGAGACAGCAAAACAGTCTTATGAGAGCCAAAAAAAGCTCAAATCGTTAAATAATAAGCTTAGTAATGTCGAGTCAAAAATTAATAAGCTTGAGAAAGAAATTAAAGAAATAGATATAGAATTGGCTATTAATTATGATCAAACTATAGCACAACCTAGCTTTTTTGATCAATATCAGACAAAAAAAGATGAATTATCATCTTTAATGGAAAATTGGGAGACTATTCAAGAAGAAATTGACTCGCTTACGAATGCTTAAAATAGTATCAGTTTTTTGATAGATTAACGATTTTTTTGACATTAAACTAGGGTATTTTCAGATCTGGAATTCATTTTTTGCAGATTTCAAAAACAATCATTTGTTACCTTAAAGTTAAGTTAGATATCTCGTAATACTTTTGTGATATTTTTATCGTTAGTTGCAAGTGCAACTAGATTTTTATAGATATTTTTGTACCGAAAAATTAAATATTGGTATTTATGAATAATACAAAAGCCATCGATTTAAATGCCCACGCACTGTCTTGGGTTGGTAAGATTCACTATGACTTTGGGTTTTTAGTTCAAAAAGCATTTCGCGAAAATGGATTGGACCTTTCCAAAGAACAGTGGAGTGTACTTAAAAGACTAAATGTAAATGATGGACAACCACAAAATGATTTAGCTTTCATCACCCATAGAGATAAAACTTCTATGACTATATTGGTAAATACCATGGAAAGTAAAAATCTGGTGGTTAGAAAAAGTGATGAAAACGATAGAAGGGTTAATCGCATTTTTTTGACAGATCATGGTAAGGAAATTATACAAAAAGTGCAGCCCATCATGTATGATTTGATACCCGCGGTTCAGGAAAGCCTTAGTGAAGAAGAAATAGAAACATTAATCACCGTGCTTAAAAAGATAAAAACGAAAATTGCCGATATAGCAGAATGATAATTCGTGTATTACTTTATTTTAAAAACATCTGGTAACAGATGTTTTTTTGTTTAGATTTATAAGAACGTGCACGTATGTTAATTTTTATGAGTTCTTTAACTGCAACCTAACCTTGTTGTTGATAGTTTTGTGTAGCTTTTTTAAGACAAAGCTTAAACAAAATTGTAAGTATGAGAAATATAATACTTTCTGTTCTCGGATTGTTATTAATCGTTGGAGCTGTGTTTTTTACTATAAAGATAATTAACAGCAAAACAAGGCCTAGACCAAGACCACCCAAAGTAATCAAAACTGTCTTTGTTGATACTATAAAGAATGGTACTGTACCTATAAAAATAGCTGCTAACGGAAATCTTACTGCCAAAAGAAGATTGGAACTATATGCTGAAGTTCAAGGAATTTTCAAGGGAGGGGCTAAGCTTTTTAAAACAGGACAAAAGTATCGAAGAGGTCAATCATTGATTAGAATTGATGCTTCAGAATATTATGCAAGTGTCCAATCTGCAAAGAGTAATTTGTATAATCAAGTTACCGCAATCATGCCTGATTTACGTATGGATTATCCAGAAATTTATGATAAATGGCAAACATATCTTAGTAATTTTGATATGAATAAAGCTACTCCACAGCTTCCAGAGACTACTTCAGAAAAAGAAAAATATTTTATTACAGGAAGAAATATTCACACATCCTACTACAATGTAAAGAATCTAGAGCAAAGATTGTCAAAATATACTATTTCGGCTCCGTTTGATGGTGTGTTGACAGAGGCTTTGGTGACTGAAGGAACTTTAATTCGTCAAGGTCAGAAATTAGGAGAATTTATAGAAACAGGAGTGTACGAAATGGAAGTTGCTGTAGGAAAAGAATATGCAGATCTTCTGAAATTAGGAGAGTCAGTAGAACTTTCTAACCTAAATAAGACTAAAAACTACAAGGGAACGGTTAGTAGAATTAATAGTAGGGTGGATCAAGCTACGCAAACCATTACTGCTTTTATAGAAGTTAAAGATCCTATGTTGAAAGAAGGAATCTATCTCGAAGCTAATTTAGATGCCAAAAAAGAAACTAATGCTATCGAGATCGATCGTAATCTGCTTCAGAATGGAGATCAGATCTTCGTGGTAAGAGATAGTATATTAGATGTTATCGATGTACAACCCGTTTATTTCTCTGATAAAAAGGTAGTGCTTAAAGGAGTTCCTGATGGAAATGTAATCCTGAACAAACCTGTTCCCGGAGCTTATGCAGGGATGTTAGTTAAGGTTTATCAGGAAAAAAGAAAAAAATCTTCGGTATCTGACAATAATATGATCAGTACTGGCACAAAACAGTAGTCATGCGCAAAGTTATTTCTTATTTTATCAAATATCATGTTGCTGTAGATGTTATAGTGATCGCTTTTATTGCGTTTGGAGTTTTTGGCGCACTCTCTCTGAAATCATCATTTTTTCCTCTTACAGATTCCAAAAATATAAATATCAGCGTAGCGTATCCCGGAGCATCTCCCCTAGAGATAGAAGAAGGCGTAGTGCTAAAAATTGAAGATAATCTTAAAGGATTAGAGGGGATAGAACGTGTAACTTCAACATCTAGAGAAAATAGCGGTAGTATCAATGTGGAAATCGAAAAAGGGAAAGACATCGATTTTATGCTACTCGAAGTGAAAAATGCTGTAGATAGGGTACCTTCTTTTCCCACAGGAATGGAGCCTATCGTAGTAGGTAAGCAAGAGGCTGTTCGACCCACTATTAATTTTGCAGTAAGTGGGACTAATATTCCTTTGAGTACGCTCAAACAAATTACCCGTCAGATTGAGAACGATCTTAGAGGTATTGATGGTATATCGCAGATTAATATTAGTGGTTATCCAGACGAAGAAATCGAAATAGCAGTTAATGAAAATAGTTTGTTAGCCTACAGACTCAGTTTTAATGAAGTGGCTCAGGCGGTAAGTCAGGCAAATATTTTAACTACAGGAGGAACCATCAAGACAAATGCCGAAGAATACCTTATTAGAGCCAATAATCGTTCTTATTATGGTAATGAACTTTCTAATTTGGTTATACGAGCAGATGCTTCTGGTCGAACCATACGACTTAAAGATGTTGCCGAAATAAGAGATCGCTTTTCAGAATCCCCTAACGCTACATATTTTAACGGGGATCTTGCAGTTAATGTAGAAATAACAAGTACTAACACAGAGGATCTTATTTCTTCAGCAGAAAAAACAAAAGAATACATAGAAGAATTTAATCAGAAGTATAATAACGTACAGCTTAATGTTATTAGCGATCGCTCTACAACTTTGGTACAGCGTACAAAACTTCTTACAGAGAATGCTGTTATTGGTATGCTACTCGTGCTCACCTTCTTGTCACTATTCCTTAACACTCGCCTAGCCTTTTGGGTAGCTTTTGGCTTACCCATAGCATTTTTAGGAATGTTTGTCTTTGCCGGTTATTTTAATGTTACGATCAATGTATTATCGCTATTCGGGATGATCATTGTCATTGGTATTTTGGTTGATGATGGAATCGTTATCGCAGAGAACATCTATCAACATTACGAAAAAGGAAAAACTCCGGTTCAAGCTGCTATCGATGGCACTATGGAAGTAATTCCTGCTATTGTTTCTGCTATTTTGACCACCATATTGGCCTTTGGCATCTTTTTGTTTCTTGATGGTCGAATTGGCGACTTTTTTGGAGAAGTATCTGTTATTGTTATTCTTACACTTACGGTCTCTCTTGTTGAAGCACTGATCATACTTCCTGCACATTTGGCGCATTCTAAAGCCTTAAAGGCAGAAACTGCAGCACCTAAAAAAGGGATTGCTAAACTATTTTCTAAGCTTCGTTATGTGAATACTTTTGGTGATCGAATCATGAAATGGCTTCGTGATCATATGTATAGCCCAACCTTGCAGTTCGCCTTAAAAAATAAATTTTTTACTTTTTCTATCTTTATAGTAATCCTCATATTAACTATTGGAAGTGTTGGAGGAGGAATCGTAAGAACTTCATTTTTTCCTCGTATAGCCAGTGATGCAGTTTCAGTTGATTTAGGAATGCCTAATGGTACAAATGAAAAGGTAACCGATTCTATTATATCTATGATAGAAGAAAATGCGTGGCTTATCAATCAGGAACTCACCGATGAATTTTTAAAAGGAGAAGAATATGAAGGTAAAATGTTGTTTGAAAATGTAATCAGAAGTATCTCTTCATCTTCTGGTGCTTCTTTGCGAATTAATCTTTTACCAGGAGAAGAACGTCCTGATGCTGTAAGTTCAGGACTAGTCGCAAACCGCCTACGCGAAAAAGTAGGCCCTGTATTTGGTGCAGAACGATTAATATTTGGTTCTGGGGGTAATTTTGGTGGAAGCCCTGTTTCGGTTTCTTTATTAGGAAATAATATTAGAGAGCTAAAAGCTGCAAAAGAAGAGTTTAAAAAAGTCTTGGAAGACGATGTACGATTAAAAGATGTAGCCGATAATGATCCTGCGGGAATCAAAGAGATCAGATTAGAACTCAAGGAAAACGCTTATGCTCTGGGACTTAATCTAAGGGACGTAATGGCTCAGGTAAGAGCAGGTTTCTTTGGGGTACAGGCACAACGTTTTCAAAGAGGACAAGATGAAATTAGAGTTTGGGTACGTTATGATCGCGAAAATCGCTCTTCTATTTTGGATTTGGATAATATGCGAATAGCCACAACAACAGGCGAGAGAGTGCCACTAAATGAAATCGCAGAGTATACTATAGAGCGTGGAGATGTTGCAGTAAACCATCTAGATGGAAGACGTGAAATTCAGATTTCGGCAGATCTAAAAAATCCTGAAACGACCAGTTCCACAGATGTTTTAGATGAAATTCGTACAATAATAATGCCTGATATTATTTCAAAATATCCTACAGTAACTCCTTCTTATGAAGGGCAAAACAGAGAAGCAGGTAAGTTTTTAGGGTCCTTAGGGCCAGTCGGTCTCACCTCTTTGGCATTAATATATATTACTATAGCGTTTACGTTTAGAAGTTATAGTCAACCATTATTGCTATTACTCTTGATTCCGTTAAGTCTTCCCGCGGTAGCATTAGGACACTGGATACACGGTTTCCCTATCAATATATTGTCATTATTAGGAATTATTGCACTCATTGGGATTATGGTCAATGATGGATTGGTACTCATAGGGAAGTTTAACAGTAATCTTCGATCAGGAATGACTTTTGATGATGCTATCTATGAGGCTGGTAAATCACGTTTTAGAGCCATTTTCCTAACGTCTTTAACGACTATAGCTGGATTGGCACCATTGATTTTTGAACAGAGTCGTCAAGCGCAATTCCTGATTCCTATGGCAATTTCTATTGCTTATGGGATTGGTTTTGCAACAGTACTTACATTATTGGTATTACCATTATATCTATCATTTAGCAATAGTATTAAAGTAGGAACCAAGTGGTTGGCTACCGGAAATAGAATAACCAAGGAAGAAGTAGAACGAGCTATAAAAGAACAAAAAGAAGTAGATGAAGAACCTAAGGAACTGCAAGAAGCGTAATTATATGCAAACATTGATTTTCTTTCTGTTTTTAACTTCTGGAGTGGTAGCTCAAAAGTTAACAAAGCAGGAAGCTATACGACTAACATTAGAGAATAATTTCGGAATATTGATCGCCACCAACGACATACAAATAGCGTCAAATAATAAAAACATTTTAAATTCGGGTTATTTGCCCAACGTAACTGGTGATGCTGCTGCCGTTTATAATAGAGATAATATCGAAGCACAGTTTGCTAATGGAGAGACGAATATTTTAAATGGTGCAGAGAGTGATCGTTATAACGCAGCGGTTAATCTTAATTATACATTGTTTGACGGATTAGGGCGTTGGTATAATTATAAGAGACTAAAGGAACAATATAATTTAACTGAATTACAAGCACGAGAAACCATAGAAAATACAATCCTTCAGCTGTTTACTGTGTATTTTGAAATAGCAAGACTTACAGAAAATGTTGCAATTTTAAAAGAAACTTTGCAAATTTCCGAAGAAAGAATAACCAGATCTAATTATCAATTTGAATATGGTCAAAATACAAAACTTGATGTGCTTAACGCTCAGGTTGATGTGGCCAACGATAGTATAAATTTAATTAATACGAAACAACTATTAGTAAATACCAAACGTGATTTAAATCTGATTGTTAATAATGATCTTACCAAAACGTTTGAAGTGGATACGACCATTAATTTTGTAAACCGATTGCAGATCGACGGCTTTCTAGAAAAATCATTTGAAAATAACGTAAGAATTTTACGCAATCAAAGCAATATCAAAATCAACGAATATGATCTTAAAGTAAGTAAATCGGGTTATTTACCTACTATTGGTTTAACCGGAACATACGGATGGAACAAAAACAATAACAATGCTGCAGCCTTCTTAGCAACGCTTACGTCAGATGGTCTTTCGGCATCTGTAAATTTGAGTTGGAATCTTTTTGATGGAGGACGTACTATTACAGAAATTAAGAATGCAAAAATTGCCTTAGAAACTCAGGAAATTCAACAAGAACAACTAGAGCAAGAGGTGAAACGAGATATTGCCAATGCATTGGGCAATTATGAAAATCGTTTGAAAGTTTACGAAATACAGCAACAAAATGTTGTGACCAATCAAAATAACTTTGAGCGTTCTAAAGAACGATTTAATCTTGGTCAGATTACCTCTATAGAATTTAGACAAGCACAGATTAATTTGATTCAAGCTCAAACCAATAAAACCTTGGCGAAATACGATGCTAAGCTTGCAGAGTTGCAGCTATTGCAATTAACAGGGCAGTTGTTGAATATAGAGTTTTAGAGTTTTACGGTATAATACATAACTTAAATGTTCGAACATTTTTTTCAATGTCCATATTGTTGGGAAGAAATCTCGATGCTGTTGGATCCATCAGTGACCTATCAGGTATATGTTGAAGATTGCGAAGTATGTTGCAATCCTATAGAGTTGCATCCAAGGTTCGAAGATCAAGAATTAGTAGGCTTCGAAGCAATTAATATTGAACAATAACCTTAAAATGCTTATTAAAAGATACTTATCATCTTTTTAGAATTTTTTAATAAAAATAGTGTTGTTTACAATAAAAATGATCGTATATTTGCCATCCGCAAGGAATAATAAGTAGTTTGTCGAGCTCATAACTCGAAGTTTAAAAGACGAGTAAATCATTTATTATATATCGCGGGATAGAGCAGTAGGCAGCTCGTCGGGCTCATAACCCGAAGGTCACAGGTTCGAGTCCTGTTCCCGCTACTAGTAACCATCTCAATATGAGGTGGTTATTTTGTTTAAGAACGTTTTTCTTTCTTAAAAAAACATCAATTTTGACGTTTACGTACCGTATTACGTACCGCAAATTTTACTTTTTGACTCCGAGAGTGTTTTTTCTTCTAAATTAACCTCTACTTTAAGTAATTTTACTTTAATATTAAATATTTGAAGATCAATTTTTTATGTTAGTTTTGAAGTGTAGGTTTTTCCTGCTATCATGCTATAAAAATTATGCTCTTAGGGCAGGATATCCAGAAGACTGCCAAAAATCTTTATTGGAAATATATTTTCTAATATCTCAGATTTTCTTCTTCATCAATAATCTGCTCTCTTTTAATTTCTTTTTCATAATTTTCGACCTCTTGGATAGCCCATTTGTTTAGGTTGTCAAATTTATGACCCACTAATTCTTTAACTAAATTTTGTCTTGATTTTAAATAAGGAACTCTAGATCCCACCGTTGACATAGAGTATAGATTACTCGATAATTCACTAATGAAATCAACATTATTACCAAATTCATCAATCATTTTTTTTGTAAATTCAAACCAACTATTGCCCTCAGAATACAAAGGAGATATTCGTATGAACCAATTAGCCACTTTAGGATGTTTTTTGCACCATTCAAAGATTTTATTATTTCTTTCGGTATTTTGAAAAAATCTGTGAGTATTTTTAGCTCCCATTATAAAACCGATATCAAATATTTCACCAAAGATTATATAATCTTCCCTTTTAAACAATAGTTTAGAGAAAATTCCCCAAGATTTTTCAAAATTTAGTTCTAAAGTCTTTATAGCAATATTTGCTATATGATAATCATTTGTATAGTTAGGGAAAGTATTTTTAGAAAAGGTCATAATATCTTTAGAAACTTTATTAACTATATCTTCTCCGTAATGATCTAGGGAAAAATTCATCAGATCTTCCCACGCGTATAAATCAATATTTATTGAACACTCTAATAAGTTATGGTTTAATACTAATTTTTTACAGTAATCAATAATTTGTTGAGGAAAAGATAAATTTTCTCTCTTTTGGTTCCAGATATAATGATGTAGGACATTAATCAAAATAGATAAATCAGAATTCATCGATTCTAAATCTGAAAGGAATTTTGTTAGATCATCAATTGGTAATTTGATTAATTCGTATTTACTATAGTCTAATCGGTTTATATTATGACCATTTTTTATTAATTCAAGAAGTTTAGATGCATTTTTATAGGATGGTATAATATGCCTGAATACCGAAAACGAAAATATAGATTTATTTTTAAAAAATATATCGAAGATCTGTTGCCGTTCATTTTCTTTTATAGAAACCACGTATCCATTTAAAAAGGAAGCACTCCATGCTTTATTTTCTATGGTCAGGAGATAATTTACCAAATCCGAAACAAAAGCCTTATCATATCCAATGCCTTCTCCATATTTTTTTCCAAAGTTGAAAGTTTGAAATTGGTAGCCTAAAAAAAGCTTATCAAAATATGGAGCCAAATCTACATTTTTGTCTATAATTTCTTTTGAGAACTTTTCGGCAACTAATTTAGCTTCGTCAGTTCGATTTCCTTTACGGTCTTCATTGTATATTGGTTCAGGTTCTGAAACATAGCGAGTTATTTTTTCTTCTATAGTGGTTGGGACAGAAAGTTTTAAAAATTCATCTATAAACTCTTTCCCTTTTTTTGAAATTCCATTAAAGGACCTAATTCTACCAATGGTTTTGGAAAACTCTTTTTTATACATTGGGTTTTCCGCTATATCTATCATCAAGTCTTTGATTTTATTAAAATCATATTGATATTGATCAAGAGTAAAAAGATTAGTATAAAGGAGTTTTTGTGCTAAAACAGCTAAATCATTGGTTTTATGAATAAAATGCCTAATTATATTAATAACTTCATCCAAATATTCTTGTACTTCTCCATAAGATTTTGGTTGATAATCTTTTAGAGGTGTTGATCCTCCTTGATTTTCTGCTCCTATTATCCTACTATTCGTACCTCTTTGGGATAATGCGGATTCACAGGCTCCTAGACAAAGTCTATCAAAATCATTATTGTTTTTGTTGATCCCCCAATTTAAAACTTCAACTCTTTTTCCATAGGAAACTTCAGTACCAGCCAAGTATATTCTAAAAAGTTGTTTAAAATAACTAGAGGAATTATTACTATAGTAAGTTTCGATCTCGGCTACTGCAAAACACATTAAAACCTTAGTAGCGTCCAAAAAAGTTTCATTTCTAAAACATAATTTTTCTAATGCCCATACTAGATTCTGTCTCCCTTCAACTATTGTCTCTAAGTATTCTTTTGGTTTGTCAAGAAAGTGTTTTACTAAAACTTTGGTTGTAGCTTCAGGATTCACAGTAACAATAGAGCGAAAAAGTTGTGAACCCATATTAGAATTTAATATTTCCGCTGTCGAAAAATTTCCATTAACTCCCCATATTGTATTAACGAGTTCTTTCGCTTTATTAACATTACCAATTCTTCCTAATTGTTGAGAAAGAGGATCCAAATGTGATTTGGGTATTTCTTGTATGAATTTTTTATATTTAGGAGGTGTTAACTCGTTCCAAAATAATATAGACAATTTAAGAGCAAGAGGACCAGGTCTTACCATAATCAAATTTCCGCGTCTTTCTATGGTACCTTTTTGTAGAAATTTATTAATTGTTGTATAGATTTTATCTTCAGTTATACCAAAAAAGTTTGAGAAAAATTTGGTTGCTTCCAAAAGTTGATCATAATGATTCTCGTTTATTTGATGGTACTCATCCGAAGGAAATTCTACGGTTTTGAAAACTGAAATTATTTTTAAAATTTTAAATTCTACTTCATTAACATCTTCTCGACCAAACACTAACTTTCTAACTAATTCATCATCAAAGTTTTCATTTAGATTGACCTTGCTGATCGAGGCTTTTGCAAAATCTATTGCCATTTTAGTATTTCCTTCTGAAAAATTTACTAGGAAATCAATTTCATTATCTAATAAAACACCGTTATATTTTTCCTTTAAAATAGATTTTGTAATAGAAGCATAGTATTTGCCCTTTAGCTCTAAGATTTTTTCGCTTTCAGTGTTATAAGTGTTATTTACTTTATCATAATCAATAGTAATAATTTGCAAATTGCTTCCCCATCTATTAACTTCTTTTACGAATAGATTGTAGTCTGATGGTGAGCAATTATCAAGGACAAGTAAAGCTCGTATATCTTGTGAATGACTTTTAATGAAATTTAACAATCTAGAACTACCTTGGTTAAGGTCAAAATAAAGAGTACTGTCAGAAAGTGTTTTTTGTTTTAGGTCATATTCTCCATTATTTCTATCTCCAGGATCTAACACTTCACAAACTAGCCTTGTCTTTCCTATCCCTGAAATACCTTCAATTCTAATGTTTTTTCCATTAAAAAGGTCATTTCTAAGAGAATTAATTATATTGTCTAGATCTATATTAGACTTGAAGACTTCTGTATTTTCTTTATACGATTTCAACTCCTCCCAAGTTAATAAACCTAAAGGTCTAGTTATTCCTATACATTTTTGTACATATATAACTGTAGATATGAATTCGTTTGTCCAATCACTTAATTTATTTGCGTCATATATTTTAACTTTAGCATTTTTCGAAAAACTTTCTGCATCTTTTTCGGGAACCCCTTCTTTTATTTTGGCTTCTTTTATGCCTTCCCTTATGGCCATTACTCTTTCGCTTAATTCATTAACCCTATTTTCCACTATAGCTTGAGTAGTAACAAGTATATATGTACCGTTTTTATCTAAAACTTCTTTTACTTGGGGTTTTAATTCTTTACTTTTAGTAAGTATTTCTTCTTTACACTTTCCCTTAGGCATATCGGAAGCTTTGCATTGGAATAGACAAGTTTTGTTGATTACCCAACGGGATGTCTTAAAGTCAGAAGTTTCAATTCTTCCATCTTCACCTCCATCAGCAGCATTAATATTTTGGGGGACACTTATATAACAATCAGGGAAACTAAATTTTTTGTGTTCTAAGTGTAGCAGCTTTAGGAGCAATTCTGTAAGTTGTTTTGCTTCTAACTCTTTTATGTTATTATAGGTAATTGTGTTCATAGTAATTGGTTAATAAGTAGGCTTTAATTTAAAGAAAAACATTTACATAACTATTCACATATCTTGATAAAATTTAGAGAAAAAGTGTCTTTTATGAAGCAATAGTGTTTGAGTTGTTTAATATAAATTTCTTTCCTAGTTGTTTAAAAAGGTACGTACCGTTTACGTACCGCAAATACGTACCTTTTTGTATGGATTTGTAGAGATTTGTGCCGAATTGTATATCTTGATTCTAGTAAAACTCTTATAAACAGAAGGTTAATTTAGTGCTTTTTTAGGCTCATAACCCGAAGGTCACAGGTTCGAGTCCTGTTCCCGCTACGAAGGAAAAAGCTTTACAGAGATGTGAAGCTTTTTTATTGTTATAATGTTAATACCACTTGGCAGGACGAGAAGTTTATCCTGAGCAAGGTACGAGTCGAAGGGAGTCCTGTTCCCGCTACGAAGAAAAAGCTTCACAGAAATGTGGAGCTTTTTTTAATGTCATAATGTATTGAAGACTTGACAAGGGCGAGAGGTTTATCCTGAGTGAAGTATGAGTCGAAGGGAGCTCCGTTACCGGTATTAGTAACCACCTAATTTTGAGGCGGTTATTTTTGTTTATAAAAGTTTCCGTAATCAGGGAATGGATCAAAACCAATGGTTATGTTTATACAATTATTCTGGTAATTCTAAAATAATTTGATTTTTCTTCAAAAAAAGTTTTTGATGTCACTTTTTTATTACTTTTGAATATAATTAATAATGAGTCTAGAAGGACGCATTGCCTACATAAATGAAAACGTTTTTCAGATTCGGGCTTAGGAGCATAAAGAAGTCTACTCCAAAAGCTGCCTCAGGGATGGGGAACCGAATTCTCAGGCTGACTTCTAAAAAATATACCACTACACTAAGATCTTTAGAGCGAATACCATTCGTTCCTTATACTATTTCTATTATTCGAGTATGAGATAATTGATACAAATGGCATTGCCGTTTTCTTATCAATTTCAATTTTTTTTAATCTCAAATAATGGAAGATCCATAGATTTTCAGGCTCATTTGGTCTGTGTTTTCAATGGTGAATTCATCTGCAAATCAAAACAAATCAGATGAAAACAAAATATATCGATCTTATTGATCAAACGTTTCATTTCCCTCAAGAAGAATTTAAACTAGAGGATAACCAATTACAATTTCATGGCATCAACCTTATGCAGTTGATCGCCCAATATGGTACGCCTCTAAAATTTACTTATCTCCCTAAAATATCAGAAAATATTAACAGGGCCAAAGGATGGTTCGATAATGCCATCAAAGCGAATAATTATGCCGGTAATTATAACTATTGCTATTGTACCAAAAGCTCTCATTTTCAACACGTATTAAATGAAGCACTAAAAAATGATATTCATATAGAAACCTCCTCAGCTTTTGATATTGATATTGTTGAAAACTTAAAGGCACAAGGTAAAATTAATAATGACACTTATGTGATTAGTAATGGCTTCAAACGTGATCAATATATTCAGAATATTGCCCGATTGATTAATAACGGGCATCATAACTGTATTCCAATCATTGATAATTACGAAGAATTAGATTTATTAAGCAATGTGATTAATGAAGATTTTCAGGTAGGTATCCGTATTGCTTCTGAAGAAGAACCTAAATTTGAATTCTATACCTCCAGATTAGGGATTGGCTATCGAAATATCGTGTCTTTTTACAACAATCAAATTAAAAACAATCCTAGAGTGAAACTGAAAATGCTTCACTTCTTTATCAATACAGGTATTCGCGATACCGCGTACTATTGGAATGAGCTGTTAAAATGCCTAAAAGTATACATTAGTCTTAAAAAAATATGTCCATCACTGGATAGTTTAAATATTGGTGGTGGTTTCCCTATAAAAAACTCTTTGGCATTCGATTATGACTACCAGTATATGATCAATGAAATCGTAAATCAAATCCAGATTGCCTGTGAAGAAGCGAGAGTAGATGTCCCTCATATATTTACCGAATTTGGCAGTTTTACCGTAGGTGAAAGTGGTGGGGCTATTTATGAGGTGCTCTATCAAAAACAGCAAAACGATCGCGAAAAATGGAATATGATCAATTCGTCTTTTATTACAACAATGCCAGATACCTGGGCAATAAATAAGCGTTTTGTAATGCTTCCGGTAAATAGATGGCAAGATGAATATGAACGCGTACTGCTTGGTGGATTAACATGTGATAGTGATGATTATTATAATTCTGAACAACATATGAACGCTATATATCTACCAAAATATAAAAAAGACAAACCCTTGTATATCGGTTTTTTCAATACGGGTGCATATCAGGAAACTATTGGTGGTTTTGGCGGATTGCAACATTGCCTGATTCCCCAACCTAAGCATATTTTGATAAATCGCGACAAAAATGGAGCGTTAACAACAGAAGTTTTTGCCCCACAACAAACCTCAGAACAGTTACTATCTATTCTAGGATATCAAAAAACAGCACAAGAAGTAACATCAGAACATTCGAAAAAAGAAACACTTATACCTCATAATTAATTTAATCTAAGTTAATCGAAACATTTTTTAAAATGGAAACTAAGAAAACATATGCCGGAATTCCAGAACAATATGCTGGCTATGACAAATCAAAAGTAGTATTAATACCTGTTCCTTATGATGGTACCAGTACTTGGGGTAAGGGAGCCGATAAAGGACCTGAAGCGTTCTTACACGCTTCAGAAAATATGGAGCTATATGATATAGAGACTAATAGCGAAATATACAAACAAGGAATTTATCTCGCAGATGCCATTGATGAAAACTCCTCGCCAGAAGCTATGGTTACCGCTGTACACAATGTTGTTAAATCTTCTATAAAACGTAACAAGTTTGTGACGCTTTTTGGAGGAGAACATTCTATTGCTATTGGAGCTATACGGGCTTTTGATGAATGTTTTAACGATTTAACAGTAGTTCAAATAGATGCTCATGCTGATCTGAGAAAAGAGTATGAGGGGTCTAAGTACAATCACGCCTGTGCATTGTATGAAGCCAATCAAAACACCAACCTTATTCAAGTGGGTATTCGCAGTATGGATGCTTCAGAAAAATTGGTAATGAATGAAGATCATGTGTTCTTTGCTCACGAAATGGCAACAGATGATTATTGGATGGATAACGCCATCGAACTAATGACAGATAATGTTTACATCACTTTTGATCTGGATGCTCTCGATCCTTCTATTCTACCGGCTACGGGAACACCAGAACCAGGGGGATTATTATGGTATGAAACTCTTGAATTTCTTAAGAAAATATTTGAAGAAAAAAATGTAGTAGGATTTGATATTGTAGAATTATGCCCTAATAAAGATGATAAATCCTCTGATTTTGCTGCTGCCAAATTATACTATAAAATGTTGAGTTACAAATTTGCAGAACAGGATGAGGATGATGAGAACGAGAATTTATACACCAACCAAAAAGAAAACAATTTGAATCGCTTAAAATATAACTCAGATGAAGACTAAAGGAGCTATATCGCAATTTATAGAAAACTATTATTTGCACTTCAATGCTGCTACTTTGGTCGATGCTGCAAAAGGATATGAATCCCAACTGGATCATGGTGGAAAGATGCTGGTTTCTCTAGCAGGTGCTATGAGTACTGCAGAACTGGGAAAAATCTTTGCGGAAATAATTCGTCAGGATAAAGTACACATCGTTTCTTGTACAGGAGCAAATCTCGAAGAAGATATTATGAATCTTGTGGCGCATAGCCATTACAAAAGAATACCAAATTATCGAGATTTAACCCCACAACAGGAATGGGAGTTATTAGAAAAAGGTCTAAATAGAGTTACTGATACCTGTATACCAGAAGAAGAAGCTTTCAGAAGATTACAGAAACATATTTTTAAGATTTGGAAAGACGCTGAAGAAGCAGGAGAACGCTACTTTCCGCACGAATTTATGTATAAAATGTTATTATCTGGTGTGTTAGAACAATACTATGAGATAGATATAAAAGACAGTTGGATGTACGCAGCTGCCAAAGCTAACCTGCCAATGGTAGTACCTGGATGGGAAGACAGTACAATGGGTAACATTTTTGCCAGCTATGTAATGAAAGGTGAACTGAAAGCAAGTACCATGAAATCTGGTATCGAGTATATGACCTTTCTGGCCGATTGGTATACCGATAATTCTAAAAATGGCATTGGATTCTTTCAAATAGGTGGTGGTATTGCAGGAGATTTTCCTATTTGTGTTGTTCCCATGTTATATCAGGATATGGAGCGTACCGATACTCCTTTTTGGAATTATTTCTGCCAAATAAGTGACTCAACCACAAGTTATGGATCGTATAGCGGAGCCGTACCTAATGAAAAAATCACCTGGGGTAAGTTAGATATTAACACTCCAAAATTCATTATCGAATCAGATGCTACCATTGTAGCACCTTTACTATTTGCCTACCTACTAAATATGTAATGATATGAAAAGATCAAAAAACGATCATTTAAAAAAAGTTATTGTTGATTTCAAAAAGTTAACTAATACCATTCTGGATTTGTTAGTGATGAAATATCCAGACGGGTATGATGAAGAAGATATTATTACGTTTAGAAATGCAAAAAACGAAGTCGTAGAATGTGTAGAAGTAAAAACTGAAGACACTTTATATTTGGTTAAAGTTAGTAAACGACTAGTTAGTGCGATGGAAAGTCACGAAGATGAAGATGATCAAGAGCAGGCAACTGAATTACCAGAACAACCAGAAATCGAAGAAGATTAAAATTAATGTAACCATGAAAAAAGCAGAATTTCACTTAGCATTACCGTGTGAAGATCTAGAAAAAACAAAAAATTTCTATAATTATAAACTTGGAGCTAAATTAGGAAGATTTACAGATGGTTGGGCAGATATTAATTTATATGGAAACCAGATTACCTTCACCAAAGCTGGAGATTTTAATTTTAATTTCAAAAATTATCGCCTAGGAGATCAGATATTACCGTCTTTTCACTTCGGAGTAATCATAGATGTAGAAACTTGGGGTAAGTTATATTCTCGACTCTTTTCAATGGATATAGACGTAACCACTGAAGTTACTTTTTTTGAAAACAAGGTTGGAGAACATCTTTCCTTTTTTGTAAAAGATCCTAATGGATATATGGTAGAGTTTAAGAGTTTTAAAGACCACGGAGAGATATTCACCGCCTAACAATCATGAAAACTGAAGCGTATGCGATTCAAATTGCCGATGTCATTTCGATAAAGAATTGCAGAAAAAATTTCGAGGCCGAATTATTATTTTTTGATACAGATGAACTGTTTTACGAATATGATCAGGGACAGTATATCTATATTTTCAAATATGGAGTGATTTGTTTTTATAATATCAGTAAAGATAATGCTGAAGAGATTTGTAATGAGATATTGATGTATGGTAAAAGTTTCATTAAAGAAGAAGTTTCTGAAAACATAGACATCATTATTGGAGGAACATCAAATACCGTATCCTTTGGGACTGTTACCCTGAAGCACTTTAATGTTGAATCATTACGGCTAGTGATGCTCAATGTTTCCCAATCTGTTGCACTTGATAGTTATTCAAACATCTCAGAACAAATCTTAGAAGACACCAAGGTCCATACCACATATCTTGAGGAAAAAGGCAAGTTAGATATTAGTGGTAAAAACCTTAAAAAGTATATTGGGCGTGTTTTAAATATCAAAAATAAAATTTCAGAGAATCTTTACATATTTGATTCTCATGATGTGACTTGGGATGATGAAACCCTTAATAAATTAGATCAGGATCTAAAACGGGTTTTTGATCTAAAAGATCGCTATAGAAGTATTCATGATCAGATCGAAATTATAAAAGAAAACTTAGAGCTTTTTAAAGATATCATGTTTCATAAAGAAAGTAGTAAGTTGGAGTGGATCATTATCATTTTAATCTTGTTCGAAGTTATTGATATGTTCGTTATAAAATTAATGTAAATACAAACAAGACATTGGAAATAAAAGATCTGAAAATAATAGGCAGTGAAGAATGGTGTGTATTCAAGGAGTTTGGAATTCCAGCAATCAAAGCACGCGTAGATTCTGGAGCAAAAACCTCTTCGATACAGGCAAACAATATAAAAATACTGTATAAAGGTACAGAGGAATGGGTACGCTTTGAAGTTAATCCAATTCAGGATAATCGTAGCATTATCATAACGTGTGAAACCAAACTCCACGATAAACGCATTGTGAAAAGTTCCTCCGGGATTTCAGAACAACGTTTCGTAATCAAGACACCGGTGTCTATAGGTGACAAAACTTTTGAAATCGAATTGACACTAGCTAATCGTGATGCAATGGAATTTCGCATGCTATTAGGTCGTGAGGCATTAATGGGGCGATATATGGTAAATCCATCTGCCACCTATATGGCAACTAGCTTTACTTCAGAACAAATAACAGAAAAATATGCTCCATTTATTAAGGCGAAGTCAGGGTTGAAAATTGCATTGTTAGCGAGTAATCCAGAACTATATAGTAATAAACGTATTGTTGAAGCAGGTGTAGCCAGAGGTCACGAAATGGTATTTCTAAACGTAGAGCAGGCATACATGAAATTGGATGCTATACAACCCGAAATACGGTACCGTGGAGGAAATATTATTGATGAATTTGATGCCATTATTCCAAGGATACGGCCCTCTATGACGTTCTATGCATGTGCATTAATCCGGCAATTCGATTCTATGGGAGCGTATTGTTTGAATACAGCAGAAGCGATTACCCAATCCAGAGATAAGCTACTCGCAACCCAACTTTTTGCCAAACATGATATACATATCCCGATTACAGGTTTTGCAAAGTCCCCTCTGGATACCAAAGACTTGATCAAAATGGTCAATGGAGCACCATTAATTATCAAACTCTTAGAAAGTACTCAAGGCAAAGGTGTTGTGCTCGCAGAAACTAACAAAGCTGCAGAAAGCGTGATCAATGCCTTTAAAAGTGTACAAACCAACATTTTGGTACAGGAGTTTATTAAAGAAGCTAACGGACAGGACATTCGTTGTTTTGTCGTAAACGGAAAAGTAGTTGCCTCTATGCAAAGGCAAGCTGCCAGAGGCGAGTTTAGAGCTAACATCCACCAAGGTGGATCTGCATCCAAAATCAAAATAACTACCGAAGAGCGAAAACTGGCAATTAAGGCAGCAAAAATTTTAAATCTTCCGGTAGCTGGTGTAGATATCATTAGATCTAATAAGGGCCCTCTATTGTTAGAAGTGAATTCATCCCCTGGACTAGAGGGAATAGAAAATGCAACCGGATTAGATATTGCCAATATTATGATTGAAGCTATCGAAAAGAAGTTAAAATTTAAGCGATGATACATCCTAACACAGAAATACGGTTTATAAGCGATGAGATTTCTGCTGAAGAAGTGGTCAAAGAAATTGATGGAAACACGGCAAAACCGAAAAAGAAAGAGCCCAAATTTTATTCGATTACCGTTAGTCCTTCAAAATATGAATTGAAAAAATTGCAGAACAACAGCCAAGATTTAAAAAGGTACACCAGAGAGCTGATTTAAGATTATGTGGCATCCTTCAATCGGGAAATTAACGGACGACCTATTACAGTTGATGATATAAAATACTTTGCGAAAATCGAACATCAGAGAACCTTTAAAGGAACAGATTTTCAGATTAAATAAAACCTAAATTACCAAATAGCTGATATTGGAAATTTCTAAAACCTGAGATAGGTAATTAAGGCCACATTATGTTGATTTTCACTACCACTCGCGAAATATTCACCTTTGATGAGACCGGAATAAAACAATTCAAAGCTTAAAAAAGCGCTGGGTGCCCACTCCAATTCTATGCTGGGTATTAGACCTACATAACTATTTTCACTTTCATAAGCATTACCGAAATAAGGTAAGCCCGGTGGTGAATAGATAACATCTGAAGTATTCTGCCGCCAAGCAAAGGCTGTTTCCGCTGTGACTGCGATTCCTTTAGGCAATAACAGACGATACGAAGGATTTACCGTTATCAGGTTGCTAAAGTTTAAGAAGGGCGCACGGCTTAAAAATCCTAATGCCGGATTAAGCGGATTGTAGGTATTTGATTCGCCGTCGTTTGCTTCTTTATCTCCACTAAAAATGTTGGCCTCCAGACCTAATCGATGTTCTTTTTGATTAATCTTCCAAAAGTATTCTATGTCTGTACTTATGGAATAGGCGTTAACATCGGTTTCACCGGCACTCCCAAACTGATAGTTTGCCTCTAGGTCAAAATCAAAACCGGTATCAAGATTGCGGCGGTGGACCAATCTTGCACCCACGGTCTGTCTTTCATCTTCCTCGATGATATCTTGGTTAAAGTTTTCCCAATGGTCGATACCAACATAATATAATTCCAGATTTAACCTGTTCTCTTGTTTATGTAATGGTGTGGTCATGTAAATACCAAACAGTTCACGGTCTGCTAACCAATCATTATCAAAAACATTGGGTTCAATAGGTACTTCCCTAAAATAAAAAAGGTCTGCCTTAAATCGGTTGATAAAAAGATTACTGCGAACACCGTCATATGACCGTCTTACATTAGGGTCTTCACGAATGGCAAACAATCGACCAGACCCTATGAAGGCTTCCTGTCTGCCTATACGTAGGTAAGATTGTTTTCCGGTGCTTTCATGTGGGTATTTCAGTATGAAAAAGAGTTGATGAAGTGCTAAGTCATCTGCATCTACAGGAGCTTCTGGCAAATCATTGCCTAATCGCCACGCAGAAAGTACCTGTGAGAACACTCCAAAGTATTTATGACGAATAGCGGCATGAAACATCAAACGCTGGTCGTAGCGGTATTCTTCCGTAGGCGTTTCTAATCTTTCGAAATTATCTGTTTTAAAATAGTCAAAACGTGTTCTTAAATCACCTCCTATAGAAAGATATGTATTGGTTTTTTTATGTATGGGAATAAATTTTAAGCGTTCCCAAAAATTGATTTTTTCATTCGTTCGCAGATAATCAAACTTGTCCAAGTATCGAATAATATTGAATCTTCTACTAATGAATAACTGACCGTGGATATCATTAACTTCAAACTGTTCTAGCCCAGTACTGTCTTGCGCTTTTCCTTCTTGGGCAAACATACTGGTGTTTATCCATACTATCGCTAGAATAAAAAGACCGAAAGTCCTTTGAAAATTATGCTTAATTATATTTTTCATATTTCTTTTCTTCTACAAAGCCTGCCCCCCCGAAATTTCGATGCGCTCCCCGTTAATCCACTGAGCGGCGTCACTACATAAGAAAGCAACTACCTGACCTATGTCATCGGGTTGACCGACACGGCCTAAAGCGATCATATTGGCAAGTTTTTGTTGCACTTCTTCGTCATCCCTGGCTTTGGCATTATTAAAATCAGTAGCAATGGCTCCAGGTGCCACTGCAACCGACCTAATACCACGATTACCATATTCTTGCGCCACATGTTTTGTAAGCGTTTCCAAGGCACTTTTTAACGAACTATAGAGCGAATATCCAGGAATACAATAACGGGTAGTGGCACTGGTAATGAAAACAATACAACCACCATCATTAACCGCAGGAATTAATTTTTGGGTTAAGAAATAGACACTTTTATAATGTATGTACAGTAACTGGTCAAATTTTTCTTCAGTACAATCCTCGATACTAATACTCGCTCCAATGCCACCATTGTGTATTAAGAAATCGAAAGTTTCAACTCCCCATTCCTCTTTAAGTATGGTCCTGAACTTTTGAACAAACTCATCTAGTAGATTAAACTGTACAAGGTCTAATTGTAGCGTCTGTGACGATTGCCCTTTTTCAACTAATTCTGCTACTACACTTTGGGCCTCTTCAACTTCGATATAATAAGTGAAAATGATGTCTACACCATCATTGGCCAGTGCGAGTGCCATGTTCTTTCCTAAGCCACGGCTACCACCGGTAACCAAGGCTATCTTGTTTTTGGCTTTCATATGTTTGTGTTTTTAATTATTCCGCTATCTCCAAAAGCTTTTCGGGTTTGTAAGGTAGCGACCGTATCCTTACGCCTGTTGCATGATAAATAGCATTCATGATGGCTGCCTGTAAGCCTACACCGCCCAGTTCACCTACCGATTTAACCTCTAGTATATTGGCCTCTTTATCAGTATAGTCTAAAAAGGAAAGGTCAAGGTCCGGAATGTCTGCCTGTACTGGCATATGATAGCCGCCCAAATCTGAGTTGAGATAGCGAAAATTGCTTAAATCTCTTTCAGCGGCTTCTTGCATCGCCATACCGATCGCAAAAACACAACCGCCTATCAGTTGAGAATGTGCAGTTTTCGGATTAATGATTTTTCCACAATCGTAAACCCCTACAATTCTTTTGAGCGATGCCCAGCCGGTAATGGGGTCAACTTCTACTTCCACAAAATTGGCTCCAAAGGAAGAAGATGATTTTTTGAACATTTCTGGACTGTATTGTGTCTGAAGTTGTGTCTCTACATAGGGTCGGCCTGCGCGCTTTAATGTTGTTTGAAGGCTTTCTTCTTTTGTACCATTGGTAATCGTTCCATTGCTGATGTTTAGTGTTTCTGCTTTAAGTCCAAATAGGGGCGAAGCTTCATTTGAAGTCGCGAGCCTGATAAGATTCGTTTTTAATTGCTCACAGACCTTTGCAATGGTAGTACCTACACTAGCAGCGGTAAATGCAGCCACGGTTGGTGGTGTTTTGGGATAACGCGTGTTTCCCATTATTACCTTGATGTTTTTGATATCTACCCCTAGATAGTCGGCAGCAATTTGCCGAATAATGGTATTGGTCCCTGTACCTATTTCCTGAGTACCTACAATGAGCTCTACGCTACCGTCATTTAATAATTTCGCTTTCGCGGAAGCGGGATGAAACAAGGTAGGATAACTGCCACTGGCCATGCCGTAACCTACAAGCATACCGTCTTTCCTCATGCTGCCTAACTTTGGATTGCGTTTGTCCCATCCAAATTTTCTTGCCCCTACATCATAACATTCATTCAGGTGTTTTGAAGTCCACGGAAGGTTTGTTTCCAGGTTTTTATCGGCATGGTTCTTTTTTCGTAAGGCTATCGGGTCCATGTCTAATTTATAGGAAAGCTCATCTAGAGCAGATTCCAGTAAAAACAGACCACTGGCTTCCCCAGGGGAACGCATGGGTACGGGACCGCTAATAGGTACTGGTGTGACTTCCATCTTTGCCCGCATATGAGGGTTGCTATACATCATCCGTGGTGCAATGACACTGGACTCAAAAGCTGTTTTCTGGAATTCAGGCGTTTCGCCCGTGGTATGAATAATGATAGAATTAATGGTACCATCTTTTTCAGCACCTACTTTTACCTCGCTATGTGTAGCCGAGCGTAAGCCGACGCATCCAAACAATTGTTTTCTGGTCAATTCAACACGTAACGGGCGGTTCATTTCCTTCGCAGCAGCGGCTACGATGCCAGTATGCGGTGCCACCAAACCTTTTCCGCCAAACGCACCACCAACATAAGGGGAACTAACGGTTACATCTTCAACAGGCATTCCCAGCATTTCTGCCACCCCTTTTTGATGGCCGAAAATCCAGGCAGTCGGTTCATAAATCGTCAGCTGTTCTGAGTTCCAAACCGCGGTTGTGCCATGGCGCTCCATAGGTTGGTGGTGCATGGTCTGGGTTGTATAGGTTTGCTCCAGCTTTACTTCGCTCTCTTCAAAGGCTGCTTCCGGTTCACCTCTATGATAATCACCTTCCATGATTCCGAAAAGAAATTCCAATTCTTCGGCATATTTAGGATTGGGATGCTCTTCATAAGTTCCTTTTTCTTCTTCATAGACAACTTCAATAAGGTGACCCGCTTCTTGCGCTACTTCGAAAGATTCTGCGACTACAAGAGCAATATATTGCAAGTCATAGGCAATCTTATCGTCCTGCATGGGGACGTGTTTTTGTTGCCCACTATCACCACTTGGGTCAAAAGGTGAGATGTACGTTGGCGGACTGTAGAGCCTTGGCATATTTTTATGGGTAAATATTTTGAGTACGCCTTTTTGGCTTTGAGCCCTTTCTGTATTGATGGACTTCACCCGGCCTTTGGCAATGGTGGCAGAAATCAAGTAACCAAAGGCCAAATTTTTAATGGCTACATCATTGGCGTAGGTAATTTTGCCCGAAACTTTATCAGGACCGTCAACACGGTTAATTGGTTTAGTTATTTGTTCCATAAGGTGTGTTTTTTGCCATTAATAGGGTTCGTATTAAGATTTTTTCAAGAAGTTTTACTTTAAAAGCATTGTTTTTTTTGGGTTGGGCACCACTAACAGCAATTTTTGCTGCTTGCCTAAAATTAGTTTCGGTAGCAGATTTCCCTTGCAGGTAATTTTCTGCTTCTTCAAATCGCCAGGGTATTGTGCCTACCCATCCTGAGGCTAATCCAGCATTGAGTATGGTTCCTGTTTGAATATTGAGTGCTGCCGCACCCGAAATAAGCGCAAATGCGTATGATTTTCTGTCTCTAACTTTTAGGTAAGCCGAATGGTTAAAACCATGTTCTAGCGGAATTTCAACTCCAACAATCATTTCGCCATCCTGTAAATGGGTGATTTTGGTGTTTTCTTTAACAGGGATGTGATAAAACTTATCTAGCGCAAGTTTACGGGTATCATTTTTCGATTGTAATACCACTTTTGATCTTAAGGCTAACATACCCACAGCCATATCCGAAGGATGTGGGGTATTGCAACTCTCGTTCAGCCCGAATAGCGCATTGGTTCTAATACCATCCTTGGCCGTTACCGTTGGGCACACATCTCCCACAGTTCTTCGCCCACAAGAGGCAGAAACATCGTAGAAAAAAGGGCAGCGTGATTCTTGCATTAAGTTGCCCCCTATGGTCGCCATATTTCGTATCTGCTGAGTGGCGCCTTTTACAATACTTTGCGATACAAGGGGTGCAAAGTTGATAATCTTCTCAGATTCTGCTGCTGCGGTATTGGAAGCGAGCGTACCCAGGTACACCGTATCCCCCGTATTTTTTATTTCGCGTAAGCCTGAAATGGTATTAATATCAACAAGCTGTTGTGGGTGTTGGATACCCTCTTTCATCATATCGACCAGGTTAGAACCTCCGGCTATAAAGTAAGAAGCCTCTTTTTCCTGTTTGGCCTTGATAGCATCGCGCGTTGTTTTTGCTTCAGTATATTGAAAAAAATTCATAATCTATGTTATTTAGATGCCGCTTTAACTGCTTTAATGATATTTGGATAAGCTCCACAGCGGCAAATGTTACCGCTCATGTATTCCTTAATTTCTTCCGTACTTTTATTATGCCCTTCTTTAATACAGGCGACGGCAGACATCACTTGTCCAGAGGTACAATACCCACATTGAAAAGCGTCATTATCAACAAAGGCTTGTTGTACCGGATGTAACACCCCATCTTTTGATAGCCCTTCAATGGTTGTAATTTTATCGTTTTGATGGCGCATTGCAAGCGTAAGGCAAGACAACTTGCGTTCGCCGTTAATGTGAATGGTGCACGCTCCGCAGTGTCCCGCATCGCAACCTTTTTTTGTTCCCGTCATGTTTAGCTTATACCTTAAGGTATCTAGCAGGCTGGCACGTGGGTCTATTTTTAGCTTTATAGTCTCGTTATTGATATTTAGTTGCACATCAACAGCGTTAGGTACTTCAAAAGGTCGTTCGGGATTCTTCTGTTCTGTAGCCTGCGCACCTAAAAGGGGTGCAACCGCCAATCCTGCTACACCGGTACCGGAAACTTGTAAAAAATTTCTGCGGCTAAATCCTTTCTTTATCGGTTTGTTTTCTTCTTTCATTTATGTTTTGGTTATAAAGTTTTTAAAATATTTTGATATGAGCGGAACCACAGCATAAATCATGGTACTGCAAATAAGAAAAGAGCTAATGCCAATTGTGACTGGCTCAGAAGCATCAGGAATAATTAGATGCACAATAAAACCGGCCAAGTAGATAAGACCATAAACACAAGGCCAAGCTAATAAGACTATTCTCCAACGTATTTGTCTGGGCTTCTTTTTATCCATTATATTGTATATGCATTTACTTCTTCCTCAGCAGGAAATCCCATATACAGTTCTTGGTCAGGCTCCATGACTTGAGTTTTTGACAAATCGCCGATAAATGCCGGCTTAAAACCAATATCTGAAATGAGTTGCAATGTGATTTCTTTTGCTTGTCTATTACTTGCGCCAAAGGGTACAATCTCTTGCGCATCTTCTTTTTTAAATGCTTTGTCTCTCAATTGCGCGGCTGGTATGGTATTAAATGCTTTGCTAACAGCCGCTCCTTTAAAATAATGCGCCACCCATTCGGATTCTCTATAGTTTTGTGCATTCATCTGCTTTTTGATTTCCGCACCATCGCGTTGCACATAAAAGTTGGTGGTATCAATAAGGATTGTACCTTCTAGGTTACCAATTCTTTCATGAATTTCCGGAAGCATTCCATAAGGCGTGGCAAGTAAAATGACCTCTCCAAAAGTAGCGGCTTCTTCAACGGTTCCCCGATGTGCCCGTTGGCCAATTTCGTTGACCAAGCCTGAAAGCTTTTCCGGATTACGGGAACTAAAGAATACCTCATGTCCAGCCTTTGCAAAGTGCTTGCCCAGGTTACCTCCAATATTTCCCGAGCCTATGATTCCTATTTTCATAACTTTTATGTTTACTAATTTTTATGGTCAATCCATCAATTTGTACTGTAAAACCATTCTTTTATCACTTGACCAGGCTTCCTGTTGTAAGTGATTTTATCTTATGAGGTTCTCATGGCTTAAATCTAAATTTTATCTCCATTTTTTATTTAATCCTTTTTAAAGACTCACATCCATACCCTATCTAAGTGATGCCTTCATTTTTTAAACATTAAAAGAAAAAAGTTGAATACATCCTGAAGTATTGCATACCATCAACAGCTCCAATATTTTGCAATAATTCACGATTGAAAAAAGGTGCATACTTTATAAAAAATGACCAATGCCTATTCATTAGAAAGTGTAATTCCATATTAAGCTGGTTACCAATATAGGTGGATTCAGTTTCTTGTGCTGTGAAGAGAAGCGAACGGTAAGGACCGTAAACGGCTTCGTTTCGATTTGCCCTAAAAATGAATTGATAGTCCGTTAATACCTTTAGCTTGTCTGTTAAATTCAACGTTACGGCCGGTTGAAAAGTAATATAATTACCCCCAGCAGGTAAACCAGCCCCAACAAAAATCTTTTGAAATGGAGCCTGAAATGTACCAATTCTGTCATCTGCAATGTCTCCATCGCCTGAAACATATAAAAATTTGTGACCTAAAATTGGGCGTAAGGGAAGATTCGAAAACTGATAGGTAATAATATTTCCAAACTGATAACCACTTATATTGGCATCTTTAGCATTTCCGAATTGATAAGTCGTCTCTAGGTCTATGTTCCAATGAGATGTATTGATATTGTACCTCAAACCTATGGAATGCCTAGTCTGATTTGACATTCCAGATAAGGATGGATAATCTCCGTAATGACCGAAATAGTAGAAATCAAAAATACTTTTTTTGGTCAAAGAAAGACTAGTATACGTACCCCAGAGCAACTCGTCATCATTAAGTAGATTATTGTCCAAAAAGCCTTCTTCAAAAAAAACAGGACGACTAATAAATAGGGTACTTTCTGATTTACCGATATTGATTATGGAACTAAGCCCATCATGAGTTCTTCTATTATTGGGTCCCCCTTGTACGGCAACCATCAAACCTGTACCAAAATCCAGTGCTTGTCTTCCAAACCTAAAAGTGATGTCATTCTTTTTTGAAAAAGGAAAATTATAATCGATAAAGCTTTGGAAAACTGAAAGGTAATCATCGTCAATAAATCGAGAACCATTAGGCCTTCCTATTTGAGAAGCATGGTTTAATTCAAGATAAAACCTAAATTTTTTAGAACGGTAATCTCCAAACAATGATATCCTATTTAAATTGTATATATCGCCAGATTGCCTTGACCAACCTTCTCTCTTGAAACTTTCATATGCCAGTCTCAAGTCGCCACCTAAAGCAAGTTTGCCTTTAGCCAATTTCTTAAGGTTATCAGACCAGTCTTTCCTTACAATGGAATCCTTTAAATAAGAATAATCATTTCTATGATGAAAATAATTATACGAAGGCGCTTCCTTTAGAAATGGACTTTTTCCACCTTGACCGTAAACCAAAGCAGTCTGTAAATACAATAAACTGCTTATTACATATACTATTTTTAAACCCTTCTGTTTCAAACTTGTTTAATAAAATTGCTGACTCAACTATGAAGACGTTTCTTGAAGTCCGCCTTTAAAAGCATTACTATTTTTTCTTAGAAACTATCTCTTTAGAGATAGCATCTATATTTAATTCAAGCAGATTCTCGATGGCGGCTACTGGCACGTATCCCTTATAATCCCTTTTCATGGTCTTCACTATTTTGTTCTTTTCATCTTCATCTACATTGTTGTCCTTTTCAAGAGCACTTCTTACATACTCTCTGAAGGTCTTCAAATAGTCTATCTGGTTATCTATCAATTGATTGAATGAACCTGGAAAACCATGACCGGGATAAACTGTTTCGGCATTTGGAAATGTATCCTTTAAATCATTCAATTGTTCTATCCAATTTAGAGTATTGGCATCTATTAAAAATGGAGTCATTGCATTAACCAAAACATCTCCTGCAAATAATACGTTGAGTTGAGGAAGGTAAAAAACAGACATTTCAGGAGCCTCTCCTTCGCCCATCTCTAGCGTTTGGATTTCAAGCCCAGCAATTTTTATCTTTTCATTATTCTTAAAAATCGTATTTGGCAAAGTCAGATTTTCATCAAAATCATCACCCAAAACAAGCTTGGTCTGTTTGTTGAATCCTAATTCATCGTTAGCAATAATTTCTTTTGTTCTTTCAGACGTGTGGATTTTTGCATTCGGATATTTGGTATAAATAGTTTTTAAACCGCCATAGTGGTCTGGATGACCATGGGTAATAAAAATCGCCTTGACTTCCTTACCTATACGTTGAATGATACGGTTTACTTTTTCGGCATTAGAAATACTGCGCTGGACATCAATTAGTACTATGGCATCGGGCAATTCAATCAAATAGGTATTTACGGAAGAAAAACCGCTGATAGAAAAACCATGGATAATCACTTCTTGTTCTGAAAACTCTGTTAAAAAATGATTCTTTTGAGCTGTTAATCTTATTGGCAAGAATAAATAGATAAGAGAGACAGACAACCAGATTCTGTAATCGTATTGTAGCTTTTTATTTTTAGTTTGTAATCGCATTTTATAAATTAATTAATTTAAAACTTCTATGTAGGTAATTTGCCTCCATTCACTTCAATGACCTGTCCGTTTATAAACGAATTCATCATAATAGTCGTTGCCATTTGAGCAATATCCTCTGACCTTCCGATTCGGTTGACAGCTATTTGTTTTTTGTTTTCTTCAAATAGTTTTTCACGTTCCTTTTCTTCCTTAAAATCCCAGAATCCACTGTCAATAAACCCCGGTCGGATGACATTAAAGCGAATTGGCGCCATTTCGACCGTCAGCGCCTTGGCAAAGCCCTCTACCGCATGAAATGCAGCAGAAACCAGTACCGTTCCCTTAATTGGATTTTTGGTAAAACCTCCTGTAATGAACGTGATAGAACCCTTTTTTGAGATTTTCTTAACCGCTTCTTTGGTTATCATAAACAAACTCCAAAATTTACCATAGATATAGGTTTCTTTGATTTCCAGTGGTGCCTCCACAAAATCCCCTGTACCTCCGGGTGCTGCGGTAACAAATAAGTGGTCTACACCCTTTACATTTTTAAACAGTTTTTGGATGGATTTAGGGTCTACAACATCAACATAAAAGGCATCAGCAGCATCTGATAGTTGTTCAAGGGCTTTATTGTTTTTTTCTTCATTATGCCCGGCAATGATAGTATTACCACCTAGCTTTTCAACCAGTTGGGCCGTAGCAAAACCCATCCCTGTGGCTCCACCAATAATAAGCACTGTCTTGTTAGTTAAATCCATTAGTCTTTTTTATGGAAAGTTACACGAAATAATACCTGTTATCCCAAGCAAAACGGGCAAAAGAGTTGGGCATTTTCCCTGTTATCTTTTCGAAATCTTTGGTTTCTACCTTTTCAAGGTAACCGGCTGCACCTGCCTTATAGAATTCTTTGACGATGGCCGGAGAACCTGTTTTTTCTGAATGCTTGTCAAAGGCGGTCTCTTCTTTGTTCCAAGTGAAAGACTTACCAGTTAGGTTGGACAACTCTTCAACAATTTCATTGCCCGTCACCGCTGTAGGACCGGTTAAGAAGAAGAAGTCATTTTCCAGCTTCTCGGGTTTTTCGGGAGCAAGCAGCAATTCGCTCATGGCATAGGCAATATCCCTGCAGTCCACAAAGGCAATTTTACCATCGCCGGTAGGTAAGTAGAAAGTGTCATCGCCTTTTTCGTAAAGCCCTGGCACGATTAAAAAGTGCTGCATAAAGATGGTAGGCCTTAGCATCGTTGGCGGGATGCGACTTTTTCTAATCATTTCTTCTCCTGCCCAATGTGCTGCACCTGGTCCTTCTTGTGCGTTGGGACTGGCCGCGTCTACACTAATTTTTACAATGTAGTGTATGCCTTGTTTTTTGGCTTCGTCTACAACCATTTGCTGAAAATCGACCATTTTATCAGATAAAGGCGTGATCAAACAAATTTTGGTAACGTCTTTAAGTGCTTCTGTTATAGTGCTCTTGTCTTCTATATCAAAATGTACCGGTTTTACGGTATGCGGGTTAAACCGATGCAACAGTTGCGCTTTTTGGGATTCTGGATTTCTAGTTGCTATCTGTACTTCGCCCACATTTGGATGTGTTGCTAATAGTCCGGTAAGTTCGCTACCGATATTCCCTGTGGCTGCGGTTATTAAAATTGTTTCTTTCATTTTATCTTTGGTTTAAATTTTGTCACAAAACACCAAAAAATTGTGATTTTAATTTATGCTAACACTTTTATTGAACCTTTCCTGCTAATCCCGCAGTTGGCATTTTTACCGTCATACCGCCGTCAATAGCCAGAATTTGTCCGGATACATAAGATGACCTCTCAGAGGCGAAATACAAAATGGCATCTGCAATTTCATTTGATTGGCCGGCTCGTTGTAACGGGATATTGGCTTCATAGAAAGCTGACATGTCTCCATTTTGCGTAAAGCGTTGTAACATAGGTGTTATAATGGGACCAGGGGACACGCAATTAACACGAACCCCCAAAGGTCCTTGTTCAACAGCTAATTGCCGTGTTAAGCCATTAACCCCCGTTTTGGAAGCTGTGTAGGCCGATAGTCCGGCACCACCTAGGAATGTCCATTCCGTAGATAGTAAAATAATTGAACCCCCAGGCCTACGAAGCAAGGGTAATCCATATTTTAAAGTGAGCCAAGTACCTTTGAGGTTGGTATCTATCATTACATCCATATCATCATCGCCAAGTTGGTCAATGGGAAGGGTATGAGGTTGTTCCCGTCCTGCATTGGCTACAATAATATCCAGCGCCTCAAATTTTTCTTTTATTGTATCATAGCCGTTGATGATAGAATCTCTGTCGGTAACATCCATTTGAAGAAATAGGCTTTTTACACCTTTTTCTTTTAAAGTTTTTGCCACGGCTTCACCTTTTTCTTTACGTCTGCCCGTAACAATCACATGGGCTCCTTCCTCTGCAAAATGATGTGCTGTAACTTCACCGATACCTGAAGTAGCTCCGGTGAGTAGTACTACTTTATCTTTTAATTGTAAATTCATTTTTTTATTATTTAAATGATTATATGGTTAAAACTGTTTTTCCTTTGAGGCTTCTTTCACTCATTTTTTGAAATACGTTGTTAGCATCTTCGAATGGGAATGTATTATCAGGCTCGGGGAAATTGAGTTTTCCTTTGGCGTACCACTTGAAAAGTTTTTGAACCGTTTTCCGAACCGTTTTTGGTTCTTTTACGATATAAGCTGCAAAATCTGTCCCTACTAAGGAAGCATTTCGAATAAGCATTTCTATCGAGGTCAATTGTGGTATTTTGCCACTGGCCGCACCTATCGGAAGTATTCTGCCTTCCCAGGCAACAGTTTCCAATGCTTTTTGGAATAAGTTCCCACCGACCAGGTCGGCAATAACATCTACACCTCTGCCAGCTGTGATTTCTTTGGCGCGTGCTATGATATCTTCTGTTTTGTAATTGATGAATTCCTTTGCACCCAAAGACTTTAAATAATCCATTTCTTCCGCTTTGGAATAGATTGCAATAACATGTGCCCCCTTGGCCACTCCTATTTCGACCATTCTTGAACCCACACCGCCTGTAGCTCCGAAAATCAAAAGACTTTCTCCTGACTTTAAATTACCACGATGTATTGTAGAAATATAGGCAGTGCCATACGCAATGGGTATCGCTGCCGCTTGGGTAAATGATACAGATTCAGGAATGATTTCTAATAAATTCTCAGGAACGTCTACATATTCTTGATACGCTCCAAAATCCATAGATGCCATGACCTGGTCACCCTCTTTATACTTCTTCGAATGAGATGCGGTCACTTGCCCGGAAACTTCAAATCCAGGACTAAAAGGTAACGGTGGCGGATTTTGGTGGGTGCCCATCACCTGCATTAAATCTGCTGGGTTAACACCGATTGCGCGCACTTTAATCCGCACTTTGCCTTTTGAGAGTTCGTTCTGTTGGATGTCCTGAAGCTTGAACTGCTCAAGGTCTCCAGGTTCCATAATTCGCCATGATTTCATCTGTTCTTTAGTTGTTTAAATGGTTCTTATTGCGTGAGATGATTTGTAGACCCTAAAGCTAAACACTAGAGACCCATTGGCGTTTTACTATTCCTCGTTTCTATGTCATTTTAACACGCTTCATTCAAGAAAATAGTTAATATTTTACTAAGGCTTCGCTACGCTCTTGCCACAATTGAAAAAACTGCTCGGCTATGGCAGTAGCATTGTGTTTTTGCGAAGTTTCAGAGACTTCACCGAATACTTCTAAGGCTCCGGCGTACATGCCTTCTTCCTTGAATGCTGCAAATAACTGCGGTGCCATATTTCTAATACCTGCTTTAGCAATAGAAGTGGTCGCAAAATCTGCACTGGGATAATCAGCAAAACCACCACCGGTCAATAAAAGACCTCCTTCATTTTCCTTGAGTGTTCCAAAAAGCGTATTGATGACCGTAATGATTCCTCCCAGACCTATGTGCAAGCCGTTTATAAAACTTTCGGTATCGTACTTTAAAAGATGTTTTGGTGCCATAGGTGCCACATTGTAATGTACCACGGTAACGTTGGGTAATTTTTCATCTAGTTCTCGCAATGCTTCGGAAAAAGCTTCGACATCAGTGACATCGGCAGTAGCATATACTGTTGCGATACCATCATTCTCTAATTGTTCTTTTAACGTTTCGAGGCTTTTCTCTTTTCTACTAATTAGACCAACGTTATAGCCCTTCATACCAAATTTTTGCGCTACGCCATGTCCTATTCCTGGTCCAGCACCTATTATCAGGATTGATTTTTCTGTGTATTTCATAGTCTATATTTAAAGTGTTGAAGTCATTTTGCGAACCAGATTAAGGATTACAGGAATATTATTTCTGGTGGCTTTTGAATAAGGGCAGTTTTGATGGGCTTTCTCAAGTAAATCATGGGCAGTTTCTTCGTCTATTTCGGGTAACGAAACCTCGAGAACGACAGCAATGCCATAGCTATTTTCATCTTGCTGCAAATCGACCAGACCATTCACTCCTGTTTCCGTTAATGTAAGGTGTTGCTGCCGAGCCAGCATCTGGATGGTACTTTCAAAGCAGGCTGCATATCCGGCTGCAAACAGTTGTTCGGGATTTGTGGCCGAACCATCATTTTTCAGGTTCATTTTTAAATCGAGAACACCATCTTCAGAAGTGACACTTCCTTCTCTTCCTCCCGTAGCGAATGCTTGGGCCGTATAGACTTTTCTTGTTTTCATATTCTTATGTTTAAGTAAATTGTTATTTTTCTTAATTTTAGTTTTATTTTCCTTACTTCAATGTGACTATCCGTATTTTCCTCTACGACTTTAATCTTTCTTCTATTTTTCGGTTTTTAGCAATATCGATAGTCTTGTTTCTTAGGATAGGTTGAAATTCTGGGATAAAACCTAAATGCGAAATAAGGTTTTCTACAATCTGTTTTACTTCGGGATGATTTGCTGTAAAAGGAATCGTGAGTTTTTGATGTTCAAGGCTATTAAATGCGAATCTTTTGATAACTTCGGCAGGGTGGACGTCAAAGGCTTTTGCCAAATAGGCATTTGGAAAAAGACGGCTTAAATAATTGTTTTGCGAACCATTTATAAATCGGTTATCCACTAACATTTTCTTTCCTTCAGGACAAGGTCGCGTGGTATCGATTAAAACCTTACCGGTTGTAAATCGTTCGCATTGGGCAGCTAGGTTTTGAAGTTCCATAAAAGGGATAGCTATCACATGAATATCTGCAAACTGTAACACATCTTCTACGCTTCCATAAAAAGCATTTGGTCCTATGGCTTGGGTAAATGTGTGCAAGCCTTCTTGCCTTTTACAAGTGAACATGACTTTATGCAGATTTTTACAGAACAGCTGCCCAAAGGTGCTGCCCAAACTTCCAGTTCCTATTATTCCAATGTTCATAGCGCTACTTCAAGGGTTTTAATTTTTCCATTAGGGTTGGCAAAAACTCCGACACTGTAGGATGTATGTGTACGGCATCCCTTAATTCTTCAAAGGTGCCTTTACAGTACATATTTTGAAGTACCGCATGAATGACCTCGTCCGCGCCGACGCCAAAGAGGGTCGCCCCTAAAATTTTCTTTGTTTTCTTATGAACAATAATCTCCATTAAACCCCTGGTATCACCTTTTTCTATGGCACGGGTTACATGTTCCATCGGTAACTGTGCTAGTAGAAAATTGTCCCTTTCAATAGCTGCCAAGGCTTCTTTTTTTGATAAACCTATATGGGCGAGCGGTGGGTCGATAAACAGTGACCAACAGGGTATTCTATCCGAAGCTTTGCGTTTTCCGTTGCCTAACAGTTGGTCTTTTACAATTTGATAATCGTGGTACGCCGTATGGGTAAAACCACCTTTACCGTTACAATCTCCCAATGCCCAAATATTTTTGACATTGGTTTCTAAAAGGTCATTGACTTTAATATAGCCATTATCATTACGTTCTATACCCGCTTTTTCCAGACCTAAATCATCGGTATTGGGCTGCCTGCCCGTTGCAAAAAGAATGTGCGTACCAGTTAATCGGTCTTTTTCTGATCCCGAGCAATGCAGGTGCACTTCAATTTGATTTTTACTGGTGTTGCAGTCGATGCATTCTGCATTCAGTCTAAAAATAATACCTTCTGCTTCGAGAACTTGTTGTACAGCTATACTAACATCCTCATGTTCCCTGGGTACTATCCTGCTACCCATTTCAACGATGGTAACTTTGCTACCGAAGCGGGCGAACATTTGTCCAAATTCCAGACCAATTGCACCAGCACCAATGATGATAAGATGCTCAGGTACCATTTCTAAATCGAGAATAGTAGTGCTGGTCAAAAAATCAACCTTGTACGCATACGAAGGGATGCGCGGTCGTGTACCTACGTTGATAAAAAAGAATTTTGCAGTTAAAATAGTGCCGTTGGCGCTTATACTTTGTGTACCGCTAAATCTGGCGTGTTGGTTGTAAAAATCAATATGTTTTAGTGCCTTGAATTTGTCTTCTCTCTTTTTAATCGGTGCTATAATGGCATTTTTTCGAGCTACGATTGCTTTTAAATCCGATTTAATCAAGCCCTGAACCACAACACCATATTCAGCAGCTCTTTTAGTATCATACAACATCTTGGCGCTGGCATGAAATGTTTTTGAAGGCACACCACCTACATTAGGGCAGGTGCCTCCGAAACGCTTGCGCTCAAATACAGCGACTTTTTTACCGGCGGCAGCCAAATCTTTCGCTAATGGTACTCCTGCCTGACCTGTTCCTATAATGATGGCATCATATTGTTTGTTCATACCTTACGACTAAACTCATGTTGATTTGTTCAACAGAAAAGTGGTCCTGTAAGGTAGATTATTTACAATGCTGATGTGTTTCACTTTTCCTAGGAAAAGTGACATAAAAACACTTCGGAAACTATCAGTTGTTTTTAAATAGGAAAGAAATAGTTTGGACGTCCGTTACTTATGAGGGCTTGGAAATGTGCAGTTTTTTCATGCGATACTCTAATGTTGTTGCTTTGAGCCCCAATAATTTTGCAGCTCCTTTTTGACCACTGACCCGCCAGTTGGTCTGCTCAAGTACTTGGGTGAGCAGTTCTTTTTCTAACAGGTTTTTTCGTTCTTCAATATAATCTATGGTTAAACCTTCCCTTACCATACCTTTGGTTGAAATTACGGGATGTTGCAGTGGTGATTCATCAGAGAATTGCAAGGTAACGATATCGGTTTTGGCGGTGACCAGTGCCTGTTCAACCCGGTTTTTGAGTTCACGAACATTGCCCGGCCAACTATACTCCTGAATTTGTAAAAGGCTTTGTGGTGTAAAACCGGTAAACGGTTTGCCTATTTTATAGGCAAAGGTTTTGGCAAAATGTCTTGCTAGTAACGGGGCATCTTCCAGACGGGCCCGTAAAGGTGGTAGATAAATCTGAAAGCCGTTAAGGCGATAAAACAAATCGCTTCTAAACGTGCCCTCATCTATGGCTTCTTGTAGATTGCGGTTGGTAGCAGCTACTACTCTAAAATCGGAAGTTAAGGTTTTGCTCCCTCCCAGGCGCTCAAATTCTTTTTCTTGTAACACCCGAAGTAATTTTGCCTGTGCTTCGAGGGATAGTTCACCAACTTCGTCTAAAAAGATGGTACTTTCGTGCGCCAGCTCAAATTTACCAATGCGTTGTTTGGTGGCACCGGTAAAGGCGCCTTTTTCATGACCAAAAAGTTCACTTTCTATGAGCTCAGAGGGCATTGCGGCACAATTCATCTTGATTAGCGTTTTTTCGCTGCGAACCGAGGTTTCGTGCAGTGCCCTGGCAATCAATTCTTTTCCCGTACCCGTTTCTCCTGTAATAAGGACGCTGATATCCATCGGCGCCAATTGCCGTACCTGCTCAAAAGCGTTTTTTAAGGAAATATGTTGGCCGATGATGTTCTCAAAATCATGGTCTAACTTTATTTCTTCACGAAGGTAGTTTTTCTCTTGTCTTAGCTGTGCATTCAGTTCGGTAATGCGCTCTAGGGCAAATACCTTTTCTAGAGCAAGCTCTAACGAGGGCCTAATGACTTCCAACAGCTGCTTGTCCTTTTCAGTATACCCTAAATCATTTTTGCTCAAAAAACTAAGGCGGTAGTGTCCGGGAAAGGTCAATTTAAACGAGGTTGTTAGTCTACTGTTTACATTGAACTTTTTAGCCACTTTTTGCAGTACTGTATTTTTTTGTTGATGTTTTACAAAGGCTGTACAGGTTTGCAGTAGCGAGCCGTTGGTTTTCTCTTTATTGTTTCGATATTCTTCTTCGTCAAGCTCTATAAAATCGAGAAAATTTTGATAATCAAAGTGTCTGTACTCATTAGCACCGACTTTTTCAAAAGTATGGCAGAATTCGGTGCTTCTTTCTGGTTGAAAAGCAAAAATAACTACATGGTTATCTAGATGATTAGAAAAGGATTGTGTCAATTGCAATAATTTGTCCTTCCAGGCGATGTTGCTGTTCAACGTATTAACGATACTGATTTGTAATGACTTTTCCTGTTCGCGTCGTTGAATGTCCTCAGCTGCCAATACATTGCTTACGGCCAACGCCAACTGGTTACTTAAAGATTTAAAGAGCTCGATCTGGCTGATATCAAATTTGTTGCCTTCAGTATACGCAAGTATAAAGACACCTATTATTTTTCCTGATACTTTGAGCAGTGCTATCGCACAGGTATCTAGTTTTTTGCGCAATTCTTCCAATAGCTTTTTATCCTTATATTGGCTATAGTCTTTATTGTAATCAAACAATACAGGGATATCGTTATTTTGTTTGATTGACAGAACCACTTCTTCTAATTGTGAACCTTTGTAAGGGATTTTGACACGGGAATAAAAACCCTTTTCAGATAACTTTAGGTCTAGCGCATTACCGGCGATTTCTTGGCGCATTACGGCCAAATCGACATATTCATCTTGTTCTTCATCGATAATAATCAAAGCGTGCTCTTGTGATTTAAATATAGGTACTAGTGTTTTGACTGTCTCTTTTAACAAAACATCGATTTTGTTAATGGTGCCTATCGACTTGGCAATATCAAGCGATACTTTTTTATGTTTGTTATCCAATTGAATGGCTTCATTGGCCAGTATATTACTGAGCGCCACACTTAATTGGTCGGACATGGCATTAAACAGGGTTAATTTATCATCAAACGCATTAGGTACCTTACTCCAAAAATAAAACAGCCCAATCGCTTGCTTGCCTTGTTTTAGCGGGCCAGCAATTATTTGTTGGAATGGAACTTTTTTGGTGTATTTAAAATGAGGGTGTCGATATTTTTGATATAGCTTTTCTGTAGATAATAGTACCGTCTTTCTTGCGATACTTTTAGAAAGCTCTGTCATTGGCAACCAACCCGTAATTCCAGATTGATTGATTGATTTACCTGTTTCCGATACAAAGTATCCATAGTCTATAATTAAATCACGCTCTTTTTCATTTTCCCAATCTAAATGAAATAATCCGGCCTCATCAAACTGTAATACTTTGTGTAGTTTGTCAAAAATAGCGCATACCAGTTCGGGACCGGTTGTTATGTTGGCTATACTCTCCGTAATGGCCAATAAGTCTTCAGTCTTTTGTTTTTCTTCGACTAACTGTTCATTAGCAAGAACGTTACTTAAAGCAACGCTTAATTGATCAGCAACGGTATTAAACAATACCAATTTCTCGTCGAACGCTTGAGGTGTCTTACTCCAAAAATAGAAAAGGCCAATGGTTCGCTCACCTTGCTTAAGTGGCCCTGCAATTATTTGTTGGAATGGAACTTTTTTTGTGTATTGAAAATGAGGATGCTGGTGCTTTTTATAAAGCGTTTCTGTAGATAGTATAACAGTCTTTTCAGCCATCCTTTTTGAAAGCTCGGTCATAGGTAACCAACCCCTTATTCCTGAAGAATTTATCGTTTTGCTGGTTTCTGATGAATAATATTCATAGTCAACTATAAGATCACGTTCTTTTTCGTTTTCCCAATCCAGATGAAACAGCCCGGCATTATCAAACGGAAATACCTTTTGAAGCTTATCAAAGATGGCAAGTACCAGTTCTGGGCCCGTTGTAATGTTGGCTATAGATTCAGTAATAGCCAACAAATCTTCGGTTTTTCGCTTTTCTTCGATAAGCTGTTCGTTGGCAATAATATTATTCAGAGCGATGCTCATTTGATCGGTAATCGCTTTAAAAAGTGGTAATTGATTATCAAAGGTATTGGGCTGCTTGCCATAGAAACACAATAGCCCAATAGTTTGGTCGCCATGTTGTAACGGTGCTGCTATGATTTGCTCAAATATGCGGTTTTTGGGATTTTTGAAATGAGGATGTTCAAGTTCTTCATAGATTTCTTTTCCTTTTACCAAAACACCTTGTTGTACCACCAGTTTGGAAGCTTGGCTCAAGGGCATCCATCCGGTTAATCCTTCATGCACATGGGCAGCATTGATGCCGCTGATTTCATAACCATAATCCACCGTTAAGTCGCGCTCCCTATTATTTTCATAATCTAAATGGAACAGCCCGGCATCATCAAAGGGAAAGACTTTTTGAAGCTTGTCGAAGATAGCTTTTATCAGTTCGGGTCCTGTAGTAATATTGGCGATAGATTCTGTAATGGCCAGTAAATCTTCGGTTTTTTGTTTTTCTTCGACTAACTGCTCGTTGGCAAGTACATTGCTTACCGCAACCGCCAATTGGTCGGCAATAGCTTGGAAGAGAGGAAAGTCTTTTTCGGAATAGAAGTTTTCTTGTTTACTGTTAAAGGCTAACATGCCAATTTTCTTTCCCTGATACACCAGCGGACCGCCGAAAATCTGCTTGAGTCCAGCTTCCTGCATAAACGGAAAGAAAGGGTGACCAGGGAAACGCTTTGTCAATTCACCCAATGAAATAGTCATCGGCCCTTCGTTCATAAACACCTTGACCGAATCATCGTGGGGCAAATACTCATTAATTTTTGATGCTTTTACACCTGTGTTGTATATACTATGTTCATCGGTAACCGCCAAATCACGGTGGTACCGACCGCTTGCGTCTAGGTGGAAAAGGCCAAAATCATCAAACTTAACAAGTGGTCTTATTCGTTCAAAAATGACCCGGAACAATTCTTTTCGGTCTTGAATACTTGCCACTGCCTCGCTAATACCCAATAAAGTTTCCTTAAACCGTTTCTCTTCCAGTAACTGCTCATTAGCGTTCACATTACTTACAGCCACGGCCAACTGGTCGGCAATGGCTTGGAAGAGGGGGAATTGTTCTTTTCTGTAATTTTTTTTTTCACACGAATTTAGGCAGAACAACCCTAAAATTTCCCCACTGTAACGAAGCAAAGCGATCATTGTATCCTGGTAGCCCTCTTCTTTAATTATGTCGTTTTGCACAAAATCGGGATAATTATCTGCTAGTTCTGATAAATTGACAATCAAGGGCGATCCATCATTCGTTAATTTCCTCATCAATTCAGAAACTAAACCGTCAGTATTTATTTCTATTTGACCGTACTTAGAAGGGTTTTCGAACATTTGTTGGCTACCTTTAGAGTCTGATAGGATAGGGTATTTGACTACCCAATCATTCAGATAGTTATTCTGATTATCGAAAACAAATAGTCCAATATCGTAAAAATTGAAGATGGGTTGTATATGGTCAAGTATAACTTTTATTAGCTGGGAACCGGTTTGAGTACTTGCTACTGCCTCGCTAATATCCAATAAGGTTTCTTTGAACCGTTTCTCTTCCAGTAACTGCTCATTAGCAAGTACATTGCTTACCGCAACGGCTAATTGGTCGGCAATGGCTTGGAAAAGTGGAAACTGTGTAATTTGAAAATTATTTTTTTGCAAACTGTTGACAAAAAAGGCGCCAATTAGGTCGCCACCTACAGAGAGTGTGGTAATCATAGATTCCTCATATCCTACTTCCTTCATTATATCTGTCTGGTAATAATCAGGCCACGTGTTGTAGAGTTCTTCGTTATAGTGAAGAATGTAGGGTTGCTTATTATTCTCTACAATATTTACTACCCATTCAATAGCAGATTTTTTATATTCAAAAGTATTTATTCCTTGAATAAACAGTTTATGATTTACCTCAGACGGACTTATATTTGGATTAATAGCCGCTAAATCACTTGCAGAACCATTTTTGTGAATAACAAATAAGCCAACATCATAAAAGTTAAAAATAGGCTTGATTTTTTCAAAAACCACCTTTAATAAAGCTTCACGGCCTTTAATACTTGCTACCGCCTCGCTAATGCTGAGCAAGGTTTCTTTGAACTGTATTTCTTCTTGCAGTTGTTGTACAAGCTTTTCTTCCTTTGATGTCATGGTGTTATAGACTATCGTTGTTGTTTATCAATTTCCCATATTATTTGGGAATGCAATCCTTTGGATTCTTTTTTATCGAAATACGGCCACTTTTTTCCTTGTTTTCACCAGTATCTTCTCGTGATTATGATTTTATCTTAAATTATATGGTAAATCAGGTTCAGTAGCTTTTCCATATTCCATTTTTTCCCAAAAATTATGGGATTAAATATAGCAATTTTTTCAGTTTTTTTGGGAATTTTTTTTGGTATTAAAATTATCATACAATTTAAATAATTGTAAACCAAACATTTAAATACAATAAATGTCTCTGGCATCATTTTGTGTTACTCTAAAATATAAAAGCAATTATATTTTGGATCCCAGCGCTTACACTATCTTAGACTTTCTCGATTTTGAGACCTTCTTTTTAAAAGAGGATCTCGAAGAAGGCAAATACTTTAACGTCAAACCTCATCAAGAGGTTTGTATGGCCAGGCTTGAAGATGTATCGCATACCGTTACTCAAGAATCCAACACCTACTATCAGAACTTTTTCATTATCTATTTTGTTATTGACGGTGCGATTGAAAAAACCAATCAGCTCACCCAAATTACACTGGAGCGTAACTATCTGTTTTTTACGCAACCGGGGCAGTTAAATTCTTGGAAAGAAATCAAAAAAGCTTCTGGCTATGTACTGGCCTTTACCAAAGACTTCATAGTGCGTCGTCTTACCGACAAAAAGTATATGCGTAAGCTCGACTTTCTGGACACTCGGGTGGTGCCAAAATTTCACTTGGAGCAAGAGGTGAGCGATTATTACCAGCAACGGTTCGATATTGCATTAGAGGACTATCGCTCAACAGAAGGTGACGAGTTTATACACCTATGGATTATGGAATTACTTTTACGTACTCAAAAAGAATGTCACTTAGGCAGTCTGTCCAATCTCTTGAACAGAAATCGTTCTAGAGCCATGAAAATAAGTGAAGATTTTAAAGAGAAGATAGAAGACCATTATATAGAAGGGCATAAGCAAAATTTTATAGCATCGAAGCGAGTAGCTGATTATGCCAATGATTTAAATATTAATGCCAACTATTTGAATAATATGGTAAAAGAAGCCTATGGTAAAAAAGCATCGGACCTCATTTTTGAGCGTACCTTGTTGGCAGCCCAGTCAAAGCTGATTCATACCAATAAAACGATCTCTGAAATCGCCTTTTTTCTAGACTTTAATTCACCCTCTTATTTTGTTCGCTTTTTTAAGGACCGCGCCCAAATGACCCCTAACCAATACCGGAACAGGATAGGAAAATTTTTAAAATGAGAATTATGGACGTGTAGAATGAATGTTTTTGGGTACGCACTTATCTGAATTCATTCTAAAAAAAGAAGTATGAATAAATACCAAGAAAAATGGGAATAATGACATACTTAAATACATAATGATAAATATCTTGACATAGACAAAAACTTGAGAAAATAAGACACTTTATACTAATGAATATGGGTGTACTCGTAGCAGAGGCAAACGGAAAAACAGATGCTCTCATTGTAGAAAACTACTGGATAATGGAAATCCGGTAGTCGGCCTTATCCCAAAAGAAAGTCAGGCAAGTAAGCTACAGGATAAAAGAGCAGAACCGCTCGTAAAGTATACTTAATAATGACAATAACATTGAAGAAGATGTGAAAGGTGTCGATGTTGTTGTATTTGCAGCGGCAAGGGTTACAAGTCGTTACCAAGAGGTAACAATATGAAAAAGCTGTATCTAATCTATAATTATTAAAAAATGAAAAGACAACCAATATGATAGGACAAGAAAAACTAAGGGTCGATGGCCCACTAAAGGTTTCTGGAAAAGCAAAGTATGCATCAGAACATCCTGTTGATAATCCTTTGTATGCTGTTATTGTAAAAAGTACCATTTCCAATGGAACAATAACCAATATGGCTACAGAAGAAGTAGAGAAGATTCCCGGTGTCGTGAAAGTTATTCATGCTGGTAATGCTTTAAAATTGAGACCTTACCCGACAGGAGGTGATGGTGGATTTAATCTTTTTCCCGGCGAACCTTTTATACCACTTCAAGATAATAAGGTTTACAATATAGGGCAGCACATCGCACTCATTTTAGCCGAAACCATTGAGGATGCAAGGCTAGGAGCGTCTCGACTCAAAGTGAGCTATCAAGAAAAAGCTGCGGCGCTTGACAAAGAAAGGGTTTATGATGATTATGTAACGCCAGAACGATATAATACAGGTGAAGAGCTACAGCATCGAAGAGGCAATTTTAAACAAGCTAAAAATAGCGCTTCCGTAGTAGTAGAAGAAGATTATACCGTTCCCGCAGAGCATCACAATCCAATGGAGCCCAGTGCTACCATCGCCATATGGAAAGGTGAAAAATTAACGGTTTATGATTCGACTCAAGGAGTGGACAACTCACGTAATTGCGTGGCGCATTGTTTTGAAATGGACCCAAAAAATGTTCGTTTAATTGCCTATTATATCGGTGGTGGTTTTGGTTGTAAAGGCTTTTTTTGGCCTCATACACTTTTAGCCCCAATGGCTGCCAAAATCATGGACAGACCTGTAAAGCTGATCCTGAGTAGAGAAGATATGTACACTTCGGCCGGTCATAGACCAGAAGTTAGCCAACGCATTACTCTAGCTGCTGAGAACAATGGAAATATTACAGCTGCAGAGCACATTACCTATTCTTATGGGTCCATACTAGGAGGACATTATGAACCTTGCGGATTAACATCGGCTAAATTATATGACATTCCTAATTTTTCCATGGTTCACCAATATACCAAACTTAATTACCCAACCCCAACACCCATGAGAGGACCTGGTGAAGCTAATGGCAGTTTTGCTCTGGAGTCAGCCTTAGATGAACTTGCGGAAAAATTAAAAATGGACGCCATTGATTTAAGGGTTAAGAATTTTGCAGCAGTAAATCCGGTAGATAATCTGCCTTATTCATCCAATAATGTTCGTGAATGTTATGAAAGAGGTGCAAAACTGTTTGGTTGGAATAATAGAAACCGCCAACCTGGTAAGATGGTGAAGAATGGTCAATTAATTGGGCATGGTATGGCAACAGCAACCTATCCTGCCTATCGTTCTGGTGGTAGTTGTAAGCTGATTCTTGATGAAAATGGAGTTTTAACAGTACAAACTGCTATTCAGGATATTGGTACAGGTACGTATACGGTTATGGGACAGATTGCCGCAGAGGCATCCGGATTAGCACTCGAAAATATAAAAATAGAAATTGGTGATTCAGATTTTCCCGCAGGACCCTTATCTGGAGGGTCCATGGTTACCGCAAGTGCTGGTAGCTATATTCAGAAAGGAGCGGAAAAATTGAAGAAACAACTGCTTGATTTAGCAGTAAAACAAGAAGATAGTCCATTATTTCAATTAAATTCAGATAAACTCTCTTTCGCCAACGGAACGATGCAAGATTCTAGTGGAAAAAAGGATACTATACAAGAGGTGATGAAACGAGCTAACAAAAAAGAATTGGTCATTGAAGAAAGTTCTTCTGTGGTAAAAGGCTTTGCATTCGGTCAAGAGGCTGAATACTCGTATCAATCTTTTGGAGCCATTTTCGTAGAGGCGAATATTGACCCTGATTTAGGAGTCATTACCATCCCAAGAATTGTGGGTGTATTTGATGCTGGTACAATTATTAATCCCAAGCTAGCAAACAGTCAAATGTATGGAGGGATAATATTTGGTTACAGTATGGCATTGTTAGAGGCTACGGAGTTCGACCACGATACAGGCAGAATTATCAATGCAGACCTGGCCGAATATCACGTTCCGGTTAATGCTGACATCAATGATTTAACTATAGAGTTCTTGAACATGCCTGATTATAAATTTAGCTCGCATGGTGGAAGAGGTATTGGCGAACTTAGTGCTATTGGAGTTTCCGCAGCAATTGCCAACGCCATCTATAATGCTACGGGAAAACGCATTAGAAACCTGCCTATAACCTTAGATAAGCTTCTGTAATATGAAAAATTTGGAAAAAGAAGCCAATCGGTTTTTAGATATTTTAGTAGCAGGTGATGTCAATGCTGTGAGGGATATTTGGCACCCAGATGGTACGTTAGAATTTCCATTTTCACCCAAAGGTGCCTGGAGCGTAGAAGGCAGGGATAATATAGTAGATTATTTTGAAGATGCCTTTAAAAGGAAAACACCAGAAAAGTTTGAATCCCAATCTGCTTTGTTGATGGCAGATGGTGAGCATCTATTTATGGAGTTCAAGGGCTATCTGGAAAATAATAAAAACGAAAAATACACCAACGATTACTGTGTGCTTTTTCAATTTAAAGATGATAAGCTTTTTAAGTTCAGGGAGTTTTACAACACATTAATCAGAGAAAAATACGAGGGGCAATAATCACAAAACTTATTAAAAAATGAAAAAAAACAAATCAGATAAAGAGGTATGGCCCGAGGAGATTTCCTCAGAAAAAGCCGGTTTAAGCAGGCGTACTTTTATTGCTCGGTCAACACTCGCCGCAGCTGGCTTGGCACTGGCACCCTATGTAACCTTAGCATGTAGCTCAGAAGAAAAGCCCTTGAATTTTGAGGAATATTTAGAAATAGAACCCATCATAAACGGGCAGGCCATGCGCATGAAGATTGACCCAAGAACCAGCTTGGCCGACCTGCTTCGTGAGCAATTAGGGCTTACAGGTACTAAAATTGGCTGCAACCAGGGGGCTTGCGGTGCGTGTACGGTGCACCTGGATGGCATGCGGGTTAATTCCTGCCTTACGCTGGCCATTCAAACAGACGGTCTAGAGGTCACTACGATTGAAGGCTTGGGTACTGAAAATGAATTTCATCCTGTACAAGGTGCTTTTATGATGCACGATGGCTTTCAATGTGGGTACTGTACCTCTGGTCAAATTATGTCTGCTGTGATGGTATTGAAAGAAAACCATGCCGCGACCACAGAGGAAATTCAGGAGTGGATGAGTGGTAATATTTGCAGATGTGGTGCTTACAAAGGTATCGTAGCTGCCGTTGAAGCCGCCAGGGACGGTAAGGTGCCCAAGGAATTATTACAAAGACAAAAATCTTAAAAAATAAACGATGCATCCATTTAAATACATACGAACAGAAGACGCAGCTAGCGCAATAGCAAAACATACTGAAGCAGAAAAGACACAGTTTATTGCCGGTGGTACCAATTTGGTAGATAGAATACGTAGGGATGTTTTTCACCCTGATGTCTTAATCGATATCAATAAATTCCCCTACCATAAAATAGAAGAACATCAGGGCGGATTGCGCTTAGGTGCGCTGGTAAGCAATAGCGATACGGCAGACCATAAAGCGGTAAAAAAGAACTACCCTATTGTTTCTGAAGCTATTTTGTTGGGTGCAACCGACCAACTAAGAAACAAAGCGACCAACGGTGGCAACCTTATGCAACGTACCCGTTGTTCCTATTATATGTCACCCAAATTTCCCTGTAATAAGAGAGAGCCAGGTTCTGGTTGCGCAGCAATTCATGGCCATAATAGGATTTTATCCATTCTAGGAACTTCCGAAAACTGTATCGCTTCCTTTCCGTCGGATATGTGCGCATCATTGACGGCATTAGAGGCAAAAGTAAATATAATGGATATAGACGGCAGTGAAATAGTGATTCCTATTGAAGAGTTTCACGCTTTACCAGGAGATACCCCTGAGATTGACAATGTATTGAAACCCGGGCAACTCATTACTTCGATTGACTTGCCGGCATCCACTAAAACATTTGCAAAACGCTCTACATATCTAAAGGTCAGAGATAGGCATTCGTATGCCTTTGCATTGGTTTCCGTTGCTGCTGCCGTTACGATGGAGGCTGGTGTAATAACCGATGCACGTATGGCATTTGGCAGCATAGCACCAAAACCATGGCGAGACAAGGAGGCCGAAAAGATGTTTATAGGTCAAGCACCCTCTAAAGCCCTTTTTAAAAAGATTGGAGAAAAAGTTGTTGAAAATGCTAAAGGATATGGTGGAAATTCGTTTAAAATAGAGCTGGTACCTCGTGTGGTAACGCGAGCATTCAGTGAAATTACAGGGTTAATTTGAAACGTAAAATAGCCTTGTGTCAGAGACTTCAGATATCTATTTGGTTTGTATGTATCGTCGTATTAGTAACATGGCAAGCATCAGGTCAGGTAGATATCGTTCCCGATAACGATGATGTGTCTCTCTTTCTTCATACAGAAGCACAATTTGCATTGGGTACTTCAAAATGGTTTGCTAAACCTAGTCTCATGCTCATCTTTGATGATAATTCGTCGAGTTACGGCGGTTTAATACCTGCTTTGGAAATTGGATACGCATCTGATAAACTGGGAACATTTTCACTTCATGAAAATTATATCAGTTTGCCCGATGGTCTTTCTGGGAATGCACTGCAATTAAAATGGCAGAAAGTATTTTCTAAATACAAACTCAATCCTTTGGTACGACTCACGGCAGAGCAGATTTATCTGGAGGATTTGACTATACAACAAAAAGTTCTTTTGAATTATAGAACGAGAATACGTGTAGGAATCGCACCTCAGATGCATGACAAATGGCAAGTATTTGTAATGAACGAGTGGTTCCCTACACAACAGGCAGGGTTTTCTACTGAAAATAGAATTCTTACAGGGATGAAATATAAATTAACACCATTCACAAGCGTATCGGCTATCTATTTAAATCGCTATCGGGATAGCAGGGTTTCCAGTTTGCGCTGGCAACATATTGTATTTTTTAGCATAACCTACGCTGGTCGTATTATAAATAAAGAAAAATGAAAGTATTCGAACTACAAAGAATGATAGCCTTTTACGACCGTTGCCAACATGATGGTATACCTACGGTGATGGCATCCTTGGTAGGATTGCACGGTTCTTCCTATAGAAAACCTGGAGTACGAATGCTTTTGGGTCAGAATGGCGCTATGCAAGGTGCACTAAGTGGTGGCTGTGTAGAAAAAGATATTTTTAATGCCACTAAAACAGTTTTTAAAACGGGTACAGCACGGGTGATTTCTTATGATGGAAGATATCGTTTGGGCTGTGAAGGGTATCTGTATATTCTCATAGAACCTTTTCAACTAAAAGAAGTACATCGAAAAATTATTGAGAATGCCTTGAACTCTAGACAGTCCTTTGAAATCCATTCCATCTATAAACCAACACAGGATATTAGCGGAGATTTTGGTTCTGTGTTTGCTTTTGCGGAAGTGAAGTTCTCTACAAATCCTAACATAACAACTTCTATTTCAGATGCAGAACAGGTATTTACGCAGCATATTCATCCTGATACACAGCTGGTTATCGTTGGAGCAGAACACGATGCCCAAAAACTTTGCGAGGCAGCTTCATTTTTAGGTTGGCAAGTGACTATTGTCGCTTCCATAAAAAACGCAAAGCATAAAAATGATTTTCCAAAGGCGAATAACATTCTCAATGAAACCCCAGAAACCATTAATTTTGGTTTTATAGATGATAGGACTGTAACCGTTTTGATGACGCACAATTTTGCCTTGGATGTTCAATACCTCTTAAAACTAATGCCTTTTGAGAAAAACTACATTGGGGTTTTAGGGTCTTCTAAACGAAAAGCGCAGTTAGAAAATCAGGTTTTTGATAGCTGTCCTAATATTGCATCTGAATTTTTAGAGTTAATCCACAGTCCAGCAGGGTTGAACCTAGGTGCCGAAACACCAGAGGAAATAGCATTAACCATCGTTGCAGAAATTCTGTCGATTCTTAAAAAACAAACAATAGACAAAAACCATAACACTACCAAAATAGTACTTAACGAAAAATAATTTAGAACAAATGAAACCGACTCGATTAAAATAATTATTAAACACATAGCAGAATAATTATTTTGATTGTCAAAGGTTCCATAAGACCATTAAAAGACAATAAAAATAAACTTATGAAAAAAATAGAAACAGGATTAGATAAAAATCAACGGCAATCTTTCACAGATGTCCTTACAGATGAATGTGTACTGTATTCAAAAACCCGAAAATTCCACTGTGTCTCATCCTGAAATAGCATTACACTAAACTTGAGTGTAATGCTATTTCAGGACTAGTCATAATTATAGTATTGGTAAGGGTGTTTCCGAATGATTTCCCTAATTGTCAAAAGGCTATAATACTACATTATTTTAAGGCAATCTAAATATAAACTTCCAGTGAAACAGCTATTTAAATTGTTTCTATCTACTGTTGTTAGTATTTTTAGTTGATACTTAAAAAAACAAAACAAAATGGCTATACGATTAGGAAACAGTTGTGAGAATTGTGAAAATTTAATGCAAAACGATACTTGTAAGGTACACGGAGTAAAAGTTAGTAGCAGTTATACCTGTGACAGTTTTGAGATGAAGGCTGTATTAAAAGATAATAGAAACTGTGTTACGTGTATGCGATATGAAAGCAGTGATTGTGCAAACCCGCAAAAAGCAGCTCCGGGAATGCTCTGTTCTCATTGGGCACCACAAAATGCCAGAGCATAACAACGCAACTATTGATAAAAACAAGTTTCAGGTTTATTCTGAAGCTTGTTTATTACTCCCGGTATATAATAAGAAAAGAATCTGCCTGTTTAGCTCGTTCTTTTACTTTGCCTGCAAAAGGCCCTAATCGGGTATATATCCTTTTACTTATTTGCATAAATGGTAGTTTTTACGATTACCGGTAAGCGCACATAACTGGATTGGCATAGGCACTGTCGTCTGCTCAAGGATGTTTAGTTTATTATACAAAGGCACTATAACCGGTAATTGCACGCCCTACTATTAGAGAATTTATTTCCTTGGTACCTTCATAGGAATAAATTGCCTCAGCGTCAGCTACGAACCTGGCAACATCATATTCTAGTAAAATACCATTTCCGCCCATAACTTCCCGAGCTCTACTCACAACATCCCGCGTTCGAATGGAGCAGAAAACTTTGGCTAGCGATGCATGTTCGTCTGTAAGAAGACCTTGATCTTGTAATTCAGATAAACGATAAACCATTGCTTTCATCGCCGTTAGGTTTGCTAACATTTCTACAAGATGATTTTGTATAAGTTGAAATTTTGCAATGGGTTTACCGAACTGCTCTCTTTTTTTAGTATACTTCAAAGCACTTTCATAGGCACCTCTCGCACAGCCCAGGGCTTGCCAGGCTACTCCAGCCCTTGTCATTCTAAGAACCTTTGCAGTATCTCTAAATGAATTTGCTTTTTGCAACCTGTCTTGTTCTGGTACTTTACAATCTGTGAGTGTAATCAAGGCATTTTGCACTGTTCGCAACGCCATTTTATTTTTGATTTTTTCGGCGACAAATCCCGGATTTTCTTTGCGTACCAAAAAACCTTTAACTTGATTAGAATCAACGTCTCTCGCCCATATGATCGTTACGTCAGAAAATGTAGCATTTCCTATCCATTTTTTCTGACCATTAAGCACCCATTGATCACCTTCTTTTTTGCAGGTTGTTTCTAATCCCCCAGCCGCACCACTACCAACATTAGGTTCGGTAAGTCCAAAAGCACCAATCGCCTCGAGTCGTTGCATTTTGGGCAACCACTCTTGTTTTTGTTCCTCACTTCCGCATAGATAAATAGAGCCCATGGCTAAGCCACTATGTACGCCAAAAAAAGTAGATATAGAAACATCTACTCTTGCAATTTCTTCAGCAATAATTCCTTCCATTACAAAAGGTAAGTCAGGGCACTCATAACCTTTGTAAGCAACGCCACAGATATTAAGTTTGGCTAGTTTCGGGATAATTTCCATCGGGAATTGTGCTTTATTCCAGTACTCATTTGCGATAGGTTCAACTTCATTTTCCATAAAGTTGCGAACCTTTAATTGTATAGCCCTTTCTTCTTGTGTAAGCTTTAAGTCGTAATCATAAAAATCTCCATCAATAGGTGGAAGTTTACTTTGTCCTTTTTTTTGCTTTTCGGTAAGCATTTTCATAAGGCCATTTAGCTGGGACTCATCAAGCTCTCCGACGGTTTTCATGATTTCTGAAAGGTCAATTTTTTCAGATATTTTGGACAATTCATCAAAATCCACTTCTTTCATTAAGTGGATAACTTTCTTTATTTTACTAAATAATTGCATTTACATTTCTTTTAATTGAAAGTAAGGAAACTTCACCCGAAAAGATTTGATTTATAAAAGTTTTGGAAATATTTAACTAACCTCTTATTTACGTTAGGCTTCGAAATAGAAAAGGTATTTAATTTATGACCTTTACGTTTTTATTGTTTTCTAATTAATTGATACAAAGATGGGTATACTTAAGATTACAAGCTTTTCCAAAGCTAAAGGTTCTTATTGATAAATTTACTTTTGTGTAAAGGATTTATAAAATGTATAAAAACTTCTATTTCTATAAGTCCTAGCTAAATAACGTTCGTTTGAGGCTCGTGGGTTACAACTCAATCGTAATTAACGACGGTTGAACAGAAAGTTATTTCATTTTCTATCTTACAGTAACATATTTGAGTCATTAATTCATCAAAGTGTATTTTTTAAAGCAAATAATTATGACTCCAACAGAAGTTTTTTCAATAGCAGGTATGATTACAATGCCTATGTGGATCCTGATGATCCTGTTACCTAAATGGAAGGTAACCCGATTTTTAATTGATTTTAAGGTAATTCCATTACTACTATCTATACTATATTCCATCTATATTTTTCAAGCGATCCAAATAAGTGGGGCTATGGATTTTGGTAGTCTTGCCTCTGTAATGGACTTGTTTACTGAAGAAAACGCGGTCCTGGCTGGCTGGGTACATTATCTCGCTTTTGACCTTGTTGTTGGCATGTGGATGCTGGATCAAAATAAAAAACTAAGAATTTATCAATTAGTAATGGCTCCTTGTCTTTTCGGAACATTTATGTTGGGCCCGTTAGGTTTTCTATTGTTTATGATGGTTCGAGCATTTAAGCAAAAACAATTATGAAATATCTTAACAAAATATCGAATACGGTAAAAAACGAAAGTCCAATACTCTATGGAATTGTAATGATCCATCTCATTATGGCTATAGGTTGTCTAGTGGGGCTTCTAATCGATGAAAGAACACTAATGGGAGTCAATGTTTGGGTCAAACCATTGAAGTTTTGCATTTCGGGAGGTATTTATATCTTGACTTTAGGATTTCTAATTACGTTATATCCGTTCTCAAAAACAAAGAAGAATATTATTAATAATATAGTGTCCTGCACTTTGCTCATAGAAGTAGTAATTATTGTCTATCAGGCATCGAGGGGAGTACAATCGCACTATAACCAGAGTACATTATTTGATGGATTACTTTTTGCAGCAATGGGCATATTAATAGGTGTTAATGTTTTGATCATGGTATTGTTTATCTTCGAAACTATACGATTACAGTTAAAGACCGCTAAATCGATACAACTCGCCATCTTGATAGGTTGGTTAGTGGTGTTTTTTGGAAGCTGGGTAGGTGGGCAGATGATTGGCCAAATGTCTCATAATGTTGGAGTAGCCGATGGAGGTACTGGATTACCCTTGGTGAATTGGAGTACGGTTGGAGGAGACTTGAGAATAGCACATTTTTTTGGATTGCATGGTATACAAATAATTCCGTTATTCGCATTATGGCTGTCAAATAAATGGAATACCACAAGTAGAAATCAGATCTTTGTGGTTATTGTGTTTGGATTGCTATATGCCTCATGGATCGGATTTACATTTTATCAAGCAAAACAGGGGATGCCACTTATCAAACTATAATCGCACGACAATGTTAGTCAATAAAGAAAAACGGATAAAATATTTAGGATTTAATGATTTTTGGTTTATTGTTATTGGAATTCTAATTCTTAGTTTTATTACCGACTATCTTTTTAGTAATTCGTTTGCACGGTATCCTTTTGGTAAAGCAGTTATTAGTTGGAGTATGTCATTATTTTTTTCCACATGCGATTGGTTTATCATGAGGGCTATTATGATTCTTCTCCGAAAAAAATACCCCACTCTAAAAGATAGTGTAAAGCGTATTAGTTTGTTCTTTCTTTCTATCGTAGCTACAGTAGTTTTGGTCGACTTTACAGGTGGTATGGTAATATCCCTTATTTGGAAAATTGATTATAACCCCACATATAGGTCCAAGATAATTTTACCAGTCATTTTGATCAGTACTATGACCATGGCTATTTATGAAGCTATCTATTTTTACGTTAAGCTTAAAAAATCAATTAGAGAAGAAGAACAAGCCAAACAAGCTATCGTACAAGCACAATTAGACACCTTGCGTAATCAGGCGCAACCACATTTTTTATTCAATAGCCTTAATACATTACGTGATATTATTGATCAAAATTCAAAAGAAGACGCCAAGCAATTTGTAGATAAGCTGTCAGATGTATACCGTTTTATATTAGAGTCTGGAAATGTTCATTTAACTTCACTTCGAGATGAATTGAGATTTGCAAAAGCCTATATTCATATACAATCAGAGAGATTTGGAGATAACCTGAAGGTGAATTGGAATATTCCTGCAACCTCAATGGAATTATTGATTGCACCTATGAGTCTACAGCTTTTATTAGAAAATGCTATAAAACACAATATTGTGTCTAAATCGAGGCCATTAGTTATAAATGTAAAAATCGAAAATGATCACTTGATAGTGAAAAATAGGATTCAATCTAAATCTACTAAAACACCATCAACGAGAGTGGGGCTAAAAAATATTGAAAAGAGATATGCATTAATTTCTGGCAAACCATTAGAAATCAAAAATGACGGAAATCAATTTGAGGTATCTGTCCCGTTATTGAAATTGTCGGATCAAAAGAAGAATTATGCACGTATTGATCATTGAAGACGAACCAAGAGCAGCAAATCAATTGCAAAACATGCTAAAAACATGCAGTTTCGAATATCAATTATTGGATATAATCGATACCGTTGAGGATGCTGTATTATGGTTTCAAAAACATACGGCTCCAAACTTAGTATTTATGGATATCCAATTAGCTGACGGATTAAGTTTTGAGATATTTCAGAAAATAGATATAGAGGTACCTATCATTTTTACAACGGCTTTTGATCACTATGCTATCCAGGCATTTAAAGTGAATAGCGTAGATTATCTGCTTAAACCCATCCAACAGGATGAGTTAAATAAGGCTTTGGATAAATTCTTAAAGTCAAACAAATCAGCAACTGTCGATCCTGCTATTTTAAAACAGCTATTGGGTAGCATGCAAGTAGCTAACAAACGAGAGGGTATTTTGGTCAAGGATGGCAGCGGATTTGTACAAATCAAAATTTCAGATCTTTTATACATTTATTCTCAAGACAGTATCACTTTCGGTGTGACTAAAAACAAAAGATATATTATCGATGAGACGATGGATCAATTGTTTGATTCATTAGATCATGATCGATTTTATAGAATTAATCGCGGACAAATCGTTTCTAAAAATTCAATTCTTAAAATTGATCCTTATTTCAATCACCGTGTAAAACTTTCTATTTCTAATCCACGAGATCAAGAGTTTGTGGTTAGCAGACAAAAGACGAGCGATTTTAAAGAATGGATGAATAGGTAAATAGCCCAGATATTATTAGAGGGTTTAAAATCAAAGACTTTTCAGTTCTAAATAGATTTACTATAAAAAATAATCTACATGTAAAATGTTATAGTAATCAAAAACTTTATGGTTTATTCGATAATCGAGATTTAAATGCTTCGTGGCTTGCTGCAAAATCAAAATTAATTTCCACCTGATGCCTCCGTGGGCTTACCTCTCGGTAGCTTACTGACCGCAGAAAAATAAAATCAAAGAGATGATATCTGTCCAATTAATGGTTAGTTTTTGATAGAGATACTATCCTACAACCCTAGTTTTTAATAATTTTAACAAAAACTAAATTTGGGTATCCTATTTTTAAGGATCTTATAATCATGCATTTTATGCAATATAATTTCCATTTGAAGATTTCATGATAAGGTTTTTGTTATTTTTTATAGGTATGGGCTTGGTATCAGTAAGCTGGGCGCAAGTTGAAACCAATGAAAAGAAATCTTTTACTGTAGGAACTACTTCTGAAGAAATTGAAATCGACGGTGAACTCAATGAAGCAATTTGGAAGACACTCACTCCTGCTAAGAATTTTGTCCAGTACTTCCCCTCAGATTCCTTACCGGCAAAAGCACAAACAGAGATTTATATGTGTACAGACAAAAAGAACCTTTATATAGGAATAAAGTGTTATGCCGCAGGTAATAACTGGATTGTAAATTCATTGCGAAGGGACTATCGGGCTGGAGGTGCAGATAACATTACTTTATTATTTGACACATTCGATGATGGTACCAATGCACTTTATTTTGGGATTAATCCAGAAGGAGTACTTAGAGAAGGTATTATTAGTAACGGGGGAAATGTAGGTGCAGACTTTACAACCTCATGGGATAACAAATGGAGAGGCGAAGCAAAAAAGTATGATGGATATTATACTGCCGAATTGGAAATTCCCTTTAGTACTTTACGGTATCCAACGCCTTCGAAGAAATGGGGTTTTTCAAGTTATCGATTTGACTCACAGTCTAATGAGATTAGTACTTTTTCCCAAACACCTCGTAATCAAATCGTTTTTACCTTAGCCTATCCTGCCGAAATGATTTGGGAAGAAGAGCTTACCACAAAAAGTAGTGCTGTTTCTTTGATCCCTTTTATTTCTACAGGATTTAATAAAGATTTTGAAGATGATACACCGGCCGATGAGTTTTTTGAATTTGGGGGTGATGCAAAAATTGCACTTACTCCAGGGCTTAATCTTGATTTAACTGTGAATCCTGATTTCTCTCAGGTAGAGGTAGATGAACAAATCACTAATTTGGATCGTTTTGAGATCTTTTTCCCAGAACGAAGACAATTCTTTCTAGAAAATGCAGATTTATTTGGCCAGTTTGGTTTTTCTAATATCAATCCTTTCTTTTCTAGACGTATAGGAGCCGATGAGGATGTGGTAACCGAAGAATTAGCTCAAAGTAGAATATATGCAGGGCTGAGGGTGAGTGGTAAGTTAGATCCCAACACACGAGTGGGTTTTTTAAATATGCAAACAGCTTCCAGTAATGAACAAGGAATACCAAGTGTCAATTATGGGGTGGCGGTGCTACAGCGTAAACTTTGGACACGTTCTAATATTGGCATTATTGCGGTAAACAAAGAAGCTCTTAATCTAGAAGATCTGGACTTCGATCTAGATACACTCGATATCAATAGATACAATCGGATGGTCGGAGTGGATTTTAACTATGCAACTAGGGATAATACTTGGTTTGGAAAAACATTTGCTCATGGTACTTTTTCTCCAGATTCCAATGTTGCAATTGCTCAAGGGAGTACCTTAAATTATAATACCAGAGAGTTTGGGGTGTTATGGAAACACGAATATGTAGCTGAGGACTATAATGCAGAAGTGGGTTTTATTCCTCGAACAAATTATTTTAGAATAAATCCGGTTACCGAACTGCGTTACTATCCCCAAAATGATTTTTTAAATAACCATACGTATCGAGCAGAAGCCGACATTTTTTGGCGACCTGATTTTGGCAAGACGGATCACTTTTTCTCTGTAGGTTGGGGGGGAGAGTTTACAGAGAGGGCTAGGTTCGAACTCAACCTCAATCATAATTATGTCTATTTATTCGATGCATTTGACCCTACGGGTACAGATTCGCTTGAGCTTGATGCTGATCAGGATTTCTCATATCTTAGTTTCACAGGAAATTATAGAAGTGACAATCGTAAAGCATTTAGTTGGAGTATAAGTCCGTATATTGGTGAATATTTTAATGGTTGGCGATATGGTACTCGTGGTAGTTTCAATATTCGTTATCAACCCAAAGGCTCTTTTTCATTGAATTATGCAGTAAACTTTTTTGATATGCCACATCTTGATGGTAGTAGAGAGACCTTTTTAATAAGTCCACGAATTGATTACACGTTTTCGAAAAGCTTGTTTACTTCATTGTTTGCCCAATATAATTCTCAGGATGATAATACCAATATCAATGCACGTATACAATGGCGTTTTGCTCCTGTATCGGATTTGATTTTGGTGTATACCGATAATTTTTTAACCGGCGAAGTTGATCCTCTGGATCGGTTTGCTTTTGATGTGCGTACTCGATCAATTGTTCTCAAGGTAACCTACTGGCTCAATTTATAGTTATCTGTGTAAGCGATCCAAAATCTCCATCACTTCATTCTTTTTTCGTACTGATACAGGGATATTTTCGCCATTTTTGAGCATAAGATAGCCCCCGTCAGTTTTAATGAAGGCGCTGATGCATTGTAAATTGACCAAATGACTTTGATGTACTCTTAAGAACTGATAGCTCTTAAGCATGTCGGCAAAGTATTTTAAGGTCTTGGTTACAAATATTTTTTGGCCGTCCTGGAGATAAAAAATAGTATTATTACTGTCTGATTCACATCGAATAATATCATCAAGACTAACGATAATAATTTTATCAAGGGTATGCAAAGAAATCTTATCTGGTTTTTGCTCAGGTGCAGATAATGTGTTTTTCAGGATGTTAAGTCGTTCACTATTGGGTTGTATCTGTTGTTTGGCTTTTTCTATTGCCTGTGCCAGTTCCTGGTTAGAATAGGGTTTTAATACATAGTCGATTGCCGCAAACTTAAAAGCTCGTATTGCATATTCGTCGCTTGCGGTTACAAAAATGATTTTTGATTTTAATTCCGGAAATATTTCCAGCACATCAAAACCAGTTCCATCCCCTAACATGATATCTAAGAACAAAATATCAGGTTCAGTATTTCGTAATGATTTGGCAGCTTCAACAACACTTTGAGCGGTGTCAATTACTTTTATTTCAGGATGGTTGGCCTTAAGGTCACTTTTTAAAAGTTGAAGTGCATCTGGCATATCTTCTACAATAATTGCTGTAAGCATAATTTTTTTAATAGTCGGTTTCTAATGGAATTTTAAATGCTATTTGGGTTCCGGCAACGGTACTGCCATTATTTATAATTTCTTTGATATTTAAAGAATCTTTTCCAGAAATAGATTCTAATCGTTCTCTGGTTACAGTGAGCGCCATAGATTGATGATCGGTATTAGTATTCATTTTTTGGGATTGAAAAATACCATGCCCATTATCTACTACGGTGCAATGTAAAAAATCTTCGGTAGTATGAAATTGAATTTTTAATTCGCCATCTCTACTACCTTTTAAAATGCCATGTCTCACAGCATTTTCTACAAAAGGCTGGATTAACATGGGTGGAATTAATATTTCTTCCGGATCTAGATCAGAGTCAATGGTAATTTCATACTTAAATGGTTTACTGGCCATCAATTGTTCTATTTCTATATAGTGCTTTAAAGTTTGTATTTCCTGATCTAAAGTAATATAATCCTTTCTTGAATTGTATAAAGTTTCTCTTAACAATGTGGCAAAAGTATTTATAGTACTATTCATGCGCTCAGGATTGTTGGTTCCCATTGCTTTTATACCGTTAAGAGCATTAAAAATAAAATGTGGATTCATTTGCAATCGCAATGCTTTCTGTTCTAGTGATAGTAAATGGTTCTGCATCTGTAAACGCTCTCGTTCTTCTTGATTCTTTTGTTTTACTCGTCGTATGTAAGAAATGGCATATCCTCCTACAATCAGTAATATTGTAGCTAACACGGCTAATTGAAACCAGGCTTTTTCATATATTGGACTGTCAATAAAGAATCTAAAAGTAGCCAGGTCACTTTCTTCCCACCTATAATTTCTTGATTGTGCTGAGAAATAATGAGAGCCGTAGGCAAGTCCAGCCAGGTTCTGCTTATTTTCTGACGACCAAGGGCTCCATTCAGAATTATTTAACCTAAAACGATATTGTATATCATTTGGATGATCAAGATCAACAGTTTTATAGCTGAATGATAACTCGGTTTGATTAGGACGTAGTCTTAAAACTTTATCACTGTTGGCCCAAGTGTTAAGGTTAATTGAATCTACACTTCGATAAGTTACTTCTACATCTTCGAAGAAGATACGGGGTTTAACGGTGGCTTTTGTGTTATCTGTAGGTTTATATTTGGTAAGACCGTAGATGGCACCAAACCATAGATTCCCTTTCTTGTCTTTGGTTACTGCATTAAGACAGGTCTCAATACCCAAAAAGCCATCATTTCTTCCAAAATGAAAGATATCGACAATTTCGTTGGATTGATTAAGTTCGATTTTATCCACTCCCCTTTCGCTTCCTGCCCATAAGTTGCCCAGATCGTCAAATATCATTTGATAAATGTTATCTGAGTAGGGTTTTTTTCTTCCTTTTAATTTTTTAAAACCGACTTTTTCAAGATCAGACCACCATATTCCTCTACCTGCTGTACCTATAAACATTTTATTGTTACGAAATAGCAATGTACTTATTGAAGTTTTTTGGTTTAACATGTTTCCTAAATGAGTCACACGATTATTCTTGATATACCCCAGATGACCATTTTGAGTGGTATACCATATTTTTCCCAGAGAATCTTGGGTCATGTAACTTATCTGCAAATCTTTAATACCGCTTTTTCGATCAAATTTCTTTTTCTTGAACAAACGCCTTTTTTCCGGATCATATGTAAATCGAATGATACCAGTTGAATATGAGGCGGCCCATATGGTATTTTTATCTACAAGTACCGTTCTTATCCAATCAGAAGGCAAGCCGCTGTCTCTATCTATGATATGATTCTTATACACAGTTTTTACAATAGTATCTTTTTTTACTTCGACTATAGAATCTAAGGTAGCATTTTGAACAAAGCTGCTGTCAACCACTATACTATCGATTTGTTTAATCTCTTTGAAAAGAATTCCTTTACCATCTGTTCCAGCCCAAATATTCCCAGATTGATCACTGGTAATAGTTTTGATTTTTACCTCTGCTATCTGATCTTCTTGCTCGATATGGTGAATCCCAAGAGAATCAATCTTAACCATGCCAGCTTCAGAATTTGAGGCCCAGATACCATCTTTTCCCGTATGTACTGCATAAACCCGATTACCTTTTAGTCCTGTATTTTGATCATAGTGTATAAAGTTATTCTGAAAGTATTTGTAGAAACCACCGCCAGAAGTTGCAATCCATATATTTGATTGCCGGTCCAAAATGCTTTTCCGAACATGGGAGACCGTCATTCCGTTTTGTCTGTTAATATTTCTTAAATGAGTTCGCTTATCTCCATCAACGATACTGATTCCTTCATTATCGGTTGCAAACCAAAGTTCGTTACCATTATGTAAAGAAATATTAGTCACTCGTAATGGTTTTGAAATCCAATAATTACCATAGGACTTAGCATTAGTGTTTAACACTAAAATTCCCTGATTAAAGGCTGCAGCAAAGACTTTGTCATTATAAAAAATGGCAGCTGTAAAATCGTGGGCACTATGTCTTTCTATAATACGAGCGCTCTTTTTGATAGCACTTAATTTCCAAAGCCCTTTGTTTGTTGCTATCCAAAATAGTTTTCCATCAAAAACAATGTCATTAATGATACTGGTGTTAATTTTTGAATTTAGCTTTATTTTAGTCAGACCAACATTATTCTCATAACTATAAATCCCAACATTGGTAGCAAGATAGGTTTTGTTTTTTATTCTGTAGATTTTGTTGATTCTTGGACCTTCAAGATTGGTAAATTTATTTTTAGTTTTTATAGAAAGTCCTCTTATAGTGCCAATAAACAAACTGTCGTTTACCGAATTAAGCGCATGAATATAATTGGATTGTAATCCATCTTTTTCATTCCAGATTTTGAACTCTTCACCATTAAATCTACATAACCCCCCTCCTTGAGTACCTAACCATAGATAACCCATTTCATCTTGAATGATGTCATAAACTTGAGATTGCGGCAACCCATCTTCTAAGGTATATGCTCTAAGTCTATTGTTTTGTGCAGACAAGGAGTTGATAGAAAAACATATCAGTAAAAAAGAAAAAGATATGAGCCAGAATTTGTTCATAAACGATACTTGAGGTTGAGAACAAATATAATCAAACTGATCTTGAGGTTATATGGTTCTCCTACTTTAAAATATATTAAAAACAAAACCGACAATACCTAAAAAGGATTGTCGGTATAATAAACAAAAGTTTCCCCCTTTTTGCTTATCAGATTGAGTTGTGTTATAAAATTTTAGTAACTCGTTATAGCAGTACTTTTAGAAAAGCCAAGGGTATTGTCATTCCAAACATAACTCTGCTTTAGATTTACATATTTTATATCAGATTTATTTTTGTAAAATGTTTGTGTTCGTAAAATGTTTCCGGCGATACCATATTCCTGATTTGGAAAAATATATTGAAAATCCGTATCAGAATCTTCACAATACACGTTCTTCACTTCTGGTAATTCGATGATATTATTATTTTCTCCTATCATGAAATAATAAGACTCTACATGTGCACAACAAGCCAAATATTCTACTTCCATCTTAATCACCTCAGAGACCCCTTCTAATCCGGGATTCTCTAAGGTGGTAATAAAGATGTCCTCAAAAAGCTCTGTGTCAGAAATGGTAAGCGTAGATATTATTTCGGAGCTCTCATCTGCGCGAACCAAACTGACTTTGTAAGCAGGATAGTCTTGTCCCTGATCCGAAATTTCGGTAGTGACAATATATTTTTTGGTATCAACAAATCCTTCTTGGGCATAGATCAATTGAAAACTTTGAAATAAAATGATAATTATGGCAACATTTTTCATAACAGCTTATTTTGAGGTTGGCTATTTGATATAAAAGTAGTACGATAATTATTGTTTTTTGTAGGCCTTTTAGAATTCGTTACGATTAAACTAGAATTCGTTTTATGTAAAAAATATCTCGTCTAGATTCTCGGTAATCCTTTCTTTTGGAAAAATTTTTAAATCTTCTTCACAAAGATCGCGTCAAGAATGATTCTCTATAGATTAATTCAAAATAAAAAGATTATTACGGCTTTATTTTAAAGGGTATACGGCAAAACCATATAATAAAAAATTAATTTTCACATAACATTTTTAGTTCACATTTTTTTGTATCTTCACAATGATTACCCCTATAAAAATGAAGATTTTTATAATCTTCTTTTTTGAATGATTTATAATTTACGCCCTTTGTAAAATAAATCTTTCCCTATTGATTTTTGAGTAGTGAAGGCTGAGATAATTTCTTGATATCAGTCTATATGCCAAGGATTATTTTTGAAAGTTAGTTAATACAGTATTTTTTCTTTTAAAAAATGCCAAGGTTTAGGTCTGTTTTGGGCTTGATGAATATTTCTATTGGAAAAAAAATTAAATTTTTATATGATATTTCAGGTATTACAAATTATCAAGGAAGAGGTAAATGCATATTTTGAAGATGATAATCCTGTTTCCTTGGGTAATATAGCTACTATTTCTTCTGGGGATAATGATGATGACGATCCAGACATCGTCTTAACATTAATTAATATAGACGAAGAATCTACCCTAAAAAATGTCCCAAACTATAAAATAGAAGGAACAAGTGTTTCTTATAAAAATCCTAAAGTAAATATCAATTTGTACCTGCTGTTTAGTGCAAATAATAATAGGTATACAGAATCATTGAAGAGTATTTCTAAAATAATTGAATTTTTTCAAGGTAAAAACGTATTCACTCAATCTAATAGTAATTATGATAGAGAAGATGTTGATATGCAAGGCATTGGTGATTTTAAGTTTGTTACAGAATTGTACACTCCTTCTTTTGAACAGCTTAGTTATGTGTGGGGAATACTGGGTGGCAAACAGTATCCTTCAGTTATATATAAATTAAGATTGCTTGAGATCGAAAGAGATATTTTACAGGCAGAAGGCTCTGTGATTACACAAATTGATGCTACTATAAACAAGAATTAATGAGCTTTAAAATTACATATAAACCTTTGATCGATATCAAGATTAATCACGATTATTTTCTTGATGACGGTGATACAAAATTTGATGATTTATCTGAAGATCAAAAAAACGTAAGGCTTGCAAATTATAACATTTCAAAATATCTTACGGTTACGCCGGTTCTAAAAACAAGTTTAGATCTTAGAAATCATAAAATTGTTTTTAAACAAACAGATAGGGGATTTACATTGTTGGCAAATGTTGATGAACATACCAAAGCCATTGATAGTTCTCAGGTTCTTTGTCCCAAGATTCAACCGTCGAAAGATTTGATGCTAACATTTGAGCTTAGATTTAAGGATACCTATTTCAGAAATTATACAAGTAGCATAAAGGATGAAGAAAATAGATTCTTTTATTTTTCCAATATCAGACCTGAGGGAGAAAACAACTCGTTATCCATTTTTTTCAAGAACACCAAGGTGCATACTCAATTTTTGCTTCAACCAGAAACAAGCAGAGCTATTATATATGACATTCTTGTAAACGAAATCGCTCCCATAAATTCTTTGGGTCTCGAAAATATTACCCTGATAGATCCCAAAGATATTGAAGAACCAGAAAATGTGGATCTATTAAATACCTATATCGAGACACAAAAGCTAGATGGTTTAATTGGTTATTTTCGATTTGGTATTGATGGGAGAAACAACAATGATCTTTTGGAAGACACTACTGTCGAGGTTCCTAGTGGTCTCGATGAAGTATTGTTGGGCTTACCAGATGAAACACCTGATCCTGTATTAAGATTTGAAAACACGAAAACATTTTGGAGATATATTGATATCAGTGAAGATGAGGTGTTTACTACTAAAGATGAACAGCCACTCACACAAAACGGATTCATAGCATTGAAAAAGAATGATTTTGAGAATCCAAAACCAAAGAATATGTTTTTTTCTAATCCAGATAAAAGACATGTTACAATAGACGAAGACAACATTTACTCAGAAATATTTATTTAAAACTTTTATACAAATTAAAATTCACAATTATGGCAACGTACAGCACACCAGGAGTTTACATCGAGGAGATCGCAAAGTTTCCTCCGTCGGTAGCTCAAGTAGAAACTGCTATTCCAGCTTTTATAGGATATACCGAAAAAGCAACCAATAAAGCAGAAGGGGATCTCAGCGAAGTTCCGACACGTATTTCTTCAATGCTAGAGTATGAAACATATTTTGGTTTTGCCAAGGCAGAACAAGGTATGGTTGTCGATGTCAACGATGATGTAATCTCTGTACGACCGTTGTTATCTCCATCGCCATTTTTAATGTATTATTCTCTTCAACTATACTTTGCCAATGGTGGTGGACCCTGTTATATCGTTTCAGTAGAACAGTATGGCGAAGGAACTTCTCCAGCCACCGCAGTAGCATTAGGTTCTGATACGACTGCCGGTTTAGCAAAGGGATTAAAATTACTCGAAAAAGAAGATGAACCTACATTAATTCTTTTCCCTGATGCTACTTCGTTAACTGGGGGTAGTAGCGATTTCTACAGTCTTTATAATCTTGCGCTTACACAATGTAACAAATTACAAGACCGATTTACAATCATTGATACTTTTAGCTATGACAATAGCCAGCCAATCGATGGAAATATTGCAGGGTTAAGAAATGGGATTAATCTTGAAAAGGATTTCGTAAAGTATGGGGCAGCATACTATCCTTTTGTAGAAACGATTCTTGATTATAATTACAACGAAGCAAACGTTACTGTTAATGTAAGTGATTCTTCTGGAGCGACTCCAGAACAACAAGTGCAAGCATTATCAGATTCTATAAACACAGCTTCTCTTACTCAATTGATAATCGATATGGTAGCATTAAGAGACAACGTTAACGCAGCTGCCGACGATGCTGCTGCTTTAGTTATCAAACCCTCTGTAGAATCAAAACTACAAGAAATTATTTCATTTGTAACCGATACACAACAAGCTTTAAGTGATGCCAATTCTATTGGTAGCGTAGATGCTGCGACCGAGGCTGCAGCTTTAGGGACATGGGTTTCTAGCAACATGGGTAGTCTGGATACTGATTTAAGTACTAGATTAACAAAATTAGGCACTGATGATACCAAAACTAAAATTATGAATACCATATCAGAGGCAACTAACACTATTTATGATGATCTCGGTATTGATGCAGGTACGCCTGCAAATTCTACTATTGTAACCGATTTAACTACTCTTAAATCATCTGGTGAATTATCTGCATTGATAACTGCTCTTAATGCAGCATCAGGTAGTGTAACTACTTCAACATTGGATAGTTTAGAAGGTACAGATAATGCATTGTATAATAGAGTAAAAGCAGAAATAGGACAAGTGCCTGTAATTTTACCGCCAAGTAGTGGTATGGCAGGAGTCTATGCACGTACCGATAACACAAGAGGGGTTTGGAAAGCTCCAGCAAATGTAGGTTTGAATTACGTGATCAAACCAACAGTTCATATTTCGCACGAAGAACAGGAAGAATTGAATGTTCACGGTACTGGAAAATCTATTAATGCTATACGAACATTTGCAGGTAAAGGAACATTAGTGTGGGGTGCACGCACACTGGCAGGTAATGACAACGAATGGCGTTATGTGTCGGTAAGACGTTTTTTCAATTTTGCTGAAGAGTCTATTAAAAAAGCAACAGAACAATTTGTATTTGAACCTAATGATGCCAATACTTGGGTTAAGGTTAAAGCCATGATTACTAACTTCCTTAATTTGCAATGGAGAGCTGGAGCTCTAGCAGGACCAACTCCCGATAGAGCATTTTATGTAAACGTCGGACTTGGTGAGACCATGACTGCTCAAGATGTTCTAGAAGGAAATATGATTGTAGAAATAGGCATGGCGGTTGTTCGCCCGGCAGAATTTATTGTTCTTAAATTCTCTCACAAAATGCAAGAAGCATAATAAAAAAATCATCTAATAATTTTTAAAGTATAAAAACATGGCAACGACATATCCATTACCAAAGTTTCATTTTAGAGTATCTTTCGGAGATTCAGAATTTAATTGTACCGAAGTATCAGGGTTAGATTTTGAAAGAGAAATGATCGAATATCGGGCAGGTGCTGATACAGAATATCATAAAACCAAGCAACCTGGACTTTCAAAATATAGTAATATCACTATCAAAAGAGGAACATTTGCGGATACCAATAAAGAGTTTTACGATCAATGGGTCAAAACTGTTTATTTCCAAGAGGGAGAAGAACAATATAGAGGAGATCTTACCATAAGCCTTTTAGATGAAAAACACGAGCCAGTGGTAACTTGGAAAGCCGAAAGAGCTTATGTAACCAAAATTCAATCTACTGATCTTAAAGCAGATGGCAACGAGATCGCTATCGAAACGGCCGAGTTTGTTCATGAGAAATTATCCTTATTGTAATGGCTTCTTACTATCCACCAGTAGGTTTTCATTTTAAAGTTGAATTTCAGGATTTAGAAAATAAAATTCAAATAAATGATTATCAATTTCAATCGGTTTCTGGTCTATCAGTAGATCTGGAAACCGAAGAATTTGCCGAAGGAGGAGAAAATAGATTTAAGCATAAGATACCCGTAAGAACTAAGTATCCTAATTTAATATTGAAACGAGGACTTTTAATTGATTCTGATTTGATAAAATGGTGTAGAGATGCTATTGAAAATTTTGAAATAAAGCCTATCAATCTTACCGTAATGCTACTCAACGAAAAGCACGAAGCTTTATTAACATGGAGTGTAACACATGCCTATCCTGTAAAATGGGTGGTAGAAGATTTCAATGCTGAAGAAAATAAACTGGTCATAGAGTCACTTGAACTCACATATAATTATTTTGAAACGATATAAAATACCTGCTCATGCCGATAGAAATCAAAGAATTACATATTAAAATTAATGTCGACGAGGGAAAAGGTAAACAACCTTCGATAGTAGTAGATAGTAAAAAAGAGAAATCTGCTTTGGTTGAGGCATGTGTAGAGCAGGTAATGGAAATTCTTGAAAAGAAACAAGAACGCTAACCAATTTTATTATGATAGAAGGTAAACTACAAAAACTGGTAATACGATGTTACAAGGACGAGAAATTCAATGAAGAATTACCTGATCTTAAATACACCGCTTTACTAAATCCAGAGACATATAGTTTCTCTTTAAAAAATGAGGTTCAAGAGGATCAGGCACAAGGAACCAGTTCTGATGATATAAAATTCATTAGATCCATTCCAGAAGATCTCGATTTAGAGTTTCTGTTCGATCGAACCGGGGTTATTGTACATTATGGAGATGATCCAAAATCTGGTAATGATGACAAAGTTTATAAGGATCAGGGAAACGGAATTATGGATGATCTCGATGCTTTCAAGAAAGCAGTTTATGAATATAATGGAGATACGCATAAGCCCAATTATCTTAGAATTGTTTGGGGAGCGTTAACATTTCCTTGCCTTTTGATTTCGATGGATATAGAATACAAACTTTTTAAACCAGACGGAACCCCACTAAGAGCATTGGTTAAGACTAAGTTTAAGAAATTTGTAGAGCAAGAACAAAGAGCCAGAGAACAAAACGATCAATCACCAGATCTTACACATTATAGAGCTGTAAAAGCAGGAGATACTTTGCCTTTAATGACTCATAGGATATATGGAGACCCTAAGTATTATCTAGAAGTTGCGAAGGTGAACAACATTAGTAATTTCAGAAAACTTACTGTGGGGCAAGAACTTTATTTTCCACCATTGCAAAAACAATCATAGATGAATAATAGTGGTGTTATACAAACTTCTCAAAGTTCAGATTTGGTCACTTTCAAAATTCTTATAGAAGGAGAAGAGTTATCAAAAGTATACCAAGTAAAAAGCATTATGGTTCAAAAAGAGGTAAATCGAATACCCATGGCTCAAATCGTGCTTATAGACGGTAATCCTGCTGAAAGAGATTTTGAGTTGAGTAATAAGGATCTTCTAATACCAGGAAAAGAAATTGAAATTACTGCGGGATATCACTCTGACGAGGAAACCATTTTTAAAGGTATTGTTATTAAGCACAATATTAAGATTAGATCCCATACAAGTCATTTGATTATTGAATGTAAAGATGAATCTGTTAAGCTTACGATTGGGAAGAAAAGCAAATATTATTATGAAAGTACCGATAGTGAAATTTTTGAGGAAATTATTGGCACATATGGTTTGGATAGTGATGTAGAAGCTACAGATTTCTCTCATTTAGAATTGGTCCAATACGCTACTTCAGATTGGGATTTCATGATCTCTAGAGCCCAGGCTAATGGTAAATTGTGTTTTATTGATGATGGTACTATTAGTATCAAAGAACCTGACTTAGGTCAGTCTGAGGTTGAGACCGTCACTTTTGGAGCCACATTATTGGATTTTGATGCTGAAATCGATGCTAGAAACCAAATGGAGAAAGTTTCTTCTTATGCATGGAATTATGCTGATCAGGAATTATTGGAAATTGAGGCAAACGACCCATCAGTTTCGCTAAACGGTAATTTAAGTCCCGATGATTTATCGCAAACCATTGGTCTTGAAAACTTAGAGTTAAGACATGGAGGAGCTGTAACAGATACAGAATTACAAGAATGGGCAGATGCCAAATGGTTGTTCCAGCAATTGTCTAAAGTAAGAGGCAGAGTAAAATTTCAAGGGATTCCACAGGTAAAACCTAATACCATACTCAAATTAGAAGGAGTAGGTGACAGATTTAGTGGTAATGTATACGTGACCGGTATAAGACATAATCTTAGTGAAGGAAATTGGACGGTTGATGCGCAGTTTGGATTAAATCCTGAATGGTTTTCAGAGACTTTTGACATTAGCGCACCAGCAGCATCTGGGTTACTTCCTGCAATACAGGGGTTACAGATAGGCGTGGTTTCTCAATTACAGGATGATCCCGATGGCGAAGAACGAATCTTGGTTCAAATTCCTATTGTTAATAATCAAGAACAAGGGATTTGGTGTAGAATTGCCTCCCTAGATGCCGGAGAAAATAGAGGTGCCTTTTTTAGACCGGAAATTGGAGATGAGGTTATTATTGGTTTTATCAATCAAGATCCTAATGATGCAGTTGTTCTGGGAATGTTGCATAGCAGTGCTAAACCAGCACCAATTGCAGCAGCCGACGATAATCACGAAAAAGGTTTCGTAACTCGTAGCGAGATGAAAGTACTTTTTGATGATGATAAAAAAACGATTAATATTTCTACGCCAGCAGGTAAACATATTGCATTAGATGAAGATGCCGGAACCATAATTATAGAAGACGAAAACTCCAATGTCGTAACGATCGATAGTACAGGTATTCTTATGGAAAGTGCTGGCAATATCGAACTAAAAGCATCAGGAGATGTTACCATCGAAGGAACCAATGTAAATATTACTGCTAGTGCAGCCTTCAAAGCCGAAGGCTCCTCTGGTGCCGAAGTTTCATCGGGTGCCACAGCAGTGCTAAAGGGTTCATTGGTACAAATAAATTAATAACAAGTATAAACAAAATATAAGAAAGAATTATGCCACCAGCAGCACGAATTAACGATATGCACGTATGTCCCATGGTAAATCCCGGAGGAGTGCCTCATGTAGGAGGTCCTATTTTGCCTGCAGGAGAACCTACTGTTTTGATTGCAGGAATGCCAGCAGCCCGGGTAGGAGATATGGCAACTTGTAGTGGTCCTCCAGACTCTATTGTTGCAGGATCAGGAACAGTAATGATAGGAGGAATGCCAGCAGCCAGAATGGGCGATTCTACTGCTCATGGTGGTTCGATAGTGGCAGGAGAACCTACAGTAATGATTGGATAATATGGAAAATAAAAAATCTTTTTTAGGAGTTGGTTGGAGTTTTCCTCCAGAGTTTAGTAAGAAATCAAATATGGTGAAAATGATTTCTGATGAAGAGGATATTAAAAGTAGCCTGGAGATTCTATTATCCACTCGTTTAGGTGAAAGAATTATGTTTCCAGATTACGGATGTAATCTTGACGAATTGTTGTTCGAAAGCTTAAACAGAACATTGATTACGTATGTTACCGAATTAATTAGGACAGCCATTCTTTACCACGAACCAAGAATTGATGTAGATCGTATAGATATTACTGAAAGTGATACATTACAAGGAGAGTTGTTTATCAAGGTGGATTATATCGTAAGAGCCACTAATTCTCGAAATAATGTAGTGTTTCCATTTTACCTTGAAGAAGGAACCGATATAAATTCTTAAAACCAACAAATGAGCGAAAATTGCAGTTATATCGATAGTATCTTAAGAAGAAACGGAAGAGATCAGCAACAGCGTTATAACGAAATACTTAATCCTGATAACTTAAAACTTCATGATTTGGATGTTGAAGATTGGATGTTGTTTGCTTATAATTTCGCCAAGCATGTAAACTATTTTAATACAGGGAATGATAATTCACCTTCGGGAGATTGGCAAGAGTTATTTCGATATTTTGATTTTACCAAGGATACCATTCCTCTTAGAGGCGAACCAGAATATCAAAAATTAAAAGATGAAATTACTGAAACTCTTCAAAAGCAGGAGAAAGAAGGAGAGGTAACTCCACATTTTACCTTATTCGTGTGTTTTTTACGATTATTAGAATTATCACAAAATAGATTTAATAAACTAACCAAGAGACATCTTGATTTTTATTTCTCAGAAATTTTAAAAGTAGAAAAACTTTCGGCAAAGGCCGATAAAGTTCATCTTCTTTTTGAAATAGCAAAAAAGAGTATAAGCGAGAGGATTCCTGAAGAGACCGAACTTGATGGAGGAAAAGACACCAACGGAAACAAACGTATTTATAAAACTTCGGAAGAGCTTGTTGCTAACAAAGCCAGTATTACATTCCTTAAAAGTTTATACAACCACCAAGAACGAGAAGTTGATGAGTCTAAAGAGAAATGTGAAGAAATAATTATTGATGCCGAAATAAAAACGGCCGATATAGCCAACTCTTTTGATGGCAAAGGAGAAGATTTTCCTGAAGGATCAGCAGATTGGTGGCCTTTTGGATATCCTTCTAATGAAGGCACGTATCCAGATCTGGATAATGTAAAAACTGGATTTGGATTGGCTTCGCAGTTGTTCTCTCTTAAAGAAGGAGAAAGAACAGTTCAAGTTACTATAAATCAAATACCAAAAAGAAAACCAAAAAGAGATGAAGATCAACCATGTGAAGATGATGATATAACACTCGAACTACCTCCTGAGACTTTTTCGTTTGATCAATTGCATGACAATATTACTATTTATTGCAGTGGGGATTCGGGTTGGTATGGTCCTCTCAAACCTATTCAGTCAAAGAAAATAGGCAATGAAGATTATAGCACCAGCATGCAAAGCAACAAGCTAGCTATTTTATTCGAGATTCCGCAGGATGCGCCACCAATAATTAGTTTTAATAAAGAATTACATTTAGAAGCATATAATACCGATTTACCTGTTGTTCGGTTTTTAATAGATACTAGTAAAAAAGAGAAAGGAACAACACAGGCCGGAGATAAGCAATACGATTATACAGGGTATCATCTAAATAGACGATTAGGTTTAAATACTCTTAACTCTATTAGTGCCAAAGTCCATGTAGATAACATCACTTCTTTAGAATTAGAAAATGACACAGGTATTATTAATGTAGATAAGCCTTTTTATCCTTTTACTACCGATCCGATAAACAAATCAAATTTTGACATTGATTATCCCGAGGTTTTCTCTAAACCCTGGAAAAGTATCAATATTGATATTACCTGGAAAGATACCCCCGAAGTAAATTTCGCAGATCAATATACTAATTATGGTACTCCTCCTACGGTAAATGATAGTTATTTTAAAGCGACTTCTTCAGTATTTGAGAATAATATAAAAAGATATATCATAGAAAAATCAGATGTTGTGTTATTCAAAAAATCCGGTGATCTTTATAAAACAGATTTCTCATTTTCTAGTTCGCAAAGTGCAGGGTATAAAAATGGCCCATTGCGGTTGTCATTGAATCAGTCTTTTTTACAGGAACGGTTTCCAAAAACCTATGCACTTGCAATCTCAAGAGCTATTTTAGATGCTAAAGAGGAGTCAAAGATACCTAAAGAGCCTTATATTCCTTTAATAGAAACCATCAGTATGAGTTATAATGCAGAGGCATCAACTAATCTGCAAGGAAATGAAGTAGCCTATGCCAATAACTTAATCAGTCTATTTCATGAAGATCCCTACGGGCAACATGAAGAACATCGATATTTAAAAGAAAAAATACAGGAAATCATAACTTCAAGTAGTAAGGAGAGAAATGATTTCTTAATCAATCACTTAGTGCCTAAGCATTGTAGAGGAGGTTCTTTATTTATCGGCCTTGAAAATGCAGAGATAAAACAACAGATATCACTGTTAATACAGGTATTAGAAGGGAGTGAAAACCCAAATGATGAAGGTTTTTTGGGTAATCAACGTGTAGAATGGGCAATTTTAAGCAATAACCATTGGAAAGACCTACAAGACGATATCCTTATCAACAGTACAGATAATTTATTGACATCTGGAATTATAAGATTTTCTATACCTAAGCAAGCGACAATCGATAATACCAGATTTCCAGAAGGTTACATTTGGGTACGGGCAAGGATTCATAAAAACTATGATGCGGTAAGCAAGGTAAAATCTATTCTTCCTCAGGCTGTATTAGCCACCTTTGAAGATCGTAACAATGAACTTTCGCACTTGGATACCAGTTTACCTGATGGTACAATAAGTAAGTTAATAACCAGGGTACCACAAATTAAATCGATAACTCAACCATATAATTCTTTTGATGGTAGCCCACAGGAGTCTGATGATGCTTATTATAGACGTATTAGTGAACGGCTTCGTCATAAAAATAGGGCAGTAACGCTTTGGGATTATGAAAACCTGGTTTTACAAGAGTTTCCAGAGATCTATCAGGTAAAGTGTCTTAATCATACTGATATGTTGGCTACACCTAAACCTTCCTTTTTGTCTCCAGGCTATGTGACCTTAGTGGTGATTCCTGATACCATCGATAAAAATGTATTTGACATTTTTCAGCCTAGAGTAAGCCAGGCGACTTTAAATAAAGTAAAGCGATATATTAATAAATTAAATACAATGCAGGTTGAGACTCAGGTGGTAAACCCGACATATGAAGAGGTTGAAATTTCCTTGTCGGTTAAATTTTACGATCAATACGACGAAAATTTTTATAAAAATCAGTTAAGCGAAGATATTACCAAATTTTTATCTCCCTGGGCATTTGATACCTCTAGAACTATTGATTTTGGTGTCACATTGCAGCGTAGTGTACTGATAGATTATCTAGAGGAGTTATTTTATGTTGATTATCTGCAAGGTGTTGTACTTAGAAGAGATGGAAAAATATCTGATAGTAGTATAGAACCATCAAATCCGGCATCCATACTTGTTTCGGCTAAACAACATCAAGTATCAACCGATATAGAAAAGTGCAAAGAGAGTAACGAAGAAAAAGTAGAGACATGCGAAATTTAGATTCAATCATTAATATTCCAAAAGATGTCGCTACACAGGATGACCTGGATTTCTATTTTTTAAGAAGAAAAGGAATAGAATATATCTCACAATTAGGAGGTAGGTTATGGACAGATTATAATTCTCATGATCCTGGTATTACGATTCTGGAGATGCTATCCTATGCCATTTCGGATCTCGGCATGCGCATTAATATGCCAATCGAAAATTTATTAGCATCAAATAATAAAGAGACAGGGCTCGAAACCCAATTTTTTAAACCGGCAGAGATATTTCCTTCAAAACCAATCACGGCCTTAGATTACCGGAAACTTCTCATTGATATTCCTGGGATTAAAAATTGCTGGCTACGTAAACACGAAAAGCAAGTATACCTCAATTGTAAAAAAGAAATCTTGTCTTATAACATAAAGGACGTAGAAGATGAATCTGCGGATTTTAAAAAGGATTTTACTCTGCAAGGACTTTATGATATAACATTAGAGTATGATGAAGATTTTCTGGAAGATGGCATCGATGATATTCCAGAAGAAGATAGAGAAGCTTTTATAAATGCTAAAAAAGAGAAGCTAATAGAAGCTGCCCGATCAGCATATCATCAAAACCGGAATCTTTGTGAAGATCTAGTCGGCATTGACGAGGTAGAATTACATGATATTTCAATATGTGCCAGTATAGAAGTCGAAAATGAGGCCGATGAAGAATTAATTCATGCCAAAGTACGTCTTGCTATCGATAATTATTTTTCTCCTTCTGTTAAATTCTATTCAATACAAGAAATGTTGGATAGAGATTATACTACAGATCAAATTTTTGAAGGCCCAATCCTGAAGAAAGGATTTATTGATATCAAAGAGTTAGAAGATGCTAATCTTAGGGAAGAAGTAAGACTGTCGGATATCATAAAGCTTATTATGGATATCGATGGGGTTAAATTTATTAAAGACATCGCTATAGGCAATTGTGATGATAATACAGCAGAATCAAATGATTGGCTTATTTGTATAGATGATGGTAAAAAACCGGCACTTTGTGATAAGAGTATTATTAATTATAATAAAGGCTTTTTGCCTCTTAATATTAATCAGGATAAAGTAGATGCCTTTATTGAAGAACTAAAACCACCTGTTGATCAGGTTTTGGATCAAAGTTTATCATTCCCTAAAGGTCAATATTTCGAAAATGAAGCGTATACCACTATACAAAATGATTTTCCTGATACCTATGGAATTGGGATTAATGGTTTGTCTGCCAGGGTTACTACCGAAAGAAAAGCAAAAGCCAAACAGTTAAAAGGATATCTATTGTTTTTTGACCAGATTTTAGCAAGCTATTTTCAACATCTTGGTAAAGTAAAAGAACTGCTATCGGTTAGTGGTAGATCATCCAATACCTATTTTACCCAAGCTATCAAGGATATAGCAGATTTTGAAGATTTAGTTAATGATTATATAACAGATAATGATGAGGTGCTTACCAATGAATTATTCAAAGAAATGGATAATAGCGTTGAGCGCAGAAACCAAATACTGGATCACTTATTGGCCCGTTTTGCAGAGCGCTTTAGTGAGTATACTTTTTTAATGAAAACGCTATATGGTGATAGTACTGATGAAGTGGTACTTCGCAATAAAGAAGCATTTTTACGAGACTATAAAATAATTAGCTCAGAGCGGGGTAATGCGTTTAATTATTACAAGCAACCCTTACCAAACTTATGGAATACAGACAACATATCAGGAACCCAAAAAAGATTAGCTAGATTATTAGGTATAAAAAATTATAACCGTAGAAATATTTCTGATTCTTTTATCACTATCACTACAAGTGTAGATGATAATGATTGTAAAGTGTATAGGTGGGAAATTAAGGATACTGAAGGTAATCCAATTCTAAGGTCTACGGAAGGGTATAATTCAAAGACCGCAGCAATCAATGAACTCAATTTTACTGTTTTACAGCTCATAGAAACCAGTACTTATGAACTTGAAGCAGCGTTTTCTGAAGAAATTAAGGATGATACCGAAGTTGATAATATCAAAATAAATAAATCAAGTAATACAGGGGTTTATTCTTTTAGTGTGATCAATCCCGAAGTTCCGGCTTCAAGCACAGATCATATCATTGCCATCCATTCAAGATTTTATGATACCCAAGAAGAATTAAAAAAAGGAATATTTGATACACTAGCATTTATTGAAAATGATTTTACCGAAGAAGGGTTATTCTTGGTAGAACATATTTTACTAAGACCAGCCTTCAAAAAAGAAGGAGTCGATGTATATCCCGAGCCAAGTAAGTTTATTCCAATATGTTCTGATACCTGTGAAAGTTGTGAACCTATAGATCCATATTCGTATAGGGTGAGTATTATTTTACCGGGATACACTTTTCGATTTGCCGATACAGATTTCAGAAATTATATGGAGAATGTGATTAAGCAAGAAATACCAGCCCATGTGGTAGCACGAATTTGCTGGGTAGGGCATAGACAGGGTGAAGTGCCTGATGAAGAAAACGGACTAATGAGATTCGAAAAAGCATACAAAGAATACTTAGAAGCAAAAACCAATATTTTAGGAGAAGAAGAAATGAAACCTGAAGGAGACAACTCAAAATTAGAAGAAATGCTGGATAAATTATTTAGTCTACAGACTTTATATCCGGCGGGTAGATTAATTGACTGTGATAATGATGATGATATTGAAGGACAAATTATTCTTGGTAGAACAAGTTTAGGATCACTTTGATAATATAAGATTAGGTAATACGAACACTATGTTTGCATCAAAGACAACAAAAACTGCATCCAAAGGAAATAATATTCCTTCCGTTTTTAAACCAAAAGACGGAAGTGATTTATTTATTCAGCCTAAGCAGGAAGCAAGCCAAAGTGCAAATATTAATATTGAAATGGGATTTAACGCTTTTATTCCTAATGTCTTAAATGCTCCAGTATATCAAGGCAATAAAGCCTGGAAAAAAGAGCCTGATCCCTTTAGCGAAAAGCTATTTGCCAGCGATAATAGAAGCTACAATCAAGAGGGTACCTCTAGGATATGGCAAAAAGGGATTATGCAATTTAATGGAGAAAGTCTGGTAAGTAGAACATCCCGTCAGGGGGTCGGAGAATCTCACCAAGCTGATCCGGTTTATCAAATTATAGGGCAGACTCCACTTTACCCAGGAATGGATGTAGGTGGAAGGCCAATAAAAAAAATAGTAGGAATTAAAAATATAATCGGTAAAACAGCGCCAGATAAAGGAAAAATAGAGCACGAAGATCACCAGGATTATACAGGTTTTAATTTGGTAGGTGAGGCTTCTTATCCTTTTTCTATAGTAGCTCCTGATATTGATTTTGAAGTAAAAGCATGGGCTAGAATTGTAAAAACAGAAGGTGTATATCGTGCCTTAATCCTATTTGTAGGCGAACGAAATAATTTTCCTGCATACGAAGCCTATGTGAAAATAAACGGAACAAAGAATTATTTATATACCTACAAAGTGGGTAAAAATGATGGTCCGGGAATGGTTAATTTAAATACTTCTACCGATTTAAGTGTAGGAGATACATTTGAAGTATGATGCAGGTTTTGTTTAAAATATATATGGCAAGTATGACCTTATTACTTTTTTCATGTAAGCAGGAAGTGAGTGACCCTGCTATTTATCTGATACCTGATGGGTATATAGGTGAGGTAGTGGTGGTTTATAATCATCCAAACGGCCAGGAAGAAATGTACGAAGGCGAAAAAAGGTTATATGTGATTCCAAAAACTGGGGTGCTGAAAACAAAGTTTACCCCAACCTATGGACTGATATATGATCAATATTTTTATGTGGATGCGTCACAAAATAAAAAAGAAATTTTTCAAGAGCATAAGGTAGAAGACGCAGATGATATATGTATATATAATGGCATGACTGGAAAGAAAAAAATAGAGAATGAAACCTATAACATTTCAGCTTTTATGGTCTGTAAAAAAGATGCTATAAAGCATTTTAACGAATTCAAATTTGAAAGTAAAGAACTAAATAAATTATAGCCTGATCATTTTAATCAGATAGTACGATGTTTACACCTAAAACGGCAAATACCGCAACCAAAGGAAACAATACTCCTTCTGTTTTTAAGCCAAAAAACAGAAGCGACTTGTTTATCCAACCTAAATTGAAGGTGGGACTGCCCGGTGATAAATATGAAGTTGAAGCGGATCATGTAGCCGATCAGGTTGTAAATAAGCAACAAAACGGTACACATTCTAATATTTCTTCTTCTCCTATTTCGGTACAAACCATGACCGAAGATGAAAATATTCAGGAAAAACCAATTGCAGAGCGTATTCAACCTTTAACACATTTATCCGATGCTCCTATACAGCGAATGGAGGAAGAAGAGCCTGTTCAAATGCAGGAAGAAGAGGATGTGCAGCTGCAGGAAGAGGAAGAGGTTCAAACAATGGCTGAAGGAGATGTACAGCTGCAGGAGGAGGAAGTGCAAACACAATCTGAGGAGGAAGATGTACAATTACAGGAGGATGAAGAAGTACAAACACAATCTGAAGATGAGGAAGTGCAGGCTCGTGAAAATCCAGGAAGCTCTGGGTTAAGTACTACCAATATTGGTCAGTCGATAAGAAATACAAGGGGTCAGGGTTCTCCGCTTCCAAGTGGAGTACAAACCCAGATGGAATCTGGTTTTGGGGCAGATTTTAGTGGTGTAAGAGTACATACTGGCAGTGAGTCTGTAGCCATGAATCAGTCATTAGGAGCTCAAGCGTTTACCAATGGAAATGATATTCATTTTAATCAAAATCGATTCAATCCGGCAACAACCGAAGGGCAAACACTCTTAGCGCACGAACTCACCCATACCATCCAACAAGGAGCATCAGGCCCTGCCACTCAAGAGGGTGCAACCACCAAAGAAGGTGGAGCGGGTACCACCCAAACTCCTTCTGAAGAGGCCGAAGCCGAAACGATACCAGAAACTCAGGTAGAAGAAACCGCAGGTGAAACTGTCGAAACTCCCCCACCAGGGCAAGAAGGAGTAGAACAAGGCGCTCCTGGTGCAGGTGAAGCGGCAGAATCAGAAGCCGAACCTACTACTCCACGCAGTCCAGAGGAAGATCCTAATTTCCAACAATTAGAACAACGTGTCGATAATAGAGCTGAAGAACAGCAAGATCACGAACCTGCAGCAGCTTCAGCCGGAAGTGCTCAGGCAGCAGCGGCATCTCCGGCAAACGAAAGACAAAGTGGTGCCCAGGCTGCGCAGGTAGATACCATGGAAGAACAGGAAGCTGGCGAGTTTAGTGCTGAAGCATTTAAAGCACAACTCATGCAGCGTATCGAAAGTATGCAACTACCAGCCAATGAAGATGAAGCTGCCGATTTCGAAAACAACAACAACATAGATGAAGTTCGGGATGCGGCAACACAAGATGTGCAAAACGAACAGGCAGCTGCTTCAGGTAATATTTCAGAGGCAACTGCTCAAGAACCAAATACAGAAGCAGTACCAGAACGAGAAATAACACCATTGCTTCCTGCACCGATTGGAGATACGCCAAATAGTGTGCGGGCACAAAATGCCATGCCACCAGCAAGAGGTGAGTCAGAGGTAAGTCAGCCGCTACAAGACAACATGTCCGAGGTAGACCAGCAAATGGCTGATAATGAAATTACTGATGAGCAGTTGGCCAAGTCCAATGAGCCAGAATTCACTTCAGCATTGGATTCTAAAAATGAAGCAAAAGAAAACACAGAACAGGCTCCAGGTGAATTTAGAACGGCAGAGCAGGGAACGCTTCAAAGTGCTCAGACAAGTGCAGAAAATAATAGTCAGCAATCTCTGGAAGGCATGCATCAGGATCGAGCTGGTTTATTAAACCAGGTCGCCGGTCAACAAGTGCAAACAGGTACTACAGATACCGCCGAACGTGAGCGTATTGCTAGTGAGATTAATACCATTTACGAAAATACCAAGACCGATGTAGAGACTATCCTAAGTGACCTTGATACCACGGTTAACGATATGTTTACCGCTGGTGCAGAGCGGGCAAAACAAGCGTTTGAGGACTATGTTGAGCGAAAAATGGACGCCTATCTCGATGAACGTTATGGTGGATTTGGAGGTTTCTTAAACCGCGTGGGTGATGTATTTACCGGGCTACCCGATGAGGTAAATCAATTCTTTGTAGATGGCCGCCAGGTATTTATTGATCGTATGGATTCAGTAATAACCGATATTGCCAATGTAGTAGCTACCGAGTTAACTGCCGCCAAAGATCGTATTACACAGGGTAAACAGGAAGTGCAGGATTATGTGACGGCGCTACCAGAAAATCTACAGGAAATTGGTCGCGAAGCTGCCGAGGGTATCCAGGAGCAGTTTGATGAGCTAGAACAATCTGTAAATGATAAACAAGACGAGTTAATCGATAGTCTTGCTGACCAATACAATGAAAGTCTACAGGAAGTAGATGCCCGAATCGAAGAGATGCAGGCAGCGAACCGTGGATTGATCGATATGGCATTAGATGCGGTAGCAGGTGTGATCCAGACAATTATCAATATCAAAAACATGTTGACAGAGCTTTTAAGCGCTGCACTAAGTGTTATTGGTACTATCATACAAGACCCTATTGGTTTCTTAGGGTTATTGATTGAAGGAGTTGGCCAGGGATTAAACAATTTTATAAGTAACATCCTCTCCCACATGCAGGAAGGTCTCATAGCATGGCTCACAGGTTCTCTTGGCAGTGTAGGTATCACCATGCCTGATAATCTATTTAGTCTTTCCGGGATCTTCAATTTGGTGGCACAGATACTGGGAATATCTTGGGATTTTGTACGAGGAATAGCAGTAAAACTTCTGGGAGAACCAGTGGTTCGAGTGGTTGAAACTGCCTTTGAAATTTTCATGATTATACGCAATGATGGTATCGCAGGGCTATGGGAGTATATCAAAGAGCAATTTACGAATCTTAAGGAGATGGTGATGGATGCCATAAGAGATATGATTATCTCAAAGGTGGTAGAAGCAGGTATCAAATGGGTGTTAGGACTACTAAATCCAGCAGGGGCCTTTATCAAGGCAGCCATGCTGATCATAGATATTGTCAAGTTTTTTATAGAACGTGGTAGCCAGATCATAGAAATGGTGCGTGCCTTTATCGAAGGGGTAAAAGCGGTGGCATCGGGTAATGTAAGTGCTATTGCCAATGCCATAGAAAATGCCTTGAAAAAATCAATACCGGTATTAATTGGATTCCTGGCTTCTTTATTAGGGATTAGTGGTCTTACCAAAAAAGTGCAGGATATTATCAAAAAGGTACGTAAGAAGATTGAGAAGGCAGTTACTAATGTAATCAAGAAAATTAAAAAGGCCGCAAGAAAACTGTTTAGGAAGCTTACGGGAAAAGGCGCCAATGATGCTCCCGACACCAGAACTGCTCAAGAGAAACAAAGAGATGTTGATGCAGCTGCGAGAGAAGGAGGTCAGCTTTTGGATAGACCAGAAATTAGTCCTGAAAAGGTGCGGGCGGAATTGCCAGGATTAAAAAATAAGTATCAGTTGCAAAAGGCAGAATTAAAACAAGATAATTCTGATGGAAAGTATTTTATTGAGGTGGAAATAAACCCTAAAAAACCAACTAGTAAAAAGAATCTTGCTAAAGCGCGACCTCCTGAACTTATTGGTAAAAATACACCAAAACTGGATCAACTTGAACAAGTAGAAAATGGGGTTTCTGTAAGATACGTACATGAATTCAAAAATGTTTATAAAGGGACTAGATATAGTGTGCCAGGAGATATTGTTCCATATGTCGAACATAGAGCTGCAAGGAAACTTGGGAAATCTGGAGAAAGCGAATCGCTAAGTAAATATTCCACTGAGTCAGGAATTTCTGGACTAACTAAACCTCTCATTGATGTATATGACAATGTTGCTTTAACAGGCAATTTTAGGACAAGAATTCCAGATATTTTTAAAGAAGGTGTCGTCGTTGGAGATGTTAAAAATGTAAAAACAATCTCTCTTGATTCTCAAATGAGGGATAACGTGGCGATAATTGAGAATAAAGCAGCTTATTCAGGAGAAAAAACAAGAATAAGTAATAGACCTCGTAAATTCGACTTAGTGGTTAGAGATTCTAAGGATGGGACTGCGGAAAGTACTCACGTTTCGGGTCCATTAAAACAGGCAATAGAAAACACAGGGGGTAAGATTTATGAAATAATTTGATTTTAAAATCATTCATGCAAAAGAATAAATTATGAAAATAGGATTTAAGGTCTTTCTGAGAACTGAAAATTTTGAGATATCAACAATTGAAGAAATTTTAAGATCAGAGAACGCTCTTTTCAAAATTACTAAATACGGATATACAGAACCTGTTAGAAATAAATTTGAAGATGATACTAAGGAAGTCGTTGAAATGTATGAAAATAATTACAGTTTGATCCTCAAAGGTTCTAATAAATTTTGGTTATCAAGTTCGATCTTTCCAGAAGGAATTTCAATATGGGCAGGAGAAGTAGAATTAAAGGAAACTAAAGTTGATTCGATTAGCGAATTAATAAACTTTGTTCAACTATTCTCAAGGAATAATCAATTGCTATTTGGGAACATTAAGAGTGTAGAAGAAAATGATCAGAAACATAAAAAAGTAGAAGGTTCTGGTGTTGGATGGGAAGGAGCATCTATTTGGGATTTTTTCGAATTTTTACCAGGGATTTATTGGTATACAATTTTCGGAAGAGAACTTGTAAACGCAATTGGGAGAGAAAATTTTGACAATATTAAAGGAGTGGTTAGGACTGATCCTGGAGATGAATCTTTGGCCTTTCATCTGAATGAACCAATTATTCCAGATGATTGGCAAAAAAGACTTGCAATAGAAAATGAGATAGCTCAGATTATTAGAAAAGATCTTTTCTATAATAAAGAAACTAATAAGGATAATTTATCATATCCGGAGAAATTTAAAGATTATATAATGACGTTTGGACCAGGATATTAATTTTTAAAGAATAAAGACAACAAAAACATACAATAACAAAACACACATAAGGTTATGACAACGACATTAGAGGCAATAACCACCAATTTTAGACGGTTTACCAAAAATCAGGTACTTACCGAGGGGCACCTAAACCAAATCGTAGATTATTTTGATGATCAGATACGATTGTCCAGAACATGCCTTAGTGGCGTTGGGATCGTTTGCGGTTTTGAGGTAAGCTGTGACGAAACTACCAGCGAGATTACCATCACTCAAGGCGTGGGAGTCACCACAGACGGAGATTTGATGCATCTGTTTCGCCCCGCCGATGAGGGTAATTATACCATAGATTTTGAGTCTATAACGTATGGCGGGTATAGAACATATGATAATACTAATGCAGGTTATAAGCCTTTCTTCTATAGAGGGCAAACGCAAATTAATCTTTTAGAACTGGTTGAAGAATCAAGTGGCGAAGGGATTACGCCTTTAAGCAGCTTATCGGGCCTTAAAGACAGGGTAGTTTTGTTGTATCGCGAGTCTTACATCGAAGATGCCGATTTATGTACTACCTTGGGATGTGACAACCAGGGAGAAAGTAGTGTGGTAAATCATCGTGTATTACTGGTTAGCAAAGCCGATGCCGAATATATTATTAGCCAGGATCCAACCATACAAAAAACCAACTATGCCAATGTATATTACAGCCTGCCAGAGGTAGTCATGAATAAGGTAGTTGCCAATCCAGAGATTTTTGATACCTATACCGATCTAAAACAAAGCTTCCTGGATGCTATAATCGCAGATAATACGGTGCAAAAATTAGAAGAAGGGTTTACCAAACTGTTAACAGCTCTAAAAGCTCCGGGTATACTAACTGTTGTACAGGATCAACTTACCGAACTTTTTGGTTTTAATGCTTCGAGTATTCCTGATGATTTTCAATATCGCTATGATGCCTTAAAAGATTTGGTAGATACCTATAACGAAATCAAAGATATATTATTAAATGTCGAAACATCAGATTGTTGTGCGGGATATAAAGATTTTCCAAAACACCTTATGTTAGGCGAAGTAGAAAAATCTGGTCCTTGTTATGAATGTAGACATGGGTTTTATAAATCACCAATCCTGGCAGATCTAGTAGCGACTACTTGTGATAGTTGTGAACCTATCGAGCTTATTTATGATATTGATACTGGAGGCGATGATGATTCACCCTGTGTAGATGGCGGTAGTACAGCCGATAATCACATTGTTTTTGTGATAGATGAGTCTGGTTCCTTCAGGTCTCAGATAACATTTGTAAAAGATGCTTTAAACGGATATTTAGATTCAATCGCGGCAACAGAAACACGTATATCAATAATCGGAATGTCCGGAAGCATTAACAATACACGAAACGATCATATCATCTATAGACCGGTAAGTGATCCAGCCCTTAAAAATTGGATTGATAATATTTATGGTACTACAGCTTCGCAAGGAGCAAATGGATCTGATTTTTGGGGAAGTGGATATCAGGTAGTGATAGAGTCTATTTTAGATACCGAGATTCCTGATCCAACTATTGTAATTGTATTAGGAGATGAGCAACCAGGCCCTTACTCAGGCAATCATAGTATTCCTCTGGATAGAGCAGGAGCCATTAAAAGAGAAACCAAATTATTTATTTATATTGTAGATTCTGATCGAAATAGTATATTATCAGGCAGTGCACCAAGAGCGGTTTCTGCAGATTCTGTGGCCAGTATTGATGGAGAAACAGATTTAGATACTTCAGATTATTTCCTTACCACTGATTTTAGAGATCTAGAAGTTAAGATTATCAATTTAAATGAATCTCTTATTAATTCGGGTGTTTTATGTCCCGAAACTACAGAAGATGAGGTCGTGATTGATCAGGATAATAACGAACTTACTGTTTGTTATAGTGCAGGAAAAAGTGAGCAAAGATTGTTTACTTTGGTAAAAAGAGCGGTAACACAGCTTGCAAACTACAATGCAGATTACCAATTTATAAAAGTAACACCTTCACTAAATTTAGGTAAATTAAGTAAAAAGGCTATTCCGTTTTACTACAACGTTGGTGAAAAGTTAATCGAATATTGGGATTTTGATAAAACCATACAAGGAAGACATAAAACCAATCTAAGTTATCACGATAGTTTGTTGGCTATAAAAAAGCCATTAGAGTTTTGTATTGATAGTGATTTCTATAGAGTAGAGGGACATTTAGGAAGAAATTATAAAGAAGTAGTTGGTAGAATTAATACTATCAAAAAATCAAATAGCTTAGGATTTAATGTGGTTGCATTACCAATAGAAAATGAAGATATCCTTGGTGAAGATTTTAAATCCTTTTATCTTAACCGTAATTTGGGATTAGAACATAAAGCAGGGGTACCGCCAGGAGGAACTTTGGTGTTATTTTATTTACAAACCTCGCAACCCAATGGAGATGGTGGAGCTACTTTAGTGAGCGAAAGAGAAGGGGTTGCCGTTCGCGAAAAAACGAAAGCAATAACTAGAGCGGCACGAGTTTCAAATAGTGATATTAGTTTAGAAGCATTTTCTTTTGAAATAGATCCTAGAATATCAGATCCTGTGGTGGCCGATTTTTGCCTGCCTTATTTATGTTGTGATGAAAATGAAATTGAAATAAGCTTACCAGACGAAGTCATCTGTTTTGATGAAAATACACAACCTATACCATTCAATGTTGTACCTGCTACTGCAGTAGTTAGAGCAGATGTTCCTGCTGGTCTTGATGGGGGTGTTGTTAGAAATGCAGATGACACATATTCTTTTGATGCGAGAAGAGTGAGTAGACAATTACATGGTACTAGTATACGATTCATAGTCAACAATCAAAGTGCAAATTTTGGAGTACGAGTGTATGAAAAACCAGAAGCATCTGTAACCAGATCAATTGCATATAATGAAACGAAAACGGTCGCTATCGTAACCTTTACTGTCTCTGGTATCGATCTTAGTACAATTACCGAATTTACCTGGGATTTTGGAGATGGTTCACCATTGTCAAATGAAAGGCCAAATGCATCAGGACAGATAAGAAGATCATATAATCTTCCTGTAAACGCTACCAATACGATATTTCCACAACTTACTATAGCTCGGGATTTTTGTGATACAGATATTGCAATAGAATCAATCACATTTGAAACTACGTATTACTATTATTATGGTGGTGACAGCAGTATTGAAGGAGATGACGCATTATCAATGTCAGTTGGAGATTTATAAATAAAAAAGAAGATTGATGAGGATTATTTATAGCTTAAATACGTATCCGGTCGCCAATAATCGGTGGAATATGGGTAATAGATTTGATGATACTATTTATATGACCGCAGGAAGCATTCTGCATACGCATATGTGGTATAAAGACATTACTTTGTATATAGACCCGATAGGCTACGAATATCTTTCAGGATTGCCATGTAGAGTGGTCAAGGTAGATTTTAAACAGGATTTAGAACTATGGATGGAACCAAAGCTATATGCCATCGAAAATCAAAGAGAACCCTTCGTACATGTAGATACAGATATATTTATAAAACAACCAATTGAATTCGAATTCGAAAAAGTAATAGTAGAGAGAAAAGACATAGGGTATTATTGCTACGAACCTCTCATTAAATTTTTTGATGACTATTGTAAAAACTTGCCTTTATGGGACTCGACTATTCCTTACGCTTGGAGTTGTGGTGTGATAGGGTTTAAGGATTTTGCTTTAAGAGATGAGTTCCTTTCATTTTACAGAATACTTAAAGGTATTTTGAGTGACCATAGAAAAGAATATGATGCTTTTATCGATGATTATCGTGGTTATTTAGAGATAGCTTTATTGCTAGAGCAATACAATCTTACAAGCATGTTAAAGGTAATTGGCATCGCTCCAACTGTTCTGATACCCGGAGATACAATACAAGAACAATCAAGGTATGCTAACAATTTAGGATACACTCATTTGCTGGGAGCATCCAAATATCATCCAAAAAATATAGACAAAATAAAGAGGTTAATGTATATAAAGTTTGCAGACCAATACAAATCCATTCAGGATAGATTAGAAAACACTATTATAGGTAGTCTTTAAATCAATAGAAATAAGGAATAATATAAATGAATAAAATTGTTTACAGCTTCTGGACAGCGCCTTTACAGAAAAGATGGGCCAAACATAAGAAAGATCATGATCTTGAAGACATCTTACAGTCCTCGATCAACTGTTTGTATCTTTCTGTTTTATATGCCAAAAAATGGGGGTTCGAAGTAGAAATTGTAACCGATTTAGAAAGCGTAAACTATTTTCAAGACCTTCCTGTAGATCATCTTTCTACAGATCTTACATTTTTAGATTACAACCGTACCTGGACCAAAGGTAAAATATTCGCTATTGCAAAACAAACAAGACCTTTTATACATATGGACTGGGATGTTATTCTGAAGAAAAAAGAAGTGGTTCATCAAATACGACAATGTACCTCAGATGTAATTGTTCAGAGTATAGATACTCTAGTTTTTGAAGACCATTTAGCCAAGAGCAACGATATCACATTTGAAGATGTTAAAAATATTAAATGGCTTGTTGATTTCAAACCGCATGCAGTCGAAGAAATTATTAGAACCTATGATGCTGTTTGTAACACGGGAATTGTTGGATTTAATGATATGAAACTAAAAGATTCATATGTGTCCAATTACTTAAAATGCCTTGAAGTTTCAGATACTACAACATGGGTAGATTCTTCTCGAGTTATAGATCAGTATTCTCTGTATTGCTCAGTAAAGGCTAATAACTCCAGTGTAGAGCAAATATTACCAGATAAAGATACCATCCAGGAAAGAGCTAATGCCATTGGATATACGCATTTTGCCCACATCAGTAAATATACTAGAACGATACAGGATAAAATTATAAATAAAATTAATGAGGAATTTCCCCAATATGGGTATTTGGTAAATTCAAAGCGTCCAATTAAGAATCTGATTAAATTAAGTCTATGTACGGTTGTTATGAATCGTTTTGATCATTTGGTGGCTACGCTAGAAAATAATGTAAAGGTGGCAAGACAATTTAGGGGGCAAGTAGACGTGAATGTTTTGGATTATAATTCTACAGATGGGTTAGAAGACTACTTATTTGATCAAGATTGGTTTGTTCAGGGAATAAAAGATGGATTATTATATTACTACAAGAATACTACAGCAAAATATTATCACAGAACACTCCCTAAGAATGCAATCCATAATTTGGCAAAAGGAGAATACTTGATTAATGTAGATGCCGATAATTACGTAGGGCCAAGTTTTCTGACCTATTGTATTACGGTTGCCGAAAACGAAAAGAACTTCTTCCTTAGGCCAACGTTACCTAGTGCAAAAGGTAGTTTGGGGCGTATTATGGTGCATCATAATGATTTTAAAAAGCTAGGAGGCTATAATCTCAAGATTTCAAATTATGGTTATGAAGACACAGAATTTTCGTTACGCTTGCGAAAATTGGGGATTAGAAAAATAGATACTCCACCACATTTATGTCAAGATACCATAGATCATGGAGATCATGAAAGGATTGCTAATGAAAAGCCAAGAACTAAAATTCGTTTTGAGGATGCGTTAGAAGATTCTGATTATGAGAATAAAATGATGGATTTTGAACTTTATCCCAATACCAACCAATCGGCAGATATCGATTTGTATAAAATTGATCATACAAAAAAAAGAAATAAAGTATATGATACCAGTACACATACTCTGGACAGAGCCATTTAAGAACAACCATAAAAAAATAGAATCGTGTATTCATATGTTCTTAAGTGCAACCAAGATCAAAGAGGTCTATGGCGAGGTTCATATTATTACTGATAGATACGGTGAGTATTTGATAAGAAATCTGGGATTGCCATATGATAAGGTGCATTTAGGATTAGATCAGGCAACACCTAATTTTACTTTTCCAGACGCCAAAGTTATAGCATATAAGCTATTGTCTGATAGTATTCCGGGATACTTGTATTTTGATTTTGATGTTTTTATAACCAAACCGGTACCAAAAAAGAATATTATAGTTCAGTGTGATGAAGGAGCAACACCTTATCCTTACCGCATTTATCAGTATTTACTTGATAAAGGTATTGAGTTTTGTTTTGATTATTCACTCAAAGATTTAAGGTTTTTTAATATGGGATTGTTTCGATGTTTGGATAAAAGAATTATTTATGAGTATTACGAATCCTATTTCACTACAAAATATAAGAATCAATATGTGAAGTTGGATGACGTACTTATCCCACAATATGTAATGTTCCTGGAGCAAACGTATATCTATAAAGTGTTACAAAAAAATGGATTATTAGATCAGGTATACGAACATTATCCTAGACATATTAATCAATTTAATGATGTAGAACTACATATCGAACTGGATAAGGCAAATGCAATTATGGATGCATACCATAATACTGATTTAGATTTTGAAGGATATTATCATTCACCTTCTGACATTAATAATATAGAAAAAACCGGGTATACACATTTGATGTATTTCAAAACAGAAGAAAAAGTGTTAGAAGATGTGGCAGAATATGCCTTTAAGAATTATCCAAAAGAGTTCGCAAAATTAATGGTAAACCTGAAATGCCTCTGCTAGATGATGAGAAAGGAAACACATATCATCAATAAAATGTATCTAGAAGTTAATACGACCTCTAAAGAACAAGGGTATCGTATTAAGGATAATCTGGATTCATTTTTGAAAGAAGAAGTTTTTCCTTTACTAGAAAATAGATTGAAAGTTTTTGAAAAACAGGTAAAAGACAAAACATTACGAATTGACAAATTAGATCTGGAGATTGAGCTAAAAAATGATTTCAAATTAATAGATGTAAAACAAAAGATAGTTACTGGTATTGAAAATTCGATACAAAAACAACTACAAAAGTCTGAAGACCAAATTATACAAATTGATGATAAATGGTTTTCAGAAGAAAGTTTGGAATTTTTTAGTACCGATATCAATACTGCAAGAGCCCTAATTTATTTTCTTGAAAAAGGAAGTTCTCCTTGGTGGGGAAGTAAAGAATTATTTGCTTTTTTATTTGATGAAGATATATTAGAGGAAATTCTCCAAACCAGGAGTTTGGCAAGTATTTTTTATGAAAAATTAAAACAAAAAAACATCAGAAAACGATTTATACAGCAGTTCTCTGATAGAGCCATTAAAAAAACGCTAAATAATATTTTTAAGACCCTAAGCACAACCATTCTTAATCCGCAGAAATTAGATCGTGAATTTGAGGTGTTTATAACCTCGGTATCACTGGAGTTAAGATTTGAAATTTGGGAGGAGATTATTCAATTTTTTCAAACCAATAATATTCAAGAATTTTATAAGGCCCTGTCTCGTTGGAAAAATATATTGACAAGAGAGCCTAATCAAAATCAAGATAGAATATCAGATAGTTTAGATGAAATAGATACTAAGGAAACAAAAGAGTTTATAGAAATGAATAGGCGAAAATCTAATTGGATAGAGACTGTAATTAAATCAATTGACAGCCAGTTTCCTGAGATTCAAAACAAAATTTCTCAAGACGCTAAGGGTATCCAAAATACTGTTCAAAAAACACCAAAAGATGCTATAGTTCCGCCACAAGATAAAGCGAATAAGAATCCTAAAGAAATCAATAAAAATGAAGAAGAAATCCCCGAAGGAGGATATTATATAGAAAATGCCGGTTTAATTTTGGTTCATCCATTTCTAAAAAATTTCTTTGAGCATTGTAAATTGATTAACGATCAAAATAAAATAAACGATCCAGAATTGGCGATTCATTTATTGCATTATCTGGCTACCAAACAAGAAAAGCAACCAGAGCACCAAATGATTTTTGAAAAGTTTTTATGTAATATACCATTACATCTATCAATTAATAGAAATATAGAGATTTCTCAAGAATTTAAAACACAATCTGAAGAGCTATTAGATGCTATGACCCACAACTGGGGAGCACTTAAAAATGCATCTTCAGATTTAATGCGAAATGAGTTTCTACAAAGACGGGGTAAACTTATCCTGAATGGTAAAAACCCTAAAATTATTGTAGAAAGAAAAACCCAGGATATTCTTTTAGATCGATTACCATGGAATATAAGTATAGTTAAACTGCCATGGAAGGATAAGCTAATCTTTGTTGATTGGTAAGAGAATAAATCCAATACATTTAGAAAGAAAACATAAAAAATATATACACAAATCATGATCACAAAATTAGACAAAATAGTGCCAGGTTTTAGAAGGTTTTCGAGAAGTCAGTTTTTGACAGACAGCCATCTTAACCAAATATTTGATCATTTTGATGATCAAATTAGGTTATCCAGAGTAAATCTAAGAGGAGTTGGTATTGTGTGTGGCTTTGAGATAAGCAGTACTCGTGGCGCAGTAACAATAAATCAGGGTTTGGGAATCACCACAGATGGAGATTTGTTACATCTCTATAAAGATAATGAAGGCAATAAAACAATTGATTTTACAAGTATTAATTATCGATACTTCAGAAAATACGACAATAGTAGATCTGATTATTCTCCATTTTTTTATCAAAATGATGATCAGATCGAGTTATATGAATTACTAACCAAAGATGAGGATAGCGAAACATTAAATCTAAGAAATTTCTCAAACGATGGAAGACCTAATCTTGAAGATATGGTCGTATTACTTTATATAGAGAATTATGAACGAAATATTAACCAATGTAGTAGCTTAAATTGTGATGGAGAAGGTATTGATGTAGTCGCCAATTACAGAGTTTTAATAACTACAAAAGCCAACGCAGAATTTATTAATAGTCATGATAATACTATTAGTAGAATAAATTATCGTAAACTGTATTATCAGCTTCCAGAGGTTTTACTAACTAGAGTTATTTTTGAGATTGAAGACTTTGTTGATTTTAATACGTTTCTAAATAAATTAGCTTCACCTTTTTCAAATACAAAGGTGCTAGAGGATCTAGTTGATGGTTATAAAACCATATTTGATACATTAAAATTACCTGATCTTGGTACAGAATTTGAAAATCTCATAACTGCTCTCTTCGATTCTGATTCAGGTCAACTAAGAAGGCCGGACATTCAATATAGGTATGACCTTCTAAAAGATATAGTGGATTCCTATAAAGAAATAAAGAGGATAATGTTAGAATTATCTTCTAAAATTTGTAATGCTAACATAAACGATTTTCCAAAACATTTGATGTTAGGAGAGTTGGTCAATGAAAAGAGTTGCTATAATTATCGGCATAGTTTTTATAAATCTGTGGTGCATACTACAAAAGCCGGCAAACGGTGTTTTAGTGGTGATGGTTCCTCAAGTAATGGAGATACTGGTCTAACAGTATACTACGATATTCACAAACCTGAGCAAAAATTATTTAGCCTTTTATTAAGAACATTAAAACAGTTAGAAAGCTATAATCTAGTATTCGGTGAGATTAAGATTACACCGTCAAGACTGCTTGGAGATTTAGGTCAAAAGGCAATCCCTTTTTATTATAAAGTAGACGAAGAGCTAATCAAACTCTGGAATTTTGACAAATCGGCAAAAAACTTAGAAAAATCTAATGTTAGTTATCACAGAGATTTATTAGACTCGGATAACCCACTAAGTTTATACATTGATAAAGACTTTTATCGGATCGAAGGTCATCTTGGGCAAGATTATAAACACGTTATTGAAGAACTCAAAAAACTTAAAACACAAAATGCTGTAAGTTTTAATATTGTGGCGTTACGTATTTCTAATTCCATAGGATTAATTGGTGGTGAAATAAGAAGAGAAGGAGAAGGTGTAGTTGCTGCACAATTAACTGAAATAAGAGAACTTGCAGAAGATTATACGTCGTATTATGTATCAAGAAGACAGGGGCTTGAACATAAAGCTGGGGTATCACCCAGGGGAACCTTTGTACTCGTTTTTCTGGATGATATTGCAGTGCTTTCAGGAGAAGGTGAAGGAGAAGGAAGTGTGTCACGCAGGAGAAAGCTATCCTCATCAGCCGAACGTATGGCACTTACAACCAATCCGGTGATTGCAGATTTTATGGTTCCTTATTTATGTTGTGACGAGAGTGTACTAAAATTAGAATTACCAATGAACACCCTTTGTTTTGGTAGAGATACAGAACCTATTCCATTTAAGGCTACTCCACCAAATGGTTTTGTAACCGCAGATATACCCAGAGGTCTTAATGGAGGAGTGATAAGAGATAGTAATGGAGATTCTTTTTTCGATCCAAATTTAGTCAGCCCAGAACTAATTAATACGCCAATACGATTCGAATTAAATAATCAGGATACAGGAGCAGTAATCATTATACATCGTTTACCAGAACCAATAATTACAACAACGGTTGTTTACGATAATCCTTTTAAAACAGAAGTTACCGTCACCTATAATCTTTCAGGGCCATTTCTTGATGAGATTGAAAGATTTGAATGGGATTTCTTAAGCGATGATACTTTTATTAATATCGAACCAGATGCTTCGGGTAATGTGGTAAGACAATATCAAAATCCCGTTGAGTCGGCACCTACAACAATTCGATCTAGACTTAGAGTTAGTACAAACTTTTGTGAAAATGAAATCGTGATCGATCCAATAACGTTTGAGGATCCGATCGTTATCGAACTTGATTTTGATAGAAATGAAATATGTGTAAATCCCGAAGATTGCGATATTCCTATTCACATAGCATTAGTGCTCGACGAATCAGGATCAATAAGCGGAGATGAAATTCCAGAAATTAAGAATGGATTAAGAGCATTTGTTAACGATCAGGAAGGTTCAAATAATTTTATAACACTTCTGAACATGAACGATGCATCTGGCGAGTTAGAGCCTCCATCTCGTATTATATCAGAAACAAAAATAACTACAGAGAATAAATTTCTATTTTTAAATTGGATCGATGAGTATCGTACAGATGGTAACGGAGTTCCTGGTGGAGCCGCTAGTTGGACCAGTGGACTGCATCATATTAACAATAACCTAAGCCAAGATCCAGACATTGTGATAATTATTGCAGATGGACTAGTAGGAGGAATAGGGTTACTAAGGGATGAAGTAGAAATATTAAATAATAAAACCCACATATTTTATTACGCACTCGAACAAGGGGCGTATTCGGGATTCAGTATCTTGATTGACGCATTAAGAGAAATTCTCAACAGGGAACCGCAATTAAGTCAACCAGATTTTTCTGATATCGATTCTGCAGATTATTTCTCGTTTACAAACTTCAGTCAACTTGGCGGATTCCTCACAAATCTTAAGCAAATATTAGATAATGCAATTGGTTGTATAGAACAAATAAATGTAACAAATCTCAAACCAGAGAGGGGACAGATTGCCACGCTTGGTATTGCGCCATATAATGGATTGAGCATCGATGGAAGAGTAATTACCATAAACCCTAAAGAATTTGATGCTTTTGGAAGTACTATAAGATTTGCCGTTGATGGATTTGAAACCGATGAAACACTAATTGTAGACAGGTTACCAGAAAATGTAAGGATAACGGTTAATGAGATTCTATATAATGAAGATAAAACACAAGCCAGTGTAACATTTGGGATAAGCGGAAATTATATACCAGAGATATCTATGCTATTTTGGAATTTTGGTGACGGATCGGAGGTTGTTGAAGGACCAGAGTTGATACAAACACACGAATATACAGATATCCCCAGTTTAGAAGGGAGAGCAGCACGTATTAGTCTAGAAATTGCAAATCCTATATGTGGTCCTGTTACTCAGGATACTAGGGTAGTGTTTGAGGATATTGTTGAAGAAGTATCTCTTTCAATTCAAGAACTACTATGTTTGGATAGTAGTGCAGACGATGTTACCTCTGTATCATTTGAGGTAAGTCCACCCGGAGCAAAATTGAGTGCAGTTACACGTACTACAGGCATGCGAGTAGGTTCAAATGAAATAATTTTTGATTCCTCAAGTTTTACTAAATATGACATCCCGATAGAATTTACAGTAAACGATCAGCCTGTGTCTGCAACAATTACTGTTACCAAAAAACCAATTGTTTCTATTTCTACGGGTCGTTATTTTGGTTATAGACCTGAAGAAGGAGAACCAACATTAGAGGAAATACCGCTTACAGAAGGAGATATTCTGGAAGGGACAATATCTGATAATGATTTTGTCTCTAATGAAGCACTAATGTTTAGGATCAAAAATCAAAATGATTTTGATGAGTCGAGGTATAATATTCTATGGGATTTTGGTGATAACAGCACAGCTCAGGGTAGTATCGTTGGACATAATTACCGATTTAGAAGAGATACTAATGTGACTGTTAGACTTCTGGTTTCAGATGGTTTATGCGAGACAGAAGTAAAAGAAGAAATCGAGTTACTAGCTGCAACATAAATTGGTTTGATAATTTCTCGAATAAGAGGAATATTTTTATATGTAAATGGATAAAGATTAATAACAAATAAATGAAAACAATACGATACCGTTCTAGGGGACAAGAAGTTCATTATTTAGAAGAACTTTTAACAAAGTTGGGATATAAGGTTTATGTATCTACTTTTTTTGGTAGGGACACTCATGAGGCTGTAAAGGATTTTCAAAGTAAAAAAGGTTTGGTAGTCGACGGTATTGTTGGACTTAAAACTTGGTCAAAGCTCATAGAAGCCGAAAGAAATTTGGTGGCATTTAATGATAAGTTTTTATCAGAGCAGGATGTTCAAGATTTTGCTAATCAGTTTGGATTAGAACTAGCGATGGTAAAAGCTGTAAATGAAATAGAAAGTAGAGGTAAAGGTTTTTTGGTGGACGGAAGACCTGTAATTTTGTTTGAAGGACATATATTTTGGAGAGAGCTTGAAAAACGAGGAGTGAATCCTTCCCAATACGTTTCTCAGCATACCAAAGACGTACTTTACAAAAAATGGACAAGAACTCATTACAAGGGAGGTGCGGGCGAATACGATCGTCTTGAAAAAGCAGCAGGAATATCAGACTTGCCTGCTTTTCATGATGCAGCTTACAGTTCGGCTTCATGGGGAGCTTTTCAAATTATGGGTTTTCATTATGACTATCTTGGATATGCCTCTATAGATCATTTTGTTTCAGAAATGTATGAGCATGAACGAGAACATCTAAAAGCTTTTGGTAAATTTATAGAGAAAACTTCGTTTAAAGGGAAAAAGCTAATCGACTGGATCAAAGAGAAAAATTGGGCCAAATTTGCAGAAGGCTATAATGGACCCGGCTACAAAAAGAACAAATACGATACTAAACTGAAGAATGCCTATGTCAAATATAGCAATGGCTAGTACCATCCATAAAACTGAAATACATACATTATTTCAATATCTAGAAGCATATGTAGAGTATAGGCTAAATATAGAGTTTAGGAAAGAAAAGATCGAGTTACCAACTTTGCATTTAAATTCTATACAGTCGCCATTAGCTATATTTATAAATGAAAATAAATTATCAGAGACAGAAATAATACTTCTCTTACTTGCTTTGACACCTCATATTAATCCTGCACTATTACAACAAATAGTATCCTCATATTTTCCTGATGGAGGGCAATTTGTTGCATTTGGTGGAGTAACAGGAAAATCACATCGAGGAATTATCCCAACCGGAGAAACTGCATTATATATTATAGCAGGAAATGATCTTAATGAACGATTGGCACTGATGGATTATATAGATTTTGGTTCCTCTCTATTTAAGGATAAAATAGTCTATATAGATAGTATTCCTAAAGGAGAGCCAAAAATGAGTGGTAAATTGCTTATCGACGAAGAATATTTATCACTCCTTATTTTTGGGAAAATATCAAAGCCAACTCTTAGCCAAAAGTTTCCGGCAAGCCTAATCATTACAGAATTAGAGTGGACCGATCTCGTACTACAAAAAAAGACATTGAATCAAATTCACGAAATAGAAGTTTGGTTAAAACACAATGAAGTATTGATGCACCAGTGGGATATGAAAACTAAAATCAAACCAGGTTACAGAGTTTTATTTTACGGTCCGCCGGGAACAGGAAAAACTTTAACCGCCAGTTTATTAGGGAAATATACCCATAGAGATGTGTATCGAATAGATCTATCCATGGTAATTTCTAAATATATAGGAGAAACCGAAAAGAACTTATCTTCCTTATTTGATAAAGCAATAAATAAAGATTGGATTTTGTTTTTTGATGAGGCAGACGCCATTTTTGGAAAAAGAACTAATGTACGAGATGCTCATGATAAATATGCCAATCAAGAAGTCTCTTATTTACTACAACGAATTGAAGCGCATCCTGGGTTAGTGATTTTAGCGTCAAATTTTAAAACCAATATCGATGCAGCTTTTACACGTAGATTTCAATCTATCGTAGAATTTCAATTACCCGGTGCTCAAGAACGACTTCAGTTATGGCAAAACATACTTCCTAAAAATGTTCAATTAGAAGATCTGGTTTCTTTGGATGAATTTTCAAAAAAATACGCAATTACTGGTGCAAATATTGTAAATATCGTACAATTTGCCTGTCTAAAAACTATTGCTAATAATCAATCAAAAATAAAACAAAGCTACCTTCTGGAAGGTCTTAAAAAAGAATATAATAAAGAGGGAAAAACAATTAATATTTCTTTGTAAAACCTTCAGAGAAGAAAATTAAATTATTCTTAGATATTATAAGTATTAAATCATTTCAAAAAGAGTTACAGATTAATGTTTTTCTAGATACGATCTATTACTTTTTTCGGTCTTGCTTGAGTGCTGCTTGAACAAAGCGTAAATAGTATAATTTGAAAGAGAATTGATGGGTTTATCTAATCTTTTAATATTTTTATACCCATGATTGATAATTTCGAAAATGAATTTTTTGGTATCGGGATTCAGAATGGGAAAACCCCAGAAAATCTTGGCGTTTTGTGGCGATCTGCTCAAAATATGGGTGCAAGTTTCATATTTACCATTGGCAATCGATATGCCAAACAGGCAAGCGATACGCACAACGCAGTAAAGGCAATGCCTTATTTTCATTACGATACATTTGAAGATTTTTACAACCATTTACCCAAAGGAGCGATGCTTGTCGGAGTAGAATTAACAGATACTGCTGTACCACTTGAAACTTTTAAGCACCCAAAAAGATGTGTATATCTTTTGGGAGCAGAAGATCATGGATTATCAAAAATGGCCATCAAAAAATCACAGTTCTTGGTAAAATTTAAATCAGAATTGAGTATTAATGTGGCCGCTGCAGGCACCATCATAATGTACGATCGAGGAATTGATAAACCTAGATTTATAAAATCTCTCCATTGATTTTTAAGTATGTTGAATTTTTGAGATGTAGCTTCTAGATTGGATTCTTCAATTTTTAGATTACTTTTATAGTAACTACAATATTTTATGTTCAAAACATTTGAAGGTCTTGTTGCAAGTTTTAGCGCTTGGGTTTGGGATTGGCCCTTGCTGGTATTGCTCATCGGAGGAGGTACATTTTTCCTGATTTATTCGCGCTTTACTCCGTTTTTTTATTTTAAACATGCTATAGATGTCCTAAGAGGGAAGTATGATAGTGAATATGCTCCTGGGCAATTAAGCCATTTTCAAGCGTTATCTTCTGCAATAGCCGCAACGGTGGGTATGGGAAATATTAGTGGAGTGGCTGTGGCAATAGTCATGGGTGGTCCAGGAGCAGTTTTCTGGATGTGGATTAGTGCTTTGATTGGTATGGCTACCAAATTTTATACCTGTTCACTTTCGGTAATGTATCGTTCTAAAGATAATGATGGTAATTTTCTTAGCGGGCCAATGTATGTTATTACTAACGGTTTAGGAGCACGATGGAAACCATTAGCGATCCTTTTTGCTTTAGCGGGATTGGTAGGGACACTTCCTGCGTTTACTGCTAATCAATTAACACAAACATTGATCGATGTCCTTGATTGGGATGATGAATACAAATGGTACATAGGAATTACTCTGGCTGGAATAGCGTCTTTGGTAATCTTGGGAGGAATTAAAAGAATCGGAATAGTAGCAAGTAAATTGGTTCCGTTTATGGTCGTGTTATATTTTGTTACTGTAATTACAATTTTGATTTTGCAGATTCAGGTTGTTCCAGAAATGTTCATGTTGATTTTTTCAGATGCATTTTCTGGTGATGCCGCTGCAGGTGGAGCGTTAGGATATCTCATAAAAACAGGAGTCAAAAGAGCAGCCTTTTCTAATGAAGCAGGCATAGGAACTGCTCCAATGATGCACGGTACGGCAAAGACGAATGAACCAATTCGTGAAGGTCTCGTGGCTATGATGGGGCCGGCTATAGATACACTACTTGTTTGTACGTTAACAGCCTTGGCAATTCTATCAACAGGAGTGTGGCAGCGTACAGATGATAATGGAATATCACTTACTTTGGAAGCTTTTAATACTGTATTGCCTTATGGATTGGGTAATGTTGTAGTGTTAATTATGGTTTTGGTATTTGCTTTTTCAACCTTGTTCTCTTATTCGTATTACGGCACAACCTGTTTGGGATTTTTGACCAAACCCAAATACGGAAAATACTATAATTACATTTACATCTTCTCTATAATAATAGCCGCAGTGGTAAAAATTGATTTTGCCATTAACCTTATTGATAGTGCTTTTGCGATTATGGCAATTCCCACTGTTTTTTCTGGATTGCTATTGGCACCCAAGGTTAATGCTATGGCAAAAGTTTATTTTAAAAATCTTAACCGTTAATTATAAACTTCCACATTTTTTATCAATACCATTCTAATTATATCCCAAGGAGTTATCTTCTTATTTAATATTCATCTACCTTTGCATAAAAGTAATTATATGGCTCATAAAGCAGGTTTTGTAAATATTATAGGAAATCCTAATGTAGGGAAATCAACCCTAATGAATGCTTTTATAGGGGAGAAGTTGTCAATCATTACTTCCAAAGCTCAAACAACAAGACATAGGATTTTAGGAATAGTTAATGGAGATGATTTTCAGGTGATTTTATCAGATACTCCAGGTATTATTAAGCCAGCATATGAGCTTCAGGAATCTATGATGGATTTTGTTAAATCTGCTTTCGAAGATGCCGATGTACTCATCTATATGGTTGAAATCGGCGAGAAAGCTCTGAAAGATGAAGCCTTTTTCAGTAAGATTACTAATTCTAAAATACCGGTGATCTTGTTGATCAATAAGATTGACAAGTCAAATCAGGAAAATTTGGAAGAACAAGTGCAATTTTGGGCAGAAAAAGTTCCCAATGCCGAAATATATCCTATATCTGCTCTCGAAAATTTTAATATAAAAGAAGTTTTTGGTCGCTTGGTGGAGCTTTTACCAGAATCTCCGGCGTTCTATCCCAAGGATCAGTTAACTGATAAACCCGAACGATTTTTTGTTAATGAGGCGATTCGCGAAAAAATATTGATGAATTACAAGAAAGAGATTCCATATGCTGTAGAGGTCGAAACTGAAGAGTTTATGGAAGATGAAGATATCATTAGAATACGTTCTGTGATCATGGTAGAAAGAGATTCGCAAAAAGGGATTATTATTGGCCATAAAGGTAGCGCATTGAAAAAAGTGGGTACTGAAGCCCGTAAGGGATTAGAAAAGTTTTTTGGTAAAAAAATTCATATAGAACTCTATGTTAAGGTCAATAAAAACTGGAGAAGTAATCAGCGGCAATTGAAACGTTTTGGGTATAATAAACAATAGTAAACCAATATAGGTATACGTTGATTTTAAATTTAGCCTTGGGATAACGTTAAAGAAACATTGTTTATCAAAATTTGTGGGTTTAATCACACAAAATGTAATGAACAATGAAAATCTTTAACAAATCAATTCTTTATTTTACAGCAATTTTAGGGCTATTTGCTTCATGTGATCTTGATGACTACTCCGGAGGAGGTGGAACTGGAGAACTCGAATTTAACAAAATAGGAGGTTTTACTAACGGATCGGGTGACGAGGGTTTTGCCGAAATCTCTGCTTTCGATTCTAAAACCAATAAACTTTTTATTGTCAATCCTAACGAATCAGAGCTTTCTGTATGGGACTTGTCAAATCCAAGAAACCCTTTACAAGGCATTGACATATCGCTATCGGGCATACCTAATAGTGTATCGGTTTATGAAGGTATGGTGGCAGTAGCCTTAGAAAATTCTTCGAATAAGCAAGCTAATGGAACTATTGCATTATATGATTCTGAAAAACAAACTTTATTAAATACCTATGCGGCCGGAGCATTACCTGATATGGTTACCTTTAGTCCTAACGGTAAGTATATCATTGTCGCTAATGAAGGTGAGCCAAATGATCTTTATACAATCGATCCAGAAGGTTCTATAACTATTATAGAGGTGGCTTCCAGTCAAGTATCTACTCTTTGTTTTTCAAGATTTAATAGCCAATCTATAGGGAATGATTTCAGGGTTTTTGGTCCTAATGCTTCTTTAGCTCAAGATGTAGAGCCCGAATTTGTAACCATTTCTGATGATTCAAAATTCGCATATATCACCTTACAAGAAAATAATGGAATCGCAGTGGTTAACTTAGAAACCAAAACAATTACAGATATTATCGGGTTAGGCGTAAAAGATTATTCATTACCTCATAATCAAATAGACGCCAGTGACAAAGATAATAGTGTAGGTAATTTTCAAAATTGGCCAGTTCTGGGATTTTATCATCCAGATGCTATAACCTTTGCAAAAATAAAAGGTAGTAAATTCTTAATAACAGCAAATGAAGGAGATGCACGCGATTATGAAGGCTTTTCTGAAGAAACCAGAGTCAAAGATCTTTTGCTTGATCCTATAGCTTTTCCTGATGCTGCTACCTTACAATTAGATGAGAACCTTGGGCGACTAAAAACCACTACGACCAATGGAGACTTAGACGGTGATGGAGATCATGATGTAATTTATGCTTACGGAGGACGATCTTTTACGATTTGGACGACATCTGGAACTGTGGTTTATGATAGTGGAGATCAAATAGGAAAAACCATTTTCGAATTAGATCCAGGAGCTTTTAACAATGATGAAGGCAGCGAGGCTGATAAAAGATCTGATGATAAAGGTGCAGAACCAGAAGCTGTAGAAACATTGAGTGTAGGAAACAAAACACTATTATTTGTTGGGTTAGAAAGAACTGGTGGTGTTATGGTTTATGATATTTCTAATCCTTTTTACCCAGAATTTATAGAATGGTTGCAGGATGATGTGGATATTTCTCCAGAAGGTTTAATTGCTATTGAAGCAAAGGATAGTCCAACTGGAAACCACTTAATAATCGTTACTAATGAGGTGTCTAATACGGTAGCTATTTATGAAATTACTGAAATTAACTAGTTGATTTTAAGATGTTTAAAACACTTCCATAAAAAGTTTGTTGTTTTACAGTAACCAAGTTAACCAGAATACTTGCTATCTTTGAACTGAGTAATTATTTCACTGACTGACTATCAATTATGAAAAGTTCCTAAGGTCTTTAAATGTTTGGCCTTGGGGCTTTTTATTTTTACTTCGTTTTGATGGTATTGCTTAAATAAAAAGTCTAATTTTGCAAAAATTTTAGATATAGATTTCAATGAGCAGTATAGTAGCAATTGTAGGGAGGCCTAATGTGGGAAAATCGACTTTCTTTAATCGTTTGATTCAAAGAAGAGAGGCTATTGTGGATGCTGTGAGCGGCGTTACAAGAGATCGCCATTATGGGAAAAGTGATTGGAATGGTGTCGAATTTTCCTTAATTGATACTGGTGGATATGTTGTGGGGAGTGATGATATTTTCGAAGCTGAAATCGATAAACAGGTAGAACTCGCCATTGATGAAGCCGATGCGATCATTTTTATGGTTGATGTCGAGTCTGGGGTCACCGGAATGGATGAAGATGTAGCCAACCTACTTCGTAAAGTAGATAAACCTGTGTTTTTGGTAGTTAATAAGGTAGATAATGCCAAGAGAGCTGCAGATGCAGTCGAATTTTATAGTTTAGGTCTTGGGGAGTATTATACTATTGCCAGTATTAACGGAAGCGGTACAGGTGATCTGCTCGATGCACTTGTAAAAGAATTACCAGAGAAAGAAGAAAAAGAAGAAGATGAATTACCTCGATTTGCCGTAGTGGGGAGACCTAATGCCGGGAAATCGTCTTTTATCAATGCGTTAATCGGCGAAGAACGATATATAGTAACTGATATAGCAGGAACTACACGCGATGCGATTGATACAAAATATAATCGCTTTGGGTTCGAATTTAATCTGGTAGATACTGCCGGAATACGAAGAAAATCCAAAGTAAAAGAGGATTTAGAATTCTACTCTGTCATGCGATCTGTTCGAGCCATCGAACACTGTGATGTATGCTTACTTGTTTTAGATGCAACCAGAGGATTTGATGGCCAGGTACAAAATATATTTTGGCTGGCAGAACGTAACCGCAAAGGGATCGTAATTCTTGTCAATAAATGGGATCTCATCGAAAACAAGGAAAGCAATACCCTCAAAGATTTCGAAAAATATATTCGTAGAGAGATTGAGCCTTTTACCGATGTTCCTATCGTATTTATTTCTGCACTAACAAAACAAAGAATATTTAAAGCTATTGAAACTGCCGTAGCCGTATATAAGAATCGATCCAAAAAAATCAAAACCAGCGAGCTTAATGATGTGCTATTGCCGATCATAGAGCATAACCCACCGCCAGCATACAAAGGTAAATATGTTAAAATAAAATACATCACACAGTTGCCTACGCCTCAACCACAGTTTGCTTTTTTCTGTAATCTACCACAGTATATAAGAGATCCTTATAAGCGTTTTATCGAAAATCAGCTACGTAAAGAATTTGATTTTCATGGCGTACCGATTTCAGTTTATTTTAGGAAGAAATAGATTTTATATGAGTTGGTAAGAGGTAGAGAAGTTTTAGTTTATAGTTAAATCGAATTATAGATAGTTTTAGAATATAACTTTTGTGTTTGGCAGAGCTGTTTTTATTCTTGATTTTTCCTCTTCAGAAAAATTGTTGCCACTAAGTTCTAGAACAGATAGTCTTTTAAGAATATTTAAGTTTTTGGGAAGTACATTTAATTTACTATTTCTCATTAATAGAACTTTTAAATTTTTTAATTGTCCTATTCGTGCAATAGACTCCATAATTTCAATATTTGGGTTATTGTCTAATACCAAACCATTTAGTTGTAGCATTAATTTAATTTCGGTAGGGATAATTCTTATGTTATTATTTGCTAGTGCTAAAATCTTTAAGGTTTTTAATTGTGATAATATTTTGAAGCATTCTATTAAATTAATGTGAGGATTTTTGGATAAATGAAGTTCTTTAATTTTCTGAAAATTACTTATGGTTTTAGGTAAAATAGTGATGTCGTTATTATTTAAATACAAAAAATCAAGATTCTCAATTTTTGTGAGAGCATACGTTGCTTTTGAAAGTTCAAGTTTAGAATTACCGCTTAAATCGATTTCTCTAAGTAGTGGTAACTCTAATAAGATTTCAGGAAAATTTCTGAAATTATTATTCCTAAGATTTACAACTGTAATCTTTTGAAGTTCTTTTAATTGTAGAGGTAATGAGCTGAGATTATTGTCCTGAACATTGAGTAGTCTCAGGTTTTTCATTTTCTCGACACCAATGGGAAGTGACTCAAGCTTACATTCGTTGAGATATAAACTTTCTAAGTTTATAAGTTTTTCTGCCTCTTTCATTAGGTTTAGCGTATCCTTACAAACTAGATGAAGTGATTTTACTTTTTTGGGTTCTTTAAGAGCCTCTTCAAAAGAAGAAGTATTTCCTTTATTTTGTCCAACTATAGTAAATGGAATTATTGAAATAATAACAAAAAAAAGTACTTTTCTCATCTATTTTATTTGAGCTATATTTTATTTAAATTCATATCATGAAATGCAAATCCTTTTAATTAGTCATTCTGTAGAAATAAACTCTACCAACTGCCCCCAGCACCACCACCGCCAAAACCGCCACCACCGAAGCCGCCACCAAAGCCTCCGCTGGATCCACCGCCAAAACTTCCTCCACCATAGCTACCACGGCCCATATTGCTCAAGATAATTGCATCCAAAAGACTGCCTCCTCGAGATCTGTTTCCACGATTTCCTTTGCCGCCATTGCCATGATTGCTTTTAGAAAATGCTTTTACAATAATAATGAAGAAGATAAGCAACAGTGCCAATTGCCCGATAGGGAAATCTTTTCTACTTTTCTTTTTCTTCGCTCCTTTAAAAGTGCCATCGAGTACCTGAAAAATAGCGGTTATTCCTTCATCCAATCCAGTATAGAATTTTCCTTTCTTAAATTCAGGAGTGATGATCTGATCTATAATAGTTTTAGAAGTAAAGTCTGTAAGTTTTTCTTCGACACCATAACCTGTTGCAATCCAAATCTTACGATCCATCTGGGATACAAGAATAAAAACTCCATTATCCTCTTTTTTTTGTCCGATACCCCATTCGTGGGCCCATTCGGCAGCATACAACCCAATATTTTCACCTTGCAGTGAGTTGATGGTGGCCACTACTATCTGCGTAGAAGTAGTATCGGCATATTGAATAAGTTTTTTCTCAAGTTGCTCAGCTTCAGAACCAGAAAGCATTTTTGCTTCATCGTACACAGCAGTCTCCAATGTTGGTTTGGGAGGAATAGCTCGTTGTGCAAGACCTTGGTGTGTAGCGATAAAAAATATACCCAGAACAAAGAAAGAGGATACTATGAATTGTTGTACGTTTTTCATTTATCCTTTTGAAATTTCATCTGATAATTCATTTGATCCCGTGTGATCCCAAGGAAAATACCTTTGTAATTGCTCCCCAGCCATGAGAATGCCATCTATTAGTCCTTGTGTAAAATCACCTTTCTTAAATTGTTTTAGGATAGCATCTCTGGTACTCTCCCAAAAATTATCACCCACTACGTTATGAATGCCTTGATCTCCATAAATTGCAAATCTATGATCATCTACAGCTACATAAATCAGCACACCGTTATGTTGTATGGTATTGTCCATTTTGAGTAGATGAAAGACTTCTTTAGTCCGGTCTAAAATATCAAGATCTGTATGCTTTTCAATATGAACACGAATTTCTCCCGATGTCGTTTTTTCTGCACGTCGAATTGCGGCAACTATTTGCTCTTCTTGATCTGCAGTAAGAAAATCTTCAACTTTTGACATGTGATGAAATTTTATATCGTGATCTTATTTAAAATCAAAATCAACTTCTGGTGCCTTTTCAACACCTTCTTCACCCTCAAACCTTGTCATTTCGTCAAATCCTAAAATGCTCGCAAATAATGAGTTTGGAAGAACTTTGATGTGTTTGTTATAAACACCAACCTGCTCGTTAAAACGATTGCGTTCTACGTTAATTCGATTTTCGGTTCCTTCGAGTTGGGTTTGTAAGTTCAGAAAGTTCTGATTAGCCTTTAGATCGGGATAGCGTTCTACAGTAACCAGTAATCGCGATAAAGCAGAGGTTAATCCGCTTTGTGCTTGTTGAAACTGAGCCATCTGACCAGGAGTGATGTTGCTAGGATCAATATTGACTGAGGTTGCTCTTGCTCTGGCATCAATAACATCTTTTAGTGTAGAGCGTTCAAAATCTGCTGCACCTTGTACTGTTTTTACCAGATTGCCAATAAGATCACTTCGTCTTTGGTAGGCACTTTCTACGTTAGACCAGGCCGTTTTGGCATCCTCTTGTAATACCACAGCCTTGTTATTAAAACTATATGCCATGATTGCACCAATTACAAGGATGACTATGACTAGTCCTAGACATCCTAATCCTGCAAAAAGTCCTTTTTTCATTTACTATTATTATTTTTCGGGTTATCCTATGTGATTAGACTACAATTATTGAATTTTGTTTCAAATTGAGACAAAATTTTTAAATCTCACCTACGGGATTTGTAGCATTTAAGAAATTAAACCTTACAATTGCTCTTTAATTTTAAGAAGCTGTCCTTTAATAGATTCTAATTTACGTATGATATCAAAACTATCCAACGCTTCTTGCTTTTGCTCCTTAAGATGTGTTTTGGCTCCTTCTAATGTGAACCCCCGCTCTTTTACCAAATGATAAATCAATTCAAGGTTTTTAATATCTTCTTGAGTGAATTTGCGATTACCTTTAGCATTTTTTTTTGGTTTTAGGATATCGAATTCTTTTTCCCAAAAACGAATTAAAGAGGTGTTTACATCGAAGGCTTCAGCTACTTCGCCAATACCATAGTACATTTTTTTAGGTAAGTCTACATACATTAGTATTCTTTTTTTTGGGTAAAACTACCGTCTTCTTCAAAAATAAGCTTGCTTTCCGGAAAATCTTCTTCAGTCAATTTTTTTATCTCCTTTAATGCCCTTTTTTTCTCATCCATAAATGGATATACTTCATCGATTTGTTTGGCAGAATGAAGCATGCCTTTTACAAAATTACCTTCAAGATCAATGTCTACCTCTGCAATAGGTGCATATCCTTTAATTCCGGTTAGATTAAATCGGGAATAGGTGCAAAAATTACCTAGACTATACGCTATAAACTTGTTTTTATACACTTCAAAAGCTCTCGAAACATGGGGGCCATGTCCTAGAACAACATCGGCTCCGGCATCAATCATGGTATGGGCAAAGAGGTATACGTTGCCTCGATCCTCTCCATAAAAACGTTCTGTCTTTCTGGTAACATGTGTGTGTTTAAGGCCTTCTGCACCTCCATGAAAAGAGACAATCACAATATCTGCTTTTTCTTTAAGTTCGCTAACGATTTTTTTTGCATTGGTTAAGTTATGAATTTTTACGCAATCTTTATTAGGGGCAAAAGCACAAAATCCATACGTGATTCCATTTTTTTCAAAAATTGTATAGGGTTGAGCAAACACTCCGGCATAGGCTATGTTATGTTTTTCTAAGGTTTTTGAAGTATTTTTAATTCCGATTTCACCAAAATCACCAATGTGATTATTTGCAATACTCATCACATCAAAACCGGTTTCTTCAAGATATTTACCATAGGATTCGGGAGATCTGAAAGAATAACACTTAGAAGGGTCAGAACATCTTTTAGCATTTTCTCCTTCATCGGTAAGAGTTCCCTCAAGATTTCCAAAAAGAATATCGGCCTGAGTCAAGATATGATTAACGTCATCAAAAGGGCCTTTTCCCTGAGGAGGTAAGTAGCTATTATCAGGGAAATTTGTTCCCATCATAATATCTCCCACAGCCATGAGTTTTATTTTTGAAGGCTTCGAAAGTTTTTCTTTTGTATGCTGTACGATAGTGTACATTGAATCAATTACTTCTTTTGAAAATTTTTGGGCCTGTATTGAAGAACTGAAGCCAAAAATGAGGGCCACAAGAAATAATTTACGCATACATATTTAATCTAGAGATTCATTGATTAGATTGGAAGCTTTAAGCATTTGATCGAACTCTTCAGAAGTTAAACTTCCGTAGTAAAAATTCCTCGGATTAATTTTTTCTCCATCTTTAAAAATCTCATAGTGCAAGTGAGGTGCCACAGATCGTCCGGTGCTACCTACATACCCAATAACGTCACCACGTTTTACTTTTTGACCCTTCTTAACATTATACTTACTTAGGTGTGCATAAAGACTTACATAATTGAAACCATGATCAATTCGTATGTGTCTTCCATAACCAGTAGAATTAGCATCTGCTCGGGTAACCACTCCATTTCCGGTCGCATATACAGGTGTACCTGTAGATGCCGAAAAATCCATACCATAGTGAAATTTTCTAGCTTTTGTGAAGGGGTCGCTTCTCCATCCGTAACCAGAGGCCATCCTTTTAAGGTCAGAATTTTGAATAGGTTGTATGGCAGGGATAGTAGCTAATAGTTCTTCTTTTTGTTCTGCTAGAGCAGCAATTTCATCGAGAGATTTTGATTGTACTACAATTTGTTTAGTCAACTTATCTATTCTTTCGCTACTCTCGATAATCATTTTTGAGTTATCAAAACCTTCTAGATTTTTATAGCGATTTACACCACCAAAACCTGCATTTCTAAGGTCTTCTGGTATGGGTCTGGCTCCAAAATAAAGTCGATATATATTATCGTCCCGCTCTGCAATTTCCTGAAGAACATTTTCATTCCGTTCCAGTCGCTTATTCATAAGATCATATTGCAGTTGCATATTTTCAAGTTCTCTCTTATACGCTTTTTCTTTAGGAGTTTCTAATTGCGGGATGTTTAGATAGATGAGAAGAAGTATAAAACCGGCCAAAAATGAACCAATAACTCCTATAGCGGCAATACCAAATTTACGACCTTTCTTCTGCTCTATTCTTCGATAAGAAAGCGTTTCACTATCATAGTAATATTTAACCTTTGACATAATCTAAAATATGCTATTTTTGCAGGATATCAACCAAAAAAGTCTTGTTTTCGAGTAAGACCCGGCAACAAATATAGTAAAATGTTGCAAAGTGTAGAAAAAACTGACAAATATAGAAGTACTATCTTTTATGAATTATATAGATAAGTACTTGATATTCAGTTTATAATATAATTTATTGAACTAATAATAAGCTAGTGAAATCCCAAGAAATCAGAAATCAATTTTTAGAGTTTTTTAAAAACAAAAAACATCAAGTGGTACCATCTGCTCCCATGGTAATTAAAGATGATCCTACATTAATGTTTACTAATGCCGGGATGAACCAATTTAAAGAATTCTTCTTGGGGAACGGTACTCCAAAGAGTAATCGTATTACAGATACTCAAAAATGCTTACGCGTAAGTGGTAAGCACAATGATTTGGAAGAAGTTGGTATGGACACCTATCATCATACCATGTTTGAAATGCTAGGGAACTGGAGTTTTGGTGATTATTTCAAAAAAGAAGCAATTCAATGGGCCTGGGAACTACTTACCGAGGTGTATAAAATTGATAAGGGCATTCTTTATGTGTCGGTTTTTGAAGGGGCCAAGGATGAAGATCTAGAAATGGATAAAGAGGCTTATGATTTATGGAAGGAAATTGTTCCGGAAGATAGAATTATCATGGGTAATAAGAAGGATAATTTCTGGGAGATGGGAGACCAGGGACCTTGCGGACCCTGTTCAGAAATTCATGTAGATATTCGATCTTCGGAAGAGAAAGCTAAAATTCCCGGGCGTGACTTGGTTAATGCAGATCATCCCCAGGTAGTCGAAATCTGGAACCTTGTCTTTATGCAATATAACAGAAGGGCTAATGGCTCTTTAGAAAAGCTACCAGCGCAGCATGTAGATACCGGGATGGGATTTGAGCGCCTGTGCATGGTATTACAAGGGGTAAAGTCTAATTATGATACCGATGTGTTTACACCATTGATCCGAGAGATAGAAACGATTACGAATTCTAAATATGACAAAGAAAGTTCACCTGCTGATGAAGATGGGAAAGTAAGTGTTGCTATTCGGGTAATTGCAGATCATATACGAGCAGTGTCTTTTTCTATTGCTGATGGCCAGTTGCCTAGCAATACGGGAGCTGGATATGTGATTAGAAGAATCTTAAGAAGAGCGATACGTTACGGCTTCACGTTTTTGAATACCAAAGAGCCTTTTATTTATAAATTGGTGCACACACTGGTTAAACAAATGAGTGTTGCATTTCCTGAGCTAAAAGCACAAAAAAACCTGATTGTAAATGTAATTAAAGAAGAAGAGCAATCCTTTTTAAGGACATTGGATCAAGGACTCGCCCTTTTAGACACCGTTATTAAAAATACTAAAGGGAAAGTAGTTTCGGGAGAGAAAGCATTCGAGTTGTATGATACCTATGGATTTCCAATAGATCTTACTGCACTCATACTTAGTGAGCAAGGATATAAACTAGATGAAAAAGGTTTCGAAACTGAGCTCCAGAAGCAAAAAGAAAGATCCAGAGCTGCGTCTCAGGTCTCGACTGGAGACTGGGAAGAGCTTAATCAAGATGTTACTGAAGGTTTTATTGGGTATGATCATCTTTCTGCGGATGTTAAAATAACTCGTTATCGTAAAGTGACCAGTAAAAAAGAAGGAGATTTATATCAGTTAGTTTTCAATAAAACACCGTTTTATCCAGAAGGAGGGGGGCAAGTTGGCGATAAAGGATATCTGGAAGCTGCTAACGGAGATGTGGTATATATTATAGATACCAAAAAAGAAAATAATTTAATCGTTCATTTTTCTAAAAGCCTACCCAAAAAGATAGAAGGAGAATTTAAGGCCGTTGTAGATAGCAAGCAACGTGCCCGAACAGCTTCTAACCATACAGCTACTCATCTTTTACACCAGGCACTTCGATCGATTTTAGGAACACATGTCGAACAAAAAGGTTCAATGGTGCATAGTGGTAATTTAAGATTTGATTTTTCACATTTCACAAAGGTTACGAATGAGGAGCTAAAACAAGTAGAAGATTTTGTGAATGCCAGGGTTCGAGAAAACCTTCCACTTGAAGAAAAACGCGGTATTTCTTATGATCAGGCGATTGCAGAAGGAGCAATTGCCCTTTTTGGTGAAAAGTACGGGGATGCCGTACGGGCAATACGATTTGGCGAATCTATGGAGTTATGCGGTGGTACTCACGTGCAGAACACCAGGGATATCTGGCATTTCAAGATTACTTCAGAGAGCGCTATTGCTGCAGGGGTAAGACGTATTGAAGCGATAACCAGTGATGCTGCCAAAGAATATTTCACTACGCAGTCTGAAGCTTTTAATCAAGTTAAAGCTGTTCTCAAAAATATAAAAGACCCTGTAAAAGCAATCACAACATTACAGGAGGAAAATATGAGTCTTAAAAAACAGATCGAAGTATTGCTAAAAGATAAAGCCAAAAATCTAAAGGGAGATCTTAAATCTGAATTTGAAGAAATTAACGGGATTAAGTTTTTAGCCAAAAAAGTAGATTTGGATGCTTCCGGAATAAAAGACTTATGTTTTGAGTTGGGTGGAGAAGTTGAAAATATTCTTGTGGTATTTGGTGCAGAACAAAATGGAAAAGCACTGCTGTCGTGTTATGTTTCTAAAAATCTAGTTAAAGAAAAAGAACTGAATGCCGGACAAATAGTACGCGAACTTGGTAAATATATCCAAGGTGGTGGAGGCGGACAACCATTTTTTGCTACCGCCGGAGGTAAAAATCCGGAAGGAATAGAAGATGCATTAAAGAATGCTAAAAAGTTTGTACAATAACATTTTACTAATAAAAGCTCCTTTTTTCACTCTTGGCGAGAGGTTTGGGCTGAAGAGATTATGAACCTACAAACGAAAATACCGTTACGATCTCAAGAGCCTAAAATTGGCTATGATTCAGAAATATTCATGCTGGGCTCCTGTTTTGCCGAAAATATAGGCGAAAAGTTCGAATACTATAAGTTCAAAAATCGTATTAACCCATTTGGAATTCTATTTCATCCCAAGGCCATAGAAACATATCTTTGGATGGCAAGTCAGGATGAAAACTATACCGAGACGGATCTATTCTATCATAACGAGCGTTGGCATTGTTTTGATGCACATTCCTCACTAAGTAATCCGGATAAAAATGTTTTACTTTCTAGATTAAATGAAAGTTTGTTTGATACAAAGGAAAAAATTAAATCGTCTACACATATTTTTATTACGTTAGGAACTGCTTGGGTATATCGACTTAAGTCACTAGATATGGTAGTGGCGAATTGCCATAAAATTTCACAAGCAGAGTTTGATAAAGAATTGCTTTCTGTAGAAGAAATAGAGCAAAATCTTCAAAACTGTGTGCGTTTGATTAGAAGTGTAAATCAATCAGTTCAAATTGTTTTTACGGTATCTCCAGTACGGCATATAAAAGATGGTTTTGTCGAGAATACAAGGAGTAAATCGAATCTAATTGCTGCTGTGCATAGGATTGTAGAGACCAGTTCAAAGTTTGTTTACTTTCCTTCATATGAATTAATGATGGATGAGCTTAGAGATTATAGATTCTATAATGAAGACATGGTTCATCCTAGTGATCTTGCAATTCAATATATCTGGGATCGTTTTTCAGAAGTTTGGATTTCTGAACACGCCAAACGAACCATGAAACAAGTTGAAGAAGTTCAAAAAGGACTAAGCCATAGACCTTTTAATCCTCAAAGCGAGCAGTATACTTTATTTCTTAAAAAACTTACGTTAAAAAAGAACCAACTTCAAAGTGAATATCCATTTATGAGTTTTTAGAAAGCGATAATTTTACACAGTAGTAAAGTTTGCGTCAATAATTTCTAAACCACCATCTATTAAATGTTTAATTTCGGGTCTTTTGGCTTTCATATTTTTTAGATATTTTAAAACTTCTGAGGTAAATGTTGTATCGCGATCAAAAACGAGCTCGTAAATTTCCAAAGGTAAAAGCCAATCTTCTGAGTGATCTTCTTTTATGATATCAAAAACAGCTCTAAGTGAAAACTTTGTATTTTGACCTTCTCTTATATTTCTTACTGATTGATACAAAGAATGTAATTCTAATTGTTTGTCAGAATACACTTTTTTAACTGTTGTTAAAGAAGGATTATGTGTTACCAGGTCAAACGAGTTGTCGTCTGCCGGTCCTGAAAAAGCAGAAACAATTTCTTTTCCTACAGCAAAGTCAAACGTACCCCATTCGGGTTTAAAAAGATATTCGTCTTTGTACTTTATAGTACAATCACTAAACTGAATCAAAATTAGCTCTCCCTGGATATTCCGCATACCGGTAATATTATTTCCTGCAACAGTAATTCCGCTTTCAAACTCGAATTCTATATATTCCCCATCATAAAAATTATACGCTTTTAAATCTCGTGGAGACATATTTTCTATGGCAAGGTTTATTCCCTTTAACTTTCCTAAAGGAGACCTAAATCCATTGGGATGAGCATCTATGCCGTGACCAATAAGTTCTTTTTCTCTAAAGGATAATGCTGTTGGTCCAGAAGTTTCGAAATAAATTACTTCGTTATCTTCATTTTTAATCATTCGTGTAAAAACTCCTGAAATTTGTAAACCTGTACTCAATTCTATAGTTCCTAAATTTTCTGATTCTATCAATTTAGCGAGACCTCGATGCCCCCCTTTTCTAAGTGCCATAGTATCTGCAAATTCTTCTAATACTTGACATAAATAGGCGAAGTCTGGAGTAACAAATAGTTGAGGTTGAGGTTTTGTAATATCAAAATCTTGAAAAGCTGCTTCGGGTGAGTAGGGTAGTTTTTTAACCTGATCGGTCATGCACCATTCACTTTCACCAATCGATGATAGTAATCCTGCACCGTAAATTTTAGGATGATCGGTTGTGCCAATAAGTCCATATTCAACAGTCCACCAATGCAAATTACGAATTAAAGCTATCTCTGATGGGGTTGACTTTTGATTTTGAAGCTGTTCTACTCTTTTTTCTGCTTTCAAAATGTCTTCGGGATTGGTGTTATGAGCTTCTTTCAAAATCGAAAGAGAACGCACTGCTTCATACATTTCATAATCCCTTTTTGAAGAAATAGCTTTACATCCTATTTTTCCAAATCGACGTAAATATTCTGCATAATCGGGATTTGCAATAATAGGAGCATGTCCCGCAGCTTCGTGAATAATATCTGGTGCAGGAGTATACTCTATGTTTTCTAGTTGCCTAATATCAGAAGCAATAACAAGAATATTATAGGCCTGAAACTCCATAAAAGCATTAGGTGGAATAAAACCATCAACAGCAACGGCAGCCCATCCTATTTCTTTTAAAATTCTATTCATCCCATACATGCTTGGGATTTTATCAATAGAAATACCTGTTTTTTTAAGTCCTTTTGTATAAGAATCATGCGCTACTTGTGTTAAAGAAGAGATGTTTTTTCGCATTACATATCTCCAGACTGCTTGATCGATAGGTGTGTAATCCTCATAATTTTGTGGTTTTATAAATTGTTTTAGATGAGGAGGAAGCTTTTCGATTAAAGGATTTGAAGGTATATTTTGTGCCATGTGAAGATTAAATTGTTGTAAAATAGAAAATCTATTGGAAAAGTAATAGTTTTATTTGAATATGAAGCAGATCCAAATGTCTAAAATTTTATTTCGTATTTAAAACCCATGTAAGCGGTGGGTTTGATAAATATTATTTTGATATATTAATACTTCCCTAAAGGATCTTTTGAAAAAAATACTCTCTGAAGTACGAAAAAAGATACAAGAACATGATTTGTTCACCCTTGGTATAGACTTTTGCTGGTTCTGTTCAAAATAACGATCAAAACCCAAATTTCTATATCCAGTCTTGTTTCAAATGTTCCTAAAGTTGGATGGTAGATCTCATTAAAAGACTAACAGAAATTCATAAAAAAACTGCCTCTTTTAAAAGAGGCAGTTGGCGATTAACTTTATTCAATAAAAATTCTATACATAAAGGGAGCTTCTTAAATATTGAATTATGTTAATCTTGGCAAATAGAATATATCCGTTCCTATTCTTCACCAATTAACAGTTACTTTCAAATTCTAATTCATCCTCTCCCATATCTAATTCAACTTCAAATTCAGAATTTTTCTCGTAAATTTCGTGCAAGGTCCAGGAGCCATTAAAATCATCTAAACCTTCAATATTTATAGTTACTGTTATGTCGTTTCCGGTACCTGTACTTTCCCAAGTACCACTAAAGCTATCAGTTCCATTTTCAACAGCGATAGTACCGTTAGCACTAAAATTAAACGTGTATTCAGTATAAAGATCTTCTAAATATTGGTTATTACGCTCCAACGTATCTACTTTCCAGTCAGAACAATTCGTTAAAAAATCAGTTAGCTGTTCTGTTGTGCAGGTATCACAGTCATCATCATTATAGTCATAATCATCATCTTCATCACAGTCATCTTCAGCATCTTCGATAACAGCTTCTAATTGTTGAATAGAGTTTACGGTTACCTCAGATTGATCTGATAATATTAAAGTGATTGGGAAATCGATACTTACGGTCAAGTCATCGTCCAGATCATCTATAAACTCATATAGTTCTTCATCATTATTTATAGAAATATCATTGATTACATCGTTATTATTATTGAATAATGTAGCAGTGATTGGATATTGAAAATCTATACATTCTATATCATCATCCTCTTCGTTCTCATCAGGACAGGTACTTGCCAGATCATCAAAACTTGAAAGATCGTCGATTGTAATTTCGGTAAAATCCTCTTGAATAATAACAATAGGAAATTGTATTTCTATGATGTCTTGGTCATCATCAAATTCATCAAGGATATCTTCTGCTGTTTCTAAACCTTCTTCATTATTTACCGTTAATTCTACTCCATTAACGCTAACGGTAAAAGGAGTCTTGATCGTAAAACAATTTGCCCGGTCAATTATATTATCGAATGATCCATCCTTCATCGAGGTGTTTTGAATCAGATTGGCAACATTGGTATTCGCCTTTAGAGCGTCTTGTTCAGAAGGTCTTAATACATCCTCGTCTTCAGATCGACAAGAAAACAATACTAGTGTAATTGTCATTAGTAAGGCTGTAAATTTTAAAATATTTTTCATAATTAAAAGATTTATAGTTTTTTCATTTTTTCTGATACTGAAACAACTTATCCCGAAAAAGTCCTGAAAAAAAATTAAAAAATTTATTTTTACTTTGCGATCATCTTAAAATCTAAGGCTTTGTCAGAAAATCAAAATCAAAATATTTGTACTAAAAAAGTATTTAAAGAAATATATGATCGATATGCAAAGGAAATCCATGACTATTTATATTACAAATATGGAGCTCGATTCAATCCTGATGATAAAACACAAGAAACCTTTATAAAACTTTGGGAAAATTGTAAAAAAATAGAGTTTAAAGCTGCAAAGGCTTTCTTGTATAAGGTAGCAAACAATCTTACTTTGAATGAAGTAAAACACTTTAAGGTTGTACTGAAATACCAAAAAATACCTCCAAAATATTATACTAATGAGAGCCCTGAATTCTTAATGGAAAAGGAACAGTTTCTTGGGCATTATGAAAAAGCATTAAGCAGTCTTACAGAAGAACAAAGGATTTGCTTCGTATTGAATAAGATAGAAGGAAAAACACATAAAGAGATTGCTGAAATGTTGGGAATTACAAAAAAGGTGGCAGAGTATAGAATATATAGCGCTTTTGACAAATTGAAAAAAGAATTGAAAGGATTTAACATAAAATAATCAGGACAACTGGCTTTATGGTTGTTTAAGTGTTGATAAAAATTAAATACCAGCTGTATGGACAAAGATTACTTAATAAGAAAATGGCTTAAAGGCGACTTGACCGATGAGGAAAAAGAAGCCTTTAACAAGTTGGATGATTATCAGCTGAATGTTGATATTGTAGAGGATATTAAACATTTTAAAGCGTCTAATTTTTCTAAGGTTTCAGACTTTGATGTCTTGGATCAAAAATTAGTTTCTAAAAAAACACCAGTGAGGCATATAAACTGGAACCGGGCTTTGTTGAGAATAGCAAGTGTAGTGATTATAGCTTTTGGACTTTATTTCTCATTCTTTCTTAGTGGAGAGCACAAAATAGAAACTCTTGCCGGTGAAAAAAAGACCTTTGAATTACCAGATACTTCTGATATCGTACTAAATTCTCGATCTATCTTAACATATAACAAAAAAAACTGGAGCAAAGAGAGAGAAGTGAGCTTAGAAGGTGAGGCCTATTTTGAGGTAGCAAAAGGTGCTACTTTTACGGTGATTACACCCGGTGGAAATGTTCAAGTCTTGGGTACCAAATTTAATGTTAAACAGAGAGAAAATTTCTTTGAGGTAGAATGTTATGAAGGTCTTGTAAAGGTTAATATACATAGTACTTCCAGGAAACTTTCTGCCGGAGAAACTTTGAGATTCATAGATGGAGAAGTTTTGTCTAATAAAACATTACAGTCAGAACCTGAATGGATTGGGAACAAAAGTTTATTTAACGCTGTTCCCCTCTACGAAGTTTTTGCAGAAGTTGAGCGCCAATACGATGTACGAATAAAATTTAAAAATGTAGACGAAAATCGATTGTTTTCAGGAGGTTTTGGTCATAAAAACCTTGAAAACGCTGTTAAATCGATAACCACACCTTTGGGACTTGTCTATGTAATTGAAAATGAAAAGTTGATCATTATAAAATCACAATAAGGTGAAATATTGGGGGCCATTAATGCAGTTGATTATGATAGTTTTATCATCTACATCTCTTATGGGTCAGGATGAAAACAACCAGGTTCCTTTAGAGGACCTCTTACTACAGTTTGAAAAACAACATGGTTATCATTTTAATTACGATAAAGATTTAATAGGTAAAGAGATAATTATCCCTCCAGACTCCAATTTATCTTTTAATCAAGCTATAGCATATTTAGAAAAAAATACTGCTTTCCAATTTACTGTAACCGAAGATAATTTTGTTTTAATTAGTGAGCCAACCAAAGAGTTTCGGGTATGCGGTTACATTCAAAGCAATGTTTCAGGAGAACCCTTAGCTTTTGCTAATGTGATGTTTGGTAAAAAAGGTACAACAACTGATAAGAAAGGATATTTTGAACTGAAAACCAATACGAATTCTGGGATACTATCTGTTACTTATGTTGGGTTTCAAACCAATGAATTTTTTTTTGATATTCTTTCTAGCACCGCCTGCTTGGATATTAAACTGTTGCCTAAAGAAGAAACGTTATCAGAGATTATTATTTCTGGATTTATCGTTCAGGGAATCGATAAAATGAAAGATGGAGGATTACGAATAGATTTTTCTAAATTTAGTATGCTACCTGGTCTTATTGAGTCAGATGTACTTCAATCCGTCCAGGCATTTCCGGGAATACAGAGTATCAATGAAACAGTTTCCAATATTAATGTGCGGGGTGGCACACATGATCAAAATCTCATATTATGGGATGACATTAAAATGTATCAATCAGGTCATTTTTTTGGCCTCATATCGATATTTAACCCTAATATTACAGAAAAGGTTACGCTTCTAAAAAATGGAACTTCAGCTGCATATACCGAGGGGGTTTCCAGTACAATTGCTATGCGCACTGATACTGAGTTAACCGACCATTTTACAGGAAAAATTAGTGCCAGTTTCATTGATACAAACGGTTTTATAGATACACCCATCGGAAAAAAATCGTCTGTACAGGTAGCGGTTAGAAAAGCATTGAGTAATTTTGCGGAAACTCCAACCTATGATGCGTACTTCGATAGAATAGCTCAAAACACTGAAGTAGAGAGCAATGAGGTAAACATTACAAATTCTGACAAAATGTTTGACTTTTATGATGCATCCTTACGATGGCTTTATAAAATTAATGATAAGAGTGAGTTAAGACTCAATTTTATAGGGGCAGCCAATGAATTGGTTTATACTGAAAGTTCAATAATAAATACTATCGAAAGATCCAGGGAGAGTAGTTTATCCCAGAATAGTATCGCAGGAGGACTTCAATATAAAAGAACCTGGAATGATAGATTTAGTACAGTTTTACAAGCGTACAATACAGATTACAAATTACAGGCATTTAATGTTAATCTTGCACGATCACAACGTTTTCTTCAAGAAAATATCGTTTCTGAAACAGGAATAAGAGCACATGCTTTTTATAATATTTCTGATCGGTTAGAATGGCAAAACGGATATCATTTTACCGAAACAGCAGTGACCAATCTCGATGATGTTGACGATCCCGTTTTTAGGGATTTCTTTGTAGAAGTTTTAAGAACTCATAGCGTTTTTACCCAACTGCATTTTGGATCCCATAACCGAAAAACGTATTTAGATTTAGGCGTTCGCTACAACTATCTTGATAAATTTTCTAAATCTATTGTAGAGCCTAGAATTAATTTTAACCAAAAAATTGCAAGGGACTTAACCTTTGAAATACAGGGCGAATTAAAACATCAAAGTACTTCAAAGATCATCAATTTTCAAAATGATTTTTTGGGCATAGAAAACCGTAGATGGCAATTGACCGATAATGATTCTATACCAATTATAAGAAGTAAGCAAATTTCATCTGGTTTGCAGTTTGAAAAAAAAGGTTGGCTTTTAAATGTAGAAGGATATTACAAGTATGTAGACGGAATAACTACCAGAAGCCAAGGTTTTACTAATGCTTATGAATTTGTAAGAGAAAAAGGGAGTTATGATGCCTATGGAATAGATTTTTTATTGAGAAAACGCTGGGGAGGTTTTAACTTTTGGTCAAGTTACTCCTACTTAAAAAGCGAATATACTTTTGATGCTTTGCCAGAAGAAACTTTTCCTAGTAATTTTGATACAACACATTCCATCTCTTCAGGAATCTCTTTTAAATCTAGAGATTTACAATTGGCAGCAGGGTTTAACTGGCGCACGGGCAGACCTACCACCTCATTAGTGTTTGGCAATGAAGTGGATAACCAGGGGGATCTGAACTATAATACTGCTAATGCAGAACGGCTAGATGATTATTTCAGATTTGATGTATCAGCAATGTACCAGATAAGATTTGCTACACCATACACTCTTAATTTGGGAGCTTCTGTCTGGAATGTATTTGATCAAGAAAACACTATCAATAATTATTATCGGTTAAATACGAATAGAACACCTCAAGAATTTGTTCAACGCTCCTTAGGTATAGTTCCTAATGTATCAATTAAAATGAATTTTTAACTTAACTCTCCTTCACCAATAGGTTCATCAGCTGTAGAAATACGCGAGTTATTAAAGCCATTATCATTGTTGAAATAAACAAAAATAGGACTTTCGTTTCTAAGCATATCGATCAGGTGTTGAAGCTGGTAATGATGATAGTAAAATGCATAATACGATCCTGATTGAGTGGCTTCTGGCAAGACCTCATTAGGATCTTCTCTAAACCAAACCGAACATGTTTCTCCTGCTGTCCCTCTAAGAATGAGGTTTGTTTTTCCGTTGCCTCTGGAAGACCAATTATAATAGGTATATGTTGCTACTTGAAAAGATGATTGTGCCATTTAATTTGTTTTTTTAAGTAAAATTAAAGTTTGTTCTTACGATCTCATAGGGGTAAATGATCTTTTTTACTGCGTCAAATGACTGTATTCCCTTTTTTCTTAAAAAACTCTTCTATATTAGTCGTTACAAATCAACAATGATAATGAGAATATAAGATAGTCAACTATCAGGTTTCAAAGTTAAAATTTGGATTTTTTTTTGCAATAGTAAAGATTTATATTCGTTAATATTATATCCATATCTTTGTACCAATCAAAAAGTCAGAGTCCTAACTGACTTAAAATGTTTAGGAATTTTTGTATTTCAAGTACTATTTATCAAAAAAAACTTTTATACAGCTTCACGTTTTTCGAAAATCTGTTAGAGTGAAGTAAGTAGTTTTAGCTAAGTGTAAAGTATGTCGAAAACGTCAAATTTGAATCTACTTATTAAAACCTCTGCTTTGAGATTGATATTACTGCACATTTTTGTATTCTCTGCTTTTGTAATGAAAGCCCAGGTAACCAATGAGGGAAAGCCCAAAAGTTGGCAACTTACCAGTAAAAAAAGCAGTACTCCTGTTGTGATGAAAGCTTTTGATCTTAATCGTATCAAAACCGAGGATGCCAAAAATGACGTTGATAAATCAAGACCTTGGAGATTTGGATACGAATTTAAGGTAAATCTGGGATTAGATAATTCTGGAGTCTGGGATGTTTTACCAGATAAAAGTAGAATATGGAGGATTAATATTATTTCTAAAGGAGCCAAAACCTTAAACTTTATTTTTGATACTTATAAAATCCCTCGAGGAGCTACTATTTATCTTTACAATAATGATAAGTCAGATTTACTGGGTGCATACACTAATATTTTTAACAGACCAGATGAAATGCTGGGCACTTGGTTGGTCCAAGGTGAAAATGTGTGGATAGAATATTATGAACCTGCTTCGGTAAAGGGGCAAGGAGAGTTGAATATTTCGAAAGTAGTACATGGGTACAGAACGTTAACGACCAGAGAGATAGAAGGAAAAGCAATCAATGATTCTGGTAATTGTAATCTAGATGTTAACTGTCCAATAGGGAATGATTATGATGCATTAAAGGATCGGCTCAAGAAAGCGGTGGGGCTTATATTAGTCAATGGCACAGGTTTTTGTACGGGTACTTTAATAAACAATACAAATAATGACAAAGCTCCTTATTTTCTAACCGCCAATCATTGCTCTGGAGGAGAATCGATCTGGGCATTTAGATTCAATTGGATTAGTGCAAATACAGTATGTGCCTCGTCAGACGAAAGCATAAGTAACGGCCCCGAAAATTATTATCAGACAACCAGTGGTGCTAGAGTATTGGCATCAAATCCAGAATCAGATTTTGAGTTAGTTGAAATTACTGGTGGATTAAATCCATCGTGGGATTTAGAATGGGCTGGTTGGGATAAAACGGATAACACACCTGATTTTGGTGTGGGTATTCATCACCCCCTAGGAGATATTATGAAAGTTTGTAGAGAAAATAGTCCTTTAACTAAAAGAGAAGAAGTTTCTATTGGTGGTATTCAGGCGCCAGTCGATTCCTGGGAAGTTCGCGATTGGGACTTAGGAGTAACAGAGAGTGGATCTTCGGGTTCTGCTCTTTTTGATCCCAGTGGGAGAATTGTAGGTCAGTTGGCAGGAGGTGGTGCAGCCTGTGTTAATACCAATGATAATAATGAACCCGATTATTACGGCAGATTAGGGGTTTCATGGGACTTTGGTAATTCAGAATCAACAAGACTTTCAAATTGGTTAGATCCGTCAAATACTGGAAAAGAAACTTTAGATATGCTTTCTCAAGAATTAGATGGCGGAAATCCCCCTGTAGAAGAAGAAGCAATTTCAGTCTTTTTCGACGTTTCGAAAGCTATGGTTACTGTCTCAAATGGAGCAAATAAAATTTTAGACTACAATGTCTATGATATGGCAGGTCGGGAAATAACATCTGGGCGACTGCTACTAGATGATGAGACTATCGATTTAACAGATAGAGCGTCGGGGATGTATTTCATTTATATTACAAATACCTCAGATGGTACTTCGTTTACAAAAAAAGTAATTGTGAATCAAAGATTCTGATTGTACTTATCAAACAGAATCTGAACCTATTGATCAAGTTTTAGTGTTCCTGATAATAATTTATTTCCATTTTTATCCTTTAGAAGCAGTACATCATCAGTTACAGTCTTGGTTTTTATTTCTAATAGGGCTTTGAAAAATTCTTGTTCTAAGGCAACTTTTTTTTCACAATACATTTTGGTAGCTATTGGGAATCCTAGTGAAATACTATCATCATTAATGGTATATTGGCTCGAAAATGTATTGCAGCCAGCATATCCTGAAATAGAGGTGTCTTTATTATTAAAAATTATATAGAGCTTTTCTTCAGAAACATCTTTTCCGTTAAGAGAATTTATATAATATTTCTTTTTTTCAGTTTCTTGAATTGTACTTTCTGGGTTATTATTTTTCTTTATAGTCTTACTGACGCATGTTTTTGTGTTTGATAATAAGGCTAAAGAAAATACTATAAGGGTTAAGGATTTCATAAGTATGTTTGCTTTTATAAAAAGATGTGTGTTAAAATAATAAATTTATTAGAATTCAGGTTTTTACTTGAAAAAATATATGTAATAACAGATTAAAATTTATTTTTGGTAGGAAAACTAAGGAAAACATTTATGAAGCCTGAAAGTAGAAAGCAAGAAATTATAAACGCTGCCGCTATTCTTTTCAAAGAAAAAGGATATAGTGCAGTGACTATGAGAGATTTGGCAAAAGCTATGGGGATAAAGGCTGCAAGCTTGTATAATCACATTCAGTCTAAACAAGAAATTTTATCTACAATAATTATCGATCTGGCAGAAAAGTTTACAGACGGAATGAACCAAATTGCAAACTCAAATAAGGAAGCTACTCAAAAACTGGAAAAGATTATAGATTTACATATAGATGTTACCCTTAGCAATGCAGATGGCTTGGCTTCTCTTAATAATGACTGGATGCACCTGGAGGAAGAAAATCTTCAGTATTTTGAAAAAATGCGTCATGATTATGAAGAAAATTTCAGAAACATTGTAAAAAAGGGTGTAGATCAAGGAGAGATAAAGTCGTTTAACATAGAGATTATGGTTTTCTCTACACTTTCTACCTTAAGAACACTTTATTTATGGTATCCAAAACAAAAAAACATCGATGCCGAGATATTAAAACATGACATGGTCTCGGTTTTACTAAAAGGGATTGTGTGATCGATGCTTCGTCATGCTGAAAATTAACAAATAATTATTTGTGTATGCAACTAACAATTGTTAGTTTTGCTTAGCTATAACGTTATAGTTAAAGAAGATATATGACAGACTTTTATCCCATATCGGTTGCTGAAGTTCAAAAGGAAACCAAGGATTGTACGGCTATCACCTTTGATATTCCTGAAGAGTTAAGAGAAAGATTCATGTTTAAGCAAGGTCAGCATCTTACCCTTAAAGCATCTATTAATGGTGATGATGTGAGACGGTCTTATTCGCTTTGCTCAAGTCCCTTAGAGAATAAATGGCAGGTAGCGGTCAAGAGAATACATGGCGGAATATTTTCAAATTATGCGAATGATACCTTAAAAGCAGGAGACGTATTAGAATTAATGCCACCTGTGGGAAACTTTTTTGTAGAAGTAGAACCTTCGATTGCCAAGAATTATGTGGTTTTTGCAGCAGGAAGCGGGATTACTCCTGTTTTGTCAATAATAAAAACTCATTTGGCATCTGAGCCAAATAGCACTTTCAAGCTCTTTTACTTGAATCGCAATGCTAAATCTATTATCTTTAAAGAAGAGATAGAAGCGTTAAGGAATACCTATTTTGGAAGGTTAGAAATATTTTATTTTTTAACGAAAGAACAGCGAGATATCCCATTGCTTAACGGAAGATTTACTGCTGAAAAAATACAAGAATTAACTGATAAGGTACTTGATGTTACCAATATTCATGAATGTTTTGTTTGTGGCCCGGAGGAGATGATTTTCATTATTCGAGATGGGTTAGAAAAAGCTGGTCTGTCCAAAGATAGAATTCATTATGAGCTTTTCTTTTCAGGAGCTACTGAAGAAGATAAAAAAAGAGCTGCTCAGGCAGTAGAGCATAAATTTGAAGGAACAAAAGTTACTATCATTGATGGAGGGAAAGAATTTCATTTCGCCATGGATGATGATTACGATAATATTTTAGATGGAGCCTTGGCAGCAGGAGCAGATTTGCCTTTTGCATGTAAAGGAGGAGTTTGTAGTACCTGTAAGTGTAAAGTTGTTGAAGGTGCTGTAGAAATGAAAATTAACTATGCATTAGAAGAAGACGAAGTGGCCAAAGGACTTGTGTTGTCTTGTCAGGCGGTACCTACAACTGAAGAAGTAGTCGTTGATTTTGATGTGTAAAACTCTATTGTTATGAGTGAAAAAGAAGTAAAAAACCTTAGTGCCAAGGGCACTCGAAGTCTTGAGGAAATTTTTGAGCAAAGAATTGCCAGAGATGAAAAAATTGAACCTAAAGATTGGATGCCAGAGAAATATAGGCAAACCCATATCCGGCAAATTTCGCAGCATGCACATTCTGAAATAGTGGGAATGCTGCCTGAAGGAAATTGGATAACCAGGGCGCCATCTTTACGTCGAAAGGTTGCATTATTGGCCAAAGTTCAGGATGAGGCAGGACACGGTTTGTACTTGTATAGTGCTTGTGAGACACTTGGGATTTCGAGAGACGAGTTGTATGAACAATTACACACCGGGAAGGCGAAATATTCAAGTATCTTTAATTACCCTACGATTACCTGGGCAGATATTGGTGCTATTGGATGGTTGGTTGATGGGGCTGCAATTATTAATCAGGTTCCACTTTGTAGTACTTCTTACGGTCCATATGCAAGAGCTATGGTTCGTGTTTGTAAAGAAGAAAGTTTTCACCAACGTCAGGGATATGAGATCATGACCAAACTTGCCAACGGTACATCAGAGCAAAAAGAAATGGCTCAAGACGCTTTGAACAGATGGTGGTGGCCATCCTTGATGATGTTAGGACCTACAGATGCAGAATCAGTGCATACCGAGCAATCGATGAAATGGAAATTAAAACGAAAAACCAACGATGAACTACGTCAGCAGTTCATAGATCAAACTGTTCCTCAAGCAGATTTAATAGGGCTTACCATTCCTGATCCAGATTTGAAATGGAATGAAGAGACTGGGCACTATGATTTTGGGGAAATTGATTGGGATGAGTTTTGGCAAGTAGTAAAAGGTCATGGTCCTTGTAATAAAGAAAGACTTTCGGCAAGGGTCAGTGCATGGGAAAAAGGAGAATGGGTGCGAGATGCAGCTATGGCATATGCCAAAAAACAAGAAGATAAAAAGCTTAAAAAAGCAATATGATAATTCTGAATACAGAATTCAAAACTCATAATTATGAAGAATAATTGGCCGCTTTGGGAAGTATTTGTAAGAAGTAAAAATGGTTTAGAGCATCGTCATTTCGGTAGCCTTCATGCTGCTGATGCAGAAATGGCGTTAGAAAATGCAAGAGATGTATACACTCGTAGGAATGAGGGAGTAAGTATCTGGGTGGTAGAGTCAAAACATATTACTGCTTCGAATCCAGAAAATAGTGGAGAACTTTTTGAGCCTGCTCAGGATAAAGTATATCGACATCCTACTTTTTACACGTTGCCAGATGAGGTAAAGCATATGTGATTGTGTAGTGCATAATAATTGCAATTCCTATAAAGATGGGAAACTTTTCAAAAGACAATTTTTAAGTCGAATAAAAAGATACCCGTGTATGCGGGCAGTGTTATGAAAAACGAGAATTTAATACAATATATTTACGGAATAGCTGATAATGCACTAATTCTGGGACAACGATTGTCCGAATTGTGTGGTCACGGACCCAGTCTTGAGACTGATATTGCTTTAACGAATATGGCATTGGATCTGTTGGGTCAAACCAGAAGCTACTATCAATATGTAGCGCGGCTAACAGGAGATGAAAAAACGGAAGATGACATTGCTTTTTTAAGGATAGAAAGACAATATAAAAATGTGCTATTGGTCGAGCAACCGAATAGGCATTTTGGATATGTCATCACGAGACAATTCTTTTTTGATGTTTTTCATTTGTTACTTTTACAAGAATTACAAAACAGTAAGGATGAAACCCTTTCAGCAATAGCTAAAAAAGGAATTAAAGAAGTAAGTTATCATCAGCGTTTTTCTTCAGACTGGATGAAAAGATTAGGCGATGGTACCGAGGAAAGTCATCAAAAAGTTCAGGAAGCTGTAGATGATCTTTGGAGATTTACCGATGAGCTGTTCCATTTGACAGAAGACGATAAAGAAGCTATTGAAACAGGGATAGGAATTGATGTCACTAAATTGAAGGAAAAGTATAATCAAAAAATAAAAGAAATTCTTGAAGAAGCAACACTAACCATACCTGAGATCAAATGGTTTCAAAAAGGAGGTAAACAAGGAATCCATAGTGAACACATGGGATACTTGTTAGCAGACTTACAGTATATGCAAAGAGCTTATCCAAACATGGTGTGGTAGCTAAATCTTTTTATGCGAAATCCGTGTAGATGAAATTCTCATTTTTAGTCCTTGATACAAACAATGACCATAGAACTAAAACAACATATCGACGCTAACTTAATTCCGATTCTTGAAAAAGTTCATGATCCGGAGATACCTGTATTATCTCTTATGGACATGGGAGTGGTTCGTTCTGCTTATCTCAAGGATGATGTCGCTTATATCAAAATTACACCAACATATAGTGGATGCCCTGCTATGGATGTTATGGGTGAAGATATCATCAAAGCGTTTGCCGATATGAATATTGAAGCCAAAGTTTCTTTGGTGTTATCTCCTGCCTGGACTACAGATTGGATCACTCCTAAAGGAAGAAAGGCTTTAGAAGAATATGGTATCGCAGCACCATTAGAAGAAAATGCAGATAAAGAGGCTTTACTTGGAAATAAAAAAATAGTAAAATGTACGAATTGTGGATCTACGAACACAAAATTAGTAAGTCAATTCGGGTCTACAGCGTGCAAAGCACTATTTCAATGCGAAGATTGTCTGGAACCTTTTGATTATTTCAAATGTCTCAAATAATATGCTTGGATTAAGAACGACTATATACAAAGTAGATAACCTGGCGAAGGCTAAGAAATGGTATTCCCAAGCTTTTGAGAAAGAGCCTTATTTTGACGAACCTTTTTATGTAGGATTCAATATTAGAGGATACGAATTGGGATTGCTTCCAGAAGAAGTGAGTAAAAATGAAAAATCTGATAGCATACTATCTTATTGGGGGGTTGAAGATATCGAAGCTGAATATCAAAAATTAATCGATTTGGGAGCGGTAGAACATGAGAAACCTACAAATGTAGGAGGAGAACTCATGGTGGCTTCAGTCAGATGTCCATGGAACAATATAATAGGAATTATTTATAATCCAGAATTTAAAATAGAAAATTAATATGCCTTCAATCGAATTACAAATCGAGAATGGAGTGGCGCGAGTAACCCTCAATCGTCCAGAAACCTTTAATAGCTTCAATAGAGAGATGGCGTTGCTGTTACAACAAACATTGGATCACTGTAACACTAATGACGAAGTTAGGGCAATTATACTTACAGGTAACGGAAAAGCATTTTGTGCGGGCCAGGATCTTAACGAAGTTACTTCGCCAGAATTAAATCCTGGGTTCAGAAAGATATTAGAAGAGCATTATAATCCGATAATTGAAAGAATACGGTCTATAGAAAAGCCAATTATTGCCGCAGTAAACGGTGTTGCTGCTGGTGCCGGGGCCAATATTGCTTTAGCGTGCGATATCGTAGTGGCTGTAGAGAACGCTAGTTTTATTCAGGCTTTTAGTAAAATAGGATTGATTCCCGATAGTGCCGGAACCTTTTTCTTGCCTAGACTAATTGGTTTTCAAAAAGCCTCTGCATTAATGATGTTAGGAGATAAAGTAAGTGCAAGCGAAGCTGAACAACTCGGAATGATATACAAAATGTTTTCTGTTGAAAATTTTGAGGAAGAAGTTGCTAAACTAGCTTCAAAAATTGCTAAAATGCCGACTAAGGCTTTAGGCTTGACCAAGAGATTATTAAATCAATCTATGGTAAATAATCTGGATCAGCAATTGGGTATGGAATCTGACTTGCAAATAGAAGCCGCAGAAAGTGAAGACTATGCAGAAGGTGTAAACGCATTTATAGAAAAAAGAAAACCTGTGTTTAAAGGTAGATAAGTTAAAAATATAAAACAGAAAAATGATAAATGTAAAAGTATTTAAGAACAGAAAGCAACTTTTACATTTTACATTTTACATTTATGATTTGTAAAGTAGGAATAATAGGTTCTGGAACAATGGGAAGTGGTATTGCACAAGTAGCAGCTACCGCAGGTTGTTTGGTAAAAGTATTTGATACGAATCTTGAGGCGCTAGATAGAAGTAAACAAGCCTTGGAAAAGATTCTCTCTCGTTTAGTAGAAAAAGGAAGAATAGATGACACAGAAAAACGTCGTATTCAACAAAATATATTGTATGTAGATGATTTAAAAGATTTAAAAGATGCTGATCTTACCATCGAAGCGATTATCGAGAATTTGGAAATAAAAAAGAAGGTGTTTTCAGAATTAGAAGGTTATGTCTCAGAAAACACGATTATTGCTTCGAATACTTCTTCATTATCCATTGCTTCAATTGCTTCATCTTTACAAAAACCTGAACGATGCATTGGGATTCATTTTTTTAATCCCGCACCTCTAATGAGACTGGTAGAAGTAATTCCTGCCGTACAAACTTCTCAGGAGGTTACAAATCAGGTAGTTCACATTATTAAAGATTGGAAAAAAGTCGTTGCTATTGCAAAAGATACCCCAGGGTTTATTGTAAATAGAGTGGCCAGGCCTTATTACGGAGAGTCTCTACGAATTTTAGAAGAAGGCATAGCTGATGTTAGCGCTATAGATGAAAGTTTAAAATCTCTAGGTGGTTTTAGAATGGGGCCTTTTGAATTGATGGATTTTATAGGCAATGACGTGAATTATACAGTTACAGAAACAGTTTTCAAAGCTTTTTATTATGATCCAAGATATAAACCTGCTTTTACACAAAAAAGATTAGCAGAGGCAGGGTTTTTAGGTAGAAAGTCCCGAAAAGGGTATTATAACTACGATGAAAATGGAAAAACTAGTTCTCAAAATATAAATACTGTTGTCACTTCGAGCCTGCCTGCCGGCAAGGCAGGTGAAGTTGGGAAGAAATTATCTAGAAAAGAAATTTCTCAATATATTTTTGATAGAGTATTAGTTATGCTGATCAATGAAGCCGCAGATGCTTTGTTCTGGAATATTGCCTCCGCTGAAGATATTGATAATGCCATGACCAAAGGAGTAAATTACCCAAAAGGATTATTATCCTGGGCAGATGAAAAAGGAATGGATTGGTGCGTTGATAAGCTGGACCACTTGTATGACGAATATCGTGAAGACCGATATCGATGCAGCCCTCTGTTGAGAAAGATGAAGAGGGAAGAAAAGAAGTTTTTTAATTAGAGGTGAGTCCGTTAGAGGTGAGTTTGTGAGTACTCAAAGTTTATTCAAAATAAAAGATGAAAAGTAAATATCATTTCAAGTTTGAAGATCTAATGATTTATAATAAAGCTATTGACTTTGGTGAATCTGTAAATAATCAAATTCATACTTTTCCGAAAGAAGAGACATATAGACTTGCTTCACAGTTTACAAGAGCTGCAGATTCATTGGCCTTAAATATTGCCGAAGGTTCCTCAAGTTCAAGTGCTCAATTTAATAGATATCTGCAAATGGCATGGGATAGTGCGCATGAGTGTATCGTTTGCAGTACGAAGGCTAGATTAAGAGGATTTATTACTGAAGAGCAAGATGAAAAAAATAGAGCAAATATTACAGAACTATCCAAAATGATTACTTCGTTTAAAAAACATTTGAAATCTAAAATAGAATGAATATTGAAAGAAAATAACTCACTTACTCAAAAACTCATGGACTCAAAGGCCATACCCGTAAAGATGCTCTCACAAGATGCGTTCAGTACTTGGTTGGGTATTGAAATCCTTGAGGTTGAAAAAGGCAGATGTAAAGTAGGGATGACGGTACGAAAAGAGATGTTAAATAGTATGGGAAAGGCTCATGGAGGAATATCGTATAGTCTGGCAGACACTGCTTTTGGATTTTCTGCAAATACTCATGGTAAATACGCGGTGTCTATAGAAACATCGATTAACCATATCGAGGCACTGGAAGAAGGTGATTACCTAACTGCAGAAGCCACGGTTGATGTAACAAAGACCAAGGTAGGATTTAATATTGTTGAAGTAAAACGGGAAGATCAAATCGTTGCGCTTTTCAAAGGAGTAGTTTACAGAACAAGTAAAAACTGGGAATAGATAAAATATAAAACCAAGAAATGTGAAATTTTAAAGTTCTCACTTCATTATTTGTATTCAGACTTTATTATTCAGTATTCAAAATTCGATATTTAATGGAAGCATATATCATAGACGGAGTAAGAACTCCAATAGGAAGTTATAAAGGGACTTTGTCTACAATTCGTACCGATGATTTAGGGGCTTTGGTGATCAAAAAACTAGTTGAACAAAACCCCGGTATTCCCAAAGAAGCTTATGATGATGTGATTATGGGATGCGCCAATCAGGCGGGAGAAGATAATCGTAATGTAGCCAGAATGGCTTTGCTACTCGCAGGATTACCATTTTCTGTTCCCGGCGAGACGGTTAATCGTTTATGTAGCTCGGGTTTATCGGCTATCATTCATGCGAACCGAGCTATCAAAGCTGGTGATGGTGATTTGTTTATTTCGGGTGGAGTGGAGAATATGACCAGAGGTCCTTATGTGATGGCGAAGCCTTCTTCAGCTTTTGGAAACGATTCTAAAATGTATGATTCTAGCTTCGGATGGCGTTTTGTGAATCAAAAAATGCAGGAATTATATGGTACAGATGGTATGGGCAATACTGCGGAGAATTTGGTAGAAAAATATAATATCTCCAGAGAAGATCAGGATGCCTTTGCCTATTGGAGTCAGATGAAAGCAACCAAAGCTCAACAATCCGGTAGATTGGCAAAAGAGATCACTACAGTTGAAATTCCGCAAAGAAAAAAAGACCCAATTCAATTTTCTAACGATGAGTTTGTAAAACCGACTACGACTAAAGAAATATTAGGAAAGTTGAGACCTGCTTTCAAAAAAGATGGAAGCGTAACCGCTGGAAATTCTTCAGGATTAAATGATGGTGCGGCAGCTACGATTATTGCTTCAGAAGATGCTGTCAAAAAATACAATCTAAGACCATTAGCTCGAATTGTAAGTTCTGCTGTAGTAGGTGTTGAACCTAGAATTATGGGTATTGGTCCGGTTCAGGCTTCGAATAAGGCATTAGAAAAAGCAGGGATTAAAATGAAGGATATTGATATCATAGAGCTTAATGAAGCATTTGCTTCTCAGGCACTGGCCTGTATACGAGAATGGGGATTGGCAGATGATGATCCAAGAATAAATCCCAACGGAGGGTCAATCGCCATCGGACATCCATTGGGAGTGACAGGAACCAGAATTGCATATTCTGCTGCATTAGAATTGCAAGAACAAAAGAAACGCTACGCTTTGATTACCATGTGTGTAGGAGTAGGCCAAGGATATGCTTGTGTAATAGAGCGAGTGAGCTAGCTAGTAGGTGAGTAAGTGAGTACATATGTTCTCTTTGCTTTCTTTGAGATTAGAAACATATTGGAATTAAATTGATATTTCAGCGCAGACTGCAATCTGCTTATAGAAGAAGATATTAAATAAATAATAACTAAAAAACTCCCGGTAAACTCTCTCTCCTTTTGGGAGAGGGTCGGGGTGAGGGCTATGAAAAAATTAGAAAGCTATATCAACGGTAAATGGGCTTCGGGTTCTGGCGATGGACTTATAATGCATGATGCCATTACCGGTGAAATTATTGGACTATCGACTACAGCCGGATTAGATATTCCTGAGGTATTGCAGTATGGCAGAACCAAGGGAGGTGAAGTACTCAGAAAAATGACTTTTCAGGAACGAGGAAACATGCTAAAAAAGTTAGCCTTGTATCTTACCAAAAGAAAAGAAGAGTTTTATGAGCTAAGCTATCGCACCGGGGCCACCAGGGTGGATAGCTGGATTGATATAGAAGGAGGTTTTGGCAACTTATTTGCTAACGCATCCTTAAGAAAGCTTTTCCCCAATCAGCCCTATCATGTAGAGGGTGATCCTATCGACCTTTCTCGAGGGGGCCGTTTTATGGCACATCATATTTTAGTACCTAAAAGAGGGGTTGCTGTGCATATTAATGCTTTTAACTTTCCTATTTGGGGAATGTTAGAAAAATGTGCAGTAAACTGGATGGCAGGAGTACCTGCAGTGGTATTGCCAGCACCGCAAACCGCATATCTAACAGAAGCTGTAGTACGTGTAATTGTAGATTCTGGTATTCTTCCGGAAGGTGCATTACAATTACTTAGTGGAATGACCAAAAATATACTCGATACAGTAGAATCTCAGGATGTGGTAACGTTTACAGGTTCTGCTCATACTGGTAAAGTATTAAAAGCCCATCCACGTTTGATCGAAGAATCGGTACCTTTCACGATGGAAGCCGATTCTTTAAACGCTTCAGTATTAGGAAAAGACGCAATACCGGGAACGCCAGAGTTTGATCTGTTTATCAAAGAGGTGCGAAAGGAAATGACAGTAAAATCTGGTCAGAAATGTACAGCCATACGAAGAATTATTGTGCCTGCAAATCTTGTTGAAGATGTACAAATCGCATTGGCACAACAATTGGATAAAGTGACCATTGGTGACCCTAGACTCAAAGAGGTCAGAATGGGTGCCTTGGCAAGTAAACAACAAGTAGACAGTTTTAAAAATAATGTATCAGAGATTGCCAAAACTGCTCAAATGGTATATGGCGATCTCGATAAGATAGAAACCGTTGGGGCTGACGCTCAAAAAGGAGCTTTTGTATCTCCAATTTTGTTACGAGAAGACAATCCCTTCAAGAATACCGAAGCGCATAGGATTGAAGCTTTTGGACCGGTTTCTACCATCATGCCCTATGATACGTTGGATGATGCGATTACCTTAGCTCAAATGGGGAAAGGTTCGTTAGTATCTTCGATTTTTACATATGATGACAAAATAGCTAGAGAATTTGTTGTGGGAGCCGCTTCTCATCATGGACGAATTTTGGTTGGGAATCGTGAGAATGCCAAACAAAGTACCGGCCATGGTTCACCACTACCCATGCTTACTCATGGTGGTCCTGGTCGCGCAGGAGGTGGAGAAGAAATGGGAGGTATGCGTGGAATAAAGCACTATATGCAACGATGTGCAGTGCAAGGCACTCCAACGACTTTAACAGAAATTACAGGAATCTACCAGGCAAATGCAGCCTATAAGGTCTCAGAAAAACATCCTTTTGCCTATCATTGGGAAGATATCGAGCCGGGTATGTCGCTCCAAACGCATAAGCGTACCGTTACAGATACCGATATTATCAATTTTGCGAATCTCACCTGGGATCACTTTTATGCGCATACAGATATTACGTCTTTAGATGGAAGTATCTTTGAAAAGCGAACAGCTCACGGATATTTTATTCTGGCAGCGGCAGCAGGATTGTTTGTGTATCCTAATAAAGGACCTGTAGCGGCTAATTACGGATTAGAAGAATGTCGTTTTTTAAGACCGATTTATCACAATGATACCGTCTACGTAAGATTGACCTGTAAGCAGAAAATTGATCGCGATCACCGGGGAAAAGAATTGCCTAGTGGCATTGTAAAATGGTTTGTAGAGGTATTTGATCAGGAAGATGAATTGGCAGCAATTGCTACAATATTAACGATGGTACAGAAAAAATCACCATTTATACAAGTGGATCGATCAAATATTAAAGGATATTTATCAAAACTAAAAGAAGATGCGAAACCCAAATGGGGAATGATGACGCCACAACATATGGTAGAGCATTTAGAATATACCATTAGAATAGGATCTGGCGAAATTCAGGATTTTGAAATTGCTACACCTCTAGATAAATTAGAAAGAGTTCAGGAAATGATTTATAATCATAAGCCTATGCCCAAAGACCATAGTCATCCTTTATTAAAAAAAGGAACACTAGAGGATTTGAAATATGAAGATTTGTCTGCCGCTAAAGCTAAATTGTTAGAAGCTTATGATGAATTTGAAACCTATTTCAAAGAAAACCCAGAAGCAACAACAAAAAACGCTGTATTTGGAGCAATGAATAAGTTCGAATGGGATTTATTAAATACGAAGCACATGAATCACCACTTTGAACAATTCGGGATATTAGAATAAGAATTAAAAATATAAAACCGTAAAAAGTAAAAGTTTTGAATGGAATTAAAAAATATGACCTTCAACAGAGATTAGTAAAGTTTTCTTCTAGTATTATTTTAAATATAAATACATTGAAAAAAAATTTTGCTTCAGAACATTTGGCTAAACAATTGATACGTTCCACTACTTCTGCGGCACTAAATTATGGAGAAGCTCAGGGAGCAGAATCAAAAAGGGATTTCGTGCATAAAATGAAAATTTTTTAAAAGGAGTTAAGAGAGTCTCAGGTCAACTTGCAAGTTTTACAAGAATCAGAATTAATTCAAGATATGGAAAGTTTTGAGAATATTATAAAAGAGTGTAAAGAATTAGTAGCCATTTTCACTTCAAGCATAAAAACATCAAGTACGAAATGATTTTCTAAGAAAATGATAAAGTTTTAAACATTACTATTTCCTTTAAACTTTTACATTTTGCACTTAAAATTTGAACTTAAGAAATGTAAAACCGCAAAATATAAAATGATAAACGATAAAGTTTTAAGCATTACTATTTCCTTTAAACTTTTACATTTTGCATTTAAAATTTAAAATTTATTTTGACACAACCATACGTAAAGATAGCTATAGAAAATGGAGTAGGAATGATTGAGTTTTTTCATCCTGCTCATAATTCATTACCGGGAGATATTCTGGCAAAACTTGCTCAAACAATAACTGAAGCAGGTACTAACGATGAGATAAAAGTAATTGTACTAAAAAGTGGAAAAGACCGAACTTTTTGTGCAGGAGCAAGTTTTAAAGAATTAATCAATATTAATGATGCAGAGACAGGAAAAGTGTTTTTCTCAGGCTTTGCTAATGTGATTAACGCCATGCGAAAATGTCCAAAATTTATTATCGGTCGTGTACAAGGTAAAACTGTAGGTGGCGGAGTAGGACTTGCTTCTGCGACAGATTATTGTATGGCCACAAAATATGCATCTATTAAATTAAGTGAACTCAATGTGGGCATAGGACCTTTTGTTGTGGGGCCAGCTGTTGAACGTAAAATCGGCTTATCAGCCATGTCTCAAATTGCGATCGATGCAAACACTTTTTATAGTGCAGAGTGGGCTAGAGATAAAGGATTGTTCACTAATGTTTTTGAAGACATAGAAACTCTGGACGCAGAAGTGAAAGCATTTGCAGAGCACCTTTGTACATATAATCCTGATGCAATGCGTGAGATGAAAAAGGTATTTTGGGACGGTACAGAACATTGGGATACACTCCTGACAGAAAGAGCAGTAATAAGCGGAAGGTTGGTGTTGAGTGATTTTACGAAGGAGACATTAAAACGATTTAAATAAATTCCTGCGGAGGCAGGAATCTCTAATAAAGTAATGAAAAAACTCTGGTATGTCTATATCATGGCAAATAAGTCTAACAAAGTTATTTATATTGGATGTACGGATGATTTAGAAGCTAGGATAATAGAGCATAAAAACAAAGTTTTCAAGAAATCATTTACCGCAAGATATAACTGTAACAAGCTGGTATATTTTGAAGAATTTGAAAATGGATTGGAGGCTTCTAAAAGAGAAAAGCAAGTGAAGAAATGGAAAAGAGGTTGGAAAGACAATTTAATAAACGAGATGAATCCAAGTTGGATGGATATTTCTTTAAATTGGTCAAATAGTGTTAATTCGATTTACAAAATTAAAAGATTCCTGCCTACGCAGGAATAAGTTATGATTTACGCATTCAAAGGATACATACCTGTAGTGCACAAAAGCAGTTTTGTGCATCCACTTGCTGCAGTTACCGGTAATGTAGTTATTGGTAAAAACTGCTATGTAGGTCCGGGAGCCGCAATTCGTGGGGATTGGGGTGAAATTATTCTAGAAGATGGTGTTAACATTCAGGAAAATTGTACAGTGCATATGTTTCCAGGGAAATCAATTGTACTAAAAGAAAGTGCCCATGTGGGTCACGGAGCGGTAATTCATGGGGCTAATTTAGGACGTAATTGTTTAATAGGAATGAATACTGTAATTATGGATGATGCCGAGATTGGTGAGGAATGCATTGTGGGAGCGATGTCTTTTATAAAAGCCAATGTAGTTTTTCCGAAACGTAGTTTAATTGTTGGTAACCCTGCAAAAATAATTAGAGAAGTGAGTGATGAAATGATAGATTGGAAAACCAAAGGAACCAAATTGTATCAACAATTACCGGCCGATTGTTTTGAATCTTTGCGAGAAGTTGAGCCGTTAAGAGAAGTGCCAAAAAACAGACCTACTCAAGAATCGTTTTATAAAACATTAGAAGAGTTTAAGGGAAAGTAAACAGTATGGAAAGAATCGAAGCGTTACAACAAGAATTACAATCTCATCGGGATACGTTGATTATGCATCCTTTGTATCATCAGATCAATGATATCACGAACATACAAACATTTATGAAGCATCATGTATTTGCGGTGTGGGATTTTATGTCATTGGTAAAGAGTCTACAAGAAAATCTCACTACAATTTACAATCCGTGGATACCTGCATCCAATCCTGTACTAGTTAGATTTATCAATGAAATTGTTTTGGCAGAAGAAAGTGACTTTAATAAAGAAGGAAAGCCAATGAGCCATTTTGAGATGTATCTCGAAGCGATGGCAGAAGTGAAGGCAGATACCACTCAAATTAAAGAATTAGTTAGTCAGATTGCTAAAGGTGTTTCAGTGCGGCAAGCATTAAAAAACTTAGATATAGATCAGAAAATTAAGGAGTTTGTGTCTTATACTTTCGATATTATTGACTTGCAAAAGCCTCATATAACTGCTGCAGTATTTGCAATGGGTAGAGAAGATTTAATTCCGGATCTATTTCTGGAAATTGTGAAAAAACTACAAAGTAATACGAATACATCTGTTAGCAAACTAGTATATTATCTTGAGCGCCATATCGAATTAGATGGCGATACGCATGGTCCATTAAGTTTAAAAATGATCGAAAATCTATGTGGCAGTGATGATATTAAATGGAAAGAAGCGCAATATTACGGGGCCGTTGCTTTAGAAAAACGATTGATATTGTGGAATAGTATTAGCGATGCCTTAACACAAAAAGAACGAGTTTTATCGTAAATTAATTTTTAAAAATAAACTAACAAACATTAGTTAACCAAGTATGGCGACAGTTGAATTGAAAATGCCTAAAATGGGTGAAAGTATATCGGAAGCTACCATTCTCAATTGGTTGAAAAAAGTTGGTGATACCGTTGAAGAGGATGAAACCATTCTTGAGGTTGCTACAGATAAGGTTGATTCTGAAGTACCCTCACCTTGTAATGGGGTTATTTCTGAGATACTGTTCGAACCTAATGAAGTGGTTGAAATAGGTAAGGTAATCGCTATTATTAATGCTGATGGCAGTACTAAGGTTAAAAGCTCATTATCTGAAGAATCAAAACCTTCAGAAAAAGTAGAAACTGAACCAAAAGAAACCATTCAATCTACAAAAGGAATAATAAGTAGTTCTGAATTTAAGTTCCGAAATTCAGGAGAAAATGATGGTTTTCTATCGCCATTAGTTATTAGTATAGCCCAAAAAGAGAACCTTACTATTGAAGAGATTCAAAGTATTGATGGTACAGGAGAGGGTGGACGTATACGGAAAAGTGATGTGATGCAATATCTCAAAAACCGAAAGTACCCATTGCCTAGCAGACCACAAGCTAATGTTTCTAAATCTACTTATAAGGCACCACCCATATCCTTTGTAGAAGGTAAAGACAGGATTGTAGAGATGGATCGTATGCGCAAAATGATCGCAGATCATATGGTGTACTCCAAACATACTTCTCCCCACGTAACGAGTTATATTGAAGTGGATGTCAGCAATATTGTGAATTGGAGAAACAGGGTGAAAGAGGAGTTTTTGACCAAACATGGTGAAAAACTTACGTTTACTCCAATTTTTGTTGAAGCAGTTTCCAACGCAATTGCAGCTTATCCTATGATTAATGTTTCGGTTGATGATAAAAAGATAATAGTACACAAGGATATCAATATAGGTATGGCGACAGCATTGCCGAGCGGTAATCTGATTGTTCCTGTGGTTAAGAATGCAGATGAAAAAAATCTTTTAGGATTGGCGAAAAATGTGAACCATTTGGCAAATAGTGCTAGAAATAACGCTTTAAAACCAGATGAAATAGGTGGAAGTACATTTACAATTTCTAATGTAGGAACTTTTGGTAGTTTAATGGGAACTCCTATTATCAACCAGCCAGAAGTAGCCATATTAGCCTTAGGAATCATTAAGAAAAGACCAGAAGTGATCACTACAGATAAAGGAGATGAAATTGCAATTAGAAGTATGATGTATTTATCCTTATCCTTTGATCATAGAGTGGTTGATGGGTTTTTAGGAGGCTCTTTCTTGCGTAAAGTAGGAGATGAACTAGAAGCTTTTGATATAAATAGAGAAATATAGTAAATGCGCAAGGACTTCCTGACGGTAGGCAGGGATAGTAGTAGCATCTTTTTTGAAGTACCCTGAGGTTCTCGAAGGGTACGAAATTAAAAAGATATAACGAATAGCCCAACCCGCCACAGGTAGGGATGCGCCCAAAATAAATAAAAATGGAATCACAAATTAAAATTACTAAGACTTCGAATTCAGGATTAAAAGATATTGATTTTGATAATATTCCGTTAGGTACAGTATTTACGGACCATATGTTTGTATGTGATTATGAAAATGGCGCATGGCAAAATCCTAGGATAGAACCCCTCAAGCTTATTCCAACACATCCTGCAGCTATGGCATTGCATTACGGTCAGGCCATTTTTGAAGGAATGAAAGCAACTGTTGGTAAAGATAATACTCCGTTGCTTTTTAGACCCGAAGAGAATGCCAAACGTTTTAATCATAGCGCGGTAAGAATGGGTATGCCAGAGATTCCTGAAATACTTTTTGTAGAAGCAGTAAAGCGAATCGTGGGAGTGGAGCATGCCTGGATACCACCACAAGATGGAAGTGCATTGTATCTAAGACCATTTATGTATGCCGATGAACCTTTTATAGGCATGCGAGCTGCAACAAGTTATAAGTTTATCGTCATTTGTTCTCCTGCAGGGCCTTTTTTTACAAAAAAGATAAAGTTGTATGCCGAGACTGAATTTATTCGCGCTGCCAACGGAGGTACAGGTGAGGCCAAAGCAGCTGGGAATTACGCTGCAGCTATTCTTCCTACAGAAAAAGCCAAAGCCAAAGGATATGATCAAGTACTATGGCTGGATGCCAATGAGCATAAATATGTACAGGAAGTAGGAACCATGAATATCTTTTTTAAGGTGAATGGTAGATTTATTACTCCAAGTACAGACGGATCAATCTTAAAAGGAATAACTAGAGATAGTGTAATCACATTACTAAAAGATAAAGGGTTTGAAGTTGAAGAACGCCCAATCACGATAGATGAGGTTATTCAATTTCATAAAGAAGGAATGTTGGAAGAAGCTTTTGGAACAGGTACGGCTGTGGCTATAGCTATGGTGGAAGCAATAGGGTATAAAGATGAAGTAATCACTTTACCCCAAGAAAATCCGGTAAGCCATGATATGAAAACCACATTAGACGAAATTAAAACCCAAAAAAGAGAAGATCAACACGGGTGGATTGTACCGGTACCCATAGAAGAAAAGGTAGGATCATAAGAATTTATAAATTACGAATTTGGATTTACGAAGGGTAAAGTAGTACTATAAAACTTGTGCAAGGGATAGAAGTGACATCCTTTTTTGAAGTACCCTAAGGTTGTACACTGAGCTTGTCGAAGTGTACTCGAAGGGTGTTTCATTAAAAGATATAACGGATAGCCCGGCCCGTAGGGATGCACCCAAATCAAAACTCGTAAATCGCATATCAAAAAGGAAAGAATATGTTAGCCGAAAAAACGATTGCAAAAGAAATATTACAGGAAGCATTTTTAACACTTTGTAAAGCAAAGGCAATGACAGCCTTATACGAAGAAAACTTCAAAACAGTGTCAAAATATGTCCATGCAACCTCGAGGGGGCATGAGGCGATACAGATTGCCACTGCAATGCAATTATTACCTCAGGATTATGCATTTCCTTATTATCGTGATGATGCCATGTTATTGGGAATAGGTATGCGTCCATACGATTTGATGTTACAATTGTTGGCTAAAAAAGATGATCCATTTTCTGGGGGGAGAACCTATTATTCTCATCCAAGTTTACGAGATGATGATAAACCTAAAATACCACATCAATCTTCGGCAACAGGTATGCAGGCCATACCCGCAACAGGAGTAGCTTTGGGAATGCAATATAAAGAATTAGTGCATCTTGATGATAAATCGATCAAAGAAAAACCTTTGGTAGTATGTTCCTTAGGAGATGCTTCGGTTACCGAAGGTGAAATTGCTGAGGCCTTTCAGATGGCTGCCCTAAAACAATTGCCTATTCTGTATTTGGTACAGGACAATGGATGGGATATTTCTGCTAACGAAGCAGAAACCCGTGCTCAAAATGCGTTTGAATATGCTGCTGGTTTTCATGGTTTGGATGCAATTTCTATCGATGGAGCTAACTTTACAGAAAGTTATCTGGCTATTGAAAATGCCATTCAAATTGTTCGAGAGGAAAGACGACCTATTTTAGTGCATGCTAAAGTTCCGTTATTAAATCATCATACATCTGGAGTACGAATGGAATGGTATCGTGATGATTTGGAAGAAGCTCGTTCCAGGGATCCTTATCCAGTACTAAAGAATCAATTATTGGATAGTGGTTTTTCTGAAGATGACCTTACCACTATTGAAGAAGAAGCAAGAACTCTTGTAGCCGCAGATCTAAAACAGGCTTTGAAAGCTGAAGATCCCAAGCCTGAAGACTTGTTTACTCACGACTTCGCACCTACATCTATTACCGAAGAAACAGGAGAACGATCTCCATCAGATAAGGATGAAGTAGTCATGGTAGATTGTGCATTGTTTGCTGTTGAAGAACTAATGAAACAACATAAAGAATGCCTGCTATACGGCCAGGACGTTGGAGGAAGATTAGGGGGTGTTTTTAGGGAAGCAGCTACGCTGGCACAAAAATTTGGAGATGAACGTGTATTTAATACTCCGATTCAGGAAGCTTTTATTGTAGGCTCTACAGTGGGAATGTCTGCTGTGGGTTTAAAGCCTATTGTCGAAGTACAATTTGCAGATTATATCTGGCCTGGCTTAAATCAATTATTTACCGAAGTAAGTAGATCTTGTTACCTTTCTAATGGAAAATGGCCAGTATCTATGATCCTTAGAGTTCCCATAGGAGCTTATGGAAGTGGAGGGCCTTATCATTCATCTTCAGTAGAATCTGTATTGACCAATATTCGGGGGATTAAAATTGCCTATCCTAGTAATGGAGCTGATTTAAAAGGGTTGATGAAAGCAGCATATTATGATCCTAATCCTGTGGTGATTTTGGAACATAAAGGATTGTACTGGTCAAAAGTAAAAGGAACTGAAGCGGCAAGAACCATAGAGCCTGCCGAAGACTACATATTGCCTTTTGGTAAAGCTAACACTGTACAACGTATTTGGCCAGAGGATGAAAAAGAAACATTGACAGTAGTAACCTACGGAATGGGAGTACATTGGGCATTAAATGCTACAAAAGATATAAAAGATATTGTAGAAATTATCGATTTACGTACGTTATACCCTTTGGATGAAGAAACGGTGATGCAGTCGGTGAAGAAGACAAAAAAATGCCTTGTAGTCACAGAAGAGCCAACTAATAACTCTTTCGTCAGAGCCTTGGCGGGAAAGATCCAGGAAGAATGTTTCAGATATCTGGATGCTCCGGTAATGACGATCGGTTCTGAAAATATGCCAGCAATCCCGTTGAATAGCACATTAGAAGAAACTATGATTCCTTCTACAGAAAAAGTAAAGGTTAAAATAGATGAGTTGTTGAAATATTAAGCTCGAACCCTATTTTTATGATAAGATCTTTTGCTTATCAACAAATCGCGAGAGAGTTTCCATTTGCGCTCTTATCGATCCAGTAGAGTTTACATAAGTGTTATCCTGCTCTTGGTTTATAATTCTGGCTTTTATGTTATCGTCCAATTGCAGTTGTATCATCTTTCTAATTTTTGAATAGACATCTGTATCAAGTATAGGAGTGATCACTTCAATTCTGTGATCAAGGTTGCGGGTCATCCAATCGGCAGAACCAATATACATTTTTTCATTCTCATCATTACCAAAAATATATACTCTACCATGCTCTAGAAAACGATCAACAATACTGGTAATGTAAATGTGTTCGCTTTGGCCTTCAATACCTGGAACCAGGCAACAAATTCCTCTTATAATGAGTCGTATTTTTACTCCTGCATTATTGGCTTCATACAATAAATCTATCATTTTATGATCTTGAAGACTATTGAGCTTTAGAATGATATAGGCATTTTTTCCGGACTTGGCGTTTTCAATTTCTGTTTTTACCAGTTTCTCAAAAGTACTTCGAGTGGTGAACGGAGAAATAAGGAGGTTTTTTGTTTTAGGAATGATAATATCTCCTTCTAAAAGTTGAAAAACCTGATTCAATTCGGAAGTTATTTTCTTGTTAGCAGTCATTAATCCAAAATCAGTATATATTTTGGCAGTTTTTTCGTTGAAATTTCCCGTACTGATATATCCATAGGCTTTAGGAATATTATTTTCCATTCGTTCTATTAAAAGAATTTTAGAGTGTACTTTGATACCAGGATAGCTATATATCACTTTTGCCCCGTTTTCTTCTAAAATTTTACCCCAGCGTATGTTATTTTCTTCGTCAAACCTTGCTTTGGTCTCTATGAAAACGAAAACTTCTTTTCCATTTTTTGCAGCATTTAATAAGGCATCGGCAAGTTCGGATTTTTTGGCAATTCTATATAAAGTTACTTTAATTCGAATAACATCTTTATCTTCTGAAGCCTGACGTACAAGACGTAATAGATCATCAAAAGATTCATAGGGATAATAAAGTAGTCTATCTTTTTTAGTAATTGCATCGAACATATCCGAAAACTGCTGAAGCTCTGGTTCAGGAACAGGTACTAATCGCTCTTCTGAAAGTTTTTTGCCGGTAGGATTCGGAAAATCAAAGAAATCTTTGAAATTATGATACTTTCCACCAATTAGAATATCGGTCTCATTGGCATCTAACATTTTTTTAATGTGTTCAAGTAATTCAGAAGGCATAGTATTGTCTATAAGAAGTCGCGTTACTTGCCCGGTATTCCTGTTACCTAACGAATCTTTGATCTTAGTAAGTAAATCTCCAGAATATTCGTTATCAATATATAATTCTGCATCTCTTGAGATTTTGATAGCATGAAAAACCGACGGCTCTTTTTGCTTATAAAATTTTGCAAAATTATGTTTCAGGATATCATCAATAAAAGTGATATAATGGATGTCACTTTTTGCCGGAAATGTTATGAATCTTGGAGAATCTGAAGGAATTTTTACTACAATAAGTTCTTCATTATTTAATAACGCAGTTAAATACAGTTCTTCATTTTCTATAAAAACAGTCTCATCACCATCTTCCGTATTTATATTTAGTGTAAGCGTATTCTCTAAGTATTCTTGATAATAATCTTCTGCAAACTTTTTTTGAGCATCAGAAAATTGTTCACAGCTAATTAGCTGAATCCCCTCCTCTTTAAGTTTGGGGACGATATGATTTATAAAAATATCTCCAAATTCTTCTTGTTGAAGATGTACCTGCTTTTTAATTTTTTTCAAAAGCTTATTAGGTTTGGTAATCAGTTTTTTTCGTAGCGGTTTATCCAGATTTTTAATTTTCCTAATGTCTGATACACGTACTTTGAAAAATTCATCAAGGTTGGAAGAAAAAATAGCAAGAAACTTAATTCGCTCATACAGAGAATTACTTTGGTCTGCGGCTTCCTGTAAAACCCTGTGATTGAAACGTAGCCACGATAAATCTCTATTATAATATTTTTTTGAAATTAATTTCATTTTCTGTGTATCACTTGAATTTTATAAATGTAACTATGCTGCCAATTTAATTTTGCAATTATAAATTAGATTTAGGTTATTTTAATGTAAAAAAAACATAAATTTTAAGGGGGCTATCGATTACGCTTAACGATCAGCAGTCATTATTAAATTGATCTTTTCTAAATTCTTACAACTCTAAAAGAATGAATACTAAGGCAATCAAGTCTAAAAGAGTAGTGATCATCACAGCTATGGTAGTGTAGATTACTAAATCAAAATAAGCTACTGCACTTTTGTATACCTGAAATCAATGCGCAACCACAAGGAATGCAACAGCATATGAAGAAAAACCAAAGTATTGTTTAATGACCTAAGCTGTTTAAGCTTATGCCTTTTAAGTATTTCTTTCATTGTTACTTCTGGTAGTAGTGCATTTATTTCTGTGCTAAGATGAACAAGAAAATTAAGAGTGGAGTTTATCAAAAGCTTAATGTCTGGTATGATCGTAGCGGGAACGTATCAATGTTCCATATTGTTTAAATTATATAGGCCGCTAATGCTTCATTAAAAAAAGTAACTCCATCGTTTTGATTAATTTTGGAGACAGGTAAAACAGCTCCTTTAAAACCACGAGTATACCATTTTCCGTTTGTCAATGAACTAAAACCGGATGTGTCTATACTGTCATAGCCTCTATAACCACTTATGTAGAAGTAATAGTCGCCAATCATTTTATCTGGAATTGCAAGGCCTAATCTAAGTGAGATCGCAGAATCATTTTCTAGCTCTACAAAAGCTCCAGTATCAAAATGATGAGGCCAAATCCTGATATCAGATTTTAAACGTTGATTTTCTAAGAATATTTCTAAAGTTCGTTGTGCGAGTGTTCTAAAATCAGCTAACTCGTGAAGTCTTTTTACATCATTGAGTTTGAATTCAAAATGACCTGTAACAGGGTTATAGGGTAATCTGTAGTGCAGGTTGTATTTATAGGGTTCATGAATATTGGCTTCTTCAGCTGTTTGCTGTATCCATTTTAAAATTTCAGCATGTGTAGTTTGGTTTAATCGTAATGAACTTTTTGAATTTTTTGTATTCCATTCTAAAGTAAATCGATTATAATTTAGAGAAAAAACATCGCCATTGTCATTTAAGGGGTGTGTTGACAAGCTTCTTTCCTCAATTGAAAATCCTAGATTGGTATGGCTATCGTCTTCTTTTTTTTCAAGAAAACTACTTCCTGCAGCGGCCAGGTACTGAGCTGCTAAGTGCATTTGAGTCGTCATGTTTTGTTGATTTATTAGTGAATATTTGACGTGTGATGTGTTTTAAAATTAGGGAGGTAAGGGGTATTTACTGTTCTAAAAATACTAAATTTTAACAATATCCATCATGAACTGATTTTCAAGACTTATTTGAGGCTATAAAAGGATAACTATATCTGTGATTGACAAAAGAAACAATATTCAATCAACTGACAAATATCATAGTTTAATTACTAATTGGTCGATATTTTTAGAGTCACACTACAAGAATCATTTTTTCATTTTTACTAATCATTCATTAAAAATTAAAATCATGAAAAAAATAATTTTAGGTTTACTTGTTTTTGGATTAACCATCCCAACTTTCGCTCAAGACGTAGAGCAGTTAGCTGAAGTATGGATAATAGCTACAAATTATAAATATCTCAGTGGAACTGATGCTGAAGATGAAGCTCTGCCGGTCGAATTACTTCAACGTAAGGTGGCTACTTATGATATAAAGAGTTCAGATATTTATGATGATGAATATGATCATTATGAAGTAGCATTTTATATTCCAGAAGGTAAAATTTTGGCCGCTTATGATAAGGACGGTAAAGTTTTGCGTACTGTAGAAAAATTTAAGAATGTAAAGTTGCCAGTAGCAGTATCAAGATCTATACAAAAAAGATTCCCTGGATGGACTGTAACCAAAGATGTATATTTGGTTAATTACAATGATAAAAGCGGGAAAGCAAAAAAAATGTATAAACTTAGATTAGAAAATGGGGATAAACTCATTAAGGTAAAAACCGATGATGAAGGTAAATTTCTTTAAAATGAAAAAGTATGAAATTGGGGCACAGATTTCTGTGCCCCAATTTTTTATTTTCCTAACATTAACAGCTCATTACAGACTACTTCAGTAACATATCGCTTTTTACCTTCACTATCTTCATAACTTCTGGTAGTTAATTTACCTTCTACAGCAATTTCTTGCCCCTTATTTACGTATTTTTCAATAATGTCTGCAGTTTTACCCCAAGCGATAATATTATGCCATTGGGTGTCTGTGATTTTATCGCCTTTTTTATCATAATAATAGTCATTGGTCGCAATAGAAAATTTAGCTAATTTTTTACCTGATTCCAAGTTTACGATTTCAGGTTCTTGTCCTAAGTTTCCAATCAACTGTACTTTGTTTTTAAGCGTGTTCATAATTTTTATTTTTTGTGTTAAACAATTGATACTATCGAGTTCTTATGTTTCGACGATGCAAACATAGATCAGGAAAACATGGAGATTCGGTTGGGAAGTATTTAATTTCGTTTGTAACCGTTTGTAGTCGTTTAAAAACTTTTAAAATATTGATTATAAATATTTTGAAATTGAATGCGGTATCCTATTATTTTAATTAGAAATGAGTATTTTTAGATATATATAATATATGAGTACATTAGTGTGCTTATTTGTTTGTTGTAGCACATTANATCATGCCTTGGAAAAACACAACAACTATGGAACAAAAAATTGAATTTATCTGTGAATGGCGTACTGGAAAATATACCATCACAGAATTATGCAAAAGTTTTGGAATCTCCAGACCAACAGCTTATAAATTGATTGATCGATTCGAAAACCAAGGCTTTGAAGGTCTAAAAGAACAATCCAGAAAACCAGGAAAACATCCTAATGCAACCGATCAAAAAATCATTGATGGTATTCTTAAATTAAAAGAAAAACACAAACTCTGGGGAGCTAAGAAAATTAGAACTTTATTGTTTAAAGAGTTTGCTGAAGAAGAAATCCCATCGGTGGTAACTGTTCATAAT